>NZ_JADWYU010000109.1 GCF_016786325.1 Frankia nepalensis | reverse complement strand
GCCATCCCAGGGCTTCGCCGCGGACGTCCCGGCCGCCCGTCACCGGGCTGGCAGGTCCGCCAGCCCCGCGCCCGGGGCCGCCCCGGCGGTGTAGGGCTCGGGCTGGGCCGCCTGGGTGCGCTCGTACCACTCGGCCACCTGACGGATCCCGGCGGCCAGGTCGACCTCGGCCTCGAAGCCGAAGGCCGCCTTCGCCCGGTCGGTGGCGAGGCGGCGGCGCGGCTGGCCGTTCGGCCTGGAGGAGTCCCACACGATCTCGCCGGAGAAGCCGACCGCGTCGGCGACCAGCCCGGCCAGCCGCCTGATGCTGATCTCCTGGCCGCTGCCGACGTTGACCGGCTCGCCCTCGTCGTAACGCTCCAGCGCCAGCCGGAACGCCCGGGCCGCGTCCCGCACGTGCAGGAACTCCCGGGTGGGTGAGCCGTCCCCCCACAGCGTGACCGAGCCGAGACCCGCGCGCCGCGCCTCGGAGAACCTGCGCACCATGGCCGGTATGACATGGCTGGAATTCAGGTCGAAATTGTCGTGTGGTCCGTAGAGATTCACCGGGAGAAGGTAGATCGAGTTCATCTCGTACTGTTCGCGGTAAGCCTGGCACTGCACCAGCAACGCTTTCTTGGCTATGCCGTACGGAGCATTGGTCTCCTCCGGAAAACCCGCCCAGAGGTCCTCCTCCCGGAACGGGACCGGCGTGTGCTTGGGATAGGCACAGACCGTGCCCGCGACCAGCACCTTGGCCACCCCCGCCGCCCGGCACGCCTCCAGCACCTCGACGCCCATGACGGTGTTCTCGTAGAAGAACCGGCCGGGCTCGGCCAGGTTCGCGCCGATTCCGCCGACGGACGCCGCCAGGTGCACCAGGGCGTCGGGCCGCAGCCGCCGCAGCATCTCCTGGACGTTGTGACGCTGGCGCAGGTCATAGTCCTTCCGGCCCAGGGCGCGTACCCGGGCGCCGGCACGGCCGATCTCGTCCGCCACGTGCCGCCCGAGAAAACCCGTTCCGCCCGTCACCACGACCGTTGACTTCGACAGGTCCATGCCGTCCCCAGTCCCGGCGGCCGGGTGCGTACCGGGCCACCGCTCGCCGGCGGCTGACGACCGGACCGCGGATACCGAGCGATCCGTCCAGCCATTGCCGCCGGAGCCGACAGAATCTTCCCCAAAATTGATCGAAAAGGCCGTCCCCATGCGTGGGCCACCGCCGGTCCGCCTTCACCAGTTCGGGCCGGACATGCCGGGCCGCGTTGTGGCGCAGATCAGCGGGGCAGCACGACGGATCGTATAACGATCATCACCTAAAGCATCCAGGCTGGACGGCGTGTCCTCGCCGCGTCGCGGCCGGGGCCGTAAATACCGGAAACAAGTCCGCAGCCGGATGACCTGTGATCAAAACGTACTAGGCTGTTACGACGTGGCCAACGCGACGCGACCAGGACGCCGGGCTCGGCGGGCCGGCGCCCGACGGACCGGCGGCCGGCGGGCCGGCGCCCGACGGACCGACCGCGCCTCCGCGAGGCGGGCCCGACCACCTTCCACGACCCTGTTGAGGGCGCCCGTGCGGGGTTACGCTCACCAGGCAGGATGGGTCGGTCCGAACCCACGGATCACCGGACCACCGGGGACGGAACCGACCCAACCGGGGGCATCCGCGGGCGCCCGCCCGCGGGGCAGCCACCACCCGCGGGCAGGCGAGGCCACGCGGGCAGCCGACAAGCCGAATGGCGGACAACGGGAGATGAACGAGGAAGCGCCGACCTGGTTCGACGCCGCGCTGGACGACCGGCCCGAGCATTTCGAGGTCGACGTGGACGGCGCGCGGATCAGCTACCGGTGCTGGGGTGGAGCGCCGGACCTGCCGGCGATCGTGCTCGTGCACGGCGGCGCGGCGCACGCCGGCTGGTGGGACCACATCGCGCCGATGGTCCCGGACGAGTACCGGGTCGTCGCGCTGGACCTGTCCGGCCACGGCGACAGCGCCCGTCGCGACGAGTACTCGCTGTCCACCTGGGCGGCCGAGGTGATCGCCGTGATCGACGACGCGGGGATCGCCTCACCGCCGATCGTCATCGGGCACAGCCTGGGCGGCTGGGTCGTGGCGACGACGGCGGCCGAGCACCCCGACCGGGTCGCCGGGATCGTGCTCATCGACTCGCCGGTCACCGAGTTCACCCCGGAGGAGCTGGCCGCCCGCGAACGAACCGCGTTCGGCCCGCTGCGGGTGTACCCGACCGCCTCCGACGCCCTGGCCCGGTTCCGGATCGTCCCGCCGCAGCCGCACACCCTGCCCTACGCGATCGAGCACATCGCCCGCGGCTCGATCGGCTCGGTCGAGGGCGGCTGGACCTGGAAGTTCGACCCGAACGTCTTCAGCAGCCGCACCGCCCCGTCGCCCGAGCTGCTCCACAAGGTGCACTGCCGGGTCGCCCTGTTCCGCGCGGAGCACGGCCTGGTCACCCCCGACATCGGCGGCCAGATGTACAACCTGCTCGGCCGGGTCGCGCCGGTGATCGAGATCCCGCTGGCCGGCCACCATGTGCTGCTCGACCAGCCGCTGCTGCTGGTCACCGGCATCCGCACGATCCTGGCCGACTGGGAGCACTCCTCCCCGCAGGAGCGCACCGACTAAGGCGCCGCTGGCCACCCATCCGTGAGTGGCGGCCCCGAAGTGTCCGCCAGAACGCGAGCCAGGGACCGCGCTACCGCGGACACTTCACCGGCACCGGCCCACGGCACCGGCCCACGGCGCGGGCAGACTTTCGCTGATGCGGCACTAGCCGACCGATCAGCCGCCGAGGGCCTCGGCGGCCCACTTCCGCAGGGTGGGCGCGAGCAGCGGCCAGCGGACGAACAGGCCGCCGGCCGTCTGCGCCTCGGCCTGTCGTTCGAGGTACTCGCGGTCACCCCACGGCGGCTCCACGAGACTGGCGTTCGGGAGGAGCGCGGCCACGGCCTCGGAGGTCAGGCGCGGGTGGAAGGGATCGCTGGCGCCACCCCGGAAAACCAGGGTGGGGACCGTGATGGCCCGGGCGGCGTCATCGGAGAGGCCGGGGACCTGCTCGGCCGGCCGCGGGCAGTAGGCCTGCATCCAGCGCTGCAGCGTCGCGAGGAACTCGTCGCGATCCTGGTCGAGGATCCGCTGCCGGTTGGCCGGGTTGCCGGCGATCGAGCCGGCCCAGTCGGGCAGGTCGGCGACGGCGGCCATGTCCCGTGTCCAGGCGGCGGTGATGCTGGCGGTGTAGTAGACGTTTCCCAGGATCATCAGCCCCATCGGGCCGCCGCTGAGCCACCAGAGCGCAAGGCCAGCGGCCACCTCGGGGTGGCGGGCGGCGGTCAGCAGCGAGACGCGGGTGCCGACCGTCGCCCCGGCGAGCACCGCCGGGCCGAGGTCGAGATGCGCCAGCAGCGCCGCCAGGGCGTCGGCCTGCATCTCGGGCTCGGTCTCGCCGGCGAAGCGCACGTCGGACTCGCCGCAGTTGGGCCGGTCCCAGACGAGCACCCGGTCGCCGTCCACCGCCAGCGCCTCGGCGAGCGCGCGCACCCCCGGGGTCTCCTTGGTGAAGCGGCCACCGGTGGTGATCACCCACAGCCGGCCGTCGCCGCGGTCGTCGCCGATCAGCTGGTAGGCGATCCGCAGCCCGTCGACGCTCGCGTAGGAGGTGCGCACGGCCGCTGGGCTTCGGTCCGCCATGCTCAGATCGCCGTCCGGTCGTCGAGAACGCGGCCGGCCACGCCGCGCAGCGTCGCGTCCACGGTGAACGACGCGACCAGTTCGCCCGCCTCCGTGTACACCCGGCACTCGGAATGGGTCATGCCGTCGCCGGCGAACGTCGAGTGGTGGTGGTAACGCATCCACCGGTCCGCGCGGACGTCCGCGTGCAGCGAGATCGCGATCGCGTTGATGCCCATGGACAGCGTGCGGTGGGCCTGGTCCTGGCCGACGCCGGCGTGCGGGCGCAGCGCGGCGGCGATCGAGATGTGCCCGGTGAACTGGGCCAGCAGGCCGGCGTGCAGGGCCGGGTCGGCGGGCACCTCGCGGAACCGGAGCCAGGAGTCGATGACCGGCGGCCCGACCGGCGCCGCCGAGTCGTTGTCGTAGGCGGCGTCGACGAACCGCAGGTCGCGCCCGGTGACCGACATGTCGTAGGGCTCGCTGTCGTAGGGCCCGGCGCACGGCGGCGGCGGGGCCGCGTGCGCGACGACGCCGGGCGCGGTCACGTCGAGCAGCAGGTTGACGGTGGCCCGGCGCCGCCCGCCCTGGCTGACGTGCACGAGCAGCGCGCTGAAGGTCCGCCCGGAGCTGAGCTCCTCGAGGTCGAACTCGAGTGGATGGTTCGTGTCGGCCACCCGGTACATGACCAGATGGGCGGACACCGCCCGCCGCCCGGCGGTGTGCCGCATCGCGGCCACGATGGCCTGGCCGAGGATCTGGCTGGCCTCGACGACCGACCGCGTGTGGCTCGGCCGGATGGCGCTGACGTAGCGCAGCTCGCCGGCCGGTCGCACGTCCATGATGTCGATCAGATCCGCGGCATCGCCCCAGGTCGGGAACCTCTTGATGGACGCCTCACGGGGCTCCTCGCCATCGACGAGGTCGACCAACTCGACGCGTACCCGGTCATGGTCGAACGCGACGAGTCCCGCGAGCCACTCGAGGCCGGCGGCCGGTTCGGCGAAGCTCCACACCGCGTCCCGGCCGTCGACCAGGCCGTCGTCCTCGCCGCCGTGCCCGGGCGCGTGCCATTCGGGGACCGGCGCGGGCGCCTTCCCGTCGAGGGTCCACAGCTCCCCCGCGCCCTTGACCGGGCAGGTGACCTGCCGGCCCTCGTCCTGGAGCAGGTCGAGCCGGACGTCCGTGCGCGGGAAGTACAGTGCCGGCGCCTGGCCCGGTTCCTGGGCGCGCACCGCGGCGGTCGACTCGGCCACCAGCCGGTCCCCCCACCACGCCCTGGCCCGATAACGGCACGAGGAATGCTCCACCGCCGACGCGGCGCCCGGTTCGACCGTGGATGTCACAGGCTGCACTTCTCGGAGGCTAGTACGCCCCGTCCGGACACGCCCGTTCTGTGCGTCAGGGAAGGGAGCACGACCATCGACGGAACCCTGGTCTCGCCGGAGTGGCACCCCAGCCCGCCATCGACGCCATAGCTACATTCAGTTATCAAGCACACACGGCTGAGCGGGCCGTAGAGGCACGAAAGCAGGGTGCCCGGGGTGCCGGGACCGGCGCCGGTCGACCCGCGGCGCGGCCGCGCACGGCCCCTCGCCCGTTCCGGCCGGTCACGCGGAGGCGCGGACGACCAGTTCGGTGGGGAGGACGACCTCCGTCGGGTCGGCGTAGGGGTCCGCGATCCGGGCCAGCAGCAGGCGCACCATCTCCTGGCCCATCAGCTCGACGGGCTGGCGGATCGTGGTCAGCGGCGGGTCGGCGTAGGCGGCGAGCGCCGCGTCGTCGAAGCCGACGACGGCGACGTCCTCGGGCACCCGCCGGCCGGCCTCGCGCAGGGCGCGCAGGGCGCCGAGCGCCATGAGGTCCGAGGCCGCGAACACCGCGTCGAGGTCCGGATGGTCGGCGAGCAGTTGGGTGGTCGCCCGCCGCCCGCTCTCCTCGGTGAAGTCGCCGACCGCGACGCGCCCCGCGGACGCCTGGTCACCGGCTTCTCGGACCGCCTCCCTGTAGCCGCGGAGCCGGTCCACGCCGACGCTCATGTCTCCCGGCCCGGCGACGGTCGCGAGCCGGCGCCGGCCGGCGGCGATCAGGTAACGGACCGCGTCGCGGGCGCCGCCGACGTTGTCGGCGTCGACATAGTCCAGCGGTCCGCCGGTCAGCAGCCGCCCGGCCATCACCAGCGGCACCCCGGCCGCCGAGATCGCCGTCGGCATGATGTCGTCGCCGTGCAGCGAGATCAGCAGCACGCCGTCGACGTGCCCGTTGCCGACGTAGCGCAGCGCCCGGTCGCGCTGCGCCTCGCCCTGGGCCTGCAGTAACACGAGCTGCAGGTCGGTCGGGCTGAGCGCCTGGTTGACGCCGCGCAGCACGCTGGCGAAGAACGGGTCGGAGAACACCGTGTCCGGCCGCTCGTGCACGATCAGCACCAGCGTGTCCGTCCGGCGGGTCACCAGGCTGCGCGCCGCCCGGTTCGGCACGTAACCGAGCTGGGCGATCGCGGCGTTGACCGCCGCCTGTGCCTCGGGCGACACCCGCGACGACCCGTTCACCACCCGGGAGACGGTCGCCCGCGACACCCCGGCCAGCTCGGCGACCTCCTCCAGGGTCGGCGCGCGGCGCTGCGCCACCACCGCGCCGGGCGTCTCGTCGCCCTCGGCCGCCGCGCCGTTCCCGGCGCCCGCCGGGGTATCCGGGGTGTCCGGGGTCTCGCGAGAGTCCAGGTTCTCTGGGGTGTCGAGGTTCTCTGGGGTGTCCGCTGGATCCGGGGCCCCTGGCCGGTCGGCGGCAGGGTTCCTGCCGGATCCGCGACAGGGTTCCTGCCGGATCGGCGGAGCCGATCTGGGAGGTAGGGGATCTGGGAGGTCGGCGATCGGGGCGGTCCGGACGTCGATGCCCGAGGCCTGCTGGGAGGTCCGGGGTTCGGGCGCCGGCGCGACGGACCGGTCAGCGGGATGAGTCTCGGCAGGAGTCACAGGTTTCCGTTCGCCGCTCGGTGGTCTCGGATCAGGCGGGAGTACCACAGCGCGCTCGACTTCGGAGTGCGCACAAGGGTGTCGAAGTCGACATGGATCACGCCGAATCGCATCTTGTATCCCTCAGCCCACTCGTAGTTGTCCATCAGGGACCACACGAAGTATCCCCGCAGGTCCACGCCCTCTTGGACGACTTCCCGCACAACGTCGAGATGCTGAGCAACGTAGCTGAGCCGCTCCGGATCGGGCACACTGCCGTCGGCCACCGGCTCGTCAAGGTAGGCGGCGCCGTTCTCGTGCATGTACCACGTGACGCCCGGATAGTCCGCGTCGAGGCGACGCAGCAGGCCGGCGAAGCTGCGCGGCCGAATCGGCCAGGCCAGCGCGGTCACGTTCTCCGTCGACTTGACCCTGGTCAGGTCGTCCGCGGCGACGAACGGAATCGGCGTCGGATCGGGGTCGGGCCCGGAGACGACGATGTGCGGCGCGTAGTAGTTCACCCCGATCCAGTCGAGCGGCGCCGCGATCCGGGCGAGGTCGCCGTCCTGGATCGGCAGCTCGGCGCCGACCTTGGCGAAGTCCGCGACGACGTCCGCCGGGTAGCTACCGCGCAGCAGCGGGTCGAGCCAGAGCCGGATCGACTGGCCGTCGACCAGGCGGACCGCGTCGGCGGCCGCCGGCGAGTCCTCCGGCGACTCCGCCGGGATGAGGTTGAGCGTGATGCCCACGTCGGCGACGCCACGGGCCCGCAGCGCCTCGGTGCCGAGCGCGTGCGCCAGCAGCAGGTGGTGCACGGAGCGGACGGCGGCGTGCGCGCTCTGCACGCCGGGAGCGTGCCGGCCGGTGAGATGCCCTTCGAACGCCGAGCACCAGGGCTCGTTGAGCGTCGACCAGTGCTTCACCCGGTCGCCCAGGGCGGTCGAGACGTGCTCGGCGTACTCGGCGAACCGGTAGGAGGTCTCCCGGTTGGCCCAGCCACCCAGGTCCTGCAGAGGCTGCGGCAGGTCCCAGTGGTACAGGGTGATCCAGGGGTCGATGCCGGCGGCGAGCAACTCGTCGACCAGCCGGTCGTAGAAGGCGAGGCCGGCGGGGTTGACCGGGCCGGACCCGGTCGGGACGATCCGCGGCCAGGCCACCGAGAACCGGTAGGCCTGGAGGCCGAGCTCGGCCATCAACGCCACGTCATCGCGGTAGCGGTGGTAGTGGTCGACGGCGACCGCGCCGCTCTCCCCGTCGCGGGTCTTGCCCCTGGTGCTCGCGAACGTGTCCCAGATGCACGGCCCTCGGCCGTCCTCGGTGGTCGCGCCCTCGATCTGGTAGGACGAGGTCGCGGCACCCCAGACGAAGTTCCTGGGCAGGTCGGCGGCAATCCGCGCCGCCAGCTCATCGGTCGAGGGAATCGCTCCGGTGACCGATTCGGTGCTGATAGTCATCCCTTGACCGCGCCTTCCATGATTCCGCTGATGATCTGACGACCGAAGATGGCGAAGATGATGAGAACGGGAAGCGTGCCGATCGCGGTGCCAGCGAGCACCAGCGTGTTGTCGCGGTAGAAGCCGGACGACAGCGTGCTGAGGGCGACCTGAACCGTCGGGTTTTGCGGATTGAGCGCGATCAGCGGCCACATGAAGTCGTTCCAGGCCTGCATGAAGGTGAGCAGGCCCAGGACGGCCATCGCCGGGCGCAGCGCCGGCAGGACGACGTGCCAGTACAGGCCGATCGTCGAGCAGCCGTCCATCCGGCCCGCCTCGAGCAGTTCGTCCGGAACGGCCTGCATGGCGTACTGCCGCATGAACACCACGCCGAACGCGGTCACCGCCGTCGGCACGATCACCGAGATGAGGTGGTTCGTCCAGCCGAACTGCTGCATCTCGATGTAGAGCGGAATGATCCCCAGCTGGACCGGAACCATCATGGTTCCGATCACCAGGAGCAGCAGCGCGCCACGCCCCCGGAACTGCAGCTTCGCGAACGCGAACCCGGCCAGCGAGCAGAACAGCAGCGTGGTGAAGGTGATCGACCCGGCCACGAGGAACGAGTTGAGCAGCGCCTTCCCGAAGTCGACGGTGTCGAAGACCCGCCGGACGTTCTCGAAGAAGTGCCCACCCGGGATGAACGGCGGCGGGACCTGGCTCACCTCGGCGTTCGTCCGGGACGGGATCAGGAAGGTCCAGTAGACCGGGAACGCCGAGAACAGCAGGACGATGATGATGAACGGGTAGCGCAGCAACCCGGTGCGCTCGGTGTCCGGGCTCCGGCCGGTCCGCTTACGGCGCCGCCCGCCCGGCCCGTCGGAGCCGTCCGAGCCGGCCGGCGGCCCGGCCGCCGCGGGGCCGGGAGACTTCTCGATCGCGACGCTCATGACGTTCCTCCCGGCGTACCGCCCGAGGGGGGTGGGGTGGGCTGGGTGGTCGGCGGGGTTCCCACCGACTCGGGGGAGCCAGGAGTCCCCGCGCGCTTGACCAGGTCCGGGGTCCCCGCCGCCGTGGCGACGCTCGGCGTTGCCGCCGCCGTGGCCACACTCGGCGTTCCCGCCGGCTCGGCCGCCCCGTCGGACCGGGAGGTCCGCCGGGTTGCCCGCGCCGCCGCCGGGCGCGCGCCGACCGTCCGGCCGCGGCCGGCGCGGAACCAGCGGCCCCGGCCGGCGCCCGCGTGCCGGACGCCCCCGACCAGCGCGCCGCTGCGCGTGACCAGATAGGCGAGCAGGGCCAGCAGCACCGTGAGCAGGAACATCAACCAGGCGATCGCCGACGCGTAGCCGAAGTGGAAGAGCCGGAAGCCCTCCTCGTAGAGCAGCAGCGCGAGCGTCTGGAACTGGCGGCTGGTGCCGCCGGTCACGCTGCCCGGACCGGTGTCGAACAGCAGCGGCTCGGTGAACAGCTGGATCTGGCCGATGATCGAGACGAGGGCGGTGAAGGCGATCGTCGGGCGCAGCGCCGGCAGCGTGACGTGCCACAGCTGGCGCCAGGTTCCCGCGCCGTCGATCGCGGCGGCCTCGAACTGTTCCTTCGGGATGGCCTGCATCGCGGCCAGGTAGATCAGGGCGTTGTAGCCGGTCCAGCGCCAGATGACCATCGACGCGATGGCGATCTTCGAGGTCCAGTCGCCGGCCTGCCAATTGATCTTGTCGACGCCGAACAGGCCGAGCGCCCAGTTGATCAGGCCGTAGTCCTTGCTGAAGAGCTGCCCGAAGACGATCGTCACGGCGACGATCGAGGTGATGTTGGGCAGCAGGATGCCCATCCGGAACAGGGTCCGGCCGCGCAGCCGGGCGTTCAGGATGTGCGCCATGACGAGCGCCAGGACGAGCTGCGGCACGGTACACAGCAGCATCAGCTCGAACGTGTTCTGGACCGCGTTCCAGAAGAACTTGTCGCCCAGCAGGTCGCGGTAGTTCTGTAGGCCGACCCATTCCCCGGACGTCCGGCTGAGCATGCTCCGGTCGTGCATCGACACCCAGAAGGTGTAGAGCATCGGGAAGAGACCGAAGACCAGGAAGATCAGGAAGAACGGGGCGACGAAGCCATAGGGCGCCGTGACGCCGGTCACCCGCCGGATCGCGGCGTTCCGGCGGCGCCGCGCTCCAGCTGGTGGCGGCGAGGCGTCCACCGAGGACGCCGTGGGTGCGAGGGTGGTCACCGGGTCTCCTCCTGCCCGCTCGCACTGGTGGCGCCGGTGGTCACGGGGTGGGTCGGTGGTGGTACGGACTGGCGAGCCGGCCGGCGGGCCGAGCTCTCGAGGGCCGCAGGGCCCGGGCGATCCTGAGACGGCGGGCCGGGCGGAGATCGGGAGGCGAAGGCTGCCCGGGGCCACCGGGTTCCCGCCGGCTCCCGCCCGATCGGCGACGGAGCCCCTGCCGCGGATGCGGCCCGTCGGCGATCGGGCGGGTCCGGGAACCGAGCCGGGAGGCGCGGGATCCGCGTCGGCGCACCTGGGAGGTGGCTGGGCGGCCCCATCCGGGGCCGGTGACCCCGGGCAGCCCGGTCCGGTGCGCCTCGCCGCGCCGCCGAGGAGGCGACGGCGCGGCGAGGTGGGTGCCCGGCAGGCGGTCAGGCGGTCAGGCGGTCAGGCCGCCGGCCGGGTCAGCGCGCGGCCCGTTCCGCTTCGGCCAGGGCGTCCTCCCAGGCCTTGGCGGGGTCGGTGTTCTCCTGCTCGATCGCCTGGATGCCGTGCTCGATCGCCTGGCGGATCGGGCCGTGCTTCGGCCCCTGGAACTGCGGGGTCAGTTCGAGCGCCGACTCGCCGAAGATCTTGCCGGTGGGCGCGTCGTTCAGGAAGGGCTCGGTGAACGACTGGACCGACGGGTCGTTGATCGCCTCGACCGTCGACGGCATGTTGCCGATCGCCTTGAAGACCTTGATCTGGTTCTCCGGCAGCGTCAGGAAGTCCACCAGTTCGGCGGCCAGATCCTTGTTCTTGCTCTGGGACGGCACGACCAGCCAGGAGCCTCCCCAGTTGCCGCCGCTACCCGGAACCGAGGTCATGTTCCACTTGCCCGCGGTGTCCGGCGCGTTGGTCTTGAGGTAACCGACCATCCAGGCCGGGCAGGTCAGCGTCGCGAACGTGCCGTTCTTCAGCGCGTTGCTCCAGTCGTCCGTGAAGGCGACCATCTTGCCGGACAGGCCGTCCTGGATGGCCTTCGCGGTCGTGTCGAACGCGGCCCGCACGCCCGGGTTGGTGCCGACCTGGAGATCCTCGGTGCCGGGCTTGTAGTAGCTCTCGGCGAGCTGGAAGACCTGGGCGTTGTAGACGTTGGTGCCGGCGTCGAAGAACGTGGCGCCGGTGTTGGCGTCCCGGAACTTCAGGCCGGTCGCGAAGTACTGGTCCCACGTCGGCCAGAGCGCGCCGACCTGGTCCGGGGCGGTCGGCAGGCCGGCCTTCTCGAACAGGTCGACCCGGTAGCACATCGCCAGGCCGCCCACGTCGGTGCCGAGCCCGATGAGGGACTTGCCGTCGGCCGACAGCGCGCCGCTCCACTTGAACTTCGCGTAGTCGGCCTCACGCGCGCCGGCGCCGTGGTCCAGCAGGTTGACGAACTGGTCCGGCGTCGCGATGAACTGGGCCATGAAGCCCTCGTCGACGCCCTCGACGTCGGCCGCGCCGGAGCCGGCCGCGAGGTGCTGGACCAGGTTGTTGTGGTGGTCGTTGTACTCGGCGACGTTCTCGACGATCTTGACGCCGGGGTGGGCGGCCTCGAACGCCGCGTACAGGCCGGCTTCCTTGTAGCCGAACGTGCCGAAGGTGTTGATCGTAAGAGTGGTGGTGCCTCCGCCGCCCCCTCCGCTGTCGTCGTCTCCGTCGCCACAGGCCGTCGCCGTTAAGGCCGTGACCAGGGCGACGACCCCGGCCATGGCCGCGAAGCGACCGCGATGTGCCCTCATGAAGCCCTCCCTCTGGCTTCACGCTCACCGCACTGATCGCGTGTGAGCGCTCTCATGGCTTCGAAACTGTGTATGTCCGTTGCGTCGCTGTCAAGGGTTAGTTGCTCCGCGATTTCCAGGTACGTAACGGGTTCTCCCGACTACCCTCCGATGCCTTCCCTGGTTCGGCCGCCTCTGGCGGGCCTCCAGGGCCGGCACTGGACGTGAACGGGTACGCCATGCAACCCTTGTCGGCACGGCGCCGCACCCACGGATGTCCGGGGACTCCCTCCCCCGAGGCAGCCAACCGTGTCCGCCGGCCTGGGGTCTGCCTCCAGCAGCCCGCGCTGTCCGCTCCGGCGACCGCCGGATTCCGGTGTCAAGCCTCCGCCGAGTCTCGCTCGGCCAGGGAACGACGCCCGCGGGCTACCCGAGCGCCGCCCCCAGGAGCTGATCCAGCACGGTGGAAGGGAAGAGGGAGCCCATGTCCACGATCGAGCTTCACGACGTCACGCTTACCTACGACGTCCGGCCGGTCCTCGACCACATCGACCTCGCCGTCGACGACGGCGAGTTCCTGGTACTCGTCGGGCCCTCCGGCAGCGGGAAGACGACCGCGCTGCGCATCGTCGCCGGCCTGCTCAGGCCGACCTCCGGCCAGGTGCTGGTGGGCGGCCGGGACGTCACGAAGGTCCCGCCGGCGGACCGCGACCTCGCGATGGTCTTCCAGAGCTACGCGCTGTACCCACACATGACGGTCCGCAACAACATGGCGTTCGGCCTGCGGCTCGGCGGGGTCCACCGCAAGGAACGGGACGCGCGGGTCGAGCGCGCCGCCGAGATCCTCGGCCTCACCGACCTCCTGGACCGCCGGCCCAAGGCGCTGTCCGGCGGGCAGCGCCAGCGGGTCGCGATGGGGCGCGCGATCGTCCGCGAGCCACAGGCGTTCCTGATGGACGAACCGCTGTCGAACCTGGACGCCAAGCTGCGGACCCAGGTCCGCGCCCAGATCGCCCGCATCCAGCGCGACCTCGGGATCACCACGCTGTACGTCACGCACGACCAGATCGAGGCCATGACGATGGCCGACCGGATCGCCGTCCTGCACGAGGGCCGGCTCCAGCAGCTCGGCACCCCCGACGACCTGTTCTCCCGGCCGGCGAACGTGTTCGTCGCGGCCTTCATCGGCAGCCCGCCGACCAACCTGATCCCCGGCACCCTCACCACCGCCGACGGCCAGACCGCGCTGCGGGTCGGCGGCCAGACGCTCGTCCTGCCGCCGCGCATCGCCGACGCGGTCGGCGCGTCCAGCACACCCGACGTCCTGGTCGGCGTCCGGCCGCACGACGTCGAGATCAAGCCGCCGGACGACGCGGCGCTGATCCTCGAAGTGGACGTCGACCTGGTCGAACGCCTCGGCACCGAGACGCTCACGCACGGCGAGATGGTCGCCGGCGCCGTCAGCGGCGCCGCGGCCCAGGCAGCGCAGGCGATCATCGCCGCCGACGACGAGATCCAGACGGACTCCGAGAAGCGGCGGTTCACGGCGGCGCTCGACCCGCGCACGCTGGTCAGCACCGGTGCCCGGGTTCCGTTCTACGTTTCGGCCGACCGGCTGCACCTGTTCGACGCCGAGACCGGCGCCACGCTACAGACCGCGACCCGCTCGCTCGCCGCGGCCTGAGAACGGCGCGAACCGGCCCCGAGATCCCCTCGGTCCGACCACCAGACGAAACCGCCGGTTCCACAGGAATCCTGTGGAACCGGCGGTGCTGGGTCGGCACGAGACCGGTCGGCGGATCAGTCTCCGGTCACTCGCCGGCGTCCGGGCGCCAGTAGGCCCGCTTGCGGTCCGCGGCCGCGAGCAGGACGGCCTCCCGCTTGCCCGGGTGCCGCACCAGGCGCGCGCCGACCGCGCCCACCGCGACGGAAGCTCCCGCGATGCCGATCTCGCGGCGGTGCCCGCGCTTGGCCTCCCGTTCCCGGGCGCCGTGCGCGGCCTCAGCCTGGTCGCCCCGAACCTCCTCGCCCCGAACCTCCTGGTCCCGAACGTCCTGGCCCCGAACGTCCTCAGCCCAGGCGTCCTCGCGCCGCCGCCGCGTAGCCTCGGCCGTCCGGCCGCCCGACTGGGCCGTCGTCGTGGTCCAGGCCCGCTGGCCATGCTCCGGCGCGTCGGCCTGGAACGTGGTGTCATACCCCGGCCCACTCGGCTGACGGGCCGGGTCGGTGGACCGGTACGCGGAGCCCGTCGACGCCACCGCGGCCGGACCGGGCGCCCCGGCGGAACCCTGCGTGAATCGGCCGGGATCCCTCGGCCCGAAGGCTCGCTCGGTGTCGCGGTAAATCGGCTCTCCGCCCTCTTCGGGGTAGGGGTCGGCCTCATACGGATAACTAGCGGTCCTCGATGTGCCGTACACCGACTTACCCGATCGAGCGGAATCTTCGGGACCGCCGGGAACGCCCGGCATCGGCGGGCCGGTCTTCCCGATGATAAAGGACTGCCCGGCGGGCGTCTCCGCCTTCTTTCCCCGCGGCCGCCGGTGCAGCAGGCCGCGGTAACGCTCAGCGGCGGCGCGCCGCCGCTCATCGCCACCAGGCTCGGCGCCGCCGTACCTGGCACCGCGAGGCTTGTCGCCGCCGCGCTTGTCGCCGCCCTGCTCAGCGGCGTAGCGGGCGCCGGCCGCGTGCGCCTCGCCATTGCCGGTGTGGCCCTCGCCGAGATGACCGCTCGACCGCGGGCTCATCCACCGCCAGCCGGCGCCGCGGCTGACCTTCCCCCGCATGGATGCCGCGGCGTCCCGGGCCCCGTGGACCTTCCTGCCGGCGACGCGGCCCGGGCTGTAGCGGTCGGTCAGCTCGTCGATCTCGGCGCTGATCCGGTCCCGGGTCTCTTCGATCTCGGACCTTATTTCCTCAGGCCGTGCGCCCACCGCATGTCCTCCTTCAGTGTCTCGACGGTCTGTTCGGGTGTCGGATGCACCGTCTTGACCGTTCGCCGTCCGGCGAGGCCGAGCACCGCGGCCACAATCGCGAGGATGACGCCCACGATGAGCGCGGCCCAACCGAGCGCCATCACCTCCGCCAGGCCGAACATCACGGCGAGCAGCACGAACAGCGCCGCGAAGAAGCCCGCTCCGGCGGCGCCGCCGAACATTCCAGCGCCCTTGCCGGCCCGGGTCGCCGACTGGCGGAACTCCGCCTTGGCGAGCTGCACCTCTTTGCGGAAGAGGGTCGACATGTCGGTGGCGACCCCGGACATGAGCTCCCCCGCGGACAGCCGGCCGGCCTTACCGTGGCCGTTGACCCGCCCGTTCACGCCCCGGTCGCGCGAAATCCGGTCGTGCGAGGTCCGGTCGGCGACGGCCTGGGAGCCGCCGACGAAACGGTCGTCCACCCGCCGGTCGTCCCGGAACGTGTCCCGCCCGGGTTCCATCCGGGTACCCGTGGCGCGCGCGTGCGCCACGGCGGTGGCGGTGTCGCCCGCCGAGGCACGGATGTCGTCCGGCATGACCCCGGCCGGGGTGATGACCGGTTCCTCCGCCGACCAGGTGCCGCCGGTCGATCCACTGCCCATGGTCGACCCGCTGGACAGCGTCGATCCGCTGCCCAGCGTCGATCCACTGGCCACCGTCGGCTCGCTGCCCGCCGAGGCCGTCGAGACAGGCACGGCCGATCTGGAGGTCTCCGGGAACGCGCCCTTGGCCGGGCGCTCGGCCGCCTGACGGTCATCGCGGACCGTCGTGCCGGTGATGTCGGTCTTCTTCGGTGTCCGGGCCGCGCCACCGTGTTCCTCGGGGTAGACGCGCTCCTCGGAGTAGGTGCGCTCGTCAAGGTCTGGAGGCATCGAGCCGGACCGTCGCGACCTCGTCATGCTGCCTCCTTGCGTCGTGAGAGCCTGCGGAGACGGGCGCGTGGTCGATGCCCGGCACGTGCGGGATTAACCGGGGCCGGGTGAGCCGGGAACGTCCGGGGACGGGTACCCGCCCGGCGGCGGAGCCGGCGGCCGCCGCGTGGCCGGCGACGGTCCCGGCGGCGCGACCGGAGCCGAAGCCGGCGGCACAGCCGGAGCGGAGGCCGCCGGCACGACCGGTGAGGTGGCGGACGGTTCGTACACGGCCGAGGGCGGCCCAGGCGGCGGCGAGGTGGGGGGCGGGACGACCGGCAGCCGGTGGGCCCGGCGCAGGTCGGCGGCCTGGTGTTCGGTGCCCAGCCACCGTTCGTCCCGGCGCAGCGTGGCGGCCGCGGTGTCCTCGTCCAGGGACGTGGCCAGCCGCAGTTCCTCGCGGGTGAGCGCGTAGTCCGCGTAGCGTGCGGCCATCCGGTCGGCCACGTCGCCGGCCTGGCCACGGCGGGCCCGGGCGTTACGGTTCAACTGGTAGGCGTCGACGAACTCGTTGGTCTCCCCTTCCCAGAGGGCAGCGCGTTCGGCGCGGGCATACGACGTCCGGTCCAGGCTGCGCTTGAACAGCAGTGGGGCCAGGTCGATGCCGAGAATCAGCAGACTGATCAGGATGCGCCACGCCTTGACCGAGTTGTCGTCGGCCGTCAGCCTCCAGAAGGCCTTCTCGCGCATCAGCAGGTCGTTGGCTTCCTCGACCTGGTTCCAGGCCGCGGCGGCGTACTCGGCGCGCCGTTCGTCCCTGCCGGCGCGGAAGGCGTCGAGCCTGGCCTGGGCCGCGTCACGGTCGGCGCGCAGCCTCGGTACCTGGGCCGTCGCGGCGCGCAGCTCGTCCAGCTTGACCTGGTAGATCGGCCCCCGGCCCTCGATGCAGCCGTCGCCGCCGGTGAGCTGGCAGCCCACCTCCTGGGTCTTGGTGGACACCAGTTTCTCGGCCGTGTCCAGCTGCGCGCGCCGGTCGGCGACGTCCGCCACGAGCCGGTCCTCGGTGGTTCGCTGCCCCTGGTCCCAGGCGGCCAGCATGCCGCCGAGCTCCTCCTGCCGAAGCTCAGCCACCCGCGGCTGAATCGACGAGTCGAAGAACCGCAGCAGCAACGACTCGCCGACCAGGATCGCGCCGCACACCGCGATGAAGATGCGCAGGACCCCGGTCGTCAACCAGCGGCGCGGCCGGATGCGCTCGTTGTCCCCCTTACCGACGACCCGCAGCGGCCGAATCGTCAGCAACACCGAACGGTCGATGAAGAAGATGAAGGCCGCGTAGAACACCCCATATGGCAGCGCCGCCAGGGTCGAGATGCCGAACCCGAACGCGGCGACCGACGCGCCCGCATAGGTGGCAAGCCCAGCGGTCAGCAGCATGAGCGCGCCGGCGCTCGCGAACCGCGACCGATCCCGCTCGGCGACCGCCCGATGGTCAGCCCCCGTGCAGCCGATCAGCAGGTTGACCGGCACCCGGCGCGGGTCGGTCCTCGGCCGGCGCGCCTGCCGGCGTGCCTCCCGGCGAGAAGCCCGGCGAGAGTCCCGGCGGCCGGGCCCGTCCGGGTCCTGGCCAGCGGCGCCGCCATGGCCGTGGCCATCGCCGTAGCCGTAGCCGTCGTCGTTGCCGTAGCCGTCGTCGTTGCCGTGGCCGTCGTCGTTGCCGTGGCCATCGTCGTAGCCGTGGCCATCGTCGTAGCCGTGGCCGTAGCCGTTCGGTTCGGTTGCCCGGTAGCGGTGGGGGTCGGAACCTTCGGCCTCATATCCGCCGCCCGCCCGGTATCCGCCGGCTTCGTGGAGCCCGTCGGTCTGGTACTCCTCGTATTCCTGGAAGTCGTCATATTTCTGGAAGTTGTCGTGCTCCGGGAAGCCGTCATACTCGCGTGGGTCGCGGTACTCGTGTGGGTCGCGCCTGGCGCGCTCCCGCCCGTCGGCGTCGTCGACGTCGTAGACCTCGCCGTCGTTGCCGTCGACGCCGTTGACGTCGTCGGTATTGGTGGTATCGACAGTATTGGCGACGTCGTCCTTTCCGTACTCGCCTCCGTACTCGTCGTACTCCTCGTCGAGGGGATCGGGGGCCTCGTGGAGTGGATCGGGGCCAGGGTTCGGCTCCGGCGTGCCTTCCCGCAAATGACCCGGCGACGCGGGTGAACCAGACGCGGACGAACCAGGGGGAACCTCGACGAGGTCACCGCCACGCAACCGCTCACCCCCGGAGTCCATGCCGGCACCTTAGCCGTACCTGTCACTCTCGGCATTTGCATGATGACTTTCAGTCGACATCGAGGAAGGATCGCGACCGCCCGCCCGCGCGACGATCCGGGTGGCTCGTTAACGTCTGCGCCCAGAGCGGATGGCCCGCCCCGCGGCCGACGGCGGCGGGAACCGATCGGAGGACGGAACGGATGGGTCAGATCAACGTCGTGGCGGAGAGGGAGTTCGCCGCCCCGCCTGGCCAGGTGCTCGAGTTGGTGGCCGACTATGCCGAAACGCGCGCTCAGCTGTGGCCGGAGAACATCACCGGCTACCGCGTGCTCGCCGGCGGCAAAGGCGCGGGCACCCGCATCGGGTACCGCCTGCACGCGACCAAGAAGCGGATTCGCGACGTCACCGCCGAGGTGACCGCCCCCGACGAGTCGACGCTGGTCGAGGCCGACCAGAACTCGACCCTGCGCACGGTCTGGCGGGTGCTCCCCCAGGGGGACGGCAGCCACGTCACCGTGACGACGACCTGGACCGGCGCGGGCGGCGTCGGCGGCTTCTTCGAGCGGATCTTCGCGCCGATCGGCGTGCGCAAGCTGTGGAACGCCGTCCTCGACAACCTCGGCACCCGCCTCTAGCGCCGCCTCAGGCAGTGTCTGCCCCGGTCGACGGCTGGGCGGAGCGGCGGCCCCCACCACTCCTCTCCCACGTCGCGGCAGACACCAGTCCCACGTCAGTCCCACGTCGCGGCAGACACCAGGGGACCCGGACGTCCTGGCAGACGCCAGGGTCACGAAACGGTGCCGGTCCTGGCTCTGGCGTCTGACACGATCCCCTCTGACGTCGGACAGGACGAGCACGCCGCCGCACGCGGACACAGGGCCGAACGTCGCCGGGCATGGCACTGGCGCGGCGCCGAGTGCCTCTTCGGCCGCCGGCGCCGCCCCAGACTGGCCAGGACCCAAACGTCGGCGGCCCCGGGACGAGCCAGCGAGAGATTCCTCGCTGACCATCCCGGGGCCGCCGACGGCACCCTCTGGCTCGTAAGGCCAGGGCGCGTCCTACGCGGGCGAGCTAGTGCCGGCCGCCGATCCCGTGCTTGGCGAGCGTCCGGCCGATCTTCCCGCCGAGGCCCTCGTGCTGAGCCTCGTGCCGGCCGTGGCCGTTGTCGCTGGCGCGGGCGGTGTCGCTCGGGTAGACATCGTGCCCGGCGTCCCGGTCCGCGCTGTCCGCCGGGGCGGTGCCGCGACGGGTCGTCGGCTCGGCGCGATCCGCCCGGGTGTCGCTCGGGTACACGTCGCGGCCGGCCGACCGGTCGGCGCGGTCCGCGCGCTCGTCACGCGCGGACCGGGTGGCCCGCTCGTCGCGGTAGTCCCGGTCGTCGCCGCCGCCGACCCGGGCCGGCTCCTCCTTACGCGCCCGACCGCCGCCGAACAGCCCGCCATGGGCGCCACGCGCGGCCATCTTGCGCTGCGCGCGCATCTGGGCGTGCTCGATGTCGCGGAGGCTACGCACGCTGAGCCGGCCCTGCGCGGTCGACGCCAGGTAGAGGATCACCGCGCCGAGGGCGTAGAAGAACAGCAGCCAGGTCATCGCCTGCCGACCGGAGCTCCCCATCGGGGTGCCCAGGTCACCCAGGTGCCACGGGCCGGCGAGCGTCGGGCCGATGACGAACCAGGCGCCGGCCGCGATGGCCAGCCAGGCTCCGATCATCGCGGTGCCCCGGTTCGCGCTCGCCGTCAGCAGCAGACCGCCGACAAACGTGGCGATTCCGGGCAGCACTTCCAGCCAGAACCGCGCCGCGGACCAGTTCCAGGTCTGGGCACCGCCGAACCCGAAGTTGAACGCGGGCCCGACGAACGGGATGAGCGTGCCCCACACGCCCAGAGCCATCAGCAGCAGACCCGCCAGCGCGCCGCGGCTGCGTGGTATCCGCCAGGTGCCTCTGGAAAGGTTGATTTTGGATTCTCCCGTGAGGGTCATTGGGTCGGCTCCCTCCGCGTGACGATTCAGTCGATCGGTGCCCCAGATCCTGCCCACTAACCGGATCCACCCGGAACGGGTGACCTTCCAGGTGCCAAACGTGACCCCGCCCACCGTCGAGGCCGGATCCACGGCCCGGTCGTCCTCGGCACCGGCGCACCAGGAACCCTGCCGCGCCCGGCCCGGCCCACCGGTGGGGTGAGGGCGCTCACCCCACCGGCGGGCCTCTCCAGGCCACGACCTACGGGAAGCCACCAGCTCCACGCGGGCCCGGGTACGATCAGCCAGCGGGCCGTTAGCTCAATTGGCAGAGCAGCCGGCTTTTAACCGGCGAGTTCAGGGTTCGAGTCCCTGACGGCCCACCCGCAAACCCCAGGTCAGGCGGCATGTCCGGCTCCTCGGGGACCGTCTCCAGGCCCTCGTTGATCTTTGTGGGCGTCAGGTGGGCGTGAGGCCGCACCACTCGGCGCGGCACCGCCTTCGCGACCTTCTCGGCAGCGGCCTGCCCGGCGCCGCGGAGCAGGTCCACTCCCCGTCCCCGCTGGCCTCGCCGGTGCCGCCCGGTGGCTACTGCTACCGGGGCTGGGCGGTACGGCCGGCGATGTCGCTCGTGATGCCCTGCGCGATGGCCGTGGGGAGGACTGACCCGTAGGGCCGCGCTCCTTGCGAGCCGGGGCTACCGTGCGGCGGACGCCACCAGGCGGAGGACCGTGGTTCTCGTCGGGCGAGGAGGCGGTATGCGGTTGCGGCAGGTCAAGCGCTCGGCTGGGGCCTTTCAGCAGCCGCTGACGGCGGACGACATCCGGGCGATCTGTGGCCGGGTCTTCGGTTCCGGGGTCCGGGTTGCCGCGGCGGAGGAGCTCGGGGCGGGTCTGTACAACACGACGTACCGGGTGGCGGTGGCGGGGCGGGACCGGCCGGTGATCCTGCGGGTGGCTCCCGAGCGGGGCCGGCAGTTCGCCTCGGAGTGGCAGCTGATGCGCAACGAGTACGCCTCCTTGCCCTATCTGGCGGTGATCGCGCCGCTGCTGCCGCAGGTGATCGCCGCGGACTGGTCGCAGGAGCTGGTCGGCCGGGACTGGATGGTCCAGACCCTCCTGGACGGCGTGCCGGCGCCGAACCGCCTCGGGGACTACCCGCGTGCGCTGTGGCCGGTCTTCTTCCGCGACCTGGGCGCCATCACGCGGCGGGTCCACGGGGTGCGCGGCCCGCGTTTCGGCCCGGTCGTCGGTCCCGGCTACGGCTCGTGGGGCGAGGCGGTGATCGCTTCGCTGGAGGCCATCGCGGCGGATCTCGACGGCGCCGGCCTGGACGCGGCTGACCTGCGCGAGGTGATCGCCGTGGCCGCCGAGAGGCGGGCTGTTCTGGACGAGGTGACCGAGCCCCGGCTGCTGGCCGGTGACCTGTGGACGGTGAACGTGCTGCTCCACGCGACCGCCCCGGAGCCCACGATCACCGGGGTGTTCGACCTGGACCGGACCTGGTTCGGCGACAGCGCCGCCGACTGGACCATCCGGATGGCGCTGGCGAAGCAGGACGAGCGGACCGCGTTCTGGGACAGCTACGGCCCCCGCGACGCCTCGTCCGCCGCCCAGCTGCGCCAGCAGATCTACGAGGCCCGGCACCTGGGGGCGGTCAGGCTCGAGCGGCACCGCCTCGGCAACGGCGCCGGCGTCCGCGACAGCTACCCAGCCATGTCCACCGTCCTGGCTCACCTGACATGACCAGCGCGATCGGGGCTGAGGTCAGCCCCGTCTCCCTCCACAGGGCAACGGCGTCTCTTGACAGAGCGCCGGGTCGCCCAGCCGGCCGACGACCGCTTTCCGTCTGCCGCTACCAGTTCCGGTTGCCGATCAGCTCCTCGTGGTCCGCGTCCGTGAAGCCGTAGGCCTGCGCGACGAACCAGAAGTCCTCACCGATCGCCTCCCGCGCCACGGTCTCGATCTCGCTTCCGGCGGCGTCGAACTCCTCCTCCAGGAGGTTGAACTCCTCCGTCGCCGCCTGGGTGAGCAGGTAGAGGTCCGCCAGGTCCGACGGCTGCTCTGCCTCAATCCGCTCGCACAGGCGCAGCAGGATCGCTTTTCCCATGTCGAGGACGTGGCCTGGGAAATAGTCGTCTTCGTACAGCGATCGCAGAAACGCATACTCTGTCATCCGCTGGTTTGAGATCGACATAACGCATTCCTGACTCCTCTGATGAAACAGTGGGCCGATCATGGCGCCTGTGCTTGTGTCTCGGCAACGTCGGTATACGCCAGGGAGCCTGGTCGCCGGTGACCGTGCCCGCCCGCGGCCGCGGCGCTGACCCGGTGTAGCCGCGGCAACGCGTGTCCGCTGGTGTCCGCGGACAACCAAGTGCTTCCTTCCCACAATGCCCAGCGGAACCATGGCCTTGGAAGGGAGGTCGTGCGTGGCTGGAATGACGGAGATCGCCAGTGTCCTGGGTGACGCCCAACGCGCGGCGGAGGCCCGCGGCGGGCTGGTTGACAAGCTGCTCGCGGGCAAGATGATCACAACACCGAAGGTCGAGGCGGCCTTCCGCGCGGTGCCGCGGCATCTGTTCACACCGGAGGTGTCGCTGGAAGCCGCGTACGCCGATGACGTCGTGCGGACCAAGCGGGACGAGCACGGTGTGGTGCTCAGTTCGGTGTCCGCGCCCTGGTTGCAGGCCAGGATGCTTGAGTCGGCGCGTGTTGGCCCGGGTATGCGCTGCCTGGAGGTCGGCTCTGGCGGATACAACGCGGCGCTGATGGCCGAACTCGTCGGGCCGACCGGCGACGTGACGACCGTCGACATCGACTCGGAGGTGATCGACCGGGCCCGCCGTCGCTTGGCCGCGGCGGGCTACGACCAGGTACGGGTCGTGCTCGCCGACGCCGAGGACGGCGTGCCCGCGTCGGCTGCCTATGACGTCATCCTGGTCACCGCCCAGGCCTGGGACATCCCACCGGCGTGGACAGGCCAGCTGGTCGAGGGCGGGCGCCTCGTCGTGCCGCTGCGCCTGCGAGGGCTGAACCGGACCGTCACCTTCGAGTCCCGTGGCGGCTGGCTGGAAAGCACATCGGTGCTGTTCTCCGGGTTCGTCCCGATGCGCGGAGCCGGCGCGCACGACAAGCCGAGGCTGCCGCTCGACGGGGAGCGGATCGCGCTGGTCTTCGACGACGACCTTCCCGAGAGCGCTGATCAGCTCGCGGGTGTCCTCGACATGCCCCGGGCCGACGTCGACACCGGGGTGATCTTCCCGAACATGGTGTCGTTCGAGACGCTGCAACTGTGGCTGGCGACCGCGTTCGACGGCTACTGCCACCTCACCGTCGACAAGGAGAAGGCGGCCGGCCGGATTCCGCCGACCGTCGGCATGGGCCACGCCGCGGTCGACGGCGCCAGTCTGGCCTACCTCGGCGGGCACAAGGTCGACGACGACATGTTCCGCTTCAAGGTCCACGGCTTCGGCCCGGACGCCGCCACGCTTGCCGAGGCGTTCGCCGCGCAGGTCCGCCACTGGAACCACGCCCACCGCGACGGCCCCGGCCCCCGCGTCACCGTGCACCCCAGAACCACCCCGGACAGCGAACTACCCACCGGCCGGGTCATCGACAGACGCCACAGCCGCATCGTGCTGTCCTGGCCGTAGCCAGAGGAAGGGGAAGGCGGATGCGCGAGGTCATCGCGAGCCCCTTCTCGGGCCATCACCTTCTGGTCCGGGCGCCTCGACGTCTACGTACTCTGGTGGAAGTTCTCCGCTCCGGTACGGGGCGGAGAACTGGTGTCCCTCTGGAGTAGCGTCGTTCCGCTTGAGCACGCCGACGTTGTTCGCCTCACCAACGTCTCCCAGTATTGGCTTCACAGCAAGAGATGACATCACCTCCCCAAAGGAATGCCCAGATGATCGAGCGCGCCTCACTGATCACAGGGAACGAAGGCAAGGCGGCCGAGTATGCCACCCTGCTGGGCATCGACGTACGAGCCGTCAAGGAAGATCTGATCGAGATCCAGTCCCTCGACGTGGTGGCAGTAGTCGAGCGGAAAGTCGCCGATGCCTACGCCAAGCTCGGGGTCCCCGTGCTCGTCGACGACACAGGCTTGGCGGTGAACGCGTGGAACGGCCTTCCCGGCGCGCTCGTCGCCTGGTTCCTCGGCTCCGTCGGCACCCAGGGCATCCTCGACATGGCCGCCGGCCTGACCGACCGGGCCGCGACCGTCACGACCGCCCTCGGCTATGCCGACGCCAACGGCATCCGGATCTTCACCGGAACCGTCCAAGGCACGCTGGCCACCGAACGGCGCGGCACCAACGGCTTCAGCTACGACGAAATCTTCGTCCCAGCGGGCGGGGACCTGACCTTCGCCGAGATGCCCACCGAGCAGAAGAACCTCGTCTCCCACCGCCGACTCGCGGTCGACGCCCTACGCGCAGAGTTCGGACTCACCGGCTCCTGAGTCTCGAGGCCTCGGATAACTGGTAGACAGCGCTTCGTCGCAGTCGTGGTGGAATGGCCGCGGGCGGCGCGTGGTGGTCGGGGCGCCGGACGGCGGGGTGAAGACGGCGATGACGTTGCTGTTCAAGGTCGACGGCGGCAGGGCGACAGCCCTGTCCGGCGTCTCGCTGGCCGAGGCAGGGCTGAGTGAGCGGGCCCACCTGCAGGAATGGGTGCTCGCCAATCCCGCGATCCTCGGCGACGACGTCCTGGTCGTGACCAGCGAATACGACCAGTGGACCGGCGGCGACGGTGTGCGCGCCCGGGACCGGCTCGACATTCTCGGGCTCAGTGCCGCCGGCCGGCTCGTGGTCGTGGAGCTCAAGCGTGACGCGGCGCCTGGGGACACCCATCTGCAGGCGATCACCTATGCGGCGATGGTCTCGGGCTTCACGCTGGACACGCTCGCCGACGCGCACGCGGCCTGGCTGACCAGGCGTGGGACCCCGACGGACCGCGATACCGCTCGGGCGCTGCTGCTCGAGCACATCGGCGGGGGCGAGTTCGATCCGGAGCTGCTTCGCAAACCGCGGATCATGCTGATCGCCGGCGCGTTCCCGCGGCAGGTCACCAACACCGCTGTCTGGCTCGCGCAGTTCGACCTGATTGTCGAACTGGTCGAGGTGGCCGCCTGGCGCTCGGCTGACGGAATCCTCGCGGGCTTCAACCGGCTGTGGCCTACGCCTGGTGCCGAGGAGTTCACCCTGAGCCCGGCGGCGCGGGCGGATGCCGAGCGTGTCACTCAGAAGGAGGTCCAGCGTTCCCGGGCAGCCTCGGCGGTGCGGAGGCTCGTTGACGCGGGGACGCTCACCGACGGCACCGCGCTCCGGCTCGCGTTCTCGGCCGCGACGGCCGCGCAGCGGGCCCAGCTCGAACAGTGGGTGCAGCAGGAACCGGCGCGCGGCCGGGCGACCTGGCACAACGACCCGAAGGGCCCGCTGCGCTGGGAGGGTGACGGCGGCTTCTGGCTGCCGACCAGGCTCGTCCTGCACATCCTCACCCAGGCCACGGGATCGGCGCCCGGCGCGGTGCGCGGAACGACGTGGTGGGAGGACGAGGCTGGACACAGCCTGGCGGAGCTTGCCGAGGACGTCCCAGGACA
The DNA here is from genome assembly GCF_016786325.1 of Frankia nepalensis. GTDB lineage: Bacteria > Actinomycetota > Actinomycetes > Frankiales > Frankiaceae > Pseudofrankia > Pseudofrankia nepalensis. Next base: position 19,442 of record NZ_JADWYU010000109.1, on the reverse strand, counting down.
GAGCGGACGCGACTGGTCCGACCTGCACGCCTATCTCGACGCGCTGCCCGCCGGCCGGTGGACCACCTACGGCGATCTCGCCCAGGTGGTCGGCACCAAGGCTCAGCCGCTCGGCCAGCACATCGCCAGGTGCCCGTCCTGCCAGTACGCCTGGCGAGTACTGAACGCCGACGGCAAGGTCGCCCCGGGCTTCAAGTGGTCGGACCCGGCCCGCGCCGAAACTCCCCAGCAGGTCCTCGAATCGGAAGGCATCACCTTCGCCAACGGCACCGCCGACCCCGCAGCGCGCCTCACCCTCGCCGACCTCGCGAGCCTTCCGCGCCAAGCCACCTGACAGAGGGACAGCGGCGTGGGCGGTGGTGGCCTACGTGCACTGCGGCCAGCCGTATGCGGTCAACTCGTTGTCGCGGTACTACAGCCGCCAGCTGGTGCGGGGCCGGGCGCGGGGCGCGGGTCGGACGGCGGGTGGTCGGTGGGGAGTCGGCGAGGAGTCGCTGGGAACGGCTAACTGGGCTCACTGATCGTGGCTGCGCGGGCCCGCCGTCGGCCGGCATCGAACCCCGGCGGCGGGTCCGGCCAGGCTCGCTAGAGATCTTTAAGTCTTTGGGTTAAAGATCTCTAGCGACAGGTTCCGCTGAAGGGTCGCCCCGGAGACCGACGAGCTGACCCGCGATCGGGCTTCGAGGAGGACTGATCTCCTGGCTACCCGGGGCCGCGGGCACGGGAGCGGCCCAGCTGGATCCGCCTGGGCCGTTCGGGCTCCTTCACCAGCGAGCCCCGGCCGATGCCGACCCGGAAGGTCTATGCCTTCTTGACAGCGGTGTAGATGTTGTAGCGCCAGGCCTCCTGGTGCTTCCACATCTCCACACCGCTCATCGCGTTGACGGCCTTCTCTGTCTTGCCCAGTAGTCGCGCGATTGTGTAGGGAACCCGGCCGATGACCGCGAACGCGCGCAGCATCGGCAGCATGCGGGCCGTCACGTCCTCCACCGACTCGACCTTGAACGACGCCGAGTCGAGGAGGCTTTCGAGGTCGCCGTGGTTGAGGCGGTGCCAGGAAGGCATCGCGCCAAGTTCGCACACGGCGTCGAGCGCCGCCCGCGCGGCCGGCTCCAACCGCTCCTGCGGCGTCCGCGAGTACTCGAACATCACGAGCCGCCCGCCGGGACGCAGGACCCGGTGGAACTCGGCCAGCACCCGCTCGGGCTCGGCCGCGTGCACGAACGTCTCCATCGTGTAGGCCCCGTCGAACAGGCCGTCCTCGAACCGCGAGAGGTCGTGGTAGTCACATTCGGCGAACCGGGTGCGGCCGGCGAGCCCGGATTTCTCGCTTCGACGCCGGGCCTCGTCGAGGTTGAAATCGAGAATGTCTATTCCGGTGACATCCAGGTGGAAATCGGCCGCCATCGTGCGCGCGACCTCGCCCATGCCGCAGCCGGCGTCGAGCACCCGGGAGCCGGCGTCGAGACCGAGCCGGCGTCCGAGCTGGTGCTCCATGCGGCGCGTCGCCGGCGAGAACCGCCATCTGGAGTCCCCGGCCTCGTACCAGCCGAAGTGCTTCGTCCCACGCAGCAGATACAGGTAGCCCAGCCGTGACTCCGTACGGTCGTAGTACCGAAGAACCGCCCTTATGTTCGCGTCGCTCTCCGGCACCCCGTGCTCCATACTGGAGGTCTGATGGATCCGTTAGTCTACCTGCTCCGACAGTCTGGCGGCTCCGACCTCCACCAGGATCGCCTCAAGATCATGAGACCCTCTCCCGTAGGTGGCGTATGCCGAACCGTCCGGTAGCAGAGCACGGCTGCTGTCGCGCCGGGAGCTGACCGTTCAGGCCGATGACACGCGGACAGCCGGCCCCGCCGTTCACCCTGTTCCTGAATCCTTCGCGATAAGGCGCTCACGCCCACGGCATGCCGGCGATGCTGGGTCAGGTGCCAATCCGGAAGGGAACCCATGGATCTCGCGGAGCGCTATCAGGCCCTGATGCACGGCGCGACGCTGGTCGCCGAGTCCGCCGAGTCCGCCTACCGGCTGGGCGCCTTGGACCGCTTCCTCAAACCGTGGATCCGTGGCAGGTTCGACTCGCTCGCCGGGACTTTTGCGAGTTGCGACACGAGCCGTGAGCTGGCCGAGGACACCAGAGGACTGGCCAAGACCGCGGCCGACTATTCCGAGCTGCGCGAACAGCTGTTCTCCGACCTCCACCACTTCCGTCCGGAGCCGCCTTGGCGCGTCGTCCAACGGCGAGCGTTCGCGATCCGGGCCCAGTCCGTGGTGCTGCTACGACAGCCGACCTTCGTCCTGCGGCATCTCCACTCCGGCCTGGAAGTTCCAGGCGCGGCGACCTGGGAGTTCAGCGTGCTCCCCAGACCGTCCGACCCGGCCGACGCGGGGAAATCCTTCGTGGTCATGGCGTCGGCGGAGGACCAGCCGTTCGGTGTTCCCGTCCAGGTGTCGAAGGAACTCGAGAGGGAACGCGCCTGGTACCAGCAGCTGGAATACGGCTTCCGCTCCCTGGGGATCACACCCTCGCTACTCGCTCTCTACGATCCGGACCGTCACCTCAAACGGCCGACCGGCGACGGGGACGACTTTGACCGCCGCGGACCGCCCGCGGACTCGCCTCGACAGCTAAGCGCGCGCGTCGCGGCAACGGCACCGGTGCGACCAGGACCGCGTCGGCTGTGCGGCGCCGGCGCGTTCACGGGACTCGCGATCGTCACGGGTGCGCGGCCGGCGTGCGGCCGGGCTCAGCGTGGCAGCGGCCCGGAGTACGCCGCCCGTGCCTGGTGCACGGCTGGCAGGTGCTGCTCGGACCACTGGGTGAGGGCGGCGAAGACGGGGGCGAGGCTCTCGCCGAGTTCGCTGATCTCGTACTCCACCCGGGGCGGCATTTCCGGGTGGTAGGTGCGGACCACGAGCCCGTCGCGCTCCATCTGCCGCAGCCGCTGGGTCAGCACCTTGGGCGTGATGCCCAGCGTTCGCTCGAGTTCGACGAAACGCTGGGGGCCGCGTTCGTGCAGCGCCCAGAGGATCGGGGTGGTCCAGCGGCTGAACACCAGCTCGACGACCGGCCCGATGGGACAGGGACGGACACCGGTCGACGCCTCGGCGGTGGCGGTCATGCAGGCTCCTGCTCTCGATACTTTCCATGGGGAACCTACTATCCACACGAATGTAGCGTGCCCCGGGTCAGCCTGAACCCGACCCGGAGGTACCCCGTGATCGTCGTGACCGGCGCGACCGGCAACATCGGCCGCCACCTCGCCAGGAACCTGCTCGCCGCCGGCGAGACAGTGACCGCCGTGTCGAGAGGCGCCTCGGCGCCCCTACCGGTCGGCGCCGGGCTCACCGCCGTCCGCGCCGACCTCGCCGAACCCGAGAGCCTCACCCCCGCCCTGCGGGGAGCCGACGCGCTGTTCCTGCTCGTCCACGGTTCCGGCGACGGCCTCGACGCGGCGGCGATCCTCGACACCGCCCAGGCCGCCGGTGTCCACCGGGTGGTGCTCCTGTCGTCGGTGGCCGCCGGCACCCGTCCGGACCTGTCGGCCTACGACGGGTTCCGGGCGCTCGAGGACGCCGTGACCGGGTCGAGCCTGGAGTGGACCATCCTGCGACCAGGCGGCTTTCACTCCAACGCGCTCGCCTGGGCACCCTCGGTGCAGGCGCAGCGGACGGTGTTCGCGCCGTACGGCGACGTCGCGCTTCCGTCCGTCGACCCGGCCGACCTGGCCGACGTCGCGGCCGCGGCCCTGCTCGACCCGCGCCACGCCGGCCAGATCTACGTCCTGGCCGGGCCTTCGACCTCGCCGCGCGACCGGGCGACGGCCCTCGGCGTGGCCCTCGGCGAACCGGTGACCTTCGTCGAGATCTCCCGCGAGCAGGCCCGCGAGCAGATGGTGGGGTGGATGCCGGCCTCCGTCGCCGACGACACCCTGACCATCCTCGGAAGCCCGACGGCCGAGGAGAGCGCCGTCGGCCCCGACCTCACCACCGTGCTCGGCCGCCCCGGCCGGGCGTTCGCGGCCTGGGCTCGGGACAACCTCGGCGCCTTCCGCTGACCCCCCGCTTCCGCTGGCCCCGCCACCGCCACGCCGACCCGGCAGACCCGGCCGGCACGGCGAGCGCCGCACGACACGGTGACGCCATCCCCGCCACCGGCCCCGTGTGAGCGCGCTGTCGCCGTGGCGATGCTGACGGGAATCAAACGGGGGCTGTCCGTAACGTCGCGATCGCCCCGGCAACGCGCCGGGGCGGTGGCTGGCGCCCCTCCGCCCGCTACGCCGCGGGTCTGGCGGCGCTGGCGCACGGCAGCCGGCCTCCTTGACCGCGACCGCGTTGCGCGCGAGGAGATGGACAGTGTTTCGATCACGCCCCTCGGGGGTGGCCCTTACCCCTGTGTCGGCCCGACCGGGGCCATCGGCGTCCCAGGCGACCCGGCCACGGGCCGGGACCCGGCGCCGGCGCCTTGCCGTCTGGTCCGCCGCGGCCGTCGCGGTCACGTCCGTCGCTCTCGCCGGGCCGGCGGCGGCGGACTCGACCTACGCTCCCGGCCAGCTCCGCGCCGTGGCGGCCTGGGGGTATGGCGGGGGATACAGCGGGCCGTCGTCCGACATCCCGAGGCAGGTGGACGGCACGGTCGGCGGGTGGGACAAGGTCTTCGCCGCCGAGGGCCGGCACAGCCTGGCGGTGGACGACGCCGGCCAGCTCTGGGCCTGGGGCAAGAACTACCACGGCCAGCTGGGCGACGGGACCAAGACCCACCGGACCGCGCCGGTCCAGGTAGCCGGCCTTGACAACGTCGTCCAGGCCGAGGGCGGATGGGCGTTCAGCGCCGCGCTGCGCGCGGACGGCACCGTCTGGGCCTGGGGGAACAACACCATCGGGCAGCTGGGCGACGGCGGCGCCACGACCGAGAGCCTCACCCCGGTGCAGGTGCCCGGCCTGACCGACGTCACCCAGATCGACGTCAACCAGGGGCACACCCTCGCGCTCAGGAGCGACGGCACCGTCTGGGCCTGGGGATACGGCGAATACGGCCAGTTGGGCGCCGGCGACCAGCAGAACCGGTTCGAGCCGGTGCGCGTCGACGGCCTCGACGACGTCGTCCAGGTCGCCGCGGGCTACCACCACAGCGTCGCGGTGCGCGCGGACGGCACAGTCTGGGCCTGGGGCACGAACCGGTGCGGGCAACTGATACCCGGCCGGGAGGAGACGTTCGAGACGCTGCCGGTCCTCATCGAAGGGCTGCACGACGTCACCATGGCCGCGGCCGGCGGGGACTTCACCCTCGTCCTGTCGACCGACGGCGGCACCGTCGGCAAGGTGCTCGGCTGGGGCTGCAACGACTTGGGGCAGCTCGGAATCGGCACCTACCAGGACACGGCCACTCCGACCGCGGCGGTCTGGGCACCGGAGGACTTCGTCGACCTCGCGGTCGGGGAGGACCACAGCCTCGCGAAGCGCCAGGACGGAACGCTGTGGTCGTGGGGCTCCAACAAGTCGGGGCAGCTGGGCCTCGGCACGCCGTGGCTCACCGAGCCGATTGCCCTCCAGATCCCGGGGCTCACGGGGGTCGGCTCGTTCGCGGCGGGCTACGACTTCAACCTGGTCATCGCCCCGCCGGAACAGGTCGCCAAGCCGCTCCCGAACCCGGTCCCGGGCGACCCGCCCACCGAGGAACCGCCGCCGGCGAACGACCCTGAGTGCCCGCTCGCCGTGCCCGAGTGCGAGCGGCCGTAGCTCCATGCGCCCGGCCTCGCGGGACAGCCACGAGGCCGGGCGTCCGTCAGCCTCCCAGGCGAAAGTCCGAGGCCTTGGGCGTGCCGGGATGACAAGCAACCTTGACTAGCTGGAAAGCAAACTTTACATTGGGCTCGTGGTTGACGAGACTCGGCAGGACAACGTGACGCGCGACGCCCGCAGGGCGATCATGATCGACGGCATCCCGGTCTCCCTCCTCGGGGCGATCGCGCTGGCGCTGGGCAGTTCACCCGACCAGTCCACCGCCGACAAGGCCTGGTGGATCGGCGTGACCGGCGCCTTCACGCTCTCCGTCGTGTGGGTCCTGGTGCGGGCCTTCCACCGCGCCGACGAGTATCAGCGCAAGATCCAGCTGGAGAGCATGGCGATCGCCTTCGCCGTCGTCCTCGTGGGCCTTCAGATCGCCGTCCTGCTCGATGCCACCGACATCGTCGGGCTGCGCCCCCTCAGCGAGGCGATCGTCATCGGAGGCGTGGGGATCTGGTTCGTCATCGCGGACCTGCGCACCCGCCTGCATCGGTGAGAAACCGGCTACGCACGCTGCGAGCCGAGCGCCGGTGGAGTCAGGCCGACCTGGCCGACCGGTGCCAGGTATCCCGGCAGACCATCAACGCGATCGAGACCGGACGGTACGACCCCGGCCTGCCCCTGGCGTTCACCCTCGCCGGCATCTTCAACCTGACCATCGAGGAAATCTTCTTTCCCGACCGTTCCGAGGGGCCCGCCGACCCCGGCACGCGCCGATGACGCGGCCGTGGTGCCCCCGCCCCTGACCGACTCGCCGACGGCGGTCACCCACTGTTCGTCCAACCCACTGTTCGTCCATGAGTGGGAAGTACTCGGCCACGGTGGGGCCGGGTGGGAGCTGCCGGCCGGCGCGCCCGCCTCGGTGATCCGGGAGGCGGGGTCTCGGCTGTCAGAGGGTGAGCGCGCGGACGGTGAAGTCGGTGGGCTTGATCGGGGACGCATCGGAATGGGCCCGGATGTGCTGGGCCAGGGCTGGAGTCGGCCAGCGGGTCGTCTCCGGCCAGTCCGGGGACCGCGACCAGCGGACGCCGTCGAGTCGCGCGCCGGTCAGGTCGGCGCCGGTGAGGTCCGCGCCGACGAGACCGGCCCGGTGCAGGTTCGCGCGCGTGAGGATCGCGCCGACGAGGCGGGCCTCGCTGAGATGGGCACCGGTCAGGACGGCGTCGTCGAGCCGGGCACCTGTCAGGTTGGCGTTGGCGAGGTCCGCGCCGTCGAGGTCGGCCCCGGACAGGCGGGCCCCGGCGAGGTCGATCGCGATGAGATTCGTCTTGACGAGTACCGCGCCCGTGAGGTCCGCGCCGGTAAGACGGGCCGCCATGAAGTCGGCGAACGTCAGGTCCCGGCCGGCGAGGCGCGCGCCGACGAGCTGGGCCCCGGGATAGTGGGCGACGGTCCAGTCAATGATCTTCTCGACGCGTTGCGGTACCAGTTCCGTGGGCTCGTCGCTGGCGGGCGGCGGCGCCCAGCCAGCGCGGCATTCCGGGTAGAAAGCGGGCAGTGGACCGCCCGGGGCTGGCCGCGGCCCGCGGGCGACCTCGTCGTCGGCGCGGTGGACGACGTCGGGCGCGGGCGGCGCCGGCCAGATGCTCACCGCGTGTTCCTCGAGCGGCGGGTCGGCGTCGACGCAGGCGATACCGGCGGCTCGCGCGGCGTCGCGACCCCTCGCCCGCACGCGGACCCGGTACCAGCCAGGGCCGCCGGGCGTCAGGTTCCCCAGCTCGGGCGGCCCGCCCGTGTCCATGTCGCCGAGCCAGGTCCGGCCCGCGTTGCTGTGATGGCTGATGTCCACGACCATGGGCCAGCCGTCGAAGGCAGCGGCGGGCTCGTCGTCGCGGACGTCGACGGTGATCCGGATCCGCCCGTAGTCGGTCCCGCAGACCACGGCCAGGTGCCCTCCGCCCGCCCCGACGAGCGAGTTCCCCTGAAAGGCCTGGCTCAGGCCCGCACCCTCGGGGACCACGTTGTAATCGCACAGGTAGTACTGGCTGTAGCCGACGCGGAAGTCGTCAGTCGTCCACCTCACCGGTCGATCATCGCAGCCGCGGTCGGTCTTCCGAAAACACCCGCGCCACTCGCCCCAGACCAGCCAGGCCAAGACCCCGCGCGGCCACCTCGCCGGTCTCCACTCCCCGAGCCTCCTTGATCCGGGTCAAGCAGCCCGGGAAAACCTCCCATTGATGACAACCAGATACGCGCCCTAATGGGACTAGGCCGTGGAGAGGTCGACGTCCTCCAATCCGCCGGGGCCGTTGTGGCGAATTTTGATCATGTTGCCCGAGTTCCGGTCGTCGGAGAACGTGAAGCTGCAGGAAGCACCCGGCGCCAGGGTCCCCACGCAGTTCCCGGAACCGATGAGGGTGACCTCGCCGAACTCCATGATCTCGCTGACTACCAGCGGAATCCCGCCGGAACTGGAAATGACGACCTGCCCGCAGCGGGCGCTGGCGCAGGGCGTCACGGGAGTCGCCGAGCTCACGGTGATCCGGGGCTCCTGTCCCGAACTGCTCACGGTGATCGGCACCGGCGTCTCGAGATTGTCTCCACCCTGGTAGGGGTCCCACACCGTAACGGTGGCGTACCAGGTCCCGGAGACCGGCAACTGGACCGTCGCCGTCGGCGACGCCTGCCGCGGCACCGTCACGGGTTCGACGAAGCTTCCCGAAACGTTGACGGTGAAGCTGTAGCCCACGATCCCGTACTCGCCAGGCGTCGACCCCGAGGCATCAAGTGTCACCGTCAGCGGCGCGGAACCCGACTGGGGCGTCACCGTGAGCCGCGGGACCGGCGGATGTGGGTAGACGATCGCCCAGGCCGTCGCGGTGGCTGTCGCCCCGGTGGAGTCCCGTACCGTCACGGTCACCTGGTAACCGCCTGGGGAGTCCGGATTCGCGCTGGCCCGCGTATAGGTGTGGGTCGCCGTGGCGGCGGACTGCGGCCCGACGGTCGGACTTCCGTCGCCGAAGTCGAACTCGTAGGTCATCGCCCCGACCCCGCCGGACGCCGTCACCGCCGCCGTGACCGGCAGCGGGGACTCAGCCCTGCTGCCGCCCTCGTGGCTGGTGTTCACGACTACCTGCAGATCGGAGCTCGGGACCGGCATCTGGACGGTCACGCTCGCGGTCGCCTGGTCGGTCTGCCCGGCCGTGTCGGTCACCGTCACCGTGACGGTGAAGGTGCCCTCTCGGGGGAAGGTGTGGCTCGCGGTCGCGCCGGGCGCCGCGCTCGTGGTCGTCCCGTCCCCGAAGTCGAACCGGTAGGTCAACGGCGCCGCGCCCGTCGACCCGGCCGCGTCCGCGGTGACCAGCGCCCAGTCCGCTCCCTGCCCCGCCGTGGCCTGGAGCGCGGCCACGGGTCTCGCCGACCCGGGGAGGTTCGGATCATTCTCCGAGCCGGTCCCCGAGTCGGTCGGCTGATCCGGCTGATCCGGCTGGTCCGGCTGATCTGGTTGGTCTGGTTGGTCCGGCTGCTGCCCGGGAACGGACGGGATCTCGGGTTCCGGGCGCTCGGTCACGACGATGTCGACGGCGGGCAGGGCGGTCCGGCCGTCGGCCAGGCGCGACGACGCAACGACCTGGTAGGTGCCCGGATCCGACCAGGCGTGGCTGACCTGGATGCCCACGGCGCCGCTACCATCACTGAACGACCAGGTTGCCGCGGTCACCGCCTCGCCCGCCCGCGTCGCGACCGCGCGCAGCGAGACGCTCTCGCCCACGGCCACCCTTGCCGCCGACACCTCGATCGCTACCGGCGAAGTTGCCTCGTCGGCCGACGGAGTGGAGTCATCCCCAGCCGGCGGAGTGAAGTCGTCCACGGCCGGCGGAGTGGAATCATCCTCGACCGGCGGAGTGGAGTCGTCCACGGCCGGCGGAGTGGAGTTCTCGCCGGCCGGCGGAGTGGAGTCGTCACCGCCCGGGGGAAACGCCGGCGAGGCCGGCCCGGGCGCGGGCCCGGGCGCGGGCTCGTCGTTGGGCCCCGGCGTCTCGACGGGCTCCGGCTCGAAGCCGGATCCCGGCGGGCCGGCGTCCTCCTGTTCCGGCACCGCTGGCGCGGGGCCCGCGCCCGGGTCACTCGGCGTCAGGTCACCCCGCTGGTCGGGCTCGTACTTCTCCACCGACCGGAAGGTGCCGTCGAACCAGATGACACCGGCGCGGGTGCTCGCGGGATCGTTGAAGAACACCCACGGCCCCTCGACGGACAACTCGAACGAGGTGTCCGGTGGCAGCACCTTGGGCCTCGAGACGACGGAACGCGCGGCGAGGTCGAGCACGAGGACCTGGCCTGTGCTGAAGTCAGGCACGAACAGTCGGCCGCCGGCCTCCACAGGCTGTCCAAGGCGATGGCCGGCCACGCCCAGGTTCACGATCTCGTCGCAACGGCCGGTCTCGAGGTCGCTGAACACCAGCAAACCTCGCCGCCCGCTCACCACGTACACCTCCGGCGCGAGCGCGGCGCCGGTGACCGTGACGGTGTCATCGCCGCCCTGGGTGTCGACGCAGACGCCGGCGCCGGTCACGCCACCACCGCCGATCGGCCGCGCCAGCCTGGCGGCGAGATCCACGGCCACCGGCCAGCCGGCGGCCGCCACCAGCCTGGTCAGTGTCGGGTCGACGGCACGCGGCTGGACCTTTCGGCCCTCGCCCCGTACCTGGATCAGATCGCCGTTGTCGCCGTCAACCACCCACAGACTGGCCTTCTCGTCGGCGAGCACCGCCCCGACGGGCACCCGCGCCGCCAGCGAGTACTCCCCCCGCGGAGCGAGGGAATGCGGGTCCGCGACGGTGACGGTGCCGGTCGTGTGGTTGACCACGAACAGGGCAGAGCCGCCCGGGTACACCGCCAGCCGCTGGCTCGCCTTCGCGAACGACGCCGGCCGCGACACCGTGTAGGTCGCGCCGTCGACCCGACGCACCGTCCCGTCCTGGGCGGAAATGAAACTGTCCACGCCCGACTGCACCCCGGACGGATGGTCGGCGCCCACCCGGACGCGCGTCACCACCTGCCCCGTCGAACCGTCCACCAGAACCGCCTGGCCCACCGCCGACGACACGAGCCACGCCGCGCCGTCGTTCAGCCGCACCGACGCGGGCCGGACGCCCGGCGGGTCAGGCACCAGCGCGGCGAATGCCGCGCCCACGCCTACCAGCAGCAATACCGACAGCGACCGCCGCAGCCAGACCGGCCATGACGCCCCCCGAGCGCGCATCGTCAGCCTCCATGAGATCCCCCGACGCCGCCGAGCCACAGCCTCCCGCTCCACGGAACCGGTGACAGGCACGGCCAGCGATCCATATCGTCCCATCCCCGCCCGGAGCTTCACGCTCGGCCGGGCAGACCCCGTCCAGGCCACCACGGACAATTCGGCGCCGTCATTGATGTGCCGGTGTCATCGGGCCAGCTGAGCGCCCTGGGCGGCCGGCCGCCGATCCGCCGGCAACGCTTGTCCCGCGGCTGTGCTCCGCGGCCTGGTTACGGTTTCTTGGGGCGGGGGCCCGCGCTCGCGTTGTACGCCTTCCGGGCGGCCTGAATCACCGTCCGGGTGGCGCCCGCGGCGGTTCCCTCAATGTTGAGGGGTGGACGCAGGCGTTCGATGAGCTGCCGTTCGATGGCGCGGGGTTCGGGATGCAGGGCCGTGGTGAGGCGCAGGTGCTGGTGCATCCAGGTGGTGAGCCGGATTTCGTCGTCTGGTAGGAGAACGACTCTGTCGGTCCACCGCGTGCGGTAGCCCTCCTGGGCCAGGAGAAGGCCAGCGAGGGTCCTGCGCAAGGTCGAACTCCCGGAACGCGCGAGGTGGTTCGACACGACCCTGGTACGCAGCCGGGTCGCAATCCCAAGGTAGAGCAGCCGCGCGTCCCCGATGATCAGATTCGGCTGGCCAGGCAGCTCCGGGAAGACGGTGACCGACGCCCACCAGGCGTAGAGACCAGGCTCGGCCGGAAGCATCGCGGCATCAGCCAGGTCCGAAGGGCGGCCACACAGCTCCCTGACGACCCGTTCAAGGGGCCCTCCGTCAACCGCCACACCATCGATTCTCACCCCAGACAGTGCGATGACCGACATCACCGGTCCTCACCGCGCTGGGCAGCCGACCGTGGCGGCAGTGCGCGGTGTTCACGCGTCGTCCTGGCTGGACGCGGCGGCTCACGGGGCCGTCGGCCATTCCTCGGCGAGCAGCGCGTAGCCGACGCTGTCGAGCCACTGTCCGCGGCGGTGGAGCGACTCACGGACCGCGTGGACCTCCCGGCGCATACCGAGACGCTCCATGAGCCGCCACGAGGCCTCGTTGTCGAGGAAACAGCTCGCGACCACCCGACGGATACCGAGATCCTCGAAACAGTGACGGATCAGCTCCCGCATGGCTTCGGTGGCGTATCCGTGCCCGCTGTGGGCGGGGTCGAGCGCCCACCCGAGCTCCGCCTGGGCACCCCTGGCCCGGCCGGCCACCTCGCGCTGGGACCAGGCGTCCTCGCGCCTGACCATGAGGTCCCCGATGACCTGGCCGACGGGTGCTCCCTGGTGGAGTTCGACGACCACCGTGGCCGCGAGGCGGGCGGGGTTCCCGAAGATCCCGCGGTAGGCGTCGAGGTCGGCGGGAGCACTGGTGGTCCACTCGGTGACCGACTCCAACCGCCGGTACCTCCAGGTCACGTCGGCGTCGTCGATCCCGGCCGGCCGAAGAATGAGCCGGTCAGTCCGCAGCGGCCGCCCAAGCGCCGGCTGGCTACCCACCGCCGTGGCACCGTCCACTGGTGGCATGACACGGAGAGACAGGAGGGTGACCCCGACATCCCGCAGACGTCCGAGCAGACCGTGGAGCTGCGCCTGGTCCGCGACGGGGCAGACGAGGGTGCTCGTGTGACCGGTGTCCCGCGCGATGACGAGGCCGTCGAGCCCGCCGAACCAGCGGTCGTCGAGATGGCCGTCGACCCGGACCTCATACATGGTGGGAACGGAGACACTCATGACAGGGCTCCTCGGGTCGGGATACCGGAGCGGCCTGGACCGGGATAACGACGGCACGGCCCGCGACACCTGAACGGTCGCGTCAGAACGGCCCCGACTTCGGTCGGGGCCGTTCCCGTTTTCGGGGCTGGCCGCACAGGCCGGAATGTTCCGGCCCGTGCGCCAGATCAGGCAATGACGGGACCCTCCGGCTGGAGGAAACCTCGTGACCGGTGAGCGGCGTGGCCCCGACGAGCGGCTGGCCATGACCCGTGGGGTACTCGACCATGATCCCAGGCGCCATGGTGCCGAAAACCTCCTCCTCGAGCACCACAGCCCATGCACCGATCGCCCGCGGTCGGGGCCCGCTCCGTCCGCTGCCCTCTCTGGTCCTTCGGTCCTTCGAGCGCTATTGCGCGGTCTCGACGATCATCGCGCAGTTGCCGGACGCCGCGGGCGAGCTGCCTGCCTGGTTGACCGCGGTGACCGTCGGGCAGATCACGTCACCGGGGTTCAGCCCATTGATCACGTGCGACGTGGTGTTCGCGCCCACCACCCAAAGGTGTTCGCCGCTACGGATCTCGAAGCTGGTCTCGTTGTCCCCAGGGTCCGTCCAGGTGACCCGGATCCGGTGCTGGTCCAGTACGGTCGCCGCGACATCCCTCGGGGTGCCGGGCTTCATGGGGGCCGGCGGCGGCGGGTCCGCGCTCGTCGCGCACAGCTCCGGTGCCCAGGCGGACGCGCCCGACGGGCTGACCGCCCGCACCCGCAGGCAGACCCGTGTGCCCGCGGCGAGCCCAGTCTTGCTGAACGACGACGAGTTGGCGGGCAGCGTCCAGGTGCGCGCGCCGTCGCTCACCTCGTAGCCGGACTCCAGGCCGCCATCCGTCCAGGACAGGCGGACCTCCGAGGCGCTCACCGCCAGGATCGCCACGTTGCCGGGCGTCGCGGGCGCGCGCCCGTTGACCGTCACCGAGGCCGAGGCCGTCGCCGACCCGGCCGCATTGGTAACGGTCAGCGTCACCGTGTAAGTGCCGGCGGAAGCGTATGTGTGCCAGGTGACGTTGCTCGAGGTTGGTCCCGCCGTCGCGCCGTCGCCGAAGTCGTATCGGTAGGTCAGGCCGCCGCCGGTCGACCCGGAGGCGTCCACGCCGGCCTGCCGCGTCGTCGAATCTCCGGGAGCCGTGAGGACCCGGAGCGACGCGGTCGGCGCGACGACCGACCCCGTCGGCGGCGGCGTGGTCGGGGGAGCCGGCGCCGAGACGCTGATCGCGACCGTCCCGTCGATCTGCTGGCCGTTCGCCAGCCGTGTGGACACGGCCACCTGGTACACGCCTGGCTCGGACCAGGCATGGGCGACCTGGATGCCCTCGGCGCCGCGGCCGTCGCCGAACGTCCACCGCGCGTCGCTGACTGGGGATATCCGCGTCGTGTAGGCCCGCATCGTGATCGGCGCGCCGACCACCGTCCGGGGCGTCGACAGCTCGACCATCAGGCTGCCTGAGCTGCCCGCGACGTACTGGTACCCCGTGGGCTTCGGGGAAGGGTCGCCGGCTGGCCCGGTGGAACCCGGCGTCGTGGGCGGCGGCGTCGTCCGTACGGGTGGCGTCGTTGCCACGGGCGGGGTGGTCCCGACTCCGGACGGCGGCGTCGTCCGTACGGGTGGCGTCGTTGCCACGGGCGGGGTGGTCCCGACTCCGGACGGCGGGTCGACGCCAGGCCCCGTCGTGGTCCCCGGCAGGGCTGGCGGGGCCTGGGCCAGGACGGCGATCGTGACCGCCCGGGCCACCACCCGGCCGTTCGCCAGCCGCGCGGACGCGATCACCTGGTAGGCGCCCGGCTCGGACCAGGCATGGGTGACCCGGAGGCCGTCGGCACTGTGGCCGTCGCCGAACGTCCACCGCGCGTCGCTGACGGGGACCGCTCCCCGGGCGACGACCCGCATGGTGACCGGCGCGCCGACCGCCACCTGGGCCGCCGACACCTCGATCGACACGTCGGCCGGCGCGTCCGGGCGCCCCGCCTGCTCCTGGGGAGCGTCGCCGGCCGGCCCACCGGGAGCCGGCGCCGCCCGCGACGCGGGCGCCTCTGGGGCACCTGCCGGAGGGAGGGAGACGGGATCGACGGTCCCCTGGGGCTGGGCGGGCGAGCCGACCGGCTCTGGCCGGGCCGCCGGCCCGGCGAGCGGCCCGGTCGGCTCGGCGGTCGGCCCGGCGGTCGGCCCGGTCGGCCCCGCGGTCGGCCCGGCGGTTGGCCCGGCGGTTGGCCCGGCGGTCGGCCCGGCCGGCAGCGGCAGGTTCAGCCCGGCGAGCGGCCCAGCCGCCTGCCCGTCGAGGCCGGCGCCTTCCGGGCCCTCGTCACCAGCGCCGACGCGGCCCTCGCCGCCGGCCACCAGAACGCCCGCCGGGTCGAACTTCGTCACCATGCGCAGGGTGCCGTCGAGGCCGATGACACCCGCTCGCTCGCTGGCCGGATCGTTGAAGAACACCGCCTGACCGTCGCCGCGCAGCTCGAACTCGGTGTCGTCGGGCAGCACGTGGGCCCGCGCGGCCACCCGGCCGGCCGCCACGTCGACGACGATCACGTCGCCGGCGCTGTGGTCCGGGACGAACACCCGGCCGGCCGCCTCCCGCGGCTGGCCCAGCCGGTGACCGGCCGCCGCCACCGCCACGGCGTTGTCGCAGCGCCCGGTCGCGAGGTCGCTGACGAGGAGCCGGCCGTCCCGGCCGCTGGCGAGATACACCCGCGGCGCGGTGGTCGACCCGCCGACCGTCACCGTGTCGTCCCCTGGCGACGTGGCAAGGCAGGCGGCGTGGCCACCGGCGGAGTCGAGCGGCCACGCCCGGCGGGCCGAGAGGTCGACCGCGACCGGGCGGTCGCCGGCCGGCACCAGGACGGTCCGCGCCGGGTCGACGGCGCGTTCGAGCACCCGCTCGCCGCCGCCGTCGATGCCGAGGACGTCGCCCGTCTCACCGTCGACGAGCCACAGCCGGGCACCGCCCGGGGCCTCGGGGTCCTCGTCGGCGAGCGCGCCACCCGCGGGCACCCGGCCAACCGGCGAGAACGCGTCGCGCACGCGCAGGGTCGCCGCGTCGGCGGCTGTCACGCGGCCGGTCGTCCGGTCCACGGCGAACACCGTGCCGCCCGCCGGGTACACGGACACGGGCTCGCGTGCCGCGGAGAACGACACCGGT
Source organism: Frankia nepalensis (assembly GCF_016786325.1). Lineage (GTDB taxonomy): Bacteria > Actinomycetota > Actinomycetes > Frankiales > Frankiaceae > Pseudofrankia > Pseudofrankia nepalensis. The sequence goes on along the minus strand of NZ_JADWYU010000109.1, from coordinate 3,519 downwards.
GTCGACGGCTCGAACGTCGCCCCGTCGACGCGCCGCACGGTGCCGTCGCCGGCGGCGACGAACACGTCGGCGCCCGACTGCGCGCCGGACAGCGGGCCGGGCCCGACGTCGACCCGGGTGACGACCTGCGCGGTCGTCCCGTCGACGAGCGTGGCCTGCCCCACGGCCGACGAGACCAGCCAGGCCGAGCCCTCGTCGAGCCCGATCGAGTGGGCCCGTGGCTGGCCGGGTTCGCCCACTACCGTGACGACAGCGCCGGCCCCGACCACCAGCAGCGCCAGCGCCGCCCGTGGCAGCCACGCCCCTCGGGCCGCGGGCCGCCTCGTCCCCTGATTCCGCACCGGCGCACTCACTCCGAAACTCTCATGGTGATCGTTGCTGTGTAGAGCTGCCCCGCCGGCTGGCCGCCGACGGCCACCATGACGGGCGGGGGCAGGCCAAGAGGGGCCGGCGCCGGCCCGCGGGGCAGGCGGGCGGCCGCGGGCGGGCGGCCAGGGCGGGGCCGGGGCAGCAGCGGGCGCGGGTCCACCGCGGCGCGCAGCCGGGTGCCGAGGCCGGCATTCGCCCGCAGCTCCCGGCGGATCTCGTCGAGCAGCCGCCACGCTTCGGCCGGGTCGACACCGGCGGACGCGCCCGGACCGGCGGGCGCGAACATCGCCCGGTCGGCCAGGGCGGCCAACTGGCGCAGCGGGCCCGCCGCCGGCGCGATCAGCGGCGTCTCGACGACGAGGCCCACGACCTCCCGCTGGGTCAGCGCGTCGGACCGGGCGACGCCGCGCTCGGCCAGCCGGTCGCGGGCCTCCAGCCAGGCGCCGACCACCCGCGCCGGCACCGCGCCGCCGCGCCGGCCGCGGCGGCGGCGCGCCTTCTCCGCCACCACCAGCGACGGCAGGAGCAGCAGCGCACCGCCGACGACCATGAGCACGGTCCACGGCCAGGCCAGACCGCCGCCGGTCGCGCCTCGCCGGTCGGGCGCGCCCGAGTCGTCGAGCGTCGGCACGATGATCGGCGAAACCGGTTCGGGCGTGACGGTCCTGCCGGCGCCGGCATCGCCCGTCGGCGCGGTCGGCACCGACGGAGGCGGCAGGGTGCGGGTGAGCTGGGTGACGTCGGTCGGCTCGAAGGCGACCCAGCCGATGCCGTCGAGCAGCACCTCCGGCCAGGCATGCGCCTGCTGGGTGGTGACGGTGAAGGTGCCGTCGTCCTCCCGGCCCTGGTCGAGCAGGTAGCCGACGCTCATGCGGGTGGCGAATCCGCTGGTCCGCGCCAGCACGGCGAACGCCGTGGCCCGCTGCTCCGCGTAGGCCCGCGAGTCGGCCGGACCGGTGCCGGTCATCATCCGGCTCAGCACGCCGTAGGAGTGCCCAGGGGCAGCAGACAGGTCGTAGGGAAAGCGGGTGTCGTCGCGCAGGAACCGCTCGAGGGCGACGAGCTTGTCGTACGGCCGCTCGGCGGACGCCGTCACCTGCGCGGCTATGTCCACCAGTGCCGGCGGGAGGCCGGGCGGCAGTCCGAGATAGGGCGCCGCGGCCGGGCCGGACGCCGGCCTGGCCGCCGCCAACTGCTCGCGGCTCGGCGCGGGCACGCGGGTGGCGAGCTCGTAGCGGTCGCCCTGGCGCGGCGTCGTGAGCGCGGCGAGCGCGCCAGAGGCCGGGGAGAAGGCGCCGCCGCGGCCGTCGCCCGCGTAGTCGAAGTAGCTGGGCCGGCCCAGCGAGGGCAGCAGGACCCCCTCGAGGCCACCGACCGTGACCTCCGCGCGGACGTCGACGCGGGCCACGAGCGTGGGCAGCGGCTCGTCCGCCTCCGGCAGCGTCCGCTCGACGCGGAGGAAGTGGCCGTCGTCGCGCCAGCTGGCGCCGTCGAACTCGCCGAGGGCGGCGAGGCGCACCCGGTCGACCGGCAGGCTGCCGGTGCCGGACGCGAGCCGGATGGTGAACAGGGTCGCCGGGGGCGACGTCTCCAGCTGGGAGCGCACCCGCGCCAGCGGGTTGAGCACGGCGACGTCCCCGACCGGCGGGTGGTAGTGGTCGCGCGGGTCGAAGCGGCGATGGTCCCCGACCGGGAGGACGGTGCCGGCGAGCGTGCCGAGCGCGGCGATCACGACGACCACCGGGAGGCCGAACATCAGGGCGCCGGAGCCGCGCGGCGGCGCGGACCCGCCGCCCGCCGCGGCCGTCGGGGCTACCGGGGCCACCGGTCCCGTCGCGGCGTGCGTGGGCCGGCCGCGCCGCGTCAGGCCGCGGCCGGATGCCGGCGCGGGCAGCGCGGTGCGCGCAACGGCCATCGCCAGCACGAGGGCCACGAACCCACCGGTCGCGAGCACGCGCGTCCGGGCGTCGCCCGCGCCCGCGTCGCCGACCAGCACCAACACCGCGACCAGCGCCAGCAGCGGGGGGACCGCCGGCGCAAGCACCGCCCGGGCACGCAGCGCCAGCACGACGGCGGCGAACGCCGCCGCCCACAGCGCGGCCGCGGGCGCGATCAGCAGCGCGGCCTCCGGCTGGGCCGGCACCGGCGCGCTCAGCAGCGCGCCCCAGCCGTCGCGCAGCCCGCGCGCCACCAGGCTGACGCGGCCGGCCTTCGTCATGGTCCCGTAGGCCAGGCCGGACACGACGCCGACGAATGCGACGAGCTCGAGACTCGCCAGGCGACGCGCCGCGAACCACGCCGTCAGGGCCGCGGCAGCCACGGCGCCGGCGACCGGCACGAGGTAGCCAGCGCCGTCGAACAAAGCGCCGAGCATGAAAGCCGCCGGCAGATGGGCGATCGCGACGATCAGCACCGGCGTGGGCGCGACGGGCGCGGTCGGCGCATAGGCGGAGCCGGGCGGAGGCACGGCGGACGACGACGGCCGCGCCGTCGCGCCGGTGGGGGTCGGCGGCCGGGTCATCGACGTGCCTTGGACGTCCAGACGGCGGCGAACTCGTCGCTGTTCCGCACATTGATCACCATGGCGCCGGACAGCGGCGAGGCGGGCCGGCCGAACCGCTCGCCCACCTGCACGACGCTGACCATCTGGTAGCGGGAGCGGACGGCGGTCACGGCGGCGAGCTGGTCGGCCGGCGCCTGGCCGGTGACCACCCCGAGAGCCACCCCAGCCGAACTCGGCGACATGCCGACCAGCGCGGCCAAGCCCGGGTCGTCGGCGCGCGGCCGGACCGCGGCGAGCAGGTCGAGCGCGACGTCGGCGGAGTCCGTGCCCCGGCCAGCGGCGACGCGTTCGCCGCCGGTGGTCCACAGCTCGACGGGGAAGCCATGCGTGCGGCCGGCGACGGTCAGCGAGGCGGCGACCCGGACGGCGTCCTCGAAGGAGTCGTCGGTGTAGGGGGCGGCGCTGGTGTCGAGGAGGACCATCATGGTCGGCTCGTTGGGCACCACGTTGTGCCGGACCTTCAGCGTCCCGACGCGGGCGGTCGACTTCCAGTGGACCAGGCGCAGGTCATCGCCGCGGACGTAGTCGCGCAGCGAGTGGAACGCGACGCCGCCCTGCGGGGCCTCGTTCGACGTCGGCCCGTCCAG
>NZ_JADWYU010000108.1 GCF_016786325.1 Frankia nepalensis | reverse complement strand
GCGGCGGATCGTGACGCCGCCCGGTGGCCGCTGGTCGAGGGGTGCTGTCCGAGAGCTGTCAGCCGCCCGTGGGGCGGCGGACCTCCTTGGGCAGGGTGAACGCGATCGACTCGGTTCCGATCGAGCGGGTCGAGATCGACGTCGCCCCGAGACCGGCCAGGGCGTCCGTCAGCGCCTCGACCAGGTTCGGCGGCGCGGACGCGCCGGCCGAGACGCCGATGGTGTCGGCGCCCACCAGCCACTCCAGCCGGACCTCGTCGACGCTCTCCACCAGGTGCGACGCGGCGCCGTCCCGCTTGGAGACCTCGACGAGCCGGCGGGAGTTGGCGCTGTTCTCCGACCCGAGGACGAGCACGAGGTCCGCTTCGGCGGCGACCCGGCGCACCGCGTTCTGCCGGTTCGACGTGGCGTAGCAGATGTCGGCCGAGCCGGGCCCGACGATCGTCGGGAACCGGCCGCGCAGCGCGTCGACGACCTCCTCCGCCTCGTCCACCGCCAGCGTGGTCTGCATCAGGTAGGTGACCCGCTCCGGGTCGTCCACCTCGAGCGAGGCGACCTCGTCCGCCGACTCGACCAGGGTGATCCGCCCGGGCGCCTCGCCGAGGGTGCCGTCGACCTCCTCGTGGCCGGCGTGGCCGATGAGCAGCACCGTGTCGCCGCGGGCGGTGAACCGGCGGGCCTCGGCGTGCACCTTCTCCACCAGCGGGCAGGTCGCGTCGATCACTGAAAGGTGTCGGTGAGCCGCGTCCTCTCTCACCGCCTGGGCGACGCCGTGCGCGGAGAACACCACGGTCGCGCCGGGTGGCACCTCGTCGAGCTCGTCGACGAAGACCGCCCCCCGACCGGCGAGATCGTTGACGACATGGGTGTTGTGCACGATCTGCTTGCGGACGTAGACCGGCGCCCCATGGATCTCCAGAGCCCGCTCGACGACCTCGATGGCCCGCTCGACGCCGGCGCAGAAGGCCCGCGGCTCCGCGAGCAGCACCCGGCGCTGGCCGACCGCCGCCGCCCAGGCACCCAGCGGCTCGCCGACCCGGCGCAGGATGCGCAGCCCGGCGAGGCCGCGGCGGGCCAGGTCGACCCGGCCGAGCGGCTCGGCGGCGGTGTCCACGATCACCCGCACCACGGCGAACGGCCGGCCGACGGCGCTCGGCGACAGGTAGGCCGACTCCATGTCGACGGCGATCGCGCCGGTCGCGGCGAGCTCGGCCCGGGCGGTGCCGACAGCGAGCCGGGGCACCGACACCACCGGCCCGACGTGCACCGTCAGCCCCGCGCGGCGCAGCTCACCGGCGAGCAGCGGCGCCGACGGGCAGCGGCCGGTGACCGTGCCGTCGCCGGTGCGCACCTCGCTCGCGACGATGACGTCGCCCGGCCGGACCTGAGGGCCGAGGCCGCCGGCGACGCCGACCACCGCGACCGCGTCCGGCTTGGCCGCGCGCACCGCCTGGTTCGCCCGGCTGGCGCGCTCCGGGCCCATCCCGGTGCGGACCACGACCGTGTCCGGCGGCAGGCCGGACCGGCTGGCCGCCATCGCCTCGACCCGCATCGGCGCGGCGACGACGAGCCGGGCACGCCGAGGCGGCCGGACGGGCTTCCAGCTCGGCCCGGTGCCGACCGCCTGCGTCGGGATCAGGGGAATGGCGCCGGGGCTCGGGCGCGTCGCCCGGGGGGCGCCGGCCGAGGCCCGCGCGTCCGCGGACGCCGCGCCCTCGGGCGCTGGCGGGTGCGCGGGGGCGGGTTCCCCCGCCATCCGCGCGCCGCCAGGATGACGATCGCCGGTGTTCTCGGATGCAGAGATGCTGCTCATGCCGCGGACCGCCCGGTGAGGGTCACGTACCGGCCCAGTGCCGTCAACGGGAAGACCAGCCGGTACAGGTGATAGTTGATGGAGAAGTCCCAGGGGAAGCCGGTTCCGGTGTAGTACGGCTCGTCCCAGCCGCCGTCCGGCCGCTGCGTCGCGCACAGCCAGCGCACGCCGGTCTCGACCGCCTCGTTGGTCGGATCGGCGGCGAGCAGCGCGAGCAGTGCCCACGCGGTCTGCGAGGGGGTCGGCTCGCCGCGGCCCACCCACGCGTCGTCCCGGTAGGAGCGCAGGTCCTCGCCCCAGCCCCCGTCGGGGTGCTGGTGGGCGACCAGCCAGCGCACCGCCGCCCGGATCGCCGGGTGGTCGGCGGCCACGCCGGCGCCGATCAGCGCGGGGACCACCGCGCCGGTGCCGTAGACATGGTTGACGCCCCACCGGCCGAACCAGGAGCCGCCCGGCTCCTGGTTGTCCAGCAGCCAGCGCACCGCCCGCTGGGTGACCGGGTGGTCGGCGCGGCCCAGGTCGGCGAGCATCTCGACCATGTGCGCGGTGACGTCCGCGCTAGGCGGGTCGATCACCTCGCCGAAGTCACAAAAAGGGATCTTCGTCGCCAGCTTCTGGACGTTGTCCGCGTCGAAGGCACCCCAGGCACCGCTCGACGAGCGCATCCCGACCGACCAGTTGACCGCCCGCTCGACCGCGCCGCGCGCCTGTCTGGCCGCGGCCGGGTCGACCTCGTCGAGCCCGGAGTGCAGCAGCCGCTGGATCGCCAGCACCACCTCGGCGGTGTCGTCGACATCGGGGTAGATGTCGTTGGCGAACTCGAACGCCCAGCCGCCCGGCTCCAGGTTCGGCCGGCGGACCCGCCAGTCGCCCGGGATGGTGACCTCCTCGTCCAGGAGCCACTGGCCCGCCTTGCGCATCGCCGGGTGGTGCGCGTCGAGGCCGGCGTCGGCCAGCGCGACGACGGCCAGCGCGGTGTCCCACACCGGCGACTGGCACGCCTCCAGCCGGCGCACCATGTCGCCGTCGCCGTCGCCGTCGCCGTCGTCCCCGGCCGGTTCCCGGATGACGAAGCCGTCCAGGCCTTCCATCGCGGCGACCAGGACCGGGTGGTTCATCGGGTAGCCCATCAGATGCAGGGCCATGATCGAGTAGACCCACGGTGGCTGGATGCCGCCCCAGCCGCCGTCGGCCTCCTGCCGGGCGACCACCCACTCGGTCGCGCGGCGCAGCGCCAGGGAACGCAGTGTGCGGACCGGGTGGCGCTGGTAGCGGCGCAACACGGCGTCCAGCCGCTGGAAGGCGCCGGTCCAGCTGGCCAGGGGCGCCAGCGGCGGGCGCGGCGCGTCCACCTTGAGCTCGTCGATGGTGAAGCCGAGCGACCGGACCGGCCGGAAGTGGCCGACGATCGTCAGGGCGACCACCGTCTGGCGGGCCCAGCAGCCGAAGTCGTAGACGTTGAGCGGGACCCACGGCGGCAGCAGCACGATCTCCGGCGGCAGGACCGGGACCTCGTCCCAGGACCACTCGCCGAACAACGCCATCCAGATCCGGGTGAACACCCGGGTGGCGGCGAGCCCGCCGCCCGCGCGCACGAACGACGCGGCGGCCAGCATGTGCGGGGCGTCCGGCTCGTCGCCGGCCAGCCGCAGGCCGATGTACGCCTCCAGCGTGGTCGACAGGTCGCCGGGGCCGCCGTAGAAGGTCGGCCAGCTGCCGTCGGGCAGTTGGCGCGACCGGAGCCAACGGCCGGATTCGGCCGCCACCTGGGGGGTCAGGATGCCGAGGAACTGGCGAAGCATGAGGTCCTCGGCGTCCATCGTGACGTTCGTCTCCAGCTCGCCCTTCCACCAGCCGTCCTCGGCCTGCAGGGAGAGGAGATAGTCACGGGCATTCGCCGTCGCGGCGGCGGCCTGGGCCGCCACGCCGCCGATCGTCTCGCGCCCGGGCAGGCCCAGGTCCGGCAGGCTCAGGCCGGGCATCGCGAGTCTCGCCGCCGCGGGGCCGGAGGCGGTGGCCAGCGGGCCCGCGAGCCCCGCCGGACCGGCGAGGCTCGGTCTCTCAGCCGGATCGACGACCGGGGTCCCTGCCGGATCGACGAAGTCGATCCGGGAGGTCGCGATCCGGGAGGTCGCGATCTGGGAGGTCTGCGCCGCCGGGTCGGGCAGCAGCGCGGGCCTGCCGGGACGCGCGCCTGGGCGGGTGGTCACCAGCAGTGGCCCGGCGACGGCGGACCTCTCGGATCGGCCTCGCCGATCCGAGAGGAACCCCGACCGGGCAGACGTCGGCTGCGCCGCCGGCGTCGCCGGGGACGGGTCCGAGGTCAGGCTCATAGCCGAATCTCCTCCGGGTCCGGGTGGGGATGCGCGATCGCTCGGCGCTCAGGCGGGAGCCTGGGCGCGCTCGCCTCACCCTTCTCAGCAGTCGCGTTCGGTCACAAATCGCGCGAGGGCGAGCAGCTCCGCCTCGGCCAGTGGGGGCAGGGAGAGCGAGCGCAGCACGGCTCCGGCCGTCTTGAGCTGCCGGTCCGCCTCGTCCGTGGTCCAGTCGCGGCCGCCGGCGCGCTCGATCAGCGCGGCGACGCGCTCCAGGTCCTCGACCGGACGGTCGCCCTCGCTGACGAGGAACTCCCGCAGCTCGTCCGCGTCGGGCCCGCCGGCCTCCAGGGCGACGACCACCGGCACCGACTTCTTGCGCGACTGCAGGTCGGAGAGCACCGGCTTGCCGGTGACCGCCGGGTCGCCCCAGATGCCGAGCAGGTCGTCGATCAGCTGGAAGGCCGTGCCAAGGCGGGAGCCGAACTCGGCGAGCCCGTCGACGACCTCCTTCGGAGCGTCCGCCAGCACGGCGCCCAGCGACGCCGCGCACGCGAGCAGCGCGCCGGTCTTGCCGTCCTCCATGTGCAGGGTCTCGGCGACGGTCACGTCCGAGCGGGACTCGAACAGCAGGTCCTCCGCCTGGCCGCGGACCAGGTCCTGCACGCCCGCGCCGAGGATGGCCGCGGCCCGCCGGCCCGGCTCCCCCTCGACCTCGAGCAGGATCTGCGTCGCGAGGCCCAGCAGCGCGTCGCCGGCGAGGATCGCGCCGTCGGCGCCGAAGACCGTCCACGCGGTCGGCCGGTGCCGCCGCTCGGTGTCGCCGTCCATCAGGTCGTCGTGCAGCAGCGAGAAGTCGTGCACGAGTTCGACGGCCACCGCCGCCGGCAGGCCCACCTCGGCGGGCTGGCCGGCCGCCTCGGCCGACAGCAGGGCGAGTGCCGGGCGGACCAGCTTGCCGCCGCCGCCGGCCTGGGGGTTGCCGTCGGCGTCCACCCAGCCGCGGTGGTACTCGACGACGTGCCGCAGCCGGGGGTGCAGCCGGGCGACGGTGGCGCGCAGGGCGGGAACGGTCAGCGTCCGACCACGCTCGATGGCCTCCGGAACCGTCATGGTCATGCCGGGTTACTCCCTGTCGATGTGGTCGGTGCGGTCGGGCTGGGTAGCACGGGCGGCACGGCTGGCGCGCCCGCGGTGCCTGCCGGATCGGCGAGGCCCGGGGTCCCTGCCGGATCGGCGAGGCCGATCTGGGAGGTCTGCTGGGAGGTCGCCGCGTCGGCCAGTGGTGCTGACGTGTTCGAGGCCGCCGACGTGGCCGACGCCGATGCGACCGGCGCTGACGTGACCGGCGCTGCCGTGACCGGCGCCGGCGCGGCCTGCGCCGGGAGTGCCGGGTGCTCGGACGGCGCCCCGCCGGAGCGCGCCGGGCTGACGGCCGTCAGCCGCCGCGAGGCGCCCCCCGAGGCCGTCGCCGGTTGCCCTGCGTTCACCCCCACGCTGGCCAGCGTCTCACGGGCAGCAGCAAGGCCGCTACGCACAGCTCCCTCCATGGTCGCCGGCCAGCCCGTGTCGGTCCACGCGCCGGCCAGGGCGAACCCGGGCAGGCCGGTCGCGGGCGCCGGGCGAAGCGCGAGCGATCCGGGCGCCTGCCGGAAGGTCGCGGTGCGTTCCCGGGTCACGAAGACCTCGATGAGCTCAGCGTCACGGGCCGCGGGCAGGATGCGGCGCATCTCGGCGACGAACTCGGCGCCGAGCTCGCCCGCGGGCCGGTCGACCCACGGCTCGGCGGCCGACTGCGAGAGCGCGACGTACTGCGCCCCGGCCGGCGCCTTCCCGGTGGCGGCGAGCCCCGACGCGTCGGTCCGGTCGAAGATCCACTGAATCGGCGAGCTGGTGACCGCGAGGAACGGGCCGTCGATCACCTTGCGATCGAAGATCATGTGGATGTTGACGATCGGGGACGCGCCAAGCCCCTCCAGGCTCGCCGGGTCCGGGTGCGCGCCCGCCGGCATCAGCGCGGCGGCGGCCGACGGCGGCACGGCGAGCACGACGGCGTCCGCGGTGAGCACCTCAGCGTCGCCGCGCCCGGTGCCGCCGGTCGTGGTCACGAGCCGGTAGCCGTCCTCGGTCCGGGTGATCTCGCGGACCTTCACACTCGTCCGCACGTCGGCGCCAGCGTCGGCGAGCGCCTTGGCCGCCGCCTCCCCGTGCAGTTCCTGCAGCGGCACATCGGCCCAGCCGAGGTCGGCCGCGTCGGCGCGCTCCAGCAGGCCGGTGCGCACCACCTTCGCCGCCAGCCCCAGCGAGGCCTCGGCCGCCGGGGCGTTGAGCGTGGCGATCGTGAGCAGTTCCCACAGCGCCTCGGTGGCGACCGGTCCCTGGCGGTGCGCGCCGAGCCAGCTCCCGAACGAGGCGCCGTCCACCGCCGGCGAGCGCTGGTCGAGCCGGCCGAGCTGGAAGGCGGCCAGGGCGGCCGCGGCCCGCTGGCCCACCGGCAGCGCCTTGTAGCCGAGCAGCGCGGGTGCCAGGTGCAGCGGGGCGGGCAGCCGGGTCTTCGTCCGCCGCAGCCGCGCGCGCTGGCCCGGGCGGTCGCCGAGCAGCACCTCCACGTCGAGCCGGGGCTGCAGCGTCGTCAGGTGCTCCACGCCGAGCCGCTGGAGGAACCCGCGGTAGGCGGTGCAGCAGCGCATGAAGACGTGCTGGCCGGTGTCCACCCACAGGCCCTTGCGGTCGAACGACGCGGTCGCGCCGCCCAGGCGCGGCCGGGCCTCCAGCAGCACCACGTCGGCGCCGCTGTCGGCGGCCAGCAGCGCGGCCGACAGCCCGGCCAGCCCGCCCCCGACGATCGCCACCCGCGGCCGGGCCTCGCGAGCCTCGCCCGTCATCGCGCCACGCCCTTGGAACCACCAGCCCGGCCACCGGCCGAGCCACCGCCCCGGACGCCCTCCGGGCGGCCCGCGAGGTTACGCGCCGCGACGACCGCCTTCTCCCGGCCCGGCAGCGACAGCCGCCTGGTCAGCACGGGCGTCGGGTCCGTCCGGATGCGCCGGTTGAGCCGCAGGTAGATGCCGGCCATCGCGCCGCAGCAGGCGGCGCTGCGCCGGTCGAGCAGGTCCAGCAGCACGAGGCCGCGCTCGTACCACTCGTCGGCCCGGGCCGCGCCGGCGCGCAGGTAGTCGAGGAGGGCGTCCTCGGGCCCGCCGAGCCGGCCGGTCGCGTCCACGGCGAGCTTCACGCCGGCGGCGGCCAGCTCCGCCTGCGGCAGGTAGACCCGCCCGTTCAGCAGGTCCTCGCGCACGTCGCGCAGGATGTTGGTCTGTTGCAGGGCGACGCCGAGCGCGTCGGCGATCGCGGGCGCGTCGCTCCGGCCGGCGGCCTCGGTGGTCCCGAAGATGCCCAGCGACAGCCGGCCGATCGTGCCGGCGACCAGCCGGCAGTAGCCGACCATGTCGTCGAACGTGTCGTAGGTGCTCGGCACGATGTCGCTCTCGACGCCGTCGGCGAGCTCGATGAACGCCTCCAGCGGGATCGGGAACCGCTTCGCGGCGTCGGCGAGCGCGACGATCACCGGATCGGAGCTGTTCGGGTCCAGGCCGCGGATGTCCGCGCGTGCCTGGGCCAGCCCTTCGATCTTCTGCTCGTCGGGCAGGTTCCCGTCGCCGATGTCGTCGAGCCGGCGGGAGAAGGCGTAGACGGCGGACAGCGCGGCCCGCCGGTCGGCTGGCAGCAGCCGGATGCCCCAGGCGAAGTTCCTGGCGGCCTGCTTGGTGATCTCCTCGCAGGCGGCATAGGCCTCCGCGACGGTCGGCCGGTGGGTCGGGGCGGTCATCGGGCCTCCCCCTCGGCGGTCTGGCCGGCACGGGCCACGTCGTCGCCCGCGTCGCGGGCACCGGCGGGCGGCGCGGTGGCCGCCCCAGTGGCCACCGCGGTCGCCGCCGCGGTAGTGGCCACCGCCACGTCCGGCGCTGGCACCTCGGTGCCGGTGTCCACGGACGGGGGCGTGGATGGGGGCGTGGATGAGGGCGGGGTCGGGTCCGGAGTGGGCGGTGGCTGCTCGCACAGCGGCGACAGCCCGCCGGCCGCCGCCGCGGCGGCTCGCGCCGACGGGGCGTGGGACCGGGCCGCCACCCACAGCGAGGCGGCCGCCACCCGCTGCTTGCTCGCCTTCGGCGCGCCACCCAGCACGTCGTAGCCGGCCTGTCGGACCGCGTGCAGCGCCGCCCGGCCACCGCCGACGAAGCCGGCGATCGCGAGGCGCATCCGGCCCTCGAGCAGGCTGGCCAGCGGCGCGCCCTGGTCGAGGATCGTCGTGGCGCGCGCGACCTGGAAGGCCATCAGGTTGCGCAGCGCCGGCGACGCGGTCGGCGCGGCGAGGTCCGCCTCGGTGACCCCGAACGTGTCCATGTCCTCCAGGGGCAGGTAGATCCGCCCGTTGGCGTAGTCCTCGGCCACGTCCTGCAGGTGCTCGGCGAGCTGCAGCGCGGTGCACACGCGGTCGGACAGGATGACCCGGTCGGGGGTCGCCTTGCCCAGCACGCCGAGCACCATCCGCCCGATCGGGTCGGCCGACAGCGTGCAGTAGCGCAGCAGGTCGTCGAACGTGGCGTAGCGGGTCACCCGCTGGTCGAGCCGGTTCGCCTCGATCAGCCGCGCGAACGGCTCCATCGGCAGTTCGCGGGCCCGAACGGTGCGCGCCAGTCGCTGGAACACGGGCAGCTGGGGCTCATCGAGCCAGATTCGCTCCAGGTCGGCGGCCAGTTGGTCGAGGAGGGCCAGCCGATCGCCGGGTGCCTCGTCGCCGATGTCGTCGACCAGCCGGGCGAAACCGTAGATGGCCTGGAAGTCCTCCCGTATCGCGGCTGGCAGCACGGCGGGTGACACCGGAAAGTTCTCGCCGTGCGCCGCGCGCAGCACCTCGTCGGTGGACGTCGCGATGTCGGTGACACCGGCTGGCTCGGCCCGCCCTCCTCCGGGACGCGGCCGCGCGACGGCCACGGCGGTTTCGCCGCTGGCCCCGGCGGGCTCGCCGTCATCGCGCGGCCGAGAGCCGGAGGTCCGGGCGTCGATGGTGGTCATGCGCCTCTCCTTCGGGGGCGGTCTGCACGCGCGGCGCGGGCCAGGCTGGCCGGGCGGGGCGCCGGGCCGGCCGTGGGGGACGCGATCAAGCTGTGTGGTCGCATCTCCGGCGGCGTTCTCCTGGTGTCGTTGGGCTCGCGACCGCGGCCGGGTGCCCGCCGGCCGGCTCCGCCGAACCGGCGGGTCGGCGATCTGGCACGGTGGGCGCCGATGGTTCGGCGTGGCTGCGCGCTGGTCTCGGTCGGTCTGACGGACTGGGTCGATCTGGCGGGTCGTGTCGCGCCGGGTCGTGAACGGCGGTATCGCTGGCGGGCGCGGTGCTACCGGCTCTCGGTGCTACCGGCTCGGGGCAGGTCGGCAGGGACGATTCAGATGGTCTCCTCGTCGTAGGTCTCGGTTCGCTATCCGAACACGCCCGCTAGCCGGCGGTAGATGGGGGGTGAGAGCCCGTGCACGCGCGCGGCCAGGGACATCCACCCTGGCACCCACACCTCGGCGTCACCGCGCGCGCAGGCCGCGAGCATCCGGTCAGCGACCAGGCCGGGGGGCAGTGGCTTGGGCCAGCGGCGGACGTAGGGGGCGCCTCGTCGACGGAAGAAGGGTGTGTCCACCGCGCCAGGTAAGCAGAGAGTCACCGAAACTCCGCGACCGGCGACCTCGTAACGCAGCGCGTCGGCGAAACCGACCAGCGCCGCCTTGCTCGCGGAGTACGCGACCTCGCCGCGCACGCCGACCGCGCCGGCGACGCTGCCGACCAGCAGGATCCGGCCCCGGCCGCGGTCGAGCATCGCGGGCAGGACCGCGCGGACCAGCATCATCGGCGACAGCACGTTGACGGCGACGAGGTTGCGCAGCCGCGTCGGGTTCATCACATCGAACGGGCCGGCGGCGCCGACGCCGGCGCAGCAGACCAGCAGGTCGACGTCGCCGAGCAGCTCGGCGGCCCTGGACGCGACGGCGTTCTCCGAGCCGACGGCGGCGAGGTCGGTGGCGAACCGATGCCCGCCGGCCACCGCGGCCACCTCGTCGAGCGCGGCGCCGTCCCGCCCGACCAGCAGCACCTGGGTGTCCTGGTCGGCGAGCCGCAGCGCGGCGGCCCGGCCGATCCCACTGGACGCGCCGGTGACCAGGGCGGTGCGCGGCGGCCAGGGAGCGGACGTGGCGGCCCGGGCCCTGCTGACCACCGGCCGGGAACCCCGGTCGTGGACAGCGGGACGAGAGCGGGTGCTCACGCCTCACACACCTCCGGTCGCGTCAGCTGCCATGACCCCCACGGGACCGGCCGGCGCCCAGGGGTCCGGGGTGGTCCCGGACGGGCATCGCGGGCCACCCGGATCGGGTGGCGGGACTGACGGGCATACGGAGGCATGGTCATGCCCCGCAGAACCCAACCGCCCAGCAACACCCAGGCATGACGTCATCACTGACCCCATGCCCGCCAAGGGCAGCTCCATCATTTCACCGCCCCCCAGCGATCCCGTCCATGGTCGGATGGATGACATCACGCTCCCACGCTGGTGGGGCGCAGCCAATGCTCGTCCACCGAAGGGTACGGAACGATTACCCAGAGCGCATCTTGCCGGCGCCCGGCCCACTATTCATTCGATTTACGTCTGCGGATCACGCTGGAATGACATAGCGGCGACATGATGCGGACATGGCCTAGACATCTTGCGGGACCCATAGGTAACTCCGCCGCGACACGTATTGCCCACAACTCGCGGCGGGTACATCCCCGCAGACCGGACTGTCACGCCCGACCGGCGCTCACAGCCGAGAACGCCCGCCAGGGCCTCCCCACCCGCGCGTATTGATCGCTAGCGCCGCGACGCAGGCGAGGCGCGGGGTCACGGCCCGCACACGGAATCGTCTCCCCCACGGACACAACCCTACCGTCTAGGACAAACATGATCGAAAGCGGTACGGCGGGGGCCTCAGGGCGGGGGGCGCGACCGCCGGCGCGCCGCCGTCGGGGCGCGGCGCGCCCCGACCAGGCCCGGTCCCAGGTCGAACCCGAAGACCTGGGGCCGGTCCCGCCCCGGGCCAGGATCATGGAAGAGTTCCGCCGACAGCCCACCTGCGCGACCATCGGCGCTCCGCCGTCGGGGCGCTGAGCGCCCCGACCAGGCCCGGTCCCGGGTCAGGCCCGTAGTTCTGGGGCCGGTTCCCGCCCCCCGCCGGGATCGTGGAAGAGTTCTGTGAAGAGCCTGGCGCGGCCGCCTGGCGCTCCGGCGCAGGGGCGGCTGGGCATGGCGAACGGCGGCGCACCTCTTCGCGATCGCGCGGACCGCCGGGCCGCGTCGACCGGTGGGCGGGTGACAACGAGCCGCGGGTGGCCTCACTCGGGTGGGGTGAGGTTCGGGCGGGACGAGAGCTTCCCCCCTCGCGGGTGACTTCTGTCACGAGATGTCAAAACGGGATCGAGAACGGCGGCGGGAATCGTTGCCCCTGGCGTGCCGAGGAGACGGCACCGACACCGACGTCGACCCGAGGGGGATCCTTGGCCGCGCTCGCCCGCTGGTGCTTTCGGCACCGACGGACCGTACTGATCGCCTGGCTGGTGGCCTTCATCGGCCTGGGCTTCGCCGCACGCACCATCGGCGACGACTACAAGGACGCGTTCTCGCTGCCGGGCACCGACTCCCAGGCCGCCTACGACCTGCTGGCCGAGGAGTTCCCGGCGGCCTCCGGTGAGAGCGCCTCGATCGTGCTGCACGCCAGGTCGGGCACGCTCACCGACCCCGAACTGCGCACGGACGCGACCGAGATGCTCGCCACGGTGGCCGGGCTCCCGCACGTCGCGGAGGTCGCCAGCCCGTACGGCGCGGACGGCGGCTCGCAGGTCAGCGACGACGGCCGCACCGCGTTCGCGACCATCACCATCGAGGGCCAGATCGCCGACCTGACCGCCGACGACATCAAGCGGATCGTCGACACGGCGCGCGCGGCCGACGGGGGGAACCTCCAGGTCGAGGCGACCGGCAACGTCATCTCGTTCGCCGAGCAGCCTGAGCAGAGCTACAGCGAGCTCATCGGCGTCATCGCCGCCGCGATCATCCTGTTCGTCGCGTTCGGCTCGCTGATCGCGATGACCCTGCCGCTGATCACCGCCCTGGTCGCCCTCGGCATCGCCACCAGCATCATCCCGCTGCTGTCGCACGTCACGACCATCTCCGACATCAGCACGATGCTGACCATGCTGGTCGGGCTCGGCGTCGGCATCGACTACGCACTGTTCATCGTCAACCGGCACCGGATCGCCCTGCGCGCGGGCAAGAGCGTCGAGGAGGCCGCCATCAGCGCGGTCAACACCTCCGGACGCGCGGTGCTGTTCGCCGGCATCACGGTCTGCATCGCCCTGCTCGGCATGTTCGCTCTCGGTGTCAGCTTCCTCTACGGCATCGCGGTCGCCGCCGCCCTCGGAGTGGCCTTCACGATGGCCGCCTCCGTCACGCTGCTGCCCGCGCTGCTCGGGTTCTACGGGCAGAAGGTGCTCAGCCGCCGCGAACGGCGCCGGATCGCCGAGCACGGCCCCGAGCCGGAGCACCCGAGCGGCTTCTGGTGGCGCTGGGCGAAGCTCATCGAACGCCGCCCGAAGACGCTCGCCGTCGTCGCCGCCGCGCTGATCGTCGTCGTCGCGCTGCCGTTCCTCTCGCTGCGGCTCGGGTCGTCCGACCAGGGCAACGGCGCCGAGACGAAGACCTCCAAGCGTGGCTACGACCTGCTGGCCGACGGTTTCGGCCCAGGTTTCAATGGCCCGTTCCTGATCGCCGCGCGCACCGACGCGCCGGGGGACGCGGCGACGGTCGAGCGCCTGGCCGAGCGCCTGGCCGACACTCCCGGCGTCGAGTCGGTACTTCCGCCCCGGACGAGCCCGACCGGTGGCGCGATGACGATCACACTGTTCCCGACCACCAGCCCGCAGGACGCCGAGACGTCGAAGCTGCTCGAGCGCCTGCGTGACGACGTCGTGCCGAGCGTGGTCGGCGAATCGGGAACCGAGGTCTACATCGGCGGCTCCACCGCGACCGGTGAGGACTTCTCCAGCGTCCTCCAGGCCAAGCTGCCGCTGTTCATCGGCGTCGTCGTGATCCTGGCGTTCCTGCTGCTGGTGGCGGTCTTCCGCAGCCTGCTGATCCCACTGACCGCGTCGCTGATGAACCTGCTGGCGCTCGGCGCCGCGTTCGGCGTCATCGTGTCGGTCTTCCAGTGGGGCTGGCTCGGCGGCGTGTTCGGCATCAGCGGCGGCCCGGTCGAGGCGTTCTTCCCGGTGATCCTGTTCGCCGTGTTGTTCGGCCTGTCCATGGACTATGAGGTGTTCCTGGTCAGCCGCATGCACGAGGAGTGGAGCGCGCGGCGCGACAACCGGCTCGCCGTCACCCTCGGCCAGGCCGAGACCGGCCGGGTGGTGGCCGCCGCTGGCGCGATCATGACCCTGGTGTTCGCGTCGTTCATCCTGGGCGACGACCGGATCATGAAGATGTTCGGCCTGGGTCTCGCGATGGCCATCCTGATCGACGCGTTCCTGATCCGCGCCGTCCTGGTCCCGGCTCTGATGCACCTGTTCGGCAAGGCCAACTGGTGGCTCCCCGGCCCGCTCGACCGCGTCCTGCCCCGCCTGTCCGTCGAGCCGACCGTCGAGGAACTGGGGGAGATCGTCCCCCAGGCGGCCAGCGCGGGCTCGAACGGATCCACCATCCCCGGCCAGGCCGTCCCGCGGCACCGCCTCGACAAGTCCGCCGGCCGCCACTGACCCGCCCGGCCAACCCAACGCGATCGCCCGTCCCGGTTCTCCCTCGCCGGGGCGGGCGATCGCGCGTCCGGTGGACGGCGCCCGGTCATGCGTCAGGTACGGGCGCCGTGGTGAGACCGACGGCGGGCGCAACGGCACGAACGGCCGGGCACGGCACGGACCTCTTGGAATGGGATCATCGGACCCTGATCCAGCCGGGAGGATGGTGGCCCGATGAAGCTCGACGTCGCCCAGATCGACCGTGCCTGCGGCGTGCTTCTGGGCGCGGCGGTCGGCGACGCGCTCGGCGCTCCCTATGAGTTCGATCTGGTCCGACTCGGGCCTGAGGGACCTCGCATGGTGGGTGGCGGCCTCACACGTGGGGCACCCGGGGAGTGGACCGATGACACAGCGATGACCTGGTGCGTCGCGGACGTCGCCGCGACGGGCGCGGACCTGCGTACCGGCGCGGCGCTCGACGCGATCGCGACCGGGCTCCGGGAGTGGTACGAGTCGCATCCGCTGGGCATCGGCCAACAGACCTGGCGGGTGATCAGCGCGGCGGGAACGGAGCCGACCGCGGCGGTGATGACGGCGATCGCGCGCGACCTGTACATCCGGACCGGCCGCGCCGCCGGCAACGGGGCGTTGACCCGAACCGCGCCCGTGGCGCTCGCCCATCTGGACGACCCAGCGGCGCTGGTCGAGGCGGCGATGACGGTCAGCGCGCTGACCCACTACGACCCGCGGGCCCGGGAGGCCTGCGCGCTGTGGTGCCTCGCGATCCGCCACGCCGTTCTGGAGGCCGAGTTCGACGCCCACGCCGGGCTCTCCTATCTGGACGTCGATGCCTGGGCCTACTGGGCGGACGCGCTCGCCGCGGCCGAGCGGTCCGATCCCGGCCGGTTCCGGCCGAACGGCTGGGCCGTGGCCGCCCTGCAGGCCGCGTGGTCAGCCATCGTCCACACCCCCGTCCCGAAGGACGGGTTCGGCTGCCGCCACCTCGCCGACTCGCTCCGGACCGCGATCTCGATCGGGCACGACACCGACACCGTCGCCGCCATCGCGGGCGCGCTGTTGGGCGCCCGGTGGGGTGAGTCCGCGGTTCCCGCCGAGTGGCGCCGAACCGTGCACGGCTATCCGGGCAGGAGCGGACAAGATCTCGTCCACCTCGCCTACCTGACCGTCAACAACGGTCCTGGTACGAACGGATGGCCGCTGGCCGACCACATCGACTACATCCCGCTGCAGTATGGCGATCCGCCGCTCGTGCCCCACCCGCACGACGAGGGCGTGTACCTGGCCGGGGCGCCCACGCTCGACACGCTGCCCAACGAGATCGACGCGGTAGTAAGTCTCTGCCTCACCGGGCGCGCGCAGGTGCCCGCGCGCGTCGAGCACGTCGCCTTCCGGCTGCTCGACGAGCCCGACCCCGCCATGAACCCGAACCTCGACTTCATCCTCACCGATGCCGCGCGTCTGGTCGCCCAACTGCGCGACGAAGGCAAGACCGTGCTCCTGCACTGCGTCGCGGCACACTCCCGGACCCCGTCGGTCGCCGTCGCCTACGCGATGCTTCGCGGCGTACCGCACGACGAAGCCCTGGCGACCGTTCTCGAAGCGCTCCCGACCGCCCATTCCAACAGCGGCTTCCAAGCCGCCCTCAAACGCCTGGCGCGACTGCTGACCTAGACAAGCCGCTGGCGGTAGGTCGCCCTTGCGCGGTCGCCCTCCTGTCGGTAACCAAAATTTACAGATCCGCCGAAACGGCCCAAGAATCAGATCGGTTCATCCAGGCTCAGTCATCCCGAGGTCTCACTCCCGCCTAGGGACGAACGTGCACATATCCAGCCGCAGCCGGGATCCCCGACTTCAAGCCGACCACGACCGCCGAGACCAGGTCGCCGTGCTCCGTTCCGGCCACAAGCCTCGCGGCGGCACGAAGCTCCACCCACGTCCGCACCAACTCCACCGGCGGTTCAGTCACGGTATCGCCCCGCATCGCGGACAAGTCGACCCACACGTCATACGGTCGCCTACCCGCGGACCGTTGTCGACCACTCCGTTACCGAAACCACAGCCGATCATCACATCCCGCCGCGCGACCAGCGGTCCGTCGACACCGAAGTCGGCCGGGTCACGGGCAGCCGCCCTGCCCGGCTCCTGGACGGACAGTACGCAACTCGCGGGCAGCGATTCTGGCCCGGCGAATATCCAGTCGGTGGACATCTCTTGCTCTGCCGGACCAACTCCGGCAGGCCCAGGTTGAACGCCCCGAAAGGGTGCTCCTTCCCGGTTAGCGGTCCACCCCCCGGGTAGCCTGAACTGCGACCGTTGCCCCCAGGGGCCGTAACCCCTCCCTGCCGAGTTTTTCGAGCCGACAGCCGGAACCAGGAAGCCGCCTGCCACCGTGGGCCGCGGCGGCTGCGGCAGCCAGCACCTGGCTGCTTCATGAATGAGTTCCTAATACCAGAGGATGGGAGCAGCTCATGGCTACCACGGCCAAGCATCGCGTGCTGGCGGCCGCGGCGTCGGCCATTCTGGCCACCGCTGGCGTCGGAGTACCAGCCGCCGCGATCGCCGCGCCAACAGCGCACGCCACCACCCAGATCAGCCCGGTGCCGCAGTCGAGGGAGTGCTACGTCTGGGGCTATGAGGAGGGCCAGTGGGCTTCGTGGTTCGATGACCCCTACGACCCCTGGCCGGGCTGGTGCGATGACCAGTATTACGACGGTTACGCCGACGGCTACTACGGCGTGGCACCACATCTTCCGGATTTCTAAGGACTCGCGCGCCCTTGGCAAGGTAGGCCGCTGGCTGGTCAGGGCCTGTGGCCGGGACGGGGTCGACGGGCTTCCGTCGGACACTGTCGCCGCCCGGCAGCGCGTGTGCGCTGTGCTGCCACGAGGTCTGGCTTCGCCAGCGGCCCTTCCGCTCCGTGCATGTGGTTCTCCCACACACGGCTCTCCGACACCAGCCGTAACCCCTCCCTGCCGAGTTTTTCGAGCCGACAGCCGGAACCAGGAAGCCGCCTGCCACCGTGGGCCGCGGCGGCTGCGGCAGCCAGCACCTGGCTGCTTCATGAATGAGTTCCTAATACCAGAGGATGGGAGCAGCTCATGGCTACCACGGCCAAGCATCGCGTGCTGGCGGCCGCGGCGTCGGCCATTCTGGCCACCGCGGGTGTCGGAGTACCAGCCGCCGCGACCGCCGCGACCGCCGCGACCGCCGCGCCAACAGCGCCCGCCGCCACACAGCTCAGCCCGGTGCCGCAGAACAGGGCGTGCTACGACTGGGGCTATTCCGACGCTGTTTGGGCAGTGTTTTGGGATATCCCCTACGAACCCTCGGCGGGGGCACACGGGTGCGATGACCAGTATTATGACGGCTACGCCGACGGCTACTACGGCCACTACAATCCTCCGGATTTCTGGAGTATTACACCACACTCCTCCGGAATACTGGAGCACTAAGGACCCGTGCACCCCTGGCCGGAATGCGCCGTCGCATATGCCTTGCTGGCGCCTGGTTTGAACGCGAAAATGCCCTCCGAGCTGAGAGGATGGGAGTTCTCCATGCTTCCGTCCACCCGATCGAGAGGGCACTTCGCAAGCGCGGTTGTCGCATGCGGCCTCGAGGAACCACGCGCGGTTCAACAACCCTGATCTGATCGCCTGCGCGGGACTTGTCCCGTCGACGCGGCCGGACGAACGCGGCGGCCGCGTCGACGTCTGCCAGCGGACTGGTCAGCGCGGGGAGGCCGAGGACCGAGCGCGCACGGAGCGCGCCGGGCGGCTGGAGATCGAGCTGGAAGCGACCGAGGAAGCGGGCACGCTCCGCGCTGCGGCGCCCCCCAGCCGAACGAGCCGGTGGGCGCCGCGGTGGCCACGGTTCAGGCAATCGTGAACGAGTCGGCGGTTCAGGCGGTCGTGAACGAGTCGGCGACCGTCAGGGCCTCGTCGAGGATGGCCAGGCCCTCACGCAGGTCGTCGGCGGTGATCGTGCACGGCGGGACGACGTGCACCCGGTTGAAGTGGGTGAACGGCCACAGGCCCCGCTCCTTGCAGGCGGCGGCGATGGCGGCCATGGGGGCGGCGTCGGGGCCCGCGGCGTTGAACGGCACCAGCGGCGCGCGGGTCTCGCGGTCGCGGACCAGCTCGATCGCCCAGAAGACACCCAGGCCGCGGACCTCCCCGACGCTCGGGTGGTTCGCGGCGAGCTTCGCCAGTTCGGGTCCGATGATGTCCGTTCCGAGCATCCGGGCGTGCTCGACGATGCCCTCCTCCTCGAACGCCCGGATCGAGCCGACCGCGGCCGCGCAGGCCAGCGGATGGCCGGAGTAGGTCAGGCCGCCGGGGTAGGGACGGGTCGCGAAGGTCTCGGCGACCTGCGGGCTCAGGATGACGCCGCCCAGCGGGACGTAGCCCGAGTTGACGCCCTTGGCGAAGCAGATCAGGTCGGGGACGACGCCCCAGTGGTCGGCGGCGAACCACTCGCCGCAGCGGCCGAAGCCGGCCATCACCTCGTCGAGGATCAGCAGGATGCCGTGCTGGTCGCACAGTTCGCGCACGCCCGCGAGGTAGCCGTCCGGCGGCACAAGGATTCCGTTGGTGCCGACGACGGTCTCCAGCAGCACAGCCGCGATCGTTGACGGGCCTTCCAGCATGATCGTGTCGGCGAGGTGCGCGAGCGCCCGCTCGCCCTCCTGCTCGACGCTGTCCGCGTAGAACGCCGACCGGTACGGGTAGGGACCGTGGAAGTGCACGACGCCGGCAATGCCGGGCTCGCTCGGCCAACGGCGCGGCTCGCCGGTCAGGACGATCGACCCGCCGGTGGCGCCATGATACGAGCGGTAGGTCGTGAGGATCTTGTGTCGGCCGGTGGTGAGCCGGGCCATGCGGATCGCGTTCTCGGTCGCCTCGGCGCCGCCGTTCGTGAAGAACACCATGTCCAGATCACCGGGCGCGTGCGCCGCGATGAGCCGGGCCGCCTCCGAGCGGGTCTCGTTGGCATGGAACGGGGCGATCGTGGTGAGCTTGCGGGCCTGCTCGATGATCGCCTCGACGACCCGGGGGTGCTGGTGACCGATGTTGGCGTTCACCAGCTGCGAGGAGAAATCCAGGTAGCGCTTGCCGCTGGAGTCCCAGAAGTGGCTGCCCTCAGCCCGGTTGACCACCAGCGGGGCGAGCGTCGCCTGCGCCGACCACGAGTGGAAAACATGCCTGCGGTCGTCGTCGTACGCCGTGCTGTTCGTCCCCATGAGACTCGCTGCCTCCTCGCCGCCAGGGTTTCCCACCGTATCCAGGCCTGCCCCGGACAGGCCCGTCGCGCGACGCGGGTGGGAAGACGCGCCGCGCGACGGGCCAGCCGGATCGGTCAGGCCGTCAGGCCACTTTCAACGGGCCACGGCCTGGGTCAGACGCCACCCGGCTCAAGGGTGACGGTGATCGGCTTGTAGTTGGTGCCGGTCACGTCGACGCCCTCGCCCCTGAGTTCCTCGAGCGCCTTGGTGACGTAGTCGGTCGTGTAGGCGAGACCCTCGGGGTCCTTCGTCAGCACGGTGTCGCCGTCCGCGTTCTTGGTGGCCTTGGCGATCTCGACGGTCTGCTTCCAGGCCGCCTCGTCGAGCGTTCCGATGCCGTCCGGCGAGGGCCAGATCAGCTGGTTGACCTCGTTCATCTGCCAGAGCTGGTGGCTCGCGCCGAGCTTGGAACCGGCGGCGACGACCAGGTCCCGGCATTCCTCCGGGTTGTCGCGGCAGTACACCCAGCCCTTGATCGAGGCCTTGATAATCTTGGTTGCCGTGTCCTGGTACGCGGGGTCTTCCAACTTCTCGGTGTCCGCCCAGATGGAGTCCTGGAGCATCGCCGTGCCGACCTCGTCCCAGTCCAGGACGGTGAAGTCCTCCGGCTTGTAGAGCTCGCCGGTCGCCGGGTTCTCCGCCTCCAGTACCTGGGCGTACTCGTTGTAGCTCATCGCCTGGGCGGCATCGATGTCACCGGACAGCAACGCGTTCATGTTGAAGTCCTGCTGCACCAACGTGACGCCGCTGGACGGGTCGATCCCCGCCTCGGTCATCGCCGCGAACAGCTCGTACTCGTTGCCGAAGCCCCAGTTACCGACCTTCTTGCCCGCGAGGTCGGCCGGGGCGTTGATCCCCTTGTCCTTGAAGCTGACCTGCAGCGTGCCGGACCGCTGGAAGATCTGCGCGATGTTCGTGATCTCCGCGCCCGACTCGCGGATCTGCAGCGCCTTCGGCACCCAGGCGATCGCGAAGTCGGCGCCGCCGTCGGCGAGCACCTGGTGCGGAGGCGTGTCGACCGCGGCTTCGAGAAGCTCGACGTCGAGGCCCTCCTCCTCGAAGAAGCCCTTGTCCCGCGCGGCGATGTAGCCCGCGAACTGCGCCTGATAGGCCCACTGCAACTGCAGCTTGACCGGGGTGAGCGCCGCGGCGCCGCCCCCACCTTCGCCCGTCGTGTCGTCGTCGCCACAGGCCGCGAGCACCAGTGTGCCCGCCAGCACCGCGGCGAGCCCGCCCGCCAGCCGTCGTTTCATGTACCCCTCCGTTGCCCACGTGCCTGGCCGGGACTGGGCAGAGGCCATGGTCACGTCGCGCGGCCACGTCGCGCGGCCGCGTCTGTTACCGGCCCATCCCGGTCCGAGTTGTTGTCAGCGGGCCACGCCGCCCGCGCCTCGCCTCGCGTCCCCCGGGCCACGTCGCCCGCCGGTGAACCGGATGGTCGCGGGCCTCGTCGCCCGCGGTGCGGCCCGGTTCACCGCCTGCCCCGCCGCATCGCCTGTGCTGGTTCCGCGCGGCCCGCGCTCTCGCCGCGGCCGGTCCCTCAGCCGTTAGCCATCGCGTGACGCCGTCCACGGCGCGCTCGCGTCGTCCGTCGCCGGTGCCACACCCGTCGCCGGTGCCATCGCCATCGCCGGTGCCGTCGCGGGTGCCGCGGCCAGCGCGGGAACCGCGGGCGGCCGGCGCCGACGGCCAGCGGCGGAGCCGGCGCGCCGCCACGGGGTGGCGAGCCACTCCAGCAGACCCGCGACGAGGTACACCAGAATTCCGATCAGGCAGGCCGCTATGACGAAGGCCCATGCCCTGGGGTAGCCGGAGCTCGCCGCCGCCGAGGCGATTCGCGAGCCCAGCCCGTTCTGCCGGCCGCCGAAGTACTCGGCGACGACGGCCGCGATGATGGCCAGCGACGATGCCAGCCGGAACCCGGTGAAGAAGTAGGGCAGCGCGCCGGGCAGCTGCACCATCCGGGCGAAGGCCCCCGGTCCGGCGTTGAGCGAGCGCATCAGCTCCCGTTGCACCGGGGAGACCTGTCGTAGCCCGCGCGCCGTGTTCACAAACACCGGGAAGAACACCACAATCGCGACGACCATCCGGCGCGGCACCGACGATGTCGCCGAGAACATCGTGTTCAGCAGAGGCGCCAGCGCAATGATCGGGATCGCGTTCATCGCGGCCGCGATCGGGCCGAGCATCCCGTCGGCGATGCGCGAGCGGGCCGCGACCAGCGCCGCCAGGAGGCCGAGGACCAGGCCCACCAGCAGGCCGACCAACGCGTTCAGGCCCGTCACCCAGGCGGCGTCCAGAATCAGGTCGAAGCTGCGGCGGAACTGCGCCCAAATCGCCGACGGCGCCGGGAGCAGATACGGCTTGATGTCGTTCGCCTTGACGAACAGTTCCCACAGCCCGACGACGGCGGCACCGAGAACGATCGGCGCGACGACCGCCGTCACCTGTCCACCGCGGCCGCCCTGCCGCCCGGCCGGCGCGCTCACGTCGGGCCCCCGGCGCGCAGCGCCTCGCGCACGGCCGTGACCGCGGCGAAGAAGGCGGCCTGCTCACGGACATCGTCAGCGCTGGGCGCGTCGTCAGTGCTGGGCGCGTCGCCCGACTCCCCGGGAGGGCCGAGGCGACCGGGCAGGTCCACCTCGATGAGCTGGGTGATCCGGCCCGGCCGGGGCGACATCACCGCGACCCGGTCGGACAGGAACACCGCCTCGGGGATCGAGTGGGTGACCAGGATGACGGTCGTCCCCGTCTCGTGCCGGATCCGGGCCAGCTCGGCCTGCATCCGCTCCCGGGTCATCTCGTCGAGCGCGCCGAACGGCTCGTCGAGCAGCAGCAGCCGGGGACGCTCCGCGAGCGCCCGGGCGATCGCCACCCGCTGCTGCATCCCGCCGGACAACTGCGCCGGCCAGTGGCCGGCGAAGTCGGCGAGGCCGACCAGTTCGAGCAGTTCGCGGGCCCGCTCACGGCGCTCCTTCTTCTTCACGCCGTGGACCTGCAGCGGCAGCTCGATGTTGCCGGCGACCGTGCGCCACTCGAGCAGCCCGGCCTGCTGGAAGGCGATGCCGTACGTCTGGGCGCGGCGCGCCTCACCTGCCTCCTGCCCGAAGACCCGGACCTCGCCGCGGGTCGGCGTGAGCAGGTCGCCGACCACGCGCAGCAGCGTGGACTTGCCGCAGCCGGACGGGCCGATCAGCGAGACGAACTCGCCGGGCGCGACGGTCAGGTCGATGCCGGACAGCGCCACCGTCTGCCCACCGCCGGCGACCGGGAAGACCTGGTCGACCCCGCGCACCTCGACCGCCGGCACCTCGACCGCCGGCGGCGCGCCCGCTGGCCCGGCCGCCGTGGGCGAGAGGGCCGGCACCGGTGGCGGTGTGGTCGACGTCATGAGCCCGCCTTCTGTGTCGTGCCGCCTGGCGCCGCGCCGCGGCCGCGGCGCCAGGTCAGCGCCACCTCGAGGAGCGAGACCAGGCCCGCGAAGATCAGCCCGACGACGGCCGCGCCGAGCACCGCGTCATAGAGCCGGCTTGAGTTGCTGCTGGCGGACTGGGAGTAGTCGACGATGAGGCGACCGATGCCACCGCGGGTGCCGGTGGAGATCTCGGCGACGATCGCGCCGATCACCGCCGAGGCGGCGGCGAGGCGCAGCGCGGGCAGCAGGAACGGCACCGAGGTCGGCAGCCGCAGCCGCAGGAAGGTCTGCCACCAGGAGGCGGCGTAGCTGCGCATCAGCTCAAGGGCGTTCGCCCCCGGCGACTGCAGGCCGCGCAGCATGCCGACCGCCACCGGGAAGAACGCGAGGTACGCGGCGATCAGCGAGACCGACATCCAGCGTTGCCATTCCAGGCCACCGAGGTGCAGCTTTCCACCCCAGCCAGCGACCAGCGGGGCAAGCGCGATCAGCGGCACGGTCTGGCTGATGACGACGTACGGCAGCAGGCCGCGCTCGACGATCTTCAGCCGGGCCATGGCGACCGCCAGCAGCACGCCGACGACGATTCCGGTGACCAGGCCCACCAGCGAGATCTTGATGGTGAACCACATCGCCTTGAGGACGGAGGCGCCGACGGTGTCGCTGCCGGCTGTCCGCACCTCCTGTTTGCCAAGCTCGTCGAGGATCGCCCAGGTGTGCGGCATCGCGATGTCGTTCGCGCGTGGCAGCACCGGGACGCCGAGCAGCCGGCCGCCCGTCGCCGGCCCGATGGCCTTGTAAAGCTCCCACAGCGCGCAGAGCACGAGGACGGCCGTGACGGCGAGCAGGCCGCGGCGCAGCCGTTCACCGCCCCGCCAGCCGGGCGGGCGCGACCGGGACACCCGCGTCCGCGGCTCGGCGGGCGGGGACGCCGTGGGTGGTGACGCCGTGGTCATCATGCCTGGTCGGGCTCCGCCGGCGACTTCGCCTGGACGTGCGCGGCGATCGCCGGGATCACCCGCTCGCCGTAGGCCTCCAGGGTGCCGAGCTTGTTGTCGTGCTGCAGGTAGATCGCGAACTGGTCGACGCCGAGCGCGGCGAGCTCCGTCAGCCGGCGCACATGCGCCTCGGGCGAACCGAGCAGGCAGAACCGGTCGACGATCTCGTCCGGGACGAACGTGGTGTGGGTGTTGCCAGCCCGTCCGTGCTCGTTGTAGTCGTAGCCGGTCCGGCCCTTGATGTAGTCGGTCAGGGCCTGCGGGATGGCGGAGCCCTCGCCCCCGTAGCGGGCCACGAGGTCGGCGACGTGGTTGCCGACCATGCCGCCGAACCAGCGGCACTGCTCGCGCTGGTGGGCCAGCGACGCCTCGTCGTCGCCGCCGATGTAGGCGGGAGCGGCGACGCAGATCTTCACCGACGCCGGGTCACGGCCCGCGGCGGCGGCCGCGGCCCGTACCGCGTCGATCGTCCACGCGGCGATGTCCGGGTCGGCGAGCTGCAGGATGAAGCCGTCGCCGACCTCGCCGGTGAGCGCGAGCGCCTTGGGGCCGTAGCCCGCGATCCAGATGTCGAGCCGGCTTTCGGTGCCCCACGGGAAGCGCAGCCTGGTGCCGTTGACCTCGGCCTCGCGGCCGTTGGCCAGCTCACGGACGACCTCGACGCATTCCCGCAGGGTCGCGAGGGTGGTCGGCTTGCCGTTGAGCACCCGGACGGCGGAGTCACCGCGGCCGATGCCACAGATCGTCCGGTTGCCGAACATCTCGTTGAGGGTGGCGAACAGCGAGGCGGTCACCGTCCAGTCCCGGGTCGCCGGGTTCGTCACCATCGGGCCGACGACCACCTTGCGGGTGGCGGCCAGGATCTGGCTGTAGATGACGAACGGCTCCTCCCACAGCAGGTGGGAGTCGAACGTCCAGACATGCGAGAAGCCGAGCGTCTCGGCCTGGCGGGCCAGCTCCACCACCCGGGAGGCCGGCGGGTTCGTCTGCAGCACGACGCCGATTTCCATCAGGCTTACTCCCTCTCCTAGCCGTCCCGGGGCCCGGAGCCCGGGTCCCGCCGCCGATGTTCGATCTTCATCTCGCTGTCCCGGCCGCCGCCCTGAACCGGGCGAGGACACCTGGGCGCCCGCCCGGCCCAGAGCGATGGCCGTGTTCCGTGGGTTACCTGGTCTGCGGGAAGCCCAGGTTCACCGAGCTGCTCGCCGGGTCCGGCCAGCGGGTGGTGACGACCTTGGTCCTCGTGTAGAACTTGATCCCTTCCGGGCCGTACATGTGCAGGTCACCGAACAGCGATGCCTTCCAGCCGCCGAAGCTGTAGTAGGCGACCGGAACCGGGATCGGCACGTTGACGCCGACCATGCCGACTCCGATCTCGAACGCGAACCGCCGCGCCGCGCCGCCGTCCCGGGTGAAGATCGCCACACCGTTGCCGTACGGGCTCTCCTCGATCAGCCTGACCGCGTCGGCGTAGGTCTCGCAGCGGACGACCGCCAGCACCGGGCCGAAGATCTCGTCGGTGTAGGCGGCGCTCGTCGTCGGCACGTTGTCGACGAGGCTCAGCCCGAGGAAGAAGCCCGGGCCGGCGGTCACCGGGTCCTCGCGGCCGTCGATGACGACGGTGGCGCCGTCGGCCGTGGCCGCGTCCAGGTAGCCGGCGACCTTGTCGCGGTGCTCACGGCTGATCAGCGGGCCCATCTCGCTGTCCGGGTCGGCGCCCGCGCCGACCTTGATCTTGCGCACCCGCTCGGCGATCGCCTCGATCAGCGGCTCGGCGACGTCGCCGACCGCCGCCACCACCGAGATCGCCATGCAGCGCTCGCCCGCCGAGCCATAGCCAGCCGACACGGCGGCGTCGGCCGCGGCCGCGACGTCCGCGTCCGGCAGCACGACCATGTGGTTCTTGGCGCCGCCGAGCGCCTGCACCCGCTTGCCCGCCGCCGTGCCGGTCTCGTAGACGTAGCGCGCGATCGGGGTCGAGCCGACGAAGCTGACGGCGGCGATGTCCGGGTGGGTGAGGATCGTGTCGACGGCGACCTTGTCGCCGTGGACGACGTTGAACACGCCGTCGGGCAGGCCCGCCCGCGTCAGCAGCTCGGCCAGCAGCAGCGAGGCCGACGGGTCCTTCTCGCTCGGCTTGAGGATGAACGCGTTCCCGCAGGCGAGCGCGTTGGCCAGCATCCACAGCGGGACCATCGCCGGGAAGTTGAACGGCGTGATGCCGGCGACGACGCCCAGCGGCTGGCGGATCTCGGTCACGTCGACACCGGTGGACACCTGCTCGGAGAAGCCGCCGCGCAGGTGGTGCGGCGCGCCGCAGGCGAACTCGACGTTCTCCAGGCCGCGGGCGACCTCGCCGAGCGCGTCGTCGATGGTCTTGCCGTGCTCGGCGGTGACGAGCGCCGCGATCTCCTTGCGGTTCGCGTCCAGCAGCTCGCGGAACCGGAACAGCACCTCGGCGCGGCGCCCGAGCCCGGTCGCCCGCCAGGCCGGGAACGCCGCCTTGGCGGTGGCGACGACCGCGTTGACCTCCTCGACGCTGGCCAGGGCGACCTGCGCGGCCTGCTCGCCGGTCGCCGGGTTCCACACCGGCCCGAAGCGGCCGGAGCTGCCCGCCACTGCCTTGCCGTCGATCCAGTGCCCGATGTCCCGCATGGCACCCTCTCCCCTGTCGAAATGCGCCCGCCCTGGCCAGCGCTCGCTGCCCGAACTGAGCGCTTACTTAGTACCTTTCGTATCTCCTCGGTCGCCTCCGCGCACAGGTTGTGTCCCGGGCCACCCCGCCGCGGGCCGCCACGGGCGAGGCGCGGGCGGCGTATGGACGGGGCACGGCGACGGGCCGGTGGCGGGCGGTGAGCGGGATCGACGAGGGGCGATGGGTCAGCGCAGGTACTGGGTCAGGCCGCGGCGCAGGTACTGCCCGTGGCCGGCGCGGCCGTGGAAGGCGCCGTCGGCGACGACGACAGTCCCGCGAGAGAGCACCGTGTCGACCTTCCCGGCGATCTCGAAGCCCTCCCAGGCGGAATGGTCCAGGTTCATGTGGTGGGTGGCGACTCCGATCGTCGTGGTCGCGTTCGGGTCATAGATCACGATGTCCGCGTCCGAGCCGGGCGCGACGATGCCCTTGCGCGGGTAAAGGCCGAACATCCGCGCGGGCGTCGTCGAGACGGTCTCGACCCAGCGCTGAAGCGACAGCCTGCCCGAGGCGACGCCCTGGTAGACGAGGTCCACCCGGTGCTCGACCGTGCCGATCCCGTTCGGGATCTTCGTGAAGTCGCCGCGGCCGAGCTCCTTCTGGTCCTTGAAGCAGAAGGGGCAGTGGTCGGTGGAGACGACCGCCAGGTCGTCGGTGCGCAGCCCCCGCCACAGGTCGTCGCGGTGCGGCTCGTCGCGCGGGCGCAGCGGCGGCGACGCCACCCACTTCGCGCCCTCGAACCCGGGCGCGCCGAGCTGGTCCTCCAGGGTCAGGTAGAGGTACTGCGGGCAGGTCTCCGCGAACACGTTGCGCCCAGCGGACCGGGCCGCCGACACGACGCCCAGCGCCTCGGACGCGGACATGTGCACGAAGTACAGCGGCGTGTTGCCGGCGACCTGGGCGAGCACGGTCGCCCGGTGGGTCGCCTCGCCCTCGAGCGCCGACGGCCGGGTGACGCCGTGGTAGACCGGGTCCGTCTGGCCCCTGGCGAGCGCCTGCGCGGCGAGCACATCGATCGCGATGCCGTTCTCCGCGTGCATCATGATCAGCGCGCCGTTGTCGGACGCCTTCTGCATCGCCCGCAGGATCTGGCCGTCGTCGCTGTAGAAGACGCCCGGGTACGCCATGAACAGCTTGAAGCTGGTGATCCCCTCATGCTCGACGAGGTAGTCCATCGCCTTCAGCGCGTCGTCGTCCACGCCGCCCACGATCATGTGGAAGCCGTAGTCGATGGCGCAGTTCCCGTCCGCCTTGGCGTGCCAGGCGGCCAGACCGTCCTGGACGACCTCACCGGCCCGCTGCACCGCGAAGTCGATGATCGTGGTGGTGCCGCCCCAGGCCGCCGCGATCGTGCCCGTCTCGAAGGTGTCCGAGGCGAACGTGCCGCCGAAGGGCAGCTGCATGTGGGTATGCACGTCCACCCCGCCCGGGATCACGTACTTCCCGGTCGCGTCGAGCACCTTGTCCGCGACCACCCCGCTCGCGGACGCCACACCCGGGGCGTACAGCGCGGCGATCGTCTCCCCGTCGACGAGCACGTCCGTAGGCGTGGCGCCGAGCGGGCCAACGACGGTCCCACCGGTGATCAGCGTCTTCATCGAGGCTCCTCTTTGCTGGTTCGCTCCGTCCGGGCGGCGCGCTCCGGCCCCTTGCTCGCTTCGCTCCCAAGGGACCTCCGCGCGCCGTCCTCCTCCGCTCACGTGCGCTCCGGCGACCTCCGCTGCGGCCCGACCACTTCGCTTCGCTCGTAGGGAGGCCTCCGCGGAGGCGCGCCTCCGCGCCAGCTCGGCTGCCTTGCGATCGGCCGTCCCGTTTGGGTCACTCCCTGTGGGGGCCACCTCGCTTCGCTCGGGGGCCGGCCTCCGCGCCAGCGCGGTGACGAGATCTTTTGACGTCGCGGGGTCAAGGAGAGTCGGGGCGGGGGGACGAACCGTCAGGGCCTGGTCAGGTCGGCGTACTGGTCGGGGCGGCGGTCGCGGTAGAACGCCCAGCGGTTGCGGACCTCGGTCAGCAGGTCCATGTCCAGGTCGCGGACCATCAGCTCGGGCTCGTGCGCGTCGCCCGTCCCGTCTACGAACTTGCCCTCCGGGTCGACGAAGTAGCTCGTGCCGTAGAAGTCGTCGTCGCCGAGGTCCTCGATGCCCACGCGGTTGATCGCGCCGATGTAGTACTCGTTCGCGACGGCGGCGGCCGGCTGCTCCAGCTTCCACAGGTAGTTCGACAGCCCACGCGACGTCGCCGACGGGTTGAAGACCAGTTCGGCGCCGTTCAGCCCGAGCGCCCGCCAGCCCTCCGGGAAGTGCCGGTCGTAGCAGATGTAGACACCCACTCGGCCGACCGCGGTGTCGAACACCGGGTAGCCCAGGTTCCCGGGCCGGAAGTAGAACTTCTCCCAGAAGCCCTTCACGTGCGGGATGTGGGTCTTGCGGTACTTGCCGAGGTACGTCCCGTCCGCGTCGACGACCGCGGCCGTGTTGTAGAGGACGCCCGGCTGCTCCTGCTCGTAGACCGGCAGCACCAGCACCATGCCCAGCTCGGCCGCGAGCGCCTGGAACCGCTCGACAGTCGGGCCGGGCACCGACTCCGCGTACGCGTAGTACTCCGGGTCCTGCACCTGGCAGAAGTACGGGCCGTAGAACAGCTCCTGGAAACACATGACCTTCGCGCCCTGGGCCGCGGCCGACCGCGCGTACTCCTCATGCGCCTTGATCATGGATTCCTTGTCGCCCGTCCACCTCGCCTGGACGAGCGCCGCGCGGATCACCCTGCTCATCGCCGTTCGCTCTCCTTCCCGCGCCGGGCCACCCGCCGGGGCGGTCGCCCCGGCATCCGGCGGCCAGGTCGTGGCCCTGCCGCGACTACCGACCACCGAACCCCGCCGCCACGCCAGCCCGCAAACCGCCAGACCCGACGCCGGGCCGGCCGGCCCGGCGAATCGGCGGATTCCGGCCGGCGGGGCCGGATCGGGCCGGTTTGGCGTGTCCGCAGACTACTGTCACACTCGGGTCCGGACAATTCTCACTTTGTTTCTTCTTGTTACAGGCGAGGTTGCGGGAGGGAGGGGCCGCCGCGTGATCGACATGATCGTCTCGGCGGTCGACGACCGCTCCGCGCGCGGCATCGCGGGCTCCGTCAGCCGGCTGGTCTCCGCGGGCACGCTGCCGGCCGGCACCCGGCTGCCGACCGTGCGCGAGCTCGCCACCGAGCTCGGCATCAGCCCGACCACCGTCAGCCAGGCCTGGCGCACCCTGGCCCGCGCCGGCGTGATCTCGCCCCGTGGACGCGCCGGAACGTTCGTGCTGGCCGGCCCGCCGGCCAGCGCCGACCCGCGCCGCTACCGCCGGATCACCCGCAGCCCCGGCCGGCTCCCACACGACTACTCCACCGGCACCCCGGATGCGGCGCTGCTTCCCGACATCGCCCCGGTGCTGGCCCGGGTCGCCGCCGCCGGCAGCCTGACCGCGAGCTACCTCGACGACCCGGTGCTGCCCGCGCTGGAGAAGGCGCTGCGCGCGCGCTGGCCGTTCCCGCCGGCCGCGCTGACCGTGGTCGACGGCGCCATGGACGCGCTCGACCGGGTGACCGGGGTCCTCGTCGGGTTCGGCGGCCGGGTGCTGGTCGAGAACCCGTGCTTCCCGCCCCTGCTGGACCTGCTGGAGGTCGTCGGCGCCGAGGTCGTGCCCCTCGGGCTCGACGACGAGGGAATCCGCCCGGACGCGCTGCGCGCCGCGCTGGAGGCCGCCGGCCCGGCCGGCGCGCCCGGCGGCCCGGTGGCGCTCTACCTGCAGCCACGCGCGCAGAACCCGACCGGGGTCAGCATGACGGCCGCCCGCGCCGAGCGGCTCGCCGGGCTGCTCGCCGGGCGCGGCGTCGTCGTCATCGAGGACGACCACGCCGGCGACGTGGCCACGGCGCCGCCGGTGAGCGTCGGGGCGTTCCTGCCGGAGGCGACCGTGCACATCCGCGGCTTCTCCAAGAGCCACGGCCCCGACCTGCGGCTCGCGGCGGTCGGTGGGGTGGAGTCGGTGATCGGCGCGCTGGCCAGCCGCCGCCTCCTCGGCCCGGGCTGGTCGAGCCGACTGCTGCAGGCCGTGCTCGCCGAGCTGCTCGACGACGACGACACCGAGCACGCGCTCGCGGCGGCGCGCGCCACCTACGCCCGCCGCCGCGAGCGGCTGACCGCGGCGCTCGCGGCCCGCGGCGTGCGCGCGCAGGCCGGCGACGGCATCAACCTGTGGATCCAGGTCGCCGACGAGCAGGTCGCGCTCGTGTCACTCGCCGCGCGCGGCGTGGGCGCCGCCCCGGGCACCCCGTTCGAGGCCGCGCCGCTCGGCGCCGCCCACCTGCGGGTCACCGTCGGCCTCATCCCCGACGACGACCTCGACGCCGTGGCCGACCTGCTCGCCGACGCCGCCCGCGGCTGACCCCGCCGGCGCGCCCGGCCAGGCACCGACCGGTGCGCCGTCCGGCGGCTCACCACCTCGCGGCGGCTCCGCCTCACCGCCTCGCGACGGCGCCCAGGCGAGCTTCCGCCCCAGCCGGCTTCATGATCCACAGCGTGCTGCCACCCAGTTCGGCGTCGTCACCATGTCCTGGGATCGGGGTCCTGGGATCGGGCCATAGGTTCTGGCGCCCGAAGAGAGCGTTTTCGCCGCCACAGGCCCTGGGATCATGGACCGAACACACCACAAGCCATGACCGGGTGCGGCCGACGAGACGACGGCCCACCGGCCCGCTGGGCGTCTGGCCTCGCCGGGCCGCCGGGCCGCCGGGCCGGCCGGCCCGCCGGACCGGGCGGCGTGACGGGGCGGCGTGACGGGCGCGACGCGGCACGGTCTCCGACCGCGGGGCAGGATGGCCGCATGGCCAAGTCAACGGCACCGTCTCTGAGCCCGACCAACTGGGTGGCCGACCACACCCAGCGCTATCTCGACAGCGGCGGCGAGAACGGGCACCTCTGGTACGGCCCCAACGGCGAGCTCAGCGAGGGCGTCCCGACGCTGCTGCTCACCACGACCGGGCGCCGCTCGGGCCAGCCCAGGCGCACCGCGCTGATCTACGGCCAGGACGGCGGCGACTACGTGATCGTCGCGTCCGTCGGCGGCGCCCCGAAGCACCCGCTCTGGTACCTCAACCTGACCGCCGACCCGGCCGTCACCGTCCAGGTCGGCGCGGACGTCTTCGAGGCCACCGCCCGCGTCGCGACGCCGGACGAGAAGGCCCGCCTCTGGCCCAGGATGGTCGAGGTCTGGCCCCCGTACGCCGACTACCAGAAGCGCACCGACCGCGACATCCCCGTCGTCCTGCTCACCCGCGCGTCCTGATCTCGCCCGCGCGCCGCCGACGCGGGCCGGTCAGGCCGGGGCCGCGTCGGCGGGCAGCGTGGTGTCGGCGGGCAGAGCGGCGTCGGTCGTGTCCGCCGGTGGGGTGCGCGGGAGGCGGACCTGGAAGCGGGTGTCGCCCGGGGTGGAGCTGACGACCCGCAGGTCGCCGTGGTGCTTGTTGACGACGATGCGCCAGGAGATGTCCAGGCCGAGGCCGGTGCCCTCACCGACAGGTTTGGTGGTGAAGAACGGCTCGAAGATGCGGCCGACGATCTCCGCCGGGATGCCGGGACCGGTGTCGCCGATCTCGACCGTGACGGCCTCGTCGTCGCCCCAGGTGCGGATGGTCAGCGTGCCGGTGCCGCCCATCGCGGAGACCGCGTTGTCGATCAGGTTCGTCCAGACCTGGTTCAGCTCGGCGGCGTAGACCGCGATCGGCGCGAGCGACCGGTCGAAGTCCTTCACGACCCGTACACCGTCGCCGATCTTGCGGCCGAGCATGACGAGGGTGCTCTTCAGCAGGTCGTGAATGTCGACAGTCTGGAACGGGGCGCGGTCGAGCTGGGAGTACTGCTTGGCCGCGCCGACGAGCGTGGACACCCGGGTCGTCGAGTCCTCGATCTCGTTCATGAGCAGCTCGGTCTCGACGGTGTAGCCGAGCCAGCGCACGGCGCTGGGCAGGTTCTCGTCGCCGACCAGCTCGGCGACCTGGTCGAGCCAGCCGACGCCTAGCCCCGCCTGAACGAACACCGGCGCGACGTCCCAGCCGGACTCGATGCCGTGGTCGTCGAACCAGTCGCTCAGTTCGTCCTCGCGGTCGCTCGTCTCCAGCGGGGACAACGTCGGCGCCTTGGCGACCCGTTCGGCCGCCTCCTCCTGGAGGCGGATCAGCGTGGTCAGCGCCCCCTTGTCGTACGCGCCACCAGCGATGAGGCCGAGCTTGTGCCGCATCCCGGCGACCCGCTCGCGCAGGCCAGCCGTCGCCCGCACCGCCGCCGCCGCGGGGTTGTTCAGCTCGTGCGTCAGGCCCGCCGACAGCGCGCCGAGGGCGAGCAGCCGTTCGCGCTGCCCGACGGTCTCCTGGAGGTTGCGCAGCCCGAAGAACAGGCCCTCCAGCAGATGCACCGCCATCGGGAACCAGTCGCGCATGAGGAACGAGAACTGGTCGGCGTCGAGCACGAAGAACCGTGACGGCCGCAGCGCCCGCAGCGACTGCGGGTAGGTCTGCGGGACCCGCTCGCCCAGGTAGGCGTTCCAGGCGCCGCCGTAGACGCCCCGGTGACCGGTCCGGCTGATCTCGACGTCGACGCCCTGGACCCGCTTGATCACCGCGACCTCGCCGGAGAGCAGGACGAGGAACAGCTTCGCCGGCTCGCCCTCGACGATCACCATCCCCGGCTCGGCCTCGATGACCCGGCCCCGCTCGCACAGCCAGGCGAGCTGGCTGTCGCTGAGCTTCTCGAACAGGAACAGCGTCCGCAGCTCGTCGATGTCGCACGGCAGCCCCTCGGCGACCGATGACGTGCCCTGGGGCATCGGCGCGCCCTGGGACGCCGCGCCCGCGCTTCCCCCGCTCATGCGAGGAACCTGTGGACGAGCGCGATGGCCATCGCGCCCTCGCCGACCGCCGAGGCGACCCGCTTCACCGACTCCGACCGCGCGTCTCCGGCCACGAACACCCCCGGCAGGCTGGTCTCCAGGTGGTAGGGATCCCGGTCAAGTGTCCACCCACGCGGCCGGCGGCCATCAACCACGAGGTCAGGGCCGGCGACCACGAAGCCGTGGGCGTCCCGCTCGACGACACCGTCGAGCCAGTCGGTGCGCGGCTCGGCGCCGATGAAGACGAACAGCCGGCTGGCCGGCACCGTCTCCGTCGTACCTACGGCGTTGTCCCGCAGGATCAGGCTGTGCAGGTGATCGTCGCCCTCCCCCGCGATCACCTCGGTGCACGGCCGGACGGTGATGTTCGGGATCGCGGCGATCTGCTGGATCAGGTAGTGCGACATCGACGCCGTCAGGGACGGGCCGCGGATCAGCATCGTGACCGACCGGGCGTGCCGGGACAGGTAGACCGCCGCCTGCCCCGCCGAGTTCGCCCCGCCGACGATGTAGATGTCCTCCCCGGCGCAGCCCGCGGCCTCGGTGAGCGCCGAGCCGTAGAACACCCCGCGCCCGGTCAGCGGCTCGAGACCCGGCGCCGGCAGCTGGCGGTAGGAGACGCCGGTGGCCAGCACCACGGTGTGCGCCGACAGTTCCCCGCCGTCGGCGAACCGGACGGTGCGGGCGCCGCCGTCGGCCCGCAGCTCGACGATCTCCCTGGCCGTGATCACCTCGGCGGAGAACTTGACCGCCTGGCGGCGGGCCCGGTCGGTGAGCTGCGACCCGGACACGCCGTCCGGGAAGCCCAGGTAGTTCTCGATGCGCGAGCTGGCGCCGGCCTGCCCGCCGGTGGCGGTGCGCTCGATCAGCACGGTGCGCAGCCCCTCCGAGGCGGCGTACACCGCGGAGCCGAGCCCTGCCGGGCCACCCCCAATGATGATCACGTCATAGAAGTCCTGGCCCGGGGTGGTGCTCAGCCCGACCTCGGCGGCGATCTCGGCGTCCGTCGGGTTGACGAGCGCCGCCCCGTCCGGGGTGACGACCACGGGAAGCACCCCGACGCCGACCGCCTCGGCCGAGGCACCGTCCGACGCGAGGGACGCGCCGTCCGACGCGGGGGCCGCGCCGTTCGCGAGCGCCGCGGCCAGCAGGCGCCGACCCTCCGGCTCTTCGGCCAGATACCACCGGTAGGGCACCTGGTTGCGGGCCAGGAACTCGCGGACGTCGTATGACCGGGCGGACCATCGGTCGCCGATGACCCTGGTCTCCAGGACCGGCCGGTGCTCGGAACGGTTCCAGGCGTCCAGCAGCCCATCGATCACCGGATAGAGCTTCTCCTCCGGCGGGTTCCACGGCTTGAGCAGGTAATGGTCGAGATCCACGACATTGATGGCGTTGATCGCGGCATCGGTGTCGGCATAGGCGGTGAGCAGCACCCGCTTGGCGCCGGGATAGAGGTCCATCGCCTGCTCGAGGAACTGGATGCCGTCGAGCTGGGGCATCCGGTAGTCCGCGATCAGAACCGCGACGTGGTCGCCGCGCAGCTTCATCTCCCGCAGGGCGTCGAGCGCCTGCTGCCCTGACTCCGCGCGCACGATCCGGCACTGCTCGCCGAACCGGCGGCGCAGGTCACGGGCGACCGCGCGGGACACGCTCGGGTCGTCGTCGACCGTGAGGATCGCCGGCCGGCTGCCCGCGCGCGCCGCCGGCTCGGCGGGCGTGGCCGAGGTGGCTGGGGTGGAGGCGGGCCCGGTCATGGTCAGTGCCCCTGGCGAAGCCGGCCGAGCCGGGTCGCGGCGGCCGAGCGCGCCCGTCCGAGCACCGCCTGGCCCGCCGCGCGGGCGCGTGCGCCGCCCGAGTCCTCCGAACCGGGAGCGCGCCGCCACTGGACGGCCAGCTCGGCGCGGGTGCCGAACCTCTCCAGATGACGGCCGGTCACGTCCTCGACCTGGCCGAGGGCGACCTTCGTCGGCGCCTCCGCCAGGAGGGTGAGCACACCGTCGCCGCTGGTCAGCAGACAGCTGCCGCCGTTCCCGAGGACGATGCGGGTGGCGCCGTCCTCCTCCTCGCGGATCTGGGCGTGGCGGCCCAGATGCGAGGCGAGCTGCTTGGCGTACCGGGCCGGCTTGTCGGTGGCGACGTCGGCGTGGGAGGTGAACCTGGGGCTCACGGGACCGGAGGAACCCGGCCCACTCGGGACACTGGTCACGGTCGGCTCTCCCTGCTCGGCCCGTCGGCGCGGGCGTGTTGGTCGGGGCCCCCGGCCCGCGGCCCGGAACGGACGGCGGACAACCCCATCTGGTCTAGAGCATAGGTATCTCTCCAGGTGGGAACGTCATGCTGTTCTCTCGGCGAAATCCGTCACGTTGGGTGAATGACGCGGCGGTCGGCGGTCAGGCGCGCCCCGGTCCGACCCGTCTCGGCGTCCTCGCGCCGCCGTGACGCTGCGCATTCCCCCTCACGCCCCGTACCCACGACCGGTTGTCCGGCCGTGCCGGGGTACTGACGCCGACGGATGCGACGGCGGCGTGCTGTGCCGCCCGACATCGGGTCCAGGACGCGTGCCGCGACCTCGACCACGAGAGCTCGAAGGGGGGACGCGGATGGCCACGAAAGTGATGGCAAGCGCCGCGGCGGCGGAAACCGACGAGAGAGACCAAACACTGGTCAAACGGTGCGTGGCCGAGGGGATCGGCTCCTTCTTTCTGGTCCTCGCCGGCGTTGGGACGATCGTGCTGGCTGGGGACTTCGTGGGGACGCTCGGCGTCGCGCTCGCGTTCGGCCTGATGCTGCTCGTCCTCGTCTACGTGATCGGCCCGGTGTCGGGGTGCCACGTCAACCCGGCGGTGACGGTCGGGCTGTGGGCCGCGAACAAGATCCGGTCAAAGGACGCAGTCGCCTACGTCATAGCCCAGTGCGTAGGCGCCATCCTGGCGAGCGCGACGGTCTGGCTGATCGCGGACGCCGGGCCGTTCGGCTATTCGGCCGGGGTGCAGGGGCTGGGTGCCAACGGCTACGGCACACACTCGCCCATCGGCTTCGGGCTGGGCGGCGCGTTCCTGTCGGAGCTGGTCCTCACCGGCCTGTTGGTGTTCACCGTCCTCGGAGCGACCCACATCGAGGCACCGGTCGGCTTCGCCGGGCTCGCGATCGGCCTCGTGTTGACTGTTTGCCACCTCATCTCGATCCCGATCGACAACACGTCGGTGAACCCGGCGCGCAGCCTCGGGCCGGCGGTGTTCGTCGGCGGCTGGGCCCTCGGCCAGCTGTGGTTGTTCATCGTCGCGCCACTGCTCGGAGCGCTGCTGGCGGCGGTCATCCACCGTGTCCTGCGCCCCGAGTTCGGGATCCGGACGTCGACAGCGGAGCGAGCGCTGCCGCAGGAGTCGGAGATGCGGATCGCCCAGGAGACCGCTCGGCTCATGCGGATGCCGCTCGGCGGGCCATACCCCGCCGGCGCCGAGCAGCGCTTCGAGCGGGTCGGCGCGGAGCGAGCCGGCACCGGCCGGGCCGGCACGGAACGCGGGGCGCCGGCGACGGGCGGAAACGATCGCTCGAGCACCGCGGCAGGCCCGTGGCCGGCCCGCGACCAGGAACCGGGCTCGCGGCGGCCCGGCTCCGCGCGGGACGCCGACCGCGATCGCGACTGGCCTCACGACACGCCCTAGACATCAGCGAAGGTTCGCCCGCGCCGTGGGCCGGCGCCGGCGAAGAGTCAGCGATAGCGCGGTCTTTGGCTCGCGTTCTGGCTGACGCAGCGGGCCCGGCCACCCGTGGGACGGGTGGCCAGCGGCAGGGCGAACGTTGCTGGATACGGCACCAAGGGAAGTCGACAGACACCAGGAGTCGACAGACACCAGGAAGCGCGCGGAGGCGGCGCTGTCAGCACGACCCGACGCCGTCAGGCACGGCCCGGGCCTCACGAGGCCCGGGCCGCGTCGCGCGCGGGCGGCCGCGAGAAGGACCGCTACGAGGCCGCGACGCCCGGCTCGTGGCGCAGCGGGCGGACAGGCGGGTAGTGCTCGCGCCGGGCCTGGACACTGACCAGCTCGCGCTCCGGGTAGCGCAGAGCCGTCAACGAGCCGCCGAAGCAGCAGCCGGTGTCGACGCACAGCGTGTTGTTCACCCAGCGGTGCTCGAACATCGGGGTGTGGCCGTAGACGACCGTCGCCCGGCCGCGGTACTGCTCGGCCCACGGCAGCCGGACCGGCAGCCCGTACTCGTCCCGCTCGCCGGTGGTGTCCCCGAACAGCGCGAACGCCAGCGCCCGGTCCGAGTCCCGGCCGTGGTAGGCCTCCTTCAACCCGGCATGCGCGACGACGAGGGCGCCGCCGTCGAGCACCAGGTGCCCCGCCAGCCCCGCGCAGAAGTCGAACGCCGCCGCCTGGAACTCGGCGGGCTCCGCGCCGAGCAGCTCGAGCGTGCGCGCCAGGTTCCCGCCGACCTTGGCCTGGCCGCCGGCCCCGACGCCGGCGCCAGCCCGGCCCAGCGCCCGCACCAGCTTGTGCTCGTGGTTGCCGGCGACCGCCAGCGCGTCGCCGGCGGCCACCATCCCCATCGCGAGGCGCAGCACGCCGGCCGGGTCCGGCCCGCGGTCGACGAGGTCGCCGACGAACACCGCGCGCCGCCCCGTCGGGTGGTGGGCGCCGACCGCCCGGCCGGCGCCGTCGCGGGCGATCTCGTAGCCGAGGCGCCCGAGCAGCTCCTCGAGCTCGTCCAGGCAGCCGTGCACGTCGCCGACGATGTCGAACGGTCCCTGTTCCGCGCGCCGGTCGAGCGGCGACCCGACAAGATCGACGGCGGTGCCCGCGGCCTCCGCCTCGGTGCGCAGCACGTGAACGGCCGCGAAGCCCTCGGCGCGCAGCCCGTGCAGGCCGGCGCGCAGCTCCATGTGCTGCCGGTGGACGACCGCGGCGGCGACGGCCCGGTCCGGCCGTTCGGCCGCCCGGCGGGCGCAGAGCTCCTCCGGCAGGTCGAGCACGATCGCGACCGCCGGGACGTCATGCTCCCTGGCCAGCTCCAGCAGGGGCCGGCGCGCGGCCGGCTCGACGCTGGTCGCGTCGAGGACGGTCAGCAGACCGTTCGCCAGGCGGTGACGGGTGACCAGATGGGCCACCTCGAACGCCGCCCCGGTCGCGGACTGGTCACGCGGGTCGTCGGCGACCAGGGCCCGGCAGCCGTCCGACGAGACGACCTGGGTCGGGCGGAAGTGGCGGGCCGCGAAGGTCGACTTCCCGCTGCCGGCGACGCCGACCAGGACGACCAGGGACAGGGCCGGCACACGCAGCGGTTGGGACACATCCCCATTGTTCCCAGGCCGGCGCCGGCCGTTCCTCGGCCGGGTGCGCCTGGCGGCCGCGAGCCTCCGGGCACGTCGCCTGGAGGCGCCTGGACGAGACACCCCTCATGCGGCGGCAGCCGCCCCGCCATGCCCATGGCTGGCCGCGCCGCGAGCGCGTAGCCGGCCACGCCGCGAGCGCGCGGCCGGCCACGCCGCCACGCCCGGAGCCGCCCACGCCGCCACGCCGCGGTCGGCTACGCGTCATCACGCGCCTCGGCGGCCGCCAGCCCGGCCGGGCATCCGTCTGCTTCGGGTAGCGGCCAGCCGCCGTCCGCGCACCCCACCGGCCTCACATGGCCGAGCGGTGCCGCGTCCCGGCAGTGGCGCAGGTCGGGGCTCTCAGGGCCGTCCCGTGGGGGGCGGGGCGGTCCTGGGAGCTCCGGGCGCCACCGCGCCGCGCCCGCCGGCCTCCCCTGAGCCGACCGTCCGGTCTCTGGGAGGCCCGCGTCCCCCCTCGCCCGGCGACGTGGCCTCCGACGCCACCCGTCGTCCGTGGCGACCGTCCGTCGAAAGCGGCGCCGCGGCCGCTTTCCGTTCGCGACATTCGGTCGAGAGGAGTACCTGGATGAAGCCACACACCGTGCCCGCCCAGATCGCCGTCTTTTCCGGCTCCGAGGACCGCGCCGGGGAGGGCGCGGGCACGCCGCCCGCCGGGGCCTGGCGGCGCAGCAGCTTCTGCGGCGCCGACACCGCCTGCGTGGACGTCGCGATCGGGCCACGCGGGATCGCCGTCCGCGACTCGAAGGATCCGCACGGACCGGTCCTGCGGTTCAGCGCCCGGGAGTGGGAGACGTTCCTGCTCGGGGTGCACAACCGCGA
This sequence comes from Frankia nepalensis, assembly GCF_016786325.1. Taxonomy (GTDB): domain Bacteria; phylum Actinomycetota; class Actinomycetes; order Frankiales; family Frankiaceae; genus Pseudofrankia; species Pseudofrankia nepalensis. The sequence goes on along the minus strand of NZ_JADWYU010000108.1, from coordinate 6,390 downwards.
GTTCGAGCTCGGCCGCTCACCGCGGCGCGCTCACCCCAGCGCGCGCAGCCGCGCGTCGATCAGCTCGAGGGACTCGTCGGCGGGGAGAGCGGCGCCTTCCGCCCTGGCCAGTGCCGCCTCGTAGACCCCGACCTCCCGGGGTTCCTCGATGAAGGTGTTCCGGCTGAGCTGCTCGGCGTACACAACGGCCGTGAGGTCCGGGTGATCGAAATCGAAGATCGTGAAGGTGAGCCCGTCGGCCGGGTGGGGCGGCGCGGCGAACGGCACGACCCGGACCACCACCCCGGCGCCGGCAGCGCGGTCCAGAAGATGCCGCCACTGGTCGGCCATCACCTCCGGGCCGCCGATCTCCCGGTACAGGACCGCCTGGTCCAGCACCGCTGTCAGCCGTGGTGGGCTGGAGCGCTCGAGCACCCGTCCACGGCGCATCCGCAACGCCACCCGCCGCGCGTGCACGTCGGGGTCGGTCCCGTTCATCGAGCCGAGAAGCGCGCCAGCGTAGCCACGGGTCTGTAACAGCCCGGGGACCAGCGAGGTGCCATGCAGCCGGATGGTCGACGCGCCGTCCTCCAGGCCGTAGAAGGTGCCGGCTCCAGCCGGCACGAGATCACCGAACTCCTGCCACCATTCCCGGCCACGGGCCCGCCGGACGAGCTCTTCCAGGTCTCGACGCTCGGCGTCGGTCACCTGGATCCAGTTCACGATCGCCGTCAGGTCCTGGACCCGGATACCGGAGATACCGGTCTCCATCCGGCTGACCTTCGCGACCGAGCACTCCAGATGGCGGGCCAGGTCCTCGATGGTCAGGCCGGCTCGTTGCCGGTATCGCCGCAGCCCTTGCGCGAGCCGTCGGCGCGCAACGACCGCGTTCGTCGCCATGACGAGATCCTCCCACTCCCCGCGGCGGACGACCCATACCCAGTTGACCGGTCCGAGCATCGTCAGCATACTCAGGTCGAAACTTGCAATATGTAAATTACGATATAGGTCCGATACATCAGTACCACGCGGGTCCCGTCGACTCCAGCGCCACCCACCGTCGACGCCGGCCCCGCCTCGGTGCCGTCGCTCGCTGCCGGGTACGGGGCGGCAGCGCGAGTCGGCCGGGGGGCGGGGCCGGCCGGATCACCGCCGGCCACGGCGTCCACAGACGGGACCACGCCCACGGCGTCCACAGACGGGACCACGCCCACGGCGTCCACAGACGGGACCACGCCGGCGACGATGTCGGAGGGGGCTCCTACAGTGACGGCGTGGAGATCTCCCTGACCGAGCTCGCGGACGCGCCCGCCTCGTCGGCGGGCGGCCCTCCTTCCGACGCGGACGAACCGGCGAGCGCGGCGCGCGACGCGTTGCGGCGGGTGTTCGGGTACGAGTCGTTCCGCGACGGGCAGCGGGAGATCATCGAGCACGTCGTCGGGGGCGGGGACGCGCTCGTGCTGATGCCCACCGGCGGCGGCAAGAGCCTGTGTTACCAGATACCGGCGCTCGTCCGCCCCGGCACGGGAGTCGTCGTCTCCCCGCTGATCGCGCTCATGCAGGACCAGGTCGACGCCCTGCGCGCGCTCGGCGTGCGGGCCGACTTCCTCAACTCGACCCAGGACCCCGGCCAGCGCGCGACCGTGGAGGCGCTGTTCCTGGCCGGCGAGCTCGACCTGCTCTACCTGGCCCCGGAGCGGCTGCGGCTGCCGGCGACGGCCAGCCTGCTCGACCGGGGGAAGATCTCGCTCTTCGCGATCGACGAGGCGCACTGCGTCGCCCAGTGGGGCCACGACTTCCGGCCCGACTACCTGGAACTGTCCACGCTGCGGGAGCGCTGGCCGGAGGTCCCCCGGATCGCGCTGACCGCGACGGCGACCCCGGCGACCCACACCGAGATCACCAACCGGCTGGGGCTCGCCGACGCCCGGCACTTCGTGGCCGACTTCGACCGGCCGAACATCACCTACCGGATCGTGCCGAAGAAGGAGCCGAAGCGGCAGCTGCTGGATCTGCTGCGCGCCGAGCACGCCGGCGACGCTGGCATCGTCTACTGCCTGTCGCGCTCCTCCGTCGACCAGACCGCCGACTTCCTGGTCTCGAACGGGATCGCCGCCCTGCCCTACCATGCCGGCCTGGACGCCCAGGTCCGCGCCGAGCACCAGTCCCGCTTCCTGCGCGAGGACGGCCTGGTCATGGTCGCGACGATCGCGTTCGGCATGGGTATCGACAAGCCGGACGTCCGGTTCGTCGCCCACCTGGACCTGCCAAAGTCGGTGGAGGGCTACTACCAGGAGACCGGCCGCGCCGGCCGGGACGGGCTGGCCTCCACCGCGTGGCTCGCCTACGGCCTGTCCGACGTCGTCCAGCTGCGCAAGATGATCGACACGTCTGGCGGCGACGCGGCACACCGGCGCCGCCAGAGCGTCCACCTCGACGCGATGCTGGCGCTGTGCGAGACGGTCGAGTGCCGGCGCGTCGGCCTGCTCGCCTACTTCGGCCAGGAGGGGGCGTCGCCCTGCGGCAACTGCGACACCTGCCTCACCCCGCCCGAGACCTGGGACGGGACGGTCGCCGCGCAGAAGCTGCTGTCGGCCGTGCTGCGGCTGGCCCGGGAGCGGCGGCAGAAGTTCGGCGCGGGCCACCTCGTCGACATCCTGCTCGGCCGCGCCACGCAGAAGGTGACCCAGTTCGAGCACCAGACGCTGACGGTGTTCGGGGTCGGCACCGAGCTGAACGAGTCCCAGTGGCGCGGCGTCGTGCGCCAGGTGCTCGCGCGGGGGCTGCTGGCCGTCGAGGGCGAGCACGGCACGCTCGTCCTCACCGACACCAGCGCCGACGTGCTGCGCGGGACGCGCCGGGTCCAGATGCGCCGCGACCCGGAACGCCCCGCCAGGTCCGCCGCCCGGTCGGGGAGTGGCTCGGCCGACGGCAAGGCGAAGCGCGCCGTCGCCGCGGCCGACCTGTCGGCGGAGGCGACCGCGCTGTTCGAGCGGCTGCGCGCCTGGCGCGCCGCCACGGCCAAGGAACAGGGCGTCCCCGCCTACGTCATCTTCCACGACGCGACCCTGCGCGAGATCGCCAGCAGCTCACCCGCCACCCTTTCCGACCTGGCCACGATCAACGGAGTGGGCGAGAACAAGCTCAACAAGTACGGCCAGCAGGTCCTCGACACCCTCGCCGGCTGACCGGGCCAGGCCAGCGGGGCCCTCCTACGGCGCGGTCACGAGCACGGGGCGGTCGGCGAGGGACACCAGGACCTGGGCGCCCACCGCCAGGTCGCCCACCTGGGCGGTGGCGACGTCGGCGACGACCAGGCCCGACCGGCCAGCTCCACCGGGCCCGCCCGGCGCCGCGGCGGCGGTGAGCTCGGCCGAGCCGGTGCCGGCGACACCGGCCCGTTCGATGCCGGGCAGCTCGACCTGGACTCGGGTCACGGCGCCGCGGAACGAACGCTGCACGACCCGGCCAGGCACGCCCGGCGCGGCGGCGGCGCCGTCCCGCTGGCCTTCGGGGCCCCCGGCGGGGTCCAGGGCTGCCAGCAGGACGGCCTCGGGCCGGACCAGCACGGCGACGTCCTGGCCGAGGGACCGGTCCGAGGAGCCGACCTCCAGCACGGGCAGCCGCTGGCCGATGACCTCGACCGTCCCACCGCCGGAACCGGTGCCCGCGGCGTCGAGCCGGCCGGGCAGCCGGTTGACCGTGCCGACGAACTCGGCGACGAACGCGGTCCGCGGCCAGGCGTAGACGACCTCCGGCGCCGCGATCTGCTCCAGCCGGCCGGCGCGCATCACGCCGACCCGGTCGGCCAGCGAGAGCGCCTCCTCCTGGTCGTGCGTCACGAACAGCGTGGTGATGCCGAGCCTGGTCTGCAGCGAGCGGATCTCGTCGCGCAGCGCCGCCCGCACCTGGGCGTCCAGCGCGGACAGCGGCTCGTCGAGCAGCAGCACGCGCGGCTCGATCGCGAGCGCCCGCGCCAGCGCGACCCGTTGCTGCTGGCCCCCGGAGAGCTGGTGCGGGTACTGGCCCGCCCGGTCGGCGAGGCCGACGAGCTCGAGCAGCTCGGCGGCGCGGGCCCGCCTGCGGCGCGCCGCCAGCCCGCGCAGCCGCAGGCCGAAGGCGACGTTGCCCAGCGCCGTGAGGTTCGGGAACAGGCTGTAGGCCTGAAAGACCATTCCCATGTCGCGTTTGTTCGCCGGGACGCCGGTGATGTCGATGCCACCGACCAGGATCTGCCCGGAGTCCGGGCGCTCGAAGCCGGCGAGCGCGCGCAGCGCCGTCGTCTTGCCGCAGCCGCTCGGCCCGAGCAGCGCCACCAGCTCGCCGGGGGCGATCGTCAGTGACAGCCCGTCGAGCGCGGCGACCCTGCCGTACGCGCGGTGCAGCTCGCGCAGCTCGATCCCGACGGCGCCGGCGGCGGGAACGGCGAGCGCGCCGCCGGTGCCGCCGCCGGCCTCGTCGGCGGCTCGCGCGCCCGCCCGCCCGTCGTCACCGGCGACCGCGCCGGGCGCCTGGTCCGCCGTCGCGGTGGTCTCACCCACCGGGCACACCCCCAAGGAACGTCGAGCGCCGGCCACGCCGGTCGCCGAGGAACATGAGCAGCATCAGCAGCGCCCAGGTCAGGAAAAGGGACAGCACGGACACCGCGACGGACACGCCGGCCTGGGTGCCCGCGACCTGCACGACCCAGGTCGGGAAGGTCGACCACAGCAGGAGGCTGGCCATCGCGAACTCGCCGAGCACCAGCGCCAGGGTGAGCACGCAGGCGCCCAGCACGGCGCCGCGCAGGTTCGGCAGCACCACCCGGAACAGCTCGGTGGCCCAGCCGCCGCCGAGGCTTCTCGACGCCTCGACGAGGGTGCGCAGGTCGATGGCGCCGATCCCGGCGTCCAGCGACCGGTAGGCGAACGGCATCGCGAGGATCACGTACTCGAAGGCCAGGATCGTCGGCGACCCGATCAGCCAGTTCGGGGCCCCCTCGAAGGCGCCGAGCACCCCGATGACGAGCACGACGGGCGGGATCACCAGCGGCAGCACGGTGATCGTCTCGATTACTCGGCGCAGCCACGGGAACCGCAGGTGCACCAGCGTCATCGTCGGCACGAGGAGCCCGATCGTGAGCGCGACCGTGATCAGCCCGAGCTTCACCGAGGTCCACAGCGCCGAGGCGAACCCCGGCTCGTCGACGATCGCCCGGTAGGACTCCAGCGAGTAGCCGCCGTCCCGGTCGCGCAGGCTGAACTCCAGCGACGCCGCCATGGGCAGCAGGAAGTAGAGCGCCGCGAGGAGCAACACGGCCCACCGCCAGGCACTGGAGCGGACGGCGGCGGCGGCGCGCGGCCGCCGGCCGCCGGCCGGTCCCCGCCTCGCCGGTTCGCCGGTCACCGGGCCCTGGCCGGCGGGAACGGCCTCCGTGCCCGCTACCGCAGCCATCGGGCGGCCCTCCGGGACAGCAGCAGGTAGCCGACCACGACGACCGCGATCACCAGGATCATCTCGAAGCCAAGCGCCTTGCCGAGGTTCTCGCCGCCGGTGATCACGTTGCCGGACAGGAGCGACCCGATCTTGATCGGCACGAGCGGGACGGTTCCGCTCGTGAGCGCCCACGCCGTCGCGTAGGCCGCGAACGAACTGCCGAACAGCAGCAGGTACGACCCGAGCAGCGACGGCGCGAGCACGGGCAGGCCGACATGGCGCCAGTACGCCCAGGTGGACGCCCCGAGGCCTTCGGCGGCCTCGCGCCACTGCGGGCGCAGGCCCTCGAGCGCCGGCGTGATGACCAGGACCATGAGCGGCACCTGGAAGTAGATGTAGACGACGACGATCCCGCTGAAGGTGAACAGCGAGAACCCGGCCGACTCGAGGGGGAGCCCGACCGCGTCCAGCCACCGGGTGACCAGGCCCGTCGCGCCGAGCGTGGCGATGAAGGCGAACGCCAGCGGCACGCCGCCGAAGTTCGCGAACACCCCGGACGCGGTGGTGATCACTCGGCGCAGCAGGGTGTTGCGCTTCGTCGTCAGCACGGCCTGGGCCAGCAGCGTGCCGAAGACCACGCCGATCGCCGCGGTGAGCAGCGCGACCTTGAGGCTGGTGACGAAGGCGTCCCGGTAGATGCCCTCGAAGCTGAGCCGGATGTTGTGCAGCGTCCAGTTCCCGTCGCCGTCCCGGAACGCGTCGACGGCCACGTTGCCGACCGGCAGCAGCAGGAAGATCACGGTGAAGGCGAGGAAGGGCACGACCCCGAGCAGGGCCAGCGCGTCACGAGGAACCCCGCGCCGGCCCGGCCGCGGCGGCCCCCCCGCGGCCGGCGCCGCCCCGCCGGCCCGCGGCGCCCCGGGCCGGGCCGGCCGGCCGGCGGCCGCCCTGCCGGTGCGCGGGGGGGGGAGCCCCCCCGCCCCCGGGGGCGCCGGC
>NZ_JADWYU010000107.1 GCF_016786325.1 Frankia nepalensis | reverse complement strand
CCCCCCCCCGCCCCCCCCCCCCCCCCCCCCCCGGCGCCGCCCCCCCCCGCGGGGGCCCCCGTCGGCGTGTCCGGTGCCAGCCCGTCCGGCCGGTGCCAGCCCGCCCTCCGGCCCGTCGGCGGGCCCGGGCGCGCGACTCCGTCAGAGCGGGATTCCGGCGGCGCGGGCGGCGCGCAGCCAGGCGGGAAACTCGCCGAGAATCCGCTGATAGAGCGTCTCGTCGTCAATCGCGTCGAGGTCGTCGACGGCGAAGAAGCCCGCGTTGTCGACGACCCGGCCCGCCAGCGTGTCCAGCTTCTCGAGGATTCCGTAGCGCGCCCGCCCGATTCCGACGAACTGCCAGAAGATCGGCAGTTTCGCGGTCCGCCGCAGCAGTTCGGCGATCTGCTTGTCGCGGTAGAGGCCGCCGTCGGTGAGTACCAGGACGAGCGTGGGCGGCGGCGACGGCAACCGCTCATAGTGCTCGAGGATGAGCGCCATCACCTTCGGTTCCTCGTTCTGCCCGCCGATGGCGTCCCAGTTCGGGATGGGCCAGCCGGCCGCCCGCGCCGCCCGCTCCCGGGCGAGCGTCGCGTCCGCGCCGCCCTGGCCGGTCGTGGCCTTGCGCATCCGGACGTACAGCGGGATCCAGTCGGCCAGGAAGTCGACCCGCAGCGGCGGCAGCGCGACCGGTTCGGTCGCGTAGGACCAGACCTCCAGCGTCCCGTCGTCGTCCATGGTCGCGGCGACGGCCGCCACCCGCTCGACCACCCGGGCCACGGTGCCCGCCCGGTAGAGCGCCCGCATCGAACCGCTCGCGTCCAGCGCCAGCGCGACCCGGGCCTGGCGGCCGGGGATGCCCTGCTTGGTCAGCACGGCCTGGACGGTCTTCTTGCGCAGGTCGAGCCGCTTGCGCATGTCGACGCGGGGGTCTCCTGTCGACGGCAGGTCGGCCGCGGAGGCCGCCGCCGCGGCCGGGACGGCGGCCGTGGGGGCCGCGGGGGCCGTGGGGGCGAGGGGCGCGGCGGGCGCGGAGACGTCCTCGTCGGCGGAGACGTCGACCCCATAGTCGGTCGCGAGGCCCGCGAGCCCGGAGGCGTAGCCCTGGCCGACCGCGCGGATCTTCCACGAGCCGCCCCGCCGGTAGAGCTCGACGACGACGAGCGCCTTCTCCGGGCCCAGCGGCGGCGGGGTGAAGCGGGCGAGCTCGGCGCCGGTGGCGAGGTCGGCCACCCGGGCGGACACGGCCAGCCCGCCGAACGTCAGGTGCGGAGTGACGACGTCGATGGTCGCGGTGACGACGATCGACGCCACGTCGGCTGGTTGGCGGGTGGTGTCGACGGTGACCACCTCGCCCGCGCCGTCCGGCGTGCGCCCGATGTGGCGGACCGACCCGTCGGGGCTGCTCGGCGCGTTGAAGAACACCAGGTCGGCGTCCTCGCGGACCTTGCCGTCGGCGCCGAGCCGCAGCGCGCAGACGTCGAGCGAGGGCCCCAGATCCGCCGATCCGGCGGTGGCCCGCCAGCTCACCGTGATCTCGACATCTCCGGCGTCAAGCGCGGCGTTCGCGCCCTTTGTCAGCTCCACGCGGCCCAGTATCGCTTCCTAGCCATCGCTGACGTTCCTAGGCATCGCTGCAGTGCTCCGCCCAGTCGGCGGCGATCTCGCCGAAGACGGCCGGGTCCTCGCCCCGGTTCCAGTAGGCGGTGGACACCTGGACGGCGGTCGCGCCGGCCCGCAGGAAGTCCGCGACGTCCCGCCCGGTCGTCACGCCGCCGGCGCCGACGATGTCGACCGTGTCCGGCAGCAGGCGGCGCAGCTGGCGCACCTGGCCGAGGGCGACCGGGCGCAGCGCCGGCCCGGCGAGCCCGGCAAGCCCGGCCCCGATCACCTCCCGGCCGGCGTGGTCGAAGGCGAGCGCGTTCGGGAAGGTGTTGCTCGTGCACACGTAGCGCGGCCCGTCCTCCGAGCCGGCGGCGAGCTTGCCGAGCACCTCCGCCAGCGAGGCGAGCGCCTCCGGGTCGGAGAACGGCGAGATCTTCACCCCGTACGGCACCGCGCTGGGGATGGCGCGCATCGCGTCGTCGACGGCCGCGCAGATCGCCGCGGTCTGGCGGAGGTCGAAGCAGGCGATCCGCTTCTGGCTGCCCCCGTCCCAGACGTTCGGGCAGGCCAGGTTGACCTCGAGCAGGTCGACGCCGGTGGGCGCCGCCGCCGTCGCGGCCACCGCGTAGTCCTCGACCGAGAACCCGGCGACGGACAGGACCAGCGGCTTGCCTGCGGCGTGCGCGCGGCGGGCCATCTCGGGCAGGTGCTCGCGGTAGTAGCCCAGCCCCCGGTTGGGCAGGCCGAGCGCGTTCAGCGAGTAGCCATCGCCGGAGTGGTAGGTCGCGCCGGCGTTGCCGGCGCGCGCCGCGACGGTGATCGAGCCGACCACGACCGCGGCGGTCGCGGAGCGGGCGAGCTCGGCGACGTCGTCGAGCGACTTGCAGGTCCCCGCGGCGTTCATGACCGGGTGCTCCAGGTCGAGCCCGCACAGCGCCGGCATGCCGCCCCTTTCGCCGTCGCCGCCGGCCCCTCGGCCGGTGGCGACTCCATCTTGCCTGGCGGGTGGACCGGGGTGGGAAACCGAAAGGCCGGTGGCGGAAGGAAGGATGCCTGGGTCAGGGGTGCGCCGGGGTGGCGGCGTCGGGAAGAGGCCCGCCGGGCCCGGATCGGCCCAGGACCCGGATCAGCCCAGGATGGTGTCGAGCAGCGAGATCCCGCCGTCCGCCGACTGGCCGATCTCGAAGCACTTGTCGACGTCACGCAGGTAGCCGGTGCCGAAGGCCGCGGCGCGCTGGCTTGGGTTGCCGTGCGCGTCCGGGTCGACGTTCGGCTCGCCGAGGCTGAACCACTGGCCGCCCTGGTCGCCGAGCTGGATGAACAGCCCGAAGCCGCTGATGATGTCCCCGCCGGGCAGGCGCCCCGCGTCGTGGGTGAACTTGGCCTGGGCGCCGGCCAGGCAGTCGGCCTGGTTCTCCTCGGAGCGGGAGACCACGCCCTCCTGGCCGGACAGGGTCGACGCCCGGTGGCCCAGCTCGTGCATGAGCACGAACATCGGGTACGTGGCGCCCCCCTGCTCGTACAGCGAAGCCATGAAGTCCTCGCTGTACGCGACGGTGTCGTCGAGGGTGCAGTAGAACGCGTTGCTCGCGAAGTCGTTCGGGTCGTCCGACTCGGTGCCGCACGCGCTGTCCGGGATCTCGCCGTCGCGGTAGGAGATGATCCGCGGCTCGGTCCAGACGCCACCGAGCTGCTGCGACCAGAAGGTGTTGGTGGCGCCCGGGCAGCCGTTGGGGCCGGTTATGACCTTGAGCGCGCTCTCCAGGTCCTGGTCCGCGGAACCACCGCAGGCGGGGTCCACGGGAGCGGCACTCTCGCCCGTGGTCGTGCCGGACGAGTCCAAGTCCTCCGGCCCACAGCCCGCGAGCATTCCCGCCGAGAACAGCACCGAAACCGTGATAGCGGCGATTGCCGCCAATCTCCTACGCACGCCGCGACGGTACCGGTAGCCGACCCGCTCGGGCGCGGCCGCGTCGTGCCGGCGACAGACGCCGGCACGACAGGGCGCCGACCGGTGAGGCGGGCCGGGTCCGGTTGACGCCGGACTCTTCGGATCTCAGAAGTGTAAGACCGCGCATTGCGGGTAATTTGCTGCCAACCTCCGGTTCGGCTCTCTTCGGGAGTAAAACGATGGCCGCTGTGCGCACCTACACAAGGACGTCGGTCGGAACGCTTTTGTATCTGGTGGTCGGCCTGATCGTCACGATAAGCCAGGGCTACTGGCACGTGGATCAGTGGGACAACCATTTCCTGAGCAGTCTGTTGACCGCCGTCGTGGCGACCCTGCTCTGGCCGGTCGCGCTGTTCTACACCTTCATTCTCACCGCTAGATAGGCCCCGCGGCAGTCCCGCGAGGCCGGCCCCACGGCCCCGCCGCGCGTCCGCCAGGCTGGCTCCGGTCTCGTCCGGCATCTCCGGACCTCGCGCCGGGTCATCGGGCGGACCGCGGCGGGGCCGTGCTGGGCGTGGTCAGGTGATGGTGACCGGCGTGCCGACCGGCAGAAGGTCGGCGAGTTCGGTGATGTCCTCGTTGCGCAACCGAATACAGCCCATGCTGACATCGGTGCCGACGCGTTCCGGCTGGTTCGTGCCGTGCAGCCCGATGATTCCCTCGCCGCCGTTGAAACTCGTGACGACGTCCGAGAAACCGGACAGGCCGAACGCGTACGGCCCCCACGGCCCGTTCGGGTTCCCCGGTCGCAGCAGTTGGGCCAGGTAGAACCGGCCGTTCGGCGTCGGCGTCGCGCCGGTGCCGATGCCGACCGGATAGACCTTCGCCACCCGCCCGTCGCGGTAGACGGTCAGTTCGTGGCGGACCCGGTCGACGGTCACCGCGAACGGGGTCGCCGCGAGCCGGACGTCCCGGGCGTGGATCCAGCCGGTGGTTCCGTTCGGCCGTACCGGCAGCGCGACCCGCAGCCAGTCGCGCTGGTAACGCTCGACCAGCAGCGTCAGGGGCGCGCCCTGCGCGTTCGGGTTGTCGAGGACCCGGGTGGGCCGCTCGGCGGCTGGCCCGCGCGGGGGCTCGTCCGAGGGCTTGGCCGCCCCGGTGCCGTCGGCACCCGGCGGCGCGGGAGACACCTCGGCGAAGACCGCCACCTTCGTGTCGGCCGGCCAGGCGACCAGGCTCCAGCCCTTGGGCAGGTTCGCCGGGTCGACCCTGCCGTCGGCGCCGGGGCCCGGCGCCGACGCGGTCACCGCGGGGGACGGCGGCGCGCTCGGGGGTGTGGCGGGCGGCGCCTTCTCTTCGTTGCCGCCACACCCCGGGACGAGCAGCCCGGCGACCAGCGATCCGACGACGAAGGCGACCACGACGGCGACGGCCCGCGTGATCGTCGCCGTTCGTGGCCGAGTGTGCCGTGTACGTTCCTGATCGCCGCCGCGCACCGCCGGCCCTCCCGCCGTCGCCCCCTCGTCGCGCCCGGAAGACTACTGGGCGTAGTGGGTGAGGGTGTCGAGCGCGGGCTTCGGGTGGGAACCGCCGCGTCAGCGCCCCGTGCGGGGAACGCCGTTCTCGTCGACGAGCCCGGCGCGGCGCAGCGCGTCGGCGATCGCGCCAGTCGGCGGAGGCGCCCCGCGCCCGCCGCCGCGCTGCCCGCGTCCGCCGCCGCGCGGACCGGAACCGCCACGGGAGTCGCCGGAACCGCCACGGGAGTTGTTGGGGCCCGCTCCAGCTCCCGCTGGCGCGGCGTCACGTCGCCGTCCGTCACCCCCGCGCCCGCCGCTGTCCCGGCCGCCGCCGCGCCCACCGCCGTCTCGGCCGCCGCCCTCGCGGGTGCCGTTCGCCCGTCCGACCGGCTGCCCGCCGCCGTCCTGGCGGCCGTCGCGGCCGGCCGGTCGGCCACGGCCCTCCCGGCCACCGCCGGTGGCCGCGCCGGCGGTCGACTCGTCGTCCAGGCGCAGCGTCAACGAGATCCGCTTGCGCGGGATGTCGACATCGAGCACCTTCACCTTGACGATGTCGCCGGGCTTGGCGACCTCGCGCGGGTCGCGCACGAAGTTCTTCGACATCGCGGACACGTGCACCAGCCCGTCCTGATGGACGCCGACGTCGACGAAGGCGCCGAACGCGGCGACGTTCGTGACCACACCCTCGAGCACCATTCCGGCGACCAGGTCCGACAGCTCGTGCACGCCCTCGGCGAAGGTGGCGGTCTTGAACGCCGGCCGTGGGTCCCGGCCCGGCTTCTCCAGTTCGGCGAGGATGTCGGACACCGTCGGCAGGCCGAACTTCTCGTCGACGAAGTCCGTCGCCTTCACCGCGCGCAGCACGCCGGCGTTGCCGATCAGCCCGCCCAGGTCGGTGCTCGTCGAGGTCAGGATCCGGCGGACCACCGGGTAGGCCTCGGGATGCACGCTGGAGGCGTCCAGCGGGTCGTCACCGCCGGGGATGCGCAGGAAGCCGGCGCACTGCTCGAACGCCTTCGGGCCCAGCCGCGGCACCTCGCGCAGCGCCGCCCTGGTCCGGAACGGCCCGGTGGCGTCCCGGTGCGCGACGATGTTCTCGGCGAGCGTGGCGCCGATCCCGGACACCCTGGTCAGCAGCGGCGCCGAGGCGGTGTTCACGTCCACGCCGACGGCGTTCACGCAGTCCTCGACCACGGCGTCGAGCGAGCGCGACAGCTTCAGCTCGCTCACGTCGTGCTGGTACTGGCCGACACCGATCGACTTCGGGTCGATCTTGACCAGCTCGGCCAGCGGGTCCTGCAGCCGGCGCGCGATCGAGACCGCGCCGCGCAGCGACACGTCCATCCCCGGCAGTTCCCGGGACGCGTAGGCGGACGCGGAGTAGACCGACGCCCCGGCCTCGGAGACCACGATCTTGGTGAGCTTCAGCTCCGGCGCCCTGCGCACCAGCTCCTCGGCGAGCTTGTCGGTCTCGCGCGACGCGGTGCCGTTGCCGATCGCGATCAGGTCGACCTGGTGGGCGGCGCACAGCGCGCCGAGCTTGGCCAGCGCCTCGTCCCAGCGGCGCGCCGGCACGTGCGGGTAGATCGTGTCGGTGGCGACGACCTTGCCGGTGGCGTCGACGACCGCGACCTTGACGCCGGTGCGGTAGCCGGGGTCGAGGCCCATCGTCGAGCGGGCGCCGGCCGGCGCGGCCAGCAGCAGGTCACGCAGGTTCGCCGCGAACACCCGCACGGCCTCGTCCTCGGCCGCCTGGAACAGCCGCAGCCGCAGGTCGATGCCGAGGTGCACCAGGACGCGGGTCCGCCAGGCCCAGCGCACCGTGTCGGAGAGCCACCTGTCCGCCGGGCGGCCCTGGTCGGCGACGCCGAAGCGGGCGGCGATCCGGGTCTCGTACGCCGAGGGCCCGGCGAGGGCGGTCGGATCGGCGTCCTCCGGCTCCGGGTCGAGGTCCAGGTCGAGGACCTCCTCCTTCTCGCCGCGGAAGAGGGCCAGGATCCGGTGGGACGGCAGCGAGGTGAACGGCTCGTCGAAGGCGAAGTAGTCGGCGAACTTGGCGCCGGCCTCCTCCTTGCCCTCGCGGACCTTGGAGACCATCCGGCCGCAGCTCCACATCCGCTCGCGCAGGTCGCCGATCAGGTCCGCGTCCTCGGCGAACCGCTCGACCAGGATCGCGCGGGCCCCGTCGAGCGCCGCGGGGGCGTCGGCGACGCCCGCCTCCGGGTTGACGTAGCCGGCGGCGGTCGCGGCGGGGTCGAGCGCCGGGTCGGCGAGCAGCGCGTCGGCCAGCGGCTCCAGGCCCGCCTCGCGGGCGATCTGCGCCTTGGTGCGCCGCTTCGGCTTGTAGGGGAGGTAGATGTCCTCGAGCCGGGCCTTCGAGTCGGCCGCGTTGATCTGCGCCTCGAGCGCGTCGTCGAGCTTGCCCTGGGAACGGATCGACTCCAGGATCGCCGCCCGGCGCTCCTCCAACTCACGCAGGTAGCGCAGCCGCTCCTCGAGGGTGCGCAGCTGCGCGTCGTCGAGGGTGCCGGTCACCTCCTTGCGGTAGCGCGCGATGAACGGGACGGTCGAGCCGCCGTCGAGCAGCTCGACGGCCGCCGAGACCTGCGTCGCGCGTACCCCGAGCTCCTCGGCGATCCTGGCTTCGATGGACCTGTGGACCGCCAGCTGGGGGGCCTGCGCGGTGGACGTCGTCGTCACAGATGATCTCCTCCGGTCCCGTCCGATTATTCCGGAGGTGGACCGGGGGCGCGGCGACGCCCCGTTGGTCAGTGCGTCCCCTTCGCTTCGTCACCCGCGCGCCCCGCCCCGTCCTCGCTGCTCTGGGACCAGACCTCCGCGCGCGTGCTCCCGCGCTCAGGCGTGGTCGCGGACCAGTTCGGGACCGACCCCGACGGCGCGGGCGCAGTGCGCGCAACAGAAGAACCGGCCGCTCGCCTCCACCCCGTGGCCGCTGATCTTCACCCCGCAGTGCTCGCACACGGGGCTCATGGCGTGGATCGCGCACTCGAAGCTGTCGAACACGTGCACGGCGCCCTGGGCGTGCACCTCGAAGCTCATCGCGTAGTCGTTGCTGCAGACCTCGCACACGGCCATCGCCGCGCTCCCTTCGCCGCCGGCTCCCGCCGTCTCCGGGAGCTGTCGGCTACGGAGAGTAGTCGTGGGGTGGGGGGTGGGCTAGCCGAGCCGGGCGAGGACCCGGTAGGCGTTGGCGCGGGTGCCGCGGGTCAGGTAGGGGCGGGTCGCCGCCTCCGCGAGCGCCGCGGCGGGCAGCAGTGGCCCGAGCGCCGCCAGCGTCGCCGCCCGCCTGGCCCGGCTCCAGGCGGGGCGCGGGTCGTCGCGCCAGGGGAGGCCGGGGGAGGGGGCGAGCCGCTGGCACAGGCCCCACCAGGCCATCGGCGCGTCCCCGGAGATGTGGGTCTCGCCGAATTCGAGGTTCTCGATGGTGAAGCCGCGTTCGGTCAGCGCCGCGACCAGGTTGTCCGCCGGTAGCAGGTTCAGATGCTGGGGAATCAGCATTCCGGACGCGAGCGGTCCGTAGATGCGCATGGCGGGGCTGTCGGGGTTGGGGACTTCGATGAGGAGGTGGCCGCCGGGGGTGAGGGCGGTTTTGGCGGCGTCGAGTTCGGTGCGTGGGTCGCGGGTGTGTTCGAGGTAGTGGAACATGCTGATGACGTCGTAGTGGCCGGCGAATGTTTCGGCGAGGTCGGGGAACTGGCCGTGGTGGGCGGTGTTGATCCAGCCGCGGCGGGCTGCTTCGTGGATGCCGTCGCCGAGGTCGAGGCCGTCGAAGGTGGTGGTGGGCCAGGTGTCGCGGGCGATGAGGCAGAAGTGGCCGAGGCCGGCGCCGACGTCGAGCCAGCGGTTGGGGGTGGGCGGCACCGCCCGAGCGCGGGCGAGGTACGGCCCGGCGCCAGCGCCGGCGATCAGCTCCGCGAGCTCGCCGCCGAGGCCGTCGTAGAAGTCGCGGTAGTAGAAGTCGAGTCCTTCGAGGGTCAGCCGGGGGTTCTGGAACACGTGCCGGCAGTCGGCGCACCGGTCGTAGCGGAACCGGCCCGGCTTCGCCTGCATGGCGTCGGCGCCGACGAGGAACCGGCGCGGCCGGTCGCTCCCGCACCAGGGGCAGGTGTCCCGGCGCGGCTCGAAGAACCGCGCGACGCCCGCCGCGAGCTCGGCCCGGTAGTCCGCGCGGACCTCGGCGGCCTGCTCGGCGTCGGCGGCGGCGTACTGCCGCGGCAGGGTGATCTTCCAGCGCGCCAGTCCGTCCGCTTCGGCGGCGGCCGGGGAGCGCTTGTCGGCCGGGGAGTGCCTGTCGGCTGGAGGACGCCTGTCGGCTGGAGCGCGCCGCCCGGCGAGGGAGTGCCGTCCGGCGGGGGATTGCCGGCCGGTGAGGGAGCGCCGTCCGGCGGGCGTCGCGCCGACGAGGTCGGCGAGCAGCTCGGCGGCGCCACGGCGGCGCGCGAGCGGCGCGGCCAGCAGATCGCGCGGGCGAAGCCGCACCGGGCCACCGGCCGCGACGACGGCCGGCTGCAGGGCGGACAGCGCCGCGGCGGACAGCGCCCAACCCGGGGCCGCCGTCGCCCCGGCGACGAGCAGCGCGTCGCGGACCAGCGGCGCGGCCAGGCTCGTCGGCTCCCAGCTGTAGGCGGCCCGGCGCACGCTGAACCGCGCGGCGCCCGTCCTGGTCGCCGCGCGCAGCCCGGGGAGCACGGCGAGGCCGGTCGTCACCGGCGCGTACCGCTTGAGGGTCTCCAGCGCGGTGACCAGGTCCGTCTCGGTGACGTCCTTCAGGTGCAGGCCGGCGCGGGTGAGCACGTCGCGGTCGATGAGCAGCGCCTGGTAGGCGCCCCGGCCGGGGGCCAACCGGTCTGCCTGGTAGCTGCCGGTGTTGACGAGGCGGGCCAGGTCCAGCAGCCGGTCGGGGGTGAACTCGGCCGGCACCAGGTCGAGGACATGCAGACCGTGGCGCAGCGCGTGCGCGCTGGCGGCGCGCTGCTGGGCCTCGTCGAGGCGCACGCCGTCGGCGAGCAGGAACACGTGGGAGTGGTGCGGCCGGTCGTCGGACGCCTCGATGACGGGAAGCGCGGCCAGCCGGCGGCGCAGCCGGGCGGAGTTCAGCCCGACCCCGGCGCACACGGCCACCGACAACCAGTACCTGCCGTTCACGGCACCTCCGGCCAGCTCGCGCTCCGAGCGCCCGTCATGACAATTGGGCCAGGACGCGGTAGGCGTTCGCCCGCCGACCGCTCGTCAGATAGGGGCGGGCGGCCGCGTCCGCGGCGACGAACGCCGGATACAGCGGCGCGAGCGCGGCGAGCGTCGCCGCGCGCCGGGCCCGGCCCGTGCCCGGATGCGTGCCCGAGCGCCATGGCAGGCCGGCCGACGGGGCAAGCCGCTGGCACAGCGCCCACCAGGCGAACATCCCGTCGCCGTCCAGGTGCGTCTCGCCGAAGTCGACGTTCTCGACGGTGAAGCCGTGCTCGGTCAGCGCCGTGACGAGGTTGTCGGCGGGCACCAGGTTCAGGTGCTGCGGCGCGAGCCAGCCCGACCACAACGGCCCGTAGACGCGCGCCGAGAGACTGTCCGGGTTGGGGACCTCGATGAGCAGGCGGCCGCCGGGGCGCAGCGCCGTGGCCGCGGCGGCGAGCTCGGCGCGCGGGTCGAGGGTGTGCTCCAGATAGTGGAACATGCTGACCACGTCGTAGCGGCCGGCGAACGACCCCGCGAGCTCGGGGAACTGGCCCCGGTAGGCGTGGTCGAGCCAGCCGCGCCGGGTCCCCTCCTCGAGGGCGTCGCCCAGGTCGAGGCCGTGGAAGGCGGTGTCGGGCCAGACGGAGCGCGCCATCAGGCAGAAGTGGCCCATGCCCGCGCCGACGTCGAGCCACCTCGTCGGGGTCGCGGAGGTCGCCGGCACCGAGCGTGCCCGGGAAAGATAGCGGTCACGGCTGGCCTCGGCGATCACCTCCATGATCGGAGCACCGAGGCCGTCGTAGAAGTCGCGGTAGTAGAAGTCGAGACCATCAGGGGTCAGCCGCGGGTTCAGGAACACGTGCCGGCAGTCGGCGCACCGGCCGTAGCGGAACCGGCCCGGTTTGGCCTGGGTCGCGTCGAAGCCGTCGATCACCTTGCGCAGCCGGCCGCCCCCGCACCATGGGCAGGTGACCCGCGGTTTCTCCAGGAACCGCTCGACGCCGTCGGTGAGCTCGGCCGTGTAGGCCGCCCGCAGCTCGGCGGCGCGTGCCTCGTCCTCGGTGGGAAACGCCCGCGGTAACGAGAACCGCCACCGCGCGGGCTGGGCAGGGCCGCCGTCCGCGGCGGCGAGGTCGAGCGCCGGGCCGTCGGACGGCCGCCGCCCGCGGCCGGCGAGGTCGGCGACGAACTCGGCGGCCGCGCGCCGCCGGGTCAGTGGCGAGGCCAGCGCCTCGGCCGGGCGCAGCCGGATCGGCCCGCCCGCCGCGACGACGGCTGGCTGCAGCCAGCTGACCGCGCCCGCCGCGAGCGTCCAGCCAGGCGCGGCGGCGAGCCCGCGGGCGAGCGCGAGGTCACGCAGCAGCGGGCCCAGCGGGGCAGCGGGGTCCCAGCGGTAGGCCTCGTGCCGCACGGCGAGCCGCCGCGCGCCGGTCCGGGGCGCGGCCCGCAGCCCGGGCAGCACCGCGAGCCCGGTCGTCACCGGCGCGTACCGCTTCAGTGTGGCGGTGACCGTCACCAGGTCGACTTCCGTGACGTCCTTCAGCCGCAGGCCGGCGCGGGTGAGCACGTCGCGGTCGATGAGCAGCGCCTGGTAGGCGCCACGGCCGGGGGCCAACCGGGCCTGTTGGTAGGTGGTGGCGTCGACCAGGCGGGCCAGGTCGAGCAGGCGGTCGGCGGTGAGCTCGGCGGGGACAATATCCAGGACGTCGAGGCCGTGGCGGCGGGCGTGGGCGCTGGCGGCGCGCTGCTGGGCCTCGTCGAGGCGCACGCCGTCGGCGAACAGGAAGACGTGGGAGTGGTGGACCGGGGCGTCGGACGGCTCGATGACCGCCACGGCGGCGAGCCGGCGGCGCAGCCGGGCGGTGTTCAGCCCGACCCCGGCGCACACGGCGGCCGACAGCCAGTGCCAGCGGTTCACGAGGCCTCCCGGGCGAGAGTCGGGTTCACGGGACCCGGGCGAGGATTCGGTAGGCGTTGGCACGGGTGCCACGCGTCAGATACGGCTTGCTCGCGGCCTCCGCGGCGACGAGAAGCGGGAACAGCGGCCCGAGCGCCGCCAGCGTCGCCGCCCGTTTGGCCCGGGCCAGGCTCGGATACGGGTCGTCGCGCCAGGGGAGGCCCGGGGAGGGGGCGAGCCGCTGGGCCAGCGCCCACCAGGCGTACATCCCGTCGCCGCCCATGTGCGTGTCGCCGAATTCGAGGTTCTCGATGGTGAAGCCGCGTTCGGTCAGCGCCGCGACCAGGTTGTCCGCCGGTAGCAGGTGCTGGTGCTGCGGCACCATCCAGCCCGGCGACAGCGGTCCGTAGATGCGCATGGCGGGGCTGTCGGGGTTGGGGACTTCGATGAGGAGGTGGCCGCCGGGGGTGAGGGCGGTTTTGGCGGCGTCGAGTTCGGTGCGTGGGTCGCGGGTGTGTTCGAGGTAGTGGAACATGCTGATGACGTCGTAGTGGCCGGCGAATGTTTCGGCGAGGTCGGGGAACTGGCCGTGGTGGGCGGTGTTGATCCAGCCGCGGCGGGCTGCTTCGTGGATGCCGTCGCCGAGGTCGAGGCCGTCGAAGGTGGTGGTGGGCCAGGTGTCGCGGGCGATGAGGCAGAAGTGGCCGAGGCCGGCGCCGACGTCGAGCCAGCGGTTGGGGGTGGGCGGCACCGCCCGAGCGCGGGCGAGGTACGGCCCGGCGCCAGCGCCGGCGATCAGCTCCGCGAGCTCGCCGCCGAGGCCGTCGTAGAAGTCGCGGTAGTAGAAGTCGAGTCCTTCGAGGGTCAGCCGGGGGTTCTGGAACACGTGCCGGCAGTCGGCGCACCGGTCGTAGCGGAACCGGCCCGGCTTCGCCTGGGTCGCGTCGAACCCGGTGATCACTTTGCGCAGGCGCGTGCCGCCGCACCACGGGCAGCTGGACCGCTCCGCCTCCAGAAAGCGCTCGACGCCGCCGGCCAGGTCTGCCCGGTAGCCGGCCCGAATCTCGGCGGCGTGCTCCGCGTCGTCGGGGGTGAACGCCCGCGGCGGCGCCACCCACCAGCGGGCCAGCCGGCCGCCCGTGCCGGCCGGGTCCTTCGGGGCCGACCGGGCCCGGCCGGTCAGGTCCGCGAGCAGCTCGGCCGCACCCCGGCGGCGGGTCAGCGGGGCGCGGACGAGGTCGGCGGGAGCAAGCCGGACCCGGCCCGCGCCGACGACGGCGGGCTGCGCGGCCGACAGCGCGGTGGCGGCCAGCGCCCAGCGCGGGGCGGCGCTCGACCCGGCGAGCAGCAGCGCGTCCCGCAGCGTCGGGCCGAGCGGGCCCAGCGGGTTCCACCGGTACGCCGCCCGCTGGACCGCGAGCCGGGTCGCGCCCGTCCGCGGCGCCGCGCGCAGCCCGGGCAGCACCGCGAGGCCGGTCGTCACCGGCGCGTACCGCTTGAGGGTCTCGGTGATGGCGACCAGGTCGACCTCGTTGACGTCCTTGGGATGCAGGCCGGCGCGGGTCAGCACGTCCCGGTCGATCAGCAGGGCCTGGAAGGCGCCGCGGCCCCAGGCGAGCCGGTCGGCCTGGTAGGTGGTCGTGTCGACCATCCGGGCCAGGTCGAGCAGGCGGTCGGCGGTGAGCTCGGCGGGGACGAGGTCCAGGACGTCGAGACCGTGGCGGCGGGCGTGGGCGCTGGCGGCGCGCTGCTGGGCGTCGTCGAGGCGCACGCCGTCGGCGAGCAGGAAGACGTGGGTGTGATGGACCCGGTCGTCGGAGGGCTGGGCGACGGGCAGGGCCGCGAGGCGGCGGCGCAGCCGGGCGGTGTTCAGCGCGACGCCGGCGCACACGGCCGCCGGCAGCCAGCGCCGCGCGCTCATGCCGCCTCCCCGAGCGTGATCGCGGTGACGATCAGCCCTCGGTCGACGACGAACCGGCCGGCGAGTGTCGTCAGCCGGGTCCCGTCGGGCAGCGTCGGTCCGGGTACCAGCAGCCGGGCGGAAAAGCCGCCCGTCCGGGCGGTGCCTGCCCGGGCGGCGTCCGCCGAGGTGCCCGGCACGCCGGCGGTGGTGCCCGGCGCGCCGGCGGTGCCGTCGTCGGTGAGGGTGATCTCGGCCTCCTCGAAGCCGAGCCAGCGCCGGGCGAGCGGGAACCACGTCTTGTAGACGGACTCCTTGGCGCAGAACAGCAGCCTGTCCCAGTGGACCTCCGGCGCGCGCCGGGCCGCCGCGTCCGCCCACGCCCGCTCGGACGGCAGCGAGACTCGCTCGAACACCCCTTCCGGGGTCGGACCGTTGGGCTCGGCGTCGATCCCGACGGAGACCAGGTCACGGTCCCAGGCGACGACGGCGGCCCGGTAGCCGTCGGTGTGGGTGATGCTGCCGACGATCCCCGCCGGCCACAGTGGCTCCCGCTGGGGTCCAGGCAGCAGCGGCCCCGGCGCGACGCCAAGGCGCGTGAGCGCCCGGCGCGCGCACACCCGCCCGGTGGTGAACTCCCGTCGCCGTTTCTCGACGGCCCGCGCGAGCAGCGCCTCCTCGGCCGGGAAGAGCACGGCCTCGAGGTCGTCCGTGAACGTCTCCACCGCGACCGCGGCCGCCGGCACCACCGAGCCGAGCAGCCCTGCCTCCACCCCCGCCCTTAGCTCCGCCATGGAGCCAAGCTTCGCATCGCCGCCCATGGGCCCTCCGACCCGGGCGTACCCGGAATGCCGTTCCCGTGGTCCGCGTCAGGGCCCCACGATCGCTTCCGGTGATGATCTGCTACCTGGATCGGGCGTGGCGACACAAGATCGAGGGAGTCGCGCGCGGGCGCTGAGGCCCGAAACGACCAGCATCTTCCAGGCGGAGCGAAACCGGCGAGGGGCCGAGGCGCGACGGTCCCGGCGCTACGCGGGACAGGCAGTGGCCATCGCGGACGGCTGAGTCGCCACCGTCCGTGACGGCGGCGCGCGACCTTCTCCCGCGCCAGCTGGCCGAGAGGTGGGAAATCGATGGGTAATTGCCGCTGCATCCAGAAATGAGCGGCTGGGTGCCTGGCCTGTGCGAGCGGGTGACCGGGATCGAACCGGCATGGCCAGCTTGGAAGGCTGGGGCTCTGCCATTGAGCTACACCCGCATTGATCTGACCGAGCCTACCGCGTCAGCGGGGGCACGGACGCCTCACGGGTCGGCCGGGAGCTGGTGGCCGGCTGGTCTGCCCAGGTCCCTGGACCCGCGGGGTGATCGTGGCGAGCTTACCCCGTAGGATGGGTGGGCAACGCCTCGGGGCGTAGCGTAGTGGCTAGCGCGCCTGCTTTGGGTGCAGGAGATCGGGAGTTCGAGTCTCCCCGCCCCGACGTGCCGGCCCGGCTTGTTCGCCGCCCTAGGGCAGCTTCCGGGCGGGCCGCGATACTGCCTGGGGGGCGGCTCCCGGAGGTCCGCTGGCGCGGATCCCCGGGACCCCGACTCCCGGACCCCCCGACGTCGAGTTCGCTCGACCCGAGGGGTAGCTGGGAGTCGACCTGCGCGTGGTGGCCCCGGAACCCCGGCGTCGAGCCTCGCTCGGCCGCGGAGCGGTCCGGGGCCGTCGCGCGGCGGTAATCTCGGCGCGTCCCCCCGTCCGACGTCGTACCAGGAGACATCCGCGCCGTGAAGGCCACCAAGGAGACACTTAGCCCGACCAGGGTCAAACTCACCGTCGAGGTGCCCTTCGACGACCTGAAGCCTTCCCTGGACGCCACGTACAAGAAGCTGTCCAAGCAGGTCCGGGTGTCCGGATTCCGTCCGGGCAAGGTGCCACCGCGGATCCTGGACCAGCGCCTGGGGCGCGAGGTGATCCTCGACGAGGCGCTGCAGGAGGCGCTTCCGCGCTTCTACTCGGAGGCTGTCGAGGCCGAGGACGTCGACGTCCTGTCGCGGCCCGAGGTGGACGTCACCGAGTTCACCGAGGGCAACCCGATCGTGTTCACCGCCGAGGTGGACGTCCGGCCGGAACTGACGCTGCCGGCCACGGACAGTCTCAAGGTCACGGTCGACGCGGTCGAGGTCACCGACGAGCAGATCGAGACCCAGCTCACCTCGATGCGCGAGCGGTTCGCGGTGCTCACCCCGGTGGAACGGCCGGTGGCTTCGGGTGACTACGTGTCGCTGGACCTGTCGGCCGTGGTCGACGGCGAGCCGGTGGAGGATGCCACCGCGACCGGGCTGTCCTACGAGGTCGGCAGCGGCAACCTGATCGACGGCATCGATGACGCGATCATCGGCGCGAGCGAGGGCGAGAGCCGGACGTTCGACACCGAGCTGCTGGCTGGCGACCAGAAGGGCCAGACCGCCCAGGTCACCGCGGTGGTCAGCGGCGTCAAGGAGAAGGAACTCCCGGCGCTCGACGACGACTTCGCCACGACCGCCAGCGAGTTCGACACGCTCGACGAGCTGCGTGCCGACCTGCGCGAGCGTCTTGAGAACAGCCGCAAGTTCGAGCAGGTCAACCAGGCGCGCGAGCGGCTGCTGGAGCAGCTGCTCGAGGCCGTTGACGTCCCGGTGCCGGACTCCGTGCTCGAGTCCGAGATCGAGGCCCGTGAGCATCGGCTGGGCCACGACCTGGAGCGGTTCGGCGTGGACCGCGAGACCTACCTCAAGACGCTGGAGCAGGAGCCCGACGAGTTCGACGCGCAGGTGCGCGACTCGGCGACGAAGGCGATCAAGTCTCAGTTCGTCCTGGACGCGGTGGTGCGTGCCGAGTCGATCGGGATCGACCAGGGTGAGCTGATGGAGCAGATCGTGCTGCTCGCCCAGCGGTCCGGAGTCGCGCCGGAGCAGTACGCGCAACAGCTGGCGGGAGGCAACGGCGCGGGCCTGACCGCGCTGATGGCCGACATCATGCGCAACAAGGCGCTGCTGCACCTGCTGCGCGCCGCGACGGTCGTCGACGGCGAGGACAACCCCATCGAGCTCGCGCTGCCGGAGAGCCCGGAGCCGGTGGACGTCGACGATCATGACCACGATCATGACCATGACCATGACCACGAGGGTCACGATCACGACCACTAGTGGTTCCTCGGCGACCCGCGGACGCGGGCGCCGGAGGTCTGGCCTTCGCGGCTGACCTGGCAACGCCCAACCGGCCCCCGCGGACCTGTGCCGCGGGGGCCGAGGCATGTCCGCGGCTGTCGCGGTGACCTGGCCGCCGTGGTGACCATGGCCTGGTTTTGGCCCGGTTTCCCGGCTCATTCTGTGTCCGGAATTGGGCGGGCGCTGAGCATTCGCCCGGTGGAGCCGTCACCGGGCGCTCGGCGCCCGTGGCGGCGGACCGCCCCTCTGCCTAGCGCGAACATCGGGCCGGATGGGCCGGAACTCGCCCGGGTCACAGATAGTGTCGAGCCGGTCAAGCTGTAGCCCCGCGGGTCGCATCAGGGGAACAAGTCGCCATGCCAGCCAGGAAGCCTGGCCGGGAAGCCGAGGAGCCGACCGTGAGTGAGTTCGCAGTGCCGAGTCTGGCCGTGCCGGGTGGCCCGAGCCTCCGGTCGCCGAGCCAGGGCGGCCCGGGGTTCGACGATCAGGTCTACAACCGCCTGCTGCGGGAGCGGATCATCTTCCTCGGCTCGGTGGTCGAGGACAACATCGCGAACCAGATCTGCGCGCAGCTGCTGCTGCTCAACGCCGAGGACCCGAACCGGGACATCTGGCTGTACATCAACTCGCCGGGCGGCTCGGTCAGCGCCGGGATGGCGATCTACGACACCATGCAGTTCGTCGAGAACGACGTGGCGACGGTGTCGCTGGGCCTGGCGGCGTCGATGGGCCAGTTCCTGCTGTGCGCGGGCGCGTCGGGCAAGCGTTACTCGCTGCCGCACGCGCGGATCATGATGCACCAGCCGTCGGGTGGGATCGGCGGCACGGCGTCCGACATCGCCATCCAGGCCGAGCAGATGCTCTACACCAAGCGGATGATGCAGGAGCGGATTGCCTTCCACACGGGCCAGCCGATCGACCAGATCGAGCGGGACTCGGACCGGGACCGTTGGTTCACCGCCGAGGAGGCGAAGGACTACGGCTTCGTCGATCACGTCGTCCAGCGCGCCCGCCAGGTGCCCACCGACGCGAACAGCTGAGTTTCTCGCTGCGCCCCAGCTCTTCCGGCCCGGCATACCGTCCTTCGGAGGCCACGATCATGTCCCATTACGAGCACACCGGCCGCTACGTGCTGCCGAACATCATCGAGAAGACGTCGCGCGGTGAGTACGGCATGGACCCGTACTCCAAGCTGCTCAAGGAACGGATCGTCTTCCTCGGCGTCCAGATCGACGACGTGTCGGCGAACGACGTCATGGCGCAGCTGCTGTTCCTGGAGTCCGAGGATCCGGATCGCGACATCTCCATCTACATCAACTCGCCCGGTGGGTCGTTCACGTCGCTGACAGCGATCTACGACACGATGCAGTTCGTCCGGCCCGACATCCAGACCATCTGCATGGGCCAGGCCGCCTCGGCCGCGGCCGTGCTGCTGGCCGCCGGCACCCCGGGCAAGCGGTTCGCGCTGCAGAACAGCCGGATCCTCATCCACCAGCCGTCCGGCTCCGGTGAGGGCCAGTCGAGCGACATCGAGATCCAGGCACGCGAGATTCTTCGGATGCGCTCGCTGCTGGAGAGGATGCTCGCCGACCACACCGGTAAGTCGGAAGAGGAGATCCGCCGGGACATCGAGCGGGACAAGATTCTCTCCGCCGACGAGGCCAAGGAGTACGGCCTCATCGACGAAGTGATCAAGACTCGCAAGACGTCCCGCCTGTCGGCCGCACGCTGACGGTCCGGTCGGCCGTACGCTGACCGGAATGAGCCGCGCGATAGGGCTCTCACCGGGCGCCCGGCCGGGGTAACGTCCCCACGGGGGACGGTACGAGGTCGGGCAGGCCCGGCGCGGGAAGCGGTTGCCCGGCGGCGGTCCCGCCCGAAGCTGCCAGCGGGCCGACGGGGCCCTGGGCGTCGCGCCGCGACGTCCGGGGCACACGGCGGCCGGAGGCGGACACAGCGGAACGACATCGACCGAAGCGGCTGGCGTGTTGGCCCTTGAGCCGGCCGTGAAGGGCGCACAAGAATGCGAAGGCCTCGCTCGACACGCGACGACCGGGCGGTCACAGCCGCCCCCGACCCGCAGGCGACCCCATCGTCTGGACGAAGGGACTGAGTCCTCGGTGGCACGCATCGGTGATGGCGGCGACCTGCTGAAGTGCTCGTTCTGTGGGAAGTCGCAGAAGCAGGTGAAGAAGCTCATCGCCGGACCCGGCGTCTACATCTGCGACGAGTGCATCGATCTCTGTAACGAGATCATCGAGGAGGAGCTCTCCGAGTCCTCCGAGCTCAAGTGGGATGAGCTGCCCAAGCCGCGGGAGATCTACGAGTTCCTGGACGGCTACGTGGTTGGCCAGGAGACCGCGAAGAAGACGCTGTCAGTGGCGGTCTACAACCACTACAAGCGGATCCAGGCGGGTGGCTCGGCCCAGGGGGACGCGGCCAAGGGCGAGGTCGAGCTCGCCAAGAGCAACATCCTGCTGCTGGGCCCGACGGGCTGCGGCAAGACCCTGCTCGCGCAGACCCTCGCCCGGATGCTCAACGTCCCGTTCGCGATCGCCGACGCCACCGCGCTCACCGAGGCCGGCTACGTGGGCGAGGACGTCGAGAACATCCTGCTCAAGCTGATCCAGGCGGCCGACTACGACGTCAAGAAGGCCGAAACCGGGATCATCTACATCGACGAGGTCGACAAGATCGCCCGGAAGTCGGAGAACCCCAGCATCACCCGGGACGTCTCCGGCGAGGGCGTGCAACAGGCGCTGCTGAAGATCCTGGAGGGCACCACGGCGAGCGTGCCGCCGCAGGGCGGGCGCAAGCATCCCCACCAGGAGTTCATCCAGATCGACACCACGAACGTGCTGTTCATCGTCGGCGGCGCGTTCGCGGGGCTGGACCGGATCATCGAGTCCCGGATCGGGAAGAAGTCCCTCGGATTCCGCGCGGTACTGCACGGCAAGGACGATCCGGACTCGTCTGACATCTTCGGCGACGTCATGCCGGAGGACCTGCTGAAGTACGGGATGATCCCCGAGTTCATCGGCCGGCTACCGATCATCACCAGCGTGCAGAATCTCGACCGCGAGGCGCTGATCCGGATTCTGACCGAGCCGAAGAACGCGCTCGTCCGGCAGTACAAGCGGCTTTTCGAGCTGGACAACGTCGACCTCGACTTCACCTCCGACGCGCTGGAGGCCATCGCCGACCAGGCGATCCTGCGCGGCACCGGCGCGCGCGGCCTGCGCGCGATCATGGAGGAGGTGCTGATGTCGGTGATGTACGACATCCCGAGCCGCAAGGACGTCGCCCGCGTCGTCGTCACCCGCGAGGTCGTGCTCGAGCACGTGAACCCCACGCTGGTGCCCCGCGACATCGCGGCGCAGAAGCGCAACACCCGCCAGGAGAAGTCCGCGTGATGCGGCGGGGTGGGCCGACGCTGTTCGCTGACCTTCGGTCAGCTTCCCGGTAGGCCGCACCACGCATGTCTGCCCAGGGGGATGACCCCCTGGAACCCCCAATGTCAGGGGGCTTCGCCCCCCGACACCCCCCGTCGGCGCGCGCTTCCGCTGCGCCGTATCGGGCTTGGGCTGTGCTGATCACCAAGGACCTCCTTGTACACCTTGAGTGCGCGGGCCACGGGACGTCGAGCACTGGCTCTGCCCAGACTCAGGGGAAGGGTGTCTACGAGTGTTCGTGCCGACGATCCGGGTCCCGGAGCCGACCATCCGCTCTTTTACCGGGTGGTCGGGACGAGGGTAAGGGTCCGGCTGGCGGATAACCTTCGGGCGTGACGGACAACGGGCGAGCGGGCGGGCCGGACCAGGCGGCGGCCGACGGGGACGAGCTGGCGCGGGTCGAGAAGGCGCTGGCCGGGCGCTTCCCGCACCGGATGATCCCCGACCTGGAGCGGATGCGTGATCTGGTCGATCTGCTCGGCCACCCCGAGCGGTCGTTCCCCGTGGTGCACCTGACGGGCACGAACGGCAAGACGTCCACCGCTCGGATGATCGACTCGGTGCTGCGCGCCTTCGGGCTGCGCCCCGGGCGCTACACGTCGCCGCATCTGGAGAGCGTGACCGAGCGGATCAGTCTCGACGGCCAACCGGCGAGCGCCGAGGTGTTCGCCCGCGCCTTCGACGACGTGCTGCCCTACGTCGAGATCATCGATGGCCGGCACCCCGAGCGGGTCACCTTCTTCGAACTGCTGACCGCCATGGCGTTCTCCGCGTTCGCCGACGCCCCGGTCGACGTGGCCGTGGTCGAGGTCGGCATGGGCGGCGCGTGGGACGCGACCAACGTCGTCGACGGTGTGGTGCAGGTGGTCACGCCGATCGCGCTCGACCACCGGGAGCTCGGCGATACCGCCGAGGAGATCGCGGCCGAGAAAGCGGGGATCCTGCGCCCTGCGTCCCTCGCGGTGCTCGGCGCGCAGCCGCTCGGCGTGGCCCGGGTGCTGGCGGACCGGGCTGCCGAGCTGGGCACGACGCTGGCCCGCGAGGGCCTGGAGTTCGGGGTCGCGCGGCGGAACGTGGCCGTGGGCGGGCAGATGCTGACCCTGCGTGGCCTGGGCGGCGTCTACGACGAGATCTTTCTGCCGCTGCACGGGGAGCACCAGGCGCACAACGCCGCGTGCGCGCTGGCCGCCGTCGAGGCGTTCCTGGGTGGCGGCGCCGAGCTGCTGGACGTCGAGGCGGTGCGCGCCGGCTTCGCCGCGGTGAGCTCGCCGGGCCGGCTCGAGGTGGTGCGCCGCTCGCCGACGATCGTGCTCGACGGCGCGCACAACGTCGCCGGCGCGCAGGCCCTGGCCGAGGCGCTCACCGACAGCTTCGCGTTCGACGTGCTCGTCGGCGTGGTCGGCCTGTTGTCCGACAAGGACGCGCACGGCATGCTCAGCGTCCTGGAGCCGGTGCTGCACTCGGTCGTCATCACGCAGAGCAGCTCGCCGCGGGCGTGGCCCGCCGACGAGCTGGCCGCGGTCGCCGTCGAGGTGTTCGGCGCCGACCGGGTCGAGGTCGCGCCCCGGCTGGACGACGCGATCGACGCGGCCGTGCGGCTGGTGGAGGAGGACGCCGAACTCGGCGGCGGCGGTGTCATCGTCGCCGGCTCGCTGACCATCGTCGGCGAGGCCCGCCGCCTGCTGGCGCGCTGAGCCGCGCGCTGGCACGGGCGCCCTGGTACCGGCGTTCTGGCACGGGCGCCCTGGTACCGGCGTTCTGGCACGGGCGCCCCGGCCGCTGGGTCTCGCGAACAGAGTAAGTTGGCGTCCAGCACTGTGGGTTATGCCGACCCGGTCAGCAGTGTGGGCCGGTGCGGTGTTCCGCGCCTCGTCGGCCCAGCCAACCATCGCCCCGACCTGGGACAGGGGAACCCCGCCGTGGGTGGCACCCTGGCCAGGCCCGCTCGGGCGCGAAGCGCCTGACATGTCGGGGCGCCGCGCGCCCCGACGACACGAACAAAGGAGTCCGGTGTCCGCTGAGCGCACCCTCGTCCTGGTCAAGCCCGACGGTGTCCGCCGCGGCCTCGTCGGCGAGATCGTCAGCCGCCTCGAGGGCAAGGGCCTCGCCCTGGTGGCCCTCGAGCTGCGCACGCTGGAGAAGTCGGTCGCCGAGACCCACTACGGCGAGCACGCGAGCAAGCCGTTCTTCGGCGAGCTGGTCGAGTTCATCACCTCCGGGCCGCTGGTCGCGCTGGTCGTCGAGGGCCCGCGCGCGATCGAGGGCGTGCGCGGCCTGATGGGCGTCACCGACCCGGTGAAGGCCGTCCCCGGCTCGATCCGCGGTGACTTCGCGCTCGAGATCGGCGAGAACCTGGTTCACGGCTCGGACTCGCCCGAGTCGGCCAAGCGGGAGATCGACCTGTTCTTCCCCGGCCTCGGCTGAGCCGCCGGGGCCCCGACCACGGCTACGGCCACGGGGCCCCGACCACGCGACTGACAGGCGGGCCCTCCTGCTCCAGGAGGGCCCGCCTGTTCGTTGTCGGCGGGGCCGCCGCCGCGCGGGCTCCCACCCGGTGGGTGAGCCGGTGGGCCCGGCCGGCGTGGCTCTCCGCTCAGGCGGGCGGGGCGGTCTGGCCGGCTACGGGCAGGCTCGGCCCGCGCCGGCGGGCGCGATGCGTGTCGCCTCGCGAAGGTCGTCCCGCTGACCGCCGGAAGGACCGGCTGGGGCGCGGCCGGGCGGGATGACCGGTCGGCACCCCGGGTGACACGGTTCCGCCGGGGCGGCGGGCTGTCGGTGGCGCGGTCTAGGCTTTCTTTGTCCCCGCCGGACAGTGGGACCTCGCCGGACAGTGGGACCTGGTCTCCGCTGGACAGTGGCTCTTGCTGGACAGCGGGACGGGGCGCCGGACCCCCGGCCGCCAGGAACCACCGAGGAACGTCGCGACACGCCCCGCCTGCTCCACACCCCCGCAATGTCCGCACCGCTCCCGCACTCCCCGCACACTCAGTCCCTCCGCATGACGTCCGCGTGGTCCGCCCGCGTGCACGCATCCCCGGTACCGGGCCATGCGTAGTCGGTGAGGAACACGACGTCCGCCATGAGGATCAACAACGATGACGGTCATGACCGCCCTGATGGGGATCGCGACATAACCGTCCGCATACCCTGAGCCTCGAAGAACCCTGATCGTGTTCGACGTCCAGGGGCCAGCTCGGCGGGTCCGGCGTCACCGGACCGGTCCGGTGACGCCCCAGGACCGCATCTCCGGGAAGGTCGGCCCGACGATGTCCAGTTCCCTGTCGTTCCTAGGCCGCGACATGGCCGTCGATCTCGGCACCGCCAACACGCTCGTCTACGTGCGCGGTCGTGGCATCGTGCTCAACGAGCCGAGCGTCGTCGCGATCAACACCACCACCACGGGCATCCTCGCGGTCGGGACCGACGCCAAGCGCATGATCGGCCGGACGCCCGGCAACGTCGTCGCGGTCCGGCCGCTCAAGGACGGCGTGATCGCCGACTTCGAGACGACCGAGCGGATGCTGCGGTACTTCATCCAGAAGGTGCATCGGCGCCGGCACTTCGCCAAGCCGCGGCTGGTGGTGTGCGTGCCGAGCGGCATCACCGGTGTCGAGCAGCGCGCCGTGAAGGACGCCGGTTATGAGGCCGGCGCCCGCCGGGTCTACATCATCGAGGAGCCGATGGCGGCCGCGATCGGCGCCGGCCTGCCGGTGCACGAGCCGACCGGCAACATGGTGGTCGACATCGGCGGTGGCACCACCGAGGTCGCGGTGATCTCGCTCGGCGGCATCGTCACCAGCCAGTCGATCCGGATCGCCGGCGACGAGCTGGACTCGGCGATCATCTCCTACGTCAAGAAGGAGTACTCGCTGATGCTCGGCGAGCGCACCGCCGAGGAGATCAAGATGGCGATCGGCTCGGCCTACAAGATGCCCGACGAGCCGAGCGCGGAGATCCGTGGGCGCGACCTGGTGACTGGCCTGCCGAAGACGATCGTCGTCACCGCCGAGGAGATCCGCAAGGCGATCGAGGAACCGGTGAACGCGGTGATCGACGCCGTCAAGGTCACCCTGGACCGGTGCCCGCCGGAACTCGCCGGCGACATCATGGACCGCGGCATCGTGCTCACCGGCGGCGGCGCGCTGCTGCGCGGCCTGGACGAACGGCTGCGCAACGAGACCGGCATGCCGATCCACATCGCCGACAACCCACTGCACTCGGTCGCGATGGGCTCCGGCAAGTGCGTCGAGGAGTTCGAGGCCCTCCAGCAGGTCCTCATCTCCGAGCCCCGCAGGTAGCGCTCCTCCGCGCGCGGTTGGGCGCCCGCGGGTCTGGCGACCGCGGTCGCGCCGGCCGGACAACGTTTCGCCGAAATTACGCGGGGCCGGGAACCCGCGCGCGGGCTGGTTCGTCCGTGCCGGCGGACGGGTGGGCGAGCGCGGAGGGGCTACCTCCTCGTCCGTGGGGCCTGTCCGTGGGGGCCTGTCCTCGGGGGAATGTCGGGTAGGGCGACGTCAGGAACACCGACGTCGGGCGTGGGGACCGTGAGGAGTCGTCGTGGGGCGTGAGCAGAGGCGTTCCCGGCTTGTCGTCGCCATCCTGCTCGTCATCACGTTCACGTTGATCACGATCGACTACAAGACCGGCCGCGGCGCGGGCGGCGTGCGCGGGTTCCTGCACGGGGCTGTGGGTGGGGTCGAGAACGGCGTGACCGCCGTGGCCAGGCCGATCGGGCGGACCGTGTCGTCGCTGGTGCACCCGAACCGTTATCACGACCGCGCGGACCGGCTGGCCGACGAGAACGCGGCGCTGCGCCGCGAGCTCGCCAGCCGGGTCGAGGTCACCAGGCAGGCGGAGGAGCTGGCCGCCCTGCGGCTGCTCGCGGACAAGGGCCAGTACACGATCATCCCGGCCCGGGTGATCGCCGTCGGCGACGTCAGCGGCACCGACTGGACGGTGACGATCAACGCGGGCAAGGCCGACGGCCTTGCGACCGACAAGATCGTGCTGAACGCGGACGGGCTGGTCGGCACGGTCGTCTCGCTCACCGACCACACGGCCGTCGTCCGCCTGTTCTGCGACCCGCGCAGCAAGATCGGCGCTCGGCTGGAGAGCACCCAGCTGCTCGGCGCCGTCTCCGGCGGCTCCGGCCCGAACACGCTGACCTTCACCCTGTACGACGCGTCCTACCGGGTGCGGCCCGGCGAGCGACTGGTGACCTTCGGCAGCCTCGACTACGTCGCCGGCGTGCCGATCGGCGAGGTCACGAAGGTCACCGACGTCGACGGCCTGTCGCGGACCGCCGAGGTCCGGCCGTACGTGTCGGTCGGCAAGCTCGACATGGTCGCCGTCGTCGTCGGCAAGCCGCCGACCGACCCGGGTGACCGGGTGCTGCCGCCGCGCCAGGGCGGGGACACCGGATGAGCGTGCAGCTGTGGGATCCGGACAGCGACGTCGAGGTGCACGCGCCGACGTTCGCGGCGCTGGTCGTCGTCCTGCTCGCGGCCGTGATCGGGCAGGTCAGCGTGGTCGCGCGGCTGCCGCTGCCGGGCGGGCACCCCGACCTGGTGCTCCTGCTGCTGGCGGCCGCCGCGCTCGTCGAGGGCCCCGTCGTCGGCGCGCTGCTCGGCTTCACCGCCGGCCTGTTCGGCGACCTGCTGTCCACCCACGTCCTCGGCCGCTCGGCGCTGGTGCTGTGCCTCGTCGGCTACCTGGTCGGCCTGGTCGCCGAGGCGACCGAACGCTCGGTCCTGGTCGCGCTCGCGGCCATCTCCGGGGCGGTCGCGGCGGGCTCGCTCGGCAACGTCCTGGTCGCCGTGCTGCTGGGCGACGGCGCGCCCACCGAGGCCGGGCCGGTGCTCCTGCGCGCGCTGACGGCGGCGCTGTACGCCGCGCTGCTCACCCCGTTCCTGTTCCCCGCGGTGGTCGCCGGGGTGCGCCGGACCAGGCGGGTGAGACGGCGGTGAATGACGGGATCCGTGCCCGGATCATCATGCTGCGGGTGCTCGCCCTCTCCCTGCTGGTGACGCTCGGAGCCCGGCTGTGGGTGCTGCAGATCCTCGACAACGACCGCTATCGCCGGGTCGCCGAGACCAACCGGGTCCGCGAGGTCGTCACCTCGTCGCCGCGCGGGATGATCCTCGACGACCAGGGCGAGGCGCTGGTGCGCAACCGCAGCTCGCTGGTCATCTCGGTGAACCGGTCGACCACCGACCGCCAGGCCGACCGCGGCCGCGCGGCCTTCGCGCAGCTCTCGTCGGTGATCGGCATGCCCGTCGACGAGATCGAGAAGAAGATCCGGTTCTGCTCGGCGACGGTGGCCCAGCCCTGCTGGAACGGCTCGCCCTACCAGCCGGTCCCGGTCGCCCAGGACGTCGCCCCGGCGCAGGCGCTCGCGATCATCGAGCATCCGGAGCGGTTCCCCGGGATCACCGCCGACCTGCAGGCCGTCCGCGAGTACCCGTTCGGCTCGCTCGCCGCGCACGAGCTCGGCTACCTGGCGCCGGTCAGCCAGGAGGAGCTCGACCGGCAGGCCGCGGCCCGCAAGGACGGCGAGTCCGGCCCCGACAAGTTCCACCTCAACAGCCTGGTCGGGGTCGCCGGGCTCGAGTCGGTCTACGACGAGCAGCTGCGCGGCGTCGACGGGGTCGAGGGGCTGGAGGTGGACCGGTTCGGCCGCGTCTCCGGCACCGCGTCGGACACGCCGCCGGTACCCGGCAACCACCTGGTGCTCCACCTCGACCGCGGCGTGCAGGCCGCGGCCGAGCAGGCCCTGCAGGGTGTCCTCGACAAGCTGCCCGGCGGCCCGCACGCCCGCACCGCGTCCGCGGTGGTGCTCGACGCCAAGAACGGCGGGGTGATCGCGCTCGCCAGCCTGCCGTCCTACGACCCGTCGGTGTTCACCGGCGGGATCTCGCAGGAGGACTACAAGGCGCTGTCCGACCCGGCCAACGGCATCCCGTTGCTCTCGCGCGCCTACCAGGGCACCGGGGCCGCCGCGTCGACGTTCAAGGTCGTCTCCACGGCGGTCGCGATGACCTGGCTCGGCGCGAAGCCCAAACAGAACTTCGACTGCGCGCCGACGCTGCAGATCGGTGGCCAGACCTTCCACAACTTCGACGGATCGTCGGCCGGCCCGATCACCCTGCACCAGGCGCTGGTGATCTCCTGCGACGTCATCTTCGACAAGTTCGCCTACGACGAGTGGCTGCGCGACGGGGGCCTGCGCAACGGCCGAGGCCCCTACGCCGAGCCGGCGGAGCACTTCGTGAAGATGGCCGAGGCCATGGGCTTCGGCTCCCGCACCGGCATCGACCTGCCGGGGGAGGCCCCCGGCGCGGTCGTCGGGCGGGAGAAGGCGCGGGCCATCTGGGAGGAGCTGAAGGAGTCCTACTGCCGGCGGGCCGCGAACGGCTACCCGGAGGAGAAGGACCCGGTCAAGGCCAAGCGCTACCAGCAGTACGCCTCCGAGGCGTGCGTCGACGGCTACCTGTACAACGCCGGCGCGGCCGCGCAGTTCTCGATCGGGCAGGGGCAGTACCTGTCGGTCAGCCCGCTGCAGCTCGCCGTCGCCTATGCGTCGATCGCCAACGGCGGGACCGTCCTGCAGCCGCAGCTCGCCAAGGCCGTCGTCGCTCCGGACGGGACGGTCGTCAAGCGCTTCGAGCCGGTCGTCAAGGGCAAGCTCCCGGTGCCGGGGGACGTGCTGGGCTACATCCGGGAGGCGCTGCACGGCGTCACCTCCGAGCCCGGCGGCACGGCCAGCGGCGTGTTCGCCGACTGGCCGAAGGACATCATCCCGATCGCCGGCAAGACCGGCACCGCCGAGGTCGAGGGCCGCGAGGACACCTCCTGGTTCGCCTCGTTCGGGCCCGTGAGCGACCCCCGCTATGTCGTCGTCGTGACCATTCCCGACTCCGGCACCGGCGCCACCTACGCCGCCCCGGCGGCCAAGCAGATCTACCAGGCGATCTTCGGGGTCGGCCGGCCGGCGGAGATGCCCGGCGGCCTGCCTCCGGGTGACCTTCCCCAGGTGGGCAGCGACGGGCAGATCGACGTCCTTCCCTCAGCGGCCCTCGGTCCCGCGGCCGTCGGGCCGGCGCAGTCGGCGCCCACGTCGCCGGACGCCGCCGGCGCGGCGCCGCCGGACGGACGACTCGCCCGGCCGGCCGTTCTGACGGCGCGGCCAGGGGTGCCGGCCGGCGGGGCGAGCGCCGCCGGCACGCTGTCCGGCGGGCCGCGCGCGCCGCCCGCCGGACTCGCCGGCTAGCCGGCAAGCCGGCGAGACCGCTCATCTGACGGACTGGAACGGACGAGACAGATCGGAGGACGCACCGTGGACGACCTGGGCTCGGCCGCGCTGCGCTCCTCGCCGGTCGCGCCACGTGGCCGGATCGGCCAGCTGCGCGAGCGGGCATCCGGCCGGCACTCGCCGCTGCGCCGGCTCGACTGGGTGCTGACGGGCGCGGTGCTCGCGCTCGCCGTGCTCGGCGCGCTGCTGGTCTGGTCGGCGACCAGGACACGGCTGGCCGACGTCGGCGGCGACCCGAACTCGTTCCTCAAGCGCCACCTGCTCAACCTGGTCATCGGCCTGGTGCTCGCCACGGCGGCGATGTTGCTGGACTACCGGCTGCTGCGCGCCTACGCGCCGTTCGTCTACCTGGGTTCGCTGCTCGGGCTGGTCGCGGTGCTCGTGGTCGGCACGACGATCAACGGCGCGCACTCGTGGATCGTGCTGCCCGCCGGCTTCCAGCTGCAGCCGTCCGAGTTCGCCAAGGTCGCGCTGATCGTCGGCGTCGCGATGATCCTGGGGGAGAAACGCGACGGCCGCAACGGGGTGCGGGCCGCCCGGCCCGGCGATCTCGACGTCGTCGTCGTGCTCGCGCTCGCGCTGGTGCCAATCGTGCTGATCATGCTGCAGCCGGACTTCGGCACCGTGATGGTGCTGGTGTTCGTCATCCTCGGCATGCTGGCCGTCGGCGGCGCGCCGCGCCGCTGGGTGCTCGGGCTGCTGCTCGGCGGCGTCCTGCTCGGCACGGCGATCCTGCAGTTCCACCTGCTCAAGCCGTATCAGGAAGCACGGCTGACGTCGTTCGTGTCCAGCGACGCGTCGACGAACTCGACCACCAGCTACAACGTCGACCAGGCCAAGACCGCGATCGCGAACGGCGGGCTCGCCGGTCGCGGCCTGCTGCACGGCCAGCAGACGCAGGGACAGTTCGTCCCCGAGCAGCAGACCGACTTCGTGTTCACCGTCGCCGGCGAGGAGCTCGGCTTCCTCGGCGCCGGCGGCATCCTGCTGGCGCTCGGGATCGTGCTGTGGCGGGCGCTGTCGATCGCCACCGCCTCCGACGACACCTTCGGCGCGCTCATCGGCACCGGGGTGGTGTGCTGGTTCGCCTTCCAGGCGTTCGTCAACATCGGGATGACGCTGGGCATCATGCCGGTGACCGGCCTGCCGCTGCCGTTCGTCTCCTACGGCGGATCGTCCATGTTCGCGAACATGCTGGCGGTGGGCCTACTGCAGAACGTGCGGCTGCGGTCGCGCACCGACCCGTACGCGCTTTGAGGGCTCGGTAGGCTGGGACCATGTCCGGACAGTCGCTGTTCCCGCGCCTGGAGCCGCTGCTGCCCAGGGTTCGCAAGCCCGTGCAGTACGTCGGCGGTGAGGGGAACTCCACCGTCAAACCCTGGGAGCCCGCGTCGGTCCGCTGGTGCCTGCTGTACCCGGACGCCTACGAGGTGGGCCTGCCCAACCAGGGCCTGCAGATCCTCTACGAGGTCCTCAACGAGCAGCCCGACGTGGTCGCGGAGCGCACCTACGCGGTGCTGCCGGACCTGGAAGCGCTGCTGCGTGAGCATGACATCCCCCAGTTCACGGTCGACGCGCACCGCCCGGTCGGCGACTTCGACATCCTCGGCGTCAGCTTCGCTACCGAGCTCGGCTACACGAACCTGCTCACGGTGCTCGACCTGGCCGGTATCCCGCTGCGCGCCGCCGACCGCTCCGACGAGCACCCGCTGGTGATCGCCGGCGGGCACGCCGCGTTCAACCCGGAGCCGGTCGCGGACTTCCTCGACGCCGCCGTCCTCGGTGACGGCGAGCAGGCGGCGCTCGACATCACCGACGTCGTGCGCGCCTTCAGGGCCGCCGGCAGCCCCGGCGGGCGCCAGGAGCTGCTCGCCCGGCTCGCGCGGCGCCGCCTGGTCTACGTCCCCGCGTTCTTCGACGTCCGCTACGGCGACGACGGCGCGATCGCCGCCGTCACCCCGAACCGGGACGACATCCCGGCCCGCCCGGCCAAGCACACCCTGACCGACCTGGACTCCTGGCCGTACCCGAAGGCGCCGCTGGTGCCGTTCGCCGAGACCGTGCACGAGCGGATGAGCGTGGAGATCTTCCGCGGCTGCACCCGAGGCTGCCGGTTCTGCCAGGCGGGAATGATCACCAGGCCGGTCCGGGAGCGCTCGATCGACACGATCGGCGCGATGGTCGAGGCGGGGCTCGCGGCGTCCGGCTTCTCCGAGGTCGGGCTGCTGTCGTTGTCCAGCGCGGACCACAGCGAGATCGGCGAGCTCGCGACCCAGCTCGCCGACCGGTACGAGGGCACCAAGACGTCGCTGTCGCTGCCGTCCACCCGCGTCGACGCGTTCAACGTGACGCTGGCGAACGAGTTCTCCCGCAACGGCCGGCGTAGTGGTCTCACCTTCGCCCCCGAGGGCGGCTCGGAGCGCCTCCGCAAGGTCATCAACAAGATGGTCAGCGAAGAGGACCTGATCCGTACCGTCAGCGCGGCCTACGCGCAGGGCTGGCGCCAGGTGAAGCTCTACTTCATGTGCGGACTGCCGACCGAGACCGACGAGGACGTGCTCGGCATCGCCCGGCTCGCCCGCGAGGTCATCCGGGCCGGGCGGGCGGCCTCCGGCCAGCGCGACATCCGCTGCACGGTGTCGATCGGCGGGTTCGTGCCCAAGCCGCACACCTCGTTCCAGTGGGCGGGGCAGGCACCCTGGCAGGTCGTCGACCAGCGGCTCCAGCTGCTGCGCGACACGGTCCGTGCCGACCGTGAGGTCGCGCGGGCCGTCGGGTTCCGCTACCACGACGGCCGCCCCAGCATCGTCGAGGGCCTGCTCGCCCGCGGTGACCGCCGGGTCGGCCGGGTGATCGAGCGGGTGTGGCGCGAGGGCGGCCGGTTCGACGGCTGGAGCGAGCACTTCTCGTACGAGCGCTGGGAGCGGGCCGCGGCCGCGGAGCTCGAGCCGCTGGGCGTCTCGCTGGACTGGTACACCACCCGGGACCGCGCGGAGCGCGAGGTGCTGCCCTGGGACCACCTTGACGCCGGCCTGGACCGGGACTGGCTGTGGTCGGACTGGCAGGACGCGCTGCGCGAGTCGGACCTGGACGACTGCCGCTGGACCCCCTGCTACGACTGCGGGGTCTGCCCGACCATGGGCACGCAGATCGAGATCGGCCCGACGCATCGCAAGCTGCTGCCGCTGGCCCCCGTGCCGTCGCTGCCCGAGAAGCAGCCGCTGCCCGAGAAGCAGGTGCCCACCAGTGCCGCCTCGGCGTCCTGACGGCCCGCCGACGCCGCCCCCGGTCGCCCGGGTGCGGCTGCGGTTCGCCAAGCGCGGCCGGCTCCGGTTCCTCTCCCAGCTCGACATCGCCAGGACCTTCGAGCGTGGCCTGCGCCGCGCGCGGATCCCGATGGCGTACTCGGCCGGTTTCACCCCGCACCCGAAGGTCTCCTGGGTGGGCGGGGCGGCGCCGACCGGGGCGGCCAGCGAGGCGGAGTACGTCGAGCTGGGGCTCGCCGCCGACGTCGATCCGGAGGCGCTGCGCGCGGCGCTGGACGCCGCCCTGCCGCCCGGCCTGGACCTGCTGGCCTGCGTCCCGGCGGAGGGGTCGATCGCCGATCGGATCGACGGGTCCCACTGGCGGATCAGGCTGCCCGGGGTGACCGAGACGGAGCTTTCCCGCGCGGTGGCGGCGCTGCTGGCCCGCGACAGCGTGGAGGTGGAGCGGAAAACCAAGAACGGACCGCGGCCGGTGGACGTGCGGGCGGCGGTGATCTGCGCCGTTTGCCGTGCGGAGCTTCCCGACTGTGCGATACTGGACGTGGTTGTACGGCACACGACGCCCGCTGTGCGACCAGACGACGTGCTGACCGCCCTTGGCGTGGTCGCCGTTCCGCCGCTGACGTTTCCGGTCCCACCGGAGCCAACCAGGCTCGAGCAGGGACTGATCCGAGCGGATGGAACGCTGGCGGACCCGCTCATACCGAACGACAGTGACACGGGCAGGTCGGCGGGTCGGCTCCCAGCTTGACGCAGGGCGTCGCAGGATTACGGCGGTCACCCGCCGGACGAGACAGCGGCTTCTGCGCGGTCGCGACCTGCCGTTGGCAGCGCGCCCGGGAGCCCGGAGGCTTCATATCCCGTGCCCGACGACACTCTGATCCCCGGCGACGACAACCCCACAGCAGCGCCAGCGGAGGAATCCGCCAGCGCCCCACGGCGCCGTCGCGCCGCCGGCCGGCCCGCGGGCCCGCCGCGGGAAGACCTCGTGACCATGGAGTCCACCCCGGTCGACGAACCGGCCGCCACCGGCGATTCGGTGGTGGCCGAGCCGCCGACTGACGAGGACGCCATCGCGCAAGCGGCCCAGGCGGACGAGCCCGGCCCGGCCGCCGAGCCCGACCAGGACGAGGCGGAGCCCGCGGCCGGGCCGGTCTCGGGCGAGCCAGTCGCCCAGGCGGCTCCCGCCGAGCAGCCGCCGGCCGCCGAGCAGCCGCCGGCGGCCGAGGAGGCTCCCGCCGAGCCGGTTCGGCGTGCCCGGTCGCGCCGCGCGGTCCGCGCGGTGCTCGCGCCGCTGGCGCCCGAACCGCTCCCGGCCGCGCCGGTCGAGCCGCCGGCCGTCGAACTCTCCCAGCAGACCTCCCAGCTCGCCCCCACCGATCCGGCGGGGCCCCAGGGCTCCGCCGATCCGGCGGGAACACCGGCCGCCGTGGCCCCGCCGAGCGAGCCGGCCCCGGCCGCCGAGCCGCCGGCGGAGCCGGTCCGCCGGCGAGCCCGGTCCGCCCGCCGCGCCGCGGCGGCTCCC
Organism: Frankia nepalensis; assembly: GCF_016786325.1. Classification (GTDB taxonomy): domain Bacteria; phylum Actinomycetota; class Actinomycetes; order Frankiales; family Frankiaceae; genus Pseudofrankia; species Pseudofrankia nepalensis. The sequence goes on along the minus strand of NZ_JADWYU010000107.1, from coordinate 12,629 downwards.
GTCGAGCCGGCCGCGGCCGAAGAGCCCGCCGCCGAGCAGCCGGCCGCCGAGCCCGCCGTCGCCGAACCGTCCATCGCTGAGCCGTCGGCCGCCGAGACAGCGGCCGAGGCCGCCGCGGAGCCGGCTGTCGAGGCCCCGCCGGCGCGGACGCGGCGCCGGGCGCCCGGTCGCCGTGCTCGCGCGGCCGGGGCGGCCGAGCCCGCCGCCGAGGGCGAGCGGCCCGCCGAACCAGTCGAACCCGCCGCGCCAGCCGCGGCCGAGGCCGCCGCGCCGGCCGTCGAGCAGGCTTCGGCCGAGCATGAGGAGCCGGCCCAGGCCACGACCCGCGCCGCCCGCTCCTCGACGCCGCAGTGGAGCGCCCGCGGTACGTCGACCTTCTCGTCCGGCTTGGACTCCGAGCCGGCGGCCTCCGCGCCGCGGGTGGTGCGTCGGCCGGTGACGACCGTGACCTTCCAGGCGCCGGACCTGGCCGCCCGCGAGGCATGGGGCCGGGACGCGGAGCGCGAGCGGGAGGCGGAGAACCGTCCGGCCCGGGCCGGACGGGAGACCGAGGAGGCCGCGGAAGTCGCCGAGGAGGCGGTGCTCACCGCGGCTGGCGAGACCGGCCAGCCGGAGGAGCCCAGGACCCGAGCGTCCCGGAGCCGCTCCCGGACCTCCCCGCAGACCTCCCAGACCTCCCCGATCGGCTCCGCCGATCGGGCAGGGACCCCGGATCTGGCGGGGACCCCGGATGAGACCGACCAGGCGGGAACCCCGGATCAGGCGGGACCCCCGGATGAGGCGGGCGCCTCGGAGGCGGACAACGGCTTCGACGACGCCGACCTGGCCGGGACCCGCCGTCGCCGCCGGGGCCGGCGTGGCCGCGGCCGGGCGCGCGACGAGGGTCTCGACACCGCGACCGCCGGCGAGGCGGGCGACGAGGCCGGCGAACCGGCCGCCGCGGGCCTCGGCGACCAGGCCGAATCCGCCACCCAGGCCGACGACGAGGCCGACGAGCGGGCCGCCGCCGACCTGGAGGACGACGAGGACGAGGACGGCGACGACCGCGTCGGCTCGCGGCGCCGGCGCCGTCGCCGGCGCCGGTCGACGACGGGCGATGAGGCCGCCGGCGCGCCCGACGACCCGCCGAACACCGTCGTGCACGTCCGCGAGGCGCGCCGCGACGACGACCTCGTCCGCGGCGTCAGCGGCTCGACCCGGCTCGAGGCCAAGCGGCAGCGTCGCCGGGAGGGCCGAGACGTCGGCCGGCGCCGCCCGCCGATCGTGACCGAGGCCGAGTTCCTCGCCCGCCGCGAGTCCGTCGAGCGCCGGATGCTGGTCCGCAACGCCGGCGACCGCACCCAGATCGCCGTGCTCGAGGACGGCGTGCTCGTCGAGCACTTCGTCACCAGGGCCAGCTCCGCGTCCTACGCCGGCAACGTCTACCTCGGCCGGGTCCAGAACGTGCTGGCCAGCATGGAGGCCGCGTTCGTCGACATCGGCAAGGGCCGCAACGCGGTCCTCTACGCGGGCGAGGTCAACTACGACGCGTCCGGGCTGGAGGGCAAGCCTCGCAAGATCGAGCAGGTGCTCAAGCCCGGCCAGTCGGTGCTCGCCCAGGTCTCCAAGGACCCGATCGGGCACAAGGGTGCGCGGCTGACCAGCCAGATCAGCCTGCCGGGCCGCTACCTGGTCTACGTGCCCGACGGGCAGAGCGCCGGGATCAGCCGCAAGCTGCCGGACACCGAGCGTGCGCGGCTCAAGAGCATCCTCAAGAAGATCACTCCCGAGGACGGCGGCGTGATCGTGCGAACCGCCGCCGAGGGCGCGAGCGAACAGGAGCTCGAGCGCGACATCGAACGCCTCGCGGCCCAGTGGGAGGACATCACCCGCAAGGCGCAGAAGGCGAACGCCCCGGCGCTCCTGTACGGCGAGCCGGACCTGGTCGTCCGGGTGATCCGCGACATCTTCAACGAGGACTTCACCGAGTTGGTCGTGCAGGGCTCGGCCGAGGCCGAGACCATCGAGAACTACGTCGACATGGTGGCGCCGGACCTGCGCGCCCGGGTCCGGCGGTACGTGGGCACGACCGACGTGTTCAGCGAGTACCGGGTCGACGAGCAGCTGGCGAAGGCGCTGGACCGCAAGGTGTGGCTGCCGTCTGGTGGCTCGCTGGTGATCGACCGGACCGAGGCCATGACGGTCGTCGACGTCAACACCGGCAAGTTCACCGGCAAGGGCGGCAACCTCGAGGAGACCGTCACCAAGAACAACCTGGAGGCGGCCGAGGAGATCGTCCGCCAGCTCCGGCTGCGTGACATCGGTGGGATCATCGTCATCGACTTCATCGACATGGTCCTGGAGAGCAACCGGGAGCTGGTGCTGCGCCGGCTCACCGAGTGCCTCGGCCGGGACCGGACCCGCCACCAGGTGGCGGAGGTGACCAGCCTGGGGCTCGTCCAGATGACGCGCAAGCGGGTCGGTCAGGGCCTGCTCGAGGCATACAGCGAGGCGTGCGCGCACTGCAACGGGCGAGGTGTGATCATCCACCTGGACGGTCACCACGCGCCCGCGCCAGCCGCGCCGGTGCCCGCGCCGCCGCCCCGGCGGGCGGCCCGCCGGGGCTCGCTCCCGGGATCGCCAGCCGCGCAGGCGCCAGGGGTGGAGGGCACCGAGGCGGTCGTCGTCGATCTCGACAGCCCGACCGAGACCGCGGAGCCGGCCGCCGCCGCCGAGGAGCCCACCGGTGCCGGTGTGGCCGGGACGGCGGGCGAGCCCGATGGGGCGCGGGAGGGCGGCCGTCGGTCCCGGCGGGCCCGCCGGGCGGTCAGCCCGGTGACCGCCGCCGTGCCCGAGGCCGCCGCGGCGCTCACCGTGACGCCACCCGCGGCGCCGGAGCTGGCGGCCGACGGCACCGGATGGCCGGACGCGCCGGGCACCGACGCGGACCACCACCCCGAGTCGCGGGCCGGCGAGGCCGGAGGTGTGGGCTGGCCAGGTACGGACGGCGTGGTCGTCGACGCCGTCCCGGTCGCCTCGAACGGAATCCACGCCGACGGAGCCGATGCCGGCGCGGGGCCGACCGTGTTCGCGAACTCGGGGGACCCGGACAGCGTCGCGTCGCGCGAGGGCGGCGAGCCGGCCGTCGTCGCCGGCCGGGGCCGCCGGCCGCGCCGAGCGTCGCGTCCGGTCGCGAAGCCGACGGAGCCCGTCGAGGCCTCGGCCTCGGTGGAGTAGCCGGAGCGCCTCAGCGAAGCAGGGGAGCAGACGGAGCGAAGGCCGGTCCGACCAGGACCTGGGCCGGCTAGCCGTGACGCCGGCCGCCGCCTCCCGCGGCGGCCGGCGTGCCCGTCCCGGTCAGCGCCGGCCGGCCGGCCTCGGCGAGCAGCCGGTCGAGGGTGTCACGGGAGCGGCGCAGCGCGCCGTCCACGGCGTCCCTTGCCCTGTCGTGGTCACCGAGTTGTAGCGCGTAGGTCGCCACCACGAGCGTCTGCACCAGGTCGTCCTGATCGCCCAGGCGGGCCGCGGCGTCGTCGCGGCGCGCGGCCGCGGCCGCCACCGCCAGCCGCGACGCGAGCGCCGGCCCGTGCAGCGTCGCCCAGCAGGCCACCGGCACCGCCAGCAGCGCGAGCAGCGCCACCGCGCCCGCGGCCCAGGCCGCCAGCTCCCATCCCACCTCGGTCATTCCCGGCCGCCCTTCCGCCCCCGCCGGACTTCTCCGTCGCCGATTCCATCGTTCCCGGCGGGGCGGGTGGTGACCATGACACGTCCGGATCAGCCGCGCGTGATGCGGCCCTAGACCGGTGCCACCCACCGGGACCGGGGAACGTGCCCATCCGGACTGGCTATCAACGGAAAGTGACGATAGCGGCGTCGATGGGCGACGCTCTGTGGCTGGGCACCGGTGCCTTGCCGCCCGTCCGGGGTGCTTGTCGCCCGTCCGGGGTAGGAGCCGGCGCCACCGGGCGCGCTCGAGCGGTGCTGGTCGCCACTGGGGCCCGGATGCCCTGTAGGGTAGAGCGACACGGGGTAGGTTTGGTGCCACTCCGGACGGGCGTGTGCCAGCCGAGCGCCGCGCGAGACCCAGCAACACCAGTAGCGGAACCAGCAGGGTGCCGCTGAGGGATGGGTCGCGCGGCTCGGGATGGCCGCAGCGCACGGCCACGGCGGCACCTTGAGGACACGAGCTCGCGCGGCGGTTGATGGATGTGCGCGCGGGCCCCAGGAGCAGGGAGAACTGGTGTACGCGGTCGTTGCCAGCGGCGGCAAGCAGCACAGGGTCGCCGTCGGCGATGTGGTCGACGTCGAGCTTCTCTCCGGTGAGCCGGGCGCGGCCGTGAACCTTCCGGCGCTGCTGCTCATCGATGGTGAGTCGGTCACCGCCGACAAGGACGCGCTCGCGTCCGTCGAGGTGACCGCTGAGGTCGTCGGCGTCGTCAAGGGTCCGAAGATCCGGATCCACAAGTTCAAGAACAAGACCGGCTACCACAAGCGGCAGGGTCACCGGCAGAAGCTGACCCGGCTGAAGGTCACCGGCATCGAGACCAAGAAGGCCTGAGCGAGATGGCGCACAAGAAGGGCGCGAGTTCCTCGCGCAACGGTCGTGACTCCAACGCCCAGCGGCTGGGCGTGAAGCGGTTCGGCGGTCAGTACGTGAAGGCCGGCGAGATCCTGGTCCGCCAGCGCGGCACCCATTTCCACCCGGGTGCTCTCGTCGGCCGCGGCAAGGACGACACCCTGTTCGCCCTCGCCGAGGGCCACGTCCAGTTCGGTACCCGCCACGGCCGTCGCGTCGTGAACGTGGTTGCCCTGGAGACAGCGGCCGCCTGACGCGGCTGGGCTCACCGTGTTCGCCGCCCTTCGGCCGGCTTCCCGGTGAGCCGCCTCAGGATGTCTGCCCGGGGGGCGACCCCCGGACCCCCGGCGTCGGGCTTCGCCCGATCTGAGGGGTAAATCCAAGAAGACAAAGCCGTGCCGGGTGGACCGCCCTGGTTGCCTAGTGCGGCTTTCTTCATGCTCGCTGCGATGGCCGCCGACGACGTGCGCAGTCGATTGCTACCCAATGGCCGGCGCCGGCAGGCGGATTGACCGGAAAGGTAGAAGCTGTGCCCACGTTCGTCGACCGGGTGGTTCTGCATGCCGCCGCAGGGGATGGCGGGCATGGGTGCGCGTCGATCCACCGGGAGAAGTACAAGCCGCTTGGCGGACCGGACGGTGGCAACGGCGGCCGGGGCGGCGACATTACCTTGATCGTCGATTCGGGCGTGACGACCCTGCTCGACTTCCACTTCCATCCGCACCGGCGTGCCACCAGCGGTCGGCCGGGACAGGGCTCGAACAAGAACGGCGCCGACGGCGAGGACCTCGTGCTCCCGGTCCCCGACGGCACCGTCGTGCTCACGCAGGACGGCGAGGAGATCGTCGACCTGGTCGGCGCCGGCACGTCGTTCGTGCTCGCCCACGGCGGCCGCGGCGGGCGGGGCAACGCCGCGCTCGCGTCGGCGCGCCGCAAGGCGCCCGGGTTCGCCGAACTTGGCGAGCCAGGGGAGAGCCTGGACGCGGTCCTGGAGCTCAAGTCGGTCGCCGACGTGGCCCTGGTGGGCTACCCCAGCGCCGGCAAGTCATCGCTGGTGTCGGTGCTGAGCGCCGCCAAGCCGAAGATCGCCGACTATCCCTTCACCACGCTGGTGCCGAACCTCGGCGTGGCACGGGCGGGCGACCTGCCGCCCTACACCGTCGCCGACGTGCCCGGCCTGATCCCGGGCGCGAGCCAGGGCCGTGGGCTGGGACTGGAGTTCCTGCGCCACATCGAGCGTTGTTCGGTGATCGTGCACGTCCTGGACTGCGCGACGCTGGAGCCGGACCGCGACCCGCTCTCCGACCTCGACGTGATCGAACGGGAGCTTGCGGCCTACTCGGAAAACCTGGCCGACCGGCCGCGCGTCGTCGTGCTCAACAAGATCGACGTTCCGGACGGCCGGGATCTCGCCGACCTGGTCACCCCCGATCTGCGCGAGCGCGGGCTCGAGGTCTTCCCGGTGAGCACCGCGACCCGGGAGGGCACCCGGGCGCTGTCGCTGTTCCTCGCCGGGACGGTCGCCGAGCACCGCCGCGCGTCGCCGGTGGCGTCGGCCACCCGGATCGTGCTGCGCCCGAGAGCCGTCGACGAGCCCGACTTCGCGGTCCGCGCGGTCGGCGACGGGTTCGTCGTCACCGGAGCGAAGCCGCTGCGCTGGATCCGCCAGACCGACTTCACCAACGACGAGGCGATCGGCTACCTCGCCGACCGGCTTGCCCGGCTCGGCGTCGAGGAGCAGCTCGCCCGGCTGGGAGCCGAGCCCGGCGCCGAGGTCACCATCGGCGACGTCACCTTCGACTGGGAGCCGACCCTGTCCGGCCGCGGTGCCCTCGCCCAGTACGCGACCCAGCGCGCGGACGAGTCCACCGGCGGCGTGGCGACCGTCGGCGGCAGCGGCGTCACCCGGGCCCGCGAGGGCGTCCTCGGCCCGCGCGGCAGCGACGACCGGCTGAGCGGCTCCGTCCGGCTGACCCGCGGCGAGCGGCTGACCCGCCGGGCCCGGCGGCTCGCGGAGCTGGACGCCCCGGACGCCGCCGACGGCGCGTTCGAGGCCGCCCAGGACGGCGTCCTCGTCGACGAGGACGGTGTGGTCACCCGCGCCGACCGGCGGGACGCGGGCTGGGACGAGGCCGTCTGGGGCGGCGAGGACAACGACCACTGGGACGACGACGCCGGTGACGAGGATGCCGGCGACGAGGATGCCGGCGACGAGGACGGCCCCGTCGTCGTCTGGGCCGGCCGCGAGGACGATGGCACCGCGGCGTCCTCGGGCGACGACGGGAACGACGAGGAGCGGACCGGCGGCCGACGGGCGGGGGACGAGGAGTAGGCGTGCGGTCGTTCGTCGAGCACGCGCAGCGGGTCGTCGTCAAGGTCGGGTCGTCGTCGCTGACGACCGCGGCCGGCGGCCTGGACGCTGACCGGTTGAAGGCTCTCGTCGCCTCGGTGCGCCCGCTCGCGGGACGCCGGCTGGTACTCGTGAGCTCGGGTGCCATCGCCGCCGGGCTCGCCCCGCTGGGCCTGTCGCGCCGGCCGCGCGACCTCGCCACCCTGCAGGCCGCGGCGAGCGTCGGGCAGAGCGCGCTGGTCCACCAGTACGCGGAGGCGTTCGGGCACTCGGGCCATCAGGTCGGCCAGGTGCTGCTCACCGCGACCGACGTCATCCGACGCACCCACTACCGCAACGCCCGTACCGCGCTCGACCGGCTGCTCGAACTCGGCATCGTCCCGATCGTCAACGAGAACGACGCCGTCGCCACGCAGGAGATCCGGTTCGGCGACAACGACCGTCTCGCGGCGATCGTCGCCCATCTCGTCTCCGCCGACCTACTGGTGCTGCTGTCCGACGTCGACGGGCTCTACGACGCGAACCCCCGGCTGGGCCCGGCGAACCTGGTCCGCGAGGTGCGGTCGGACGCCGACCTGGAAGGACTGTCCGCCAAGGGCACCGGCACGGCCGGTGTCGGCACCGGCGGGATGGCGACGAAGATCGACGCCGCCCGGATGGCCGCCTCCGGCGGGGTGACCACGATCGTCACGTCGGCGGCGCTCGCCGCCGAGGCGCTGGCTGGCAAGGAGGTCGGCACGGTCTTCCACCCGACCGGCCCGCGCCGAGCCTCCCGCCTGCTCTGGCTGGCGCACGCGACCACCCCGCAGGGCAGGCTGCACCTGGACGCCGGCGCGGTCGCCGCGGTGGTCGACCGCCGGGCGTCGCTGCTGCCCGCGGGCCTGACGGCCGTCGACGGCGAGTTCGCCGCCGGCGACCCGGTCGACCTCGTCGACCCCGCCGGCCGCCCCGTCGCCCGCGGCCTGGTCGCCTTCGACTCCGCGGAGCTGCCCGGCATGCTGGGCCGCGGCACCGCGGAGCTCGCCGCCGACCTCGGCCCCAGCTACGAACGCGAGGTCGTCCACCGCGACGACCTCGTCCTGCTGCTCCCCACCCGCTGAGCCGGCCACCGATCTCCAGCGGAAGACCAACCGAAGCGGGCCCGCGTCAGCGGCGGAGTGACTGGAGACGTCAGAGGCGGCCAGCCGTGTGGCCAGCGTCAGAAAAACAGCCAGAAAAACAGAGGCCCGCCGAAGCGGGCCTCGACTCAGCGGCCGTAGCCCCTGAGGGGGTACGGCCAGTGTAGCGGAAGCCGAGGGAGTGGTAAGCAGGTCAGATCGTGGTCTCGACGGTGCTGCCGTTCGGGCCCTTGTGGACCTGGATCTGGGTGGGGATGCGCAGGCGCAGGTCGGCGACGTGGCTGACGACACCTACCAGGCGGCCGCCGGAGCGCAGCTCGTCGAGGACGTTCATGACCTCGTCGAGGCTGTCGGGGTCCAGGGTGCCGAAGCCCTCGTCGACGAACAGCGCGTCGATCGCGTGGCCGCCCGACTCGGCGCTGACCACGTCGGCGAGGCCCAGCGCCAGCGAGAGCGCCGCCTGGAAGGTCTCGCCGCCGGACAGGGTGGCTGTCGGGCGGGAGCGGCCCGTCCAGGCATCCTCGACGAGCAGGCCGAGGCCGGCCCTGCGACGCCGGTCGCGGCGCTCGCCGGCGTCGTGGACGAGGGTGTAGCGGCCGCCGCTCATCGCCGCCAGCCGCTGGCTTGCCGCCTGCGCGACCTCCTCCAGCCGCGCGGCCAGCACGTAGCTCGACAGTGGCATGCCGTGCTGGTTGCCGCCCCGGCCGGCGGCGAGGTCGGCGAGCGCGCGCAGCCGGTCCGCCGCGGTCCTGCGGGGCGCGAGCGCGGCGTGCGCGGCGGCGTACTCGTCGACGAGGGCGGCGAGCCGGCGGGCACGCTCGGCCGCGGTGGCCGCCGCGGCCAGCGCCCGCTCGTGGGCCGCCCTCGCGTCGGCCGCGGCCCGCTCACGCTCGTCCAGTGGCGCGGGCGGACCGGCGGCGGTCTCGGCCAGCTCGGGGTCCTGGAGCCGGGACAGCACCCGGACCCGGTCCTCGCGGTGCTCCCGGACGCGCCGCTCGGCGTCGGCCAGCCAGTCCGCGTCCCGGCGGGCGGCCAGCGCCGCCGCCGGGTCGGCGAAGCCGGCCTCCGCCGCGGCGGCGACGGCGGCGGCCTCGGCGCGGGAGACCTCGCCGGCGGCCTGGCGGGCGGCGCGTACGGCCTGCTCGGCCTGTCCGCAGGCGAGGGCGAACGCGGCGACGGCGTCGACCCTGGCCACGAGCCGCGCCGGGTCGCGCAGCGCCGCCGGGACCTTCGCGAGCGCCCGGGCGGCCCGCTCGCGCGCCGCCGCCGCCCGCAGCCCTGCCTGGCGCTGCTCGGACCGGTGGGTGGCGAGCTCGGCGTGCGCCCGGGTCTCGGCGTCCGCCAGCGCCGCGAGGCCCGCCTCGGCGCCGGGCAGGTCGCGGGCGGCCGCCGTGGCCTCGCGGGCCGCCACGGTGAACGCCGCCGCGACCGCGTCGAGCTCCGTGGCGATCCGTTCGGCCGGTTCCGGGCCGCCGCCTCCGGGCTTGGCGGAGTCGTGGCCGGCGGACCCGCGTTCGGCCGAGTCGGGATCGTCCGAGTCACGGTCGGCCGAGCCAGGGGCATGATCGGCCGAGCCGGGGCTGGTGGCGTCGTCGAGCAGCACCGACTCGTCGAGCAGCGTGCCGCGCAGCTCGTCGAGCAGCTCCCGCACCGGGTCGACGGGGCTCGCGGCGGACCGCTCGGCGACGGCGGCGGGGAGGGAGTCGGGAACGCGCAGCAGGGTCGCGCGCAGCGTGCGGACCCGTTCGGTGAGCCCGGCGAGCCGCCGCGCGGCCTCGCTCGCCGCGGCCTCCCGCCGCGCCGCCCGCGCCTCGGCCGCGAGCTCCTCGTCCTTGCCGACGTGGTCGGCGCGCACCTCGGTCGGGTCCGGGTGGCCCAGCGCGCCGCACACCGGGCACGGGGAACCGTCGACCAGCGCGGCGGCCAGCTCGGCGGTGATCGCGTCGAAGCGCTGCTGGCGCAGCTCGCCCGCCCGCGCCCGGGCGAGCGCGGCGTCCCGGGCGGCGTCCGCCGCCGCGCCGCGCGCCGCCAGGCGCTCGCGGACGGCGCCGGCCAGGTCGGCCAGCTGGCCGGAGCGGTCGGTGAGCGCCGGCGCCAGCAGCGCCGCCTCCCGCGCCCGCCCGACCCGCTCCTCGGCGGCCACCCGGACGCCGGGCAGCGTCGTCGCGATCTCGGTCTCGTGACTGGCGACGGCCCGCGCGTGCTCCCTGACGGCCGCGTCGGCCGCCAGTGCCTCCCGTTCGTCCGCTTCGGCCGCCGCGACCGCGTCCGCCAGCCGTTCCAGCCGGCCCGACTCGGCGTGCGCGAGGGCGCCGAGCGCCGCGAGATCCGCCGCCGTCGCGTCGGACCCGGCTCGCAGGGCCCCGTCCGCGACGGAGGACCCCGGCCCGTCCGCCGCGTCCGTGCCGTCCGCCGTGCCGGTGCCGTCCGCCGTGTCGTCCGCCGTGCCGGCCGGCGGCACGGCCGCGGTGGCGACCGCGTCTCGCGCCGCCGCCGCGGCGGCGTCCGCGGCGCGCGCCTCGACCACGCGGCTCTCGGCCTCGGCCACTGCCCGGCCCACCGGGTTCGCGCGCCGCGCCGCGTCGAGCTCGTCGGCGAGCAGCGTGATCTCGGGCTCGCGCGCCTCGAGCCCGGCGAGCCGGGCGCGCAGCTCGGCTCGCTCCACCGCGCGCCGCGTCGCCTCGCGGGCCTCGGCGAGGACCCGTTCGGACTGCTCGCGCGCCCGCGCCGCGTCGTCGCGCCGCGCCGCCGCCACGTCCGCCTCCGCCCGGGCATCGGCGGCCAGCGACGCCGCCCAGTCCTGGGACGGCGTCTCGCCGCCCGGCGGGCGGGCCCGGCCGCGCCGCCCGGTCTCGTCCGGCTGGTCCTGGGGCGTCTCGAGGCCGGCCGCCTCGGTGACCCTGGCGCGGACCCGGTCGAGGTCCGCCCGGGCGAGGGCGTGGTCGTCGGCGGCGCGCTTGGCGCGGTCGGCGAGCCACTGCTCGACCCGCTCGAACAGGCCGACGCTGAACAGCTGCTTGAGCAGCGCCTCGCGGGCGTCGTTGTCCGCGTGCAGGAAGTCGGCGAACCGGCCCTGCGGCAGCATCACCACCTGGAAGAACTGGTCGGGCTTCATGCCGAGCAGCAGGCCGATCTCGTGGCCGACGTCCTCGTTGCGGGTCGCGAACGCGTCCCAGCCCGACCCGGTCCAGCGTTCCAGCAGCGCCGTGGGATGGACCCGGCTGGTGCCGTCGCCCCGCTTGCGCGGCCGGTCCCAGCCGGCGGTGCGGGTGACGCGGTATCGCCCGCCGGGCACGGAGAACTCCAGCCGGACCCAGGGGCCGACCTCGGGCGGGGCATGGTGCGACCGCAGGTCGCGCACGCCGCGCAGACCGGGGACGGCGCCGTAGAGCGCGAACCCGAGCGCGTCGAGCAGGGTCGTCTTCCCGCCGCCGGTCTCGCCGCACAGCAGCACCAGCCCGCCGGCGCCGAGCCGGTCCAGGTCGAGGTCGACGTCGCCGGGGAACGCGCCGAACGCGGTGAGCTCGAGGTGGTGTGGGCGCATCAGCCGGCCTGCGTCGCGGCGGCGAGCCGGGCGTCGGTGAGCGCCGCGGCAAGCAGCTCTCGTTCGGCGTCGGTCGCCGGGGTCCCGCGGGCGAAGTCGACGAAGTCGGCCGCGACGTCCAGGTCGTCGCGGCCACGGGTGCGCTGGGCGAACGTCCGGGTGTCGGCCGGCTGGGCGAGCTCCGGCTCGTGCCGCAGCACGAGGGTGCGCGGGAAGCGGGCCCGCAGGGCCGTCATGGCGTCCAGCGGGCGGGCCTGGTCGGTCAGCACGGCGGCGACGAAGTCGTCGGCGTGCTCCCCGTACTCCAGCCGGGTGAGCAGGTCGGCGAGCCGGCCGCGCAGGATCGTCATCCGCCGCCGGGTCGGGACGGGAACCGTCTCCACCCGGGTCAGGCCTGTCGGCCCCAGCTCGACGAGCAGCGACGCCTTCGTGTCGCCCGCCTCGGAGAACGAGTAGGCCAGCGGGGAGCCGCTGTAGCGGGCGTGCGGCGCGCCCTGGACCCGCTGCGGGCGGTGCAGATGGCCGAGCGCGGCGTAGGTGATCCCGTCGAACAGCGTCGCGGGCACCTGGCCGACGCCGCCGACGCTGATGTCGCGCTCGCTGTCGCTGCCGGCGGCGCCGGTGACCCAGGCGTGCGCGACGACGACCGACCGTACGCCCGGGTGGCCGGCGAGGTCGGCCCGGACGGCCGTCATCGCCCGGCGCATCGTCGCCGCGTGCGAGAGCGGCGCCGACCGGCGGGACCGGCCGGGCACCGCCGCGGGCCGCCGGGGCCGGGTGGGGACGAGGCTCGGGGCGAGCTCCTCCTCGTCGAACAGCGAGACCATGCCCGGGAACGGTGGCTCCTCCGCTCCCATGGCCGGGGACGGCGGCCGTGCCTCGGCCCAGGCCGGGCCGGTGTCGGCGGCCCGGGCGGTGGGCTCCGCGGGGTCGTCGTCGCGCCCGTCCGGTCCCGCGTCCGGCTCGACCGTGGCGTCGTCGTCGACGTCGGGGGGCCCGGCCCCCGCCGCGGGCGGCGGCCCGGGGGGGGGCCGGGGGGCCCCGACCCGGCCCCCCCCGGGG
>NZ_JADWYU010000106.1:46586-46784 GCF_016786325.1 Frankia nepalensis | reverse complement strand
GCACCCTGCGTACCCGGCGTACCCGGAGCACCCTGCGTACCGGGAGTACCGGGAGTGCCCTGCGTACCTGGAGTACCAGGCTCACCCTGGGTGCCGGGGGCACCCTGCGTACCCGGCGTACCCGGAGCACCCTGCGTACCGGGACCGCCCTGGAAGCCCTGGAAACCCTGCGTACCGGGAGTACCGGGAGTGCCCTGC
>NZ_JADWYU010000106.1:0-46486 GCF_016786325.1 Frankia nepalensis | reverse complement strand
GTACCTGGAGTACCGGGCTCACCCTGGGTGCCGGGGGCACCCTGCGTACCCGGCGTACCCGGAGCACCCTGCGTACCAGGCGTACCGGGAGTGCCCTGCGTACCAGGCGTACCGGGAGTGCCCTGCGTACCTGGAGTACCGGGCTCACCCTGGGTGCCGGGGGCACCCTGCGTACCCGGCGTACCCGGAGCACCCTGCGTACCGGGAGTACCGGGAGTGCCCTGCGTACCTGGAGTACCAGGCTCACCCTGCGTACCGGGAGCACCCTGCGTACCCGGCGTACCCGGAGCACCCTGCGTACCGGGAGTACCGGGAGTGCCCTGCGTACCTGGAGTACCAGGCTCACCCTGCGTACCGGGAGCACCCTGCGTACCCGGCGTACCCGGAGCACCCTGCGTACCGGGAGTACCGGGAGTGCCCTGCGTACCTGGAGTACCAGGCTCACCCTGGGTGCCGGGGGCACCCTGCGTACCCGGCGTACCCGGAGCACCCTGCGTACCGGGACCGCCCTGGAAGCCCTGGAAACCCTGCGTACCGGGAGCGCCCTGCGTACCCGGCGTACCAGGCTCACCCTGCGTACCGGGGGCACCCTGCGTACCGGGGATACCGGGGGCGCCTTGTGGGCCCTGCGGTCCCCGCGGACCCGGGTAACCTCGCGGCCCCCTCTTGTCGTCAAAAAGCTGCACCTTCAGCGTCTTACTGGATTCGAGCCCCAACGCCCCGTTAGGGCCTGGCACTCCGTGGCTTTCCGGCACAGCCTTCCCGTCGGCCGGGACAGCGCTGGCGGCGAACGCCTGGCTGACTCCCATAGGGCCGAGCAGGCAGGTTGTCGCCGACGCCACGAAGATGGCTTTGGCGATGTTCTTGTTCAGAGCGTTACGGTTCACGAAATTGTCTCCATTTGCGCGCATGAGAAGGTGCCGTCGTCAGCAGGAGATCTGCTCCGGGTGACACAGGGGTCGTGATTATTTCGCCGTAACCGCCATCGTCCGGCGGCCCGCCCCTCGCCAAGGGCAGGTCCGCCTATCCGCGGAAACCGACGGGATCCCCCGAGCGATGGCGATCGGACTCGGCGCGGTCAGCTCGACCGTGGGCACTCGAACAGCTAAGGAACGCCGCGGTGGGGCCAGAACGCCGCGGTGGAGGGTCGACAGGATTCGGCGCAGGTTTATCCGCTGACCCTTGAATTACGCAAGAATCCGACCGACGGAGGCAAGGAGCGAAAAGACCGCGGCGAGTAGTCACTCGCACCCCGCCGGAGTTCTTTTCATTCACTTCTTCGCGGGGCAGTGAATCAGAGCGTCGGCAGCCTTGGTCGCCCGCGGCATGACACGGCCGACAGGCCAATTCATCAGGATAGGGCGGCGCCCGGTCATGCCTCTCCATTCTGGTACCTCGGCGGAATCCGACGTCTTTTGTGTTATCCGCCAAACCTCCCGTTCGGCGGATAACAGCCTGGTCCGTCGTCGCCACCACAACGGACTTTCCCGACGACTCAACGGCCAGCGTGACGGCCTCAATCGATATCAGACCCAAGGACCTATGCCCCTGCGGCGCGCCGACCGGCAATCGGCGCGGCGAGGCGATTCGAGCGGCCATGCGCCGCATAACTCCAGGCTCACACCCCGACCACTGAAAAGCGGCGAACGTGCGCTACCAGCGTCATGCCGCGCGGAGACTTCCAACGCCCGATCCGCGAAAGAGTTTGAGAAAACCGGCTACCTGACCCCCAGCGCGTTCGCCGCCGCTAGGAAGATCAACCGACCGGGCGCGGCGCGACGGCGGCAAAGAAGGGACGCCGCGGCGCGAGCGAGGGCGCGATCCACAAAGACGGTTCCGACCGCCGGCGGGCCACCGCGGACCTGGGCCGAAAGAGCGGGAATCGGCAACGCGGGTACCTGTCCGCGAGACCGGCACCGAGGTCACCGAGAAGCTTCACGAGCCACGCCGACGGCAGGAAGACGGCGTCGTCGCCGCGACCGCGGGCAAGAAGCCGCCGACGGTCGGTCAGCGGCGCACGTTCTGGGTCGAATACGTAGCCCGGGGCACTGGTCCGCCCGTCCACGCTCGACGGCTACCGAAGTAAGGCCTTCCGCCGAATCATCCCAATGCTCGGCGGCTACAAGCTCGACGCCCTTCGACCCGAACACGTCGAAGGCTGGCGCAAGGACCTGCTCACCGAAGCGCTCGCCCTCGCGACCATTCTCCGGTGCTTCCATGTCCTCAGCCGGTTGGGGACGGCTGCCGCCGTTTCGCTTCCAGAGCCGCGAATCGCCCGGCCGGGCCCGTGGGGGCCCGGCCGGGCACAGGCGGCTGGCGTCAGTCCTCGATCGGCGAGTCGCCCGTCACGCGGTAGGGCAGCGTGGGCTCGCCGTTCTCGTCGAGCGACGTCAGCAGGGTGTCGCGGATGCAGACCGCCGGCATCAGCGGGCGAGCCTTCCCGTTGCACCGGAAGATCAGTCCGCCGCCGGCGGGCACGGGCATGCTCGGCGCCGCCTTGATCTTCGCGACCAGCGCCTCCGGCGTGAGGTCACCCGTGATGCCCTCGAGTGCCGAGTGCAGCGCCATCATCGTCATGTAGACCGTCGGCCCCATCCCGTTGCTGAGGTCGATGTCGTCGCCGTAGGTCTCGGCGATCGTCGCCCACTGCTTCAGGTCCTGGTTGGCGTCGTCGCCGATCACCAGCGTCGCGCCCAGCGTCACGCCCTCGAGACCACTCCCGATCGCCTTCCGCGCGCTCTCGGTGGTGCAGTGGCTCAGGATGCTGATCGGGCCGGTGAAGTTCACCGCGCGCAGGCCGTTGAAGGCCGCGATGCAGAACGAGTCGTTGCCGATGATGTGCACCTCGGTCGGCCCGCCCGCCGCGATCCCGGCCATCTGCGGGGACATGTCAGCGGTACCCGGCGGCACCTTGACCAGCTTCAACTCGATGCCGGCGTCAGCGAAGATCTCCTTGCCGGTGGTCTCGTAGAAGTCGGTCGCCACCGGCACGTCGATGACGATCGCCGTCACCTTCTTGAGGCCGTTTTCCTTCGCGACCCCGATGGGCACGTCGGCGAGCCCGGCGACCTGGTTCGCCATCACGAAGGTCGAGTCCCGGTCCTCCAGGGCGGACGAATCGGTGGTCGCGTAGGTGAAGACCGGGATCTTGGCGTCGTGCAGCGGTTTCCACACCTGCGCGATGTTCGCGACCTCGCCGAACACCGCCATCGCGACGTCAGCCTGGATGAGCTGGTTCGCGCAGTCGGAGGCCTTGCCCGGGTCGCCCTGGGTCTCACAGGTGACGAGCTCGATCGGGTGCCCGCCGATGCCGTTCCGGTACTCGTTGAGGAACTTGGTGACAGCCTTGGCGGCGTCGATCTGAATCGTGTTGTCGAACGCCGGTGTCTGACCGTCGCTGAGCGTGCCTATCTTGATCGGCGTACCACTGGCGACCTGTCTGGGCCCGAGGGGCGAACTGGCGGCCGTGCTGTCGGTGTCGGCGGGGCCTTCAGAGTCGCCCCCGCACGCCGCGCCGACGAGCGTCAGCACCGCGACGGCCGCCACCGCCGCCACCCGCCGCATCCCGGGCACCCGGCCTAAGCCCGCGGGCCTGCTGGTGTGATCCATGATTCCCCCTGCTGGGTCGACGGCTGGTGAGCCGCGCTGTGACGTGGTCGCCCTGGAACGTGCAGCGAAAGATATATATCTTTCGGGCGCATCTACCGAGGACTCCGCCCGAGGAGGGCCGGCCCGACGCGGCGACGGAGCACCGCCGACAGGCGCCAAGGAGCGGCGCGGCAGGCAACCTCGAGCCCGTCCAGCCGTTCCAAGGCACCGGCCGACACGCCCGCCGGACTCCTCGGTCGCCCGGAGTCTAGGGGATAACATCTATACTTTTCCAGCAACATTTAGATACTTCTCGGCGGTCGCGAGACGGCCCGCAAAGGGCGTCACCGCCGGCGGCGAGCTCACGTCGGGCCACGGAGAATGGCCACAGGACGCGGGCCGCCCCCCGGTGAACGAAACCATTTCGCGTCGTCCCAGCTCGGCCCGCTGACGCCCACGACCGGTCAGCCACGACGGCGGAACAGCGGCCGGCCACCGACGGCCAGCCAGGCGACCAGCGATGGCCGATCAGCAGCGGTCGGTCAGGTCGACCAAGGCGTCGGCCTGACCATCAGTCACCCACGGCGGACCGCCGGCGACCGGCTCCGTCGCGCAGTCGAGTCCAGTATCGCGGCCCGCCGGCAACAGGCCGCGATACATCTATATATTATGCGGCCGAAGCCGCGTTGTCGCCGGGTGGGTCCTCACGGGACGGTCGATCGCCGCTACACCGGCCTCGCCTTCCGGGAACTCACGACACCTTCCTCGACGAGAAGACGACGCAGCGCGTTGACGTCGACCTTTCCGCTGGCCAGCCGTGGGACCCGGTGCGGGTCACGGAGAACCAGCCAGCGGGTGGGGACCTTGAAGCTGCTCAGCCGGGCGCGGGCCTGCTCGGCGAGCTGGTCCGGGTCGTCGAGCGAGCCGGCGACGACGACCGCCGCGACCGCCCGCGTCACCTCGCCAGCGCCCTGGGCCGCGCCGGTCCCGCCGGTCGCGGTGGTCTCGCCGGGGGTGGGAGTGCCGGCGGGCCTGGCGGCGGCGCCGGCGGGGAGGTCGGTGACGTAGGCGTCGGTGACGCCGGGCAGGGCGCGCAGCGCCGCCTCGACCTCCATCGGGTAGACGGTGGCGCCGGAGACCTTGAACATGTCGTCGAGGCGGCCTCGGTACCAGAGGTAGCCGTCGGCGTCGAGCATCCCGCGGTCGGCGGTCGGGTAGAACCCGTCGGCGTCGAACACCTCGCCGCGCTGGCGGCCGTCGATCCCGCGCATCACGTTCGGCCCGCGCAGGCGGATCTCGCCCTCGGCGCCCGGTGGGAGGGCGGCGCCGGTGTCGGGGTCGACGACGCGCACCTCGACGCCGTCGAACGGCCGCCCGCAGCTTCCGCGCTTGCCCGCGGGCAGGTCGGTGTCCAGCGGCGAGCCGCAGTACGGTCCGAACGTCTCGGTCATCCCGAACAGGTTCGCCCGCGCCCCCGGCGCCGGCCGCAGCGCCGCCGGCAGCACGGCGGGCAGGCTCGCCGGCCGCAGCGCCGACAGGTCGGTGGCGGCGAAGTCCGGGTGGGCGGCCAGGCGCGCCGCCTGGTCCGGCCAGCCGCGAAACAGCGTCACCCGCTCGCGTTCCAGGAACCGAAGCGTCCGGGCCGGTTCGGGCACCGCCTCGGTGAGCAGGGTCGCGCCGGCGACCAGCGCCGAAAGCAGGCCGCCACCGAACCCCCCGGTCCAGAAGAACGGCATCGGGATGTAGAGGCGCTCACCGCGCCCGATCCGGCGGCTTTCCAGACTGGACGCGACCGCGCGCAGCCCACCGCCGTGGGTGTGGACCACTCCCTTGGGCGCCCCACGGCTGCCCGAGGTGAACAGGACGACCAGGTCGTCGGCCGGCCGGACCACCCGCTCCAGCCCGTCGACGACCGGGGCCGGCGCCGGCTCGTCGGGCAGCTCGTCCGACAGCCAGATCCGGCGCAGCGACGGCGCGGCGGCGTGCCCGCGGCCGTGGCGGGCCGCGCCGGCCAGCCCGGGCGCCACCGACTCCAGCTCGTCGAGGTAGTCGCGACCACGCAGCTCAGGCACCACCACCAGATGCGAGACCGCGGCGGCCCGCAGCTGGGCGAGCAGCTCCGGCGGGCGCAGCAGCGTGCTCAACGGGACGAGCACCGCCCCGACCCGCATCGCCGCGAGCGCCAGCGTCGCCCACTCGATGCCGTTCGGCATCGCCAGCCCGAGCCGGCTCCCCTTGCTGACGCCGGCACCGACCAGGCGGGCGGCCAGCGCCCGGCTCGCGTCGTCCAGCTCGGCGAAGGTGACCGCCTCGTCGTCGCTGACGAACGCCTGGACCGCGCCGTCATGCCGCCGTCGGGCCGCCAGCAGCGCCGGGATGGTCCACTCGTCCGGCGCCACCACCGCGCCCGGGCTCGTGCCGGCGGTGGGCGGGGTGTCAGCCGGCGGCACGGAGCAGCTCCTTGAGCGCGGGCACGTCGATCTTGCCACTGGACATCGTCGGCACCTCGTGGTCGGCGAGCAGCACGATCCGGCGCGGCACCTTGTACGCGGACAGCCGCTCGGCGAGCTGGCGACGCAGCCCGTCCGCGTCGACGCTGTGCCCCGTCGGCACCCGGACCGCCGCCGCGACCAGCTGGCCCCTGGCGGCGTCCTCGATGCCCACGACGTGCGCGGTCAGCCCGGTGACGTCCCGGATCGTGGCCTCGACCTCGACCGGCGAGACGTTCGCGCCGCCTGTCTTGATGACGTCGCCGCCGCGGCCCTTGAAGTAGAAGAACCCGTCGTCGTCGACGACGAACAGGTCACCGGAGTGGTACCAGCCGTCCGCGTCGAACACCTCGTGCCGCTCGCGCCCGTAGTAGCCCTCCATCAGGAACGGGCCCCGCAGCCACAGCTCCCCCACCTCACCGGGACCCAGCACCCGCCCGTCGTCCGGGTCGACGACCCGCGCCTCGAACCCGGGCGCGGGGCGGCCGAACGAGCCGCGCCGGTGCTCCGGCTGGTCGCCCTCGTCCTCGCTGACCAGGCACACCGACCCCGTCTCGGTCATGCCCAGCATCTGGTGCCGCAGCTGCGGGTCGGCCGGACGGACATCGTCCGGCATGATCGAATACAGGTTGCCGCGCCGGATCGACGACAGGTCCCGGCGGGCGAAGCTCGGGTCCGCCGCCAGCGCCGCCACCGACTGCGCGTAGCCGTTGACCATCGTCGGACGCTCGCGCTCCAGCACGTCGAGAGCCGCCGCGGCGTCCACCGCGTTCGAGCAGACCAGCCGCCCGCCGGCCAGCAAGGTCCCGAGCAACGCGTAGGCGAATCCGCCGATCCAGAAGAACGGCGAATTCGAGAAAAGCACGTCGTCAGCGGTGTAGCGACGGATCTCGTTCAGGTTCACCAGGTGGCGGATCAGCGCGCCGTGCGTGTGGATCACGCCCTTCGGCGCGCTCGTCGACCCGGACGTGTGCACGATCACCAGCCGGTCACTCGCGTACACGGCCTCCTCGGCCGCCTGGGCGACGTCCTCGCCGACCTCCCGGCCGCGCGCCAGCAGCGCGGGCACCGTCCAGGCGGGACCGGCGCCGCCGCCGTCCGCGCTGACGACGGCGGCACCGGTGGCCTCCCGCGCGTCCGCCGTGGCGCCGAAGAAGACGTGGCGTAGCACCGGCATGGACGCGGCGAACAGCGGCGGTGCGCTGACCGCGCCCGAGGCCGCGTCCGACGCGGTGGCCGGCGCGGTGGCCATGGCCGTCGCGAGCTCGGGCACCGCCTCGGCCAGCGCCGCGGCGTAGTCGTGGTCGCGGTACGAGCGCGCGGCGAGCAGCACCCCGACGTCGGCGCCCCGCAGCAGGGTGCGCAGCTCGGCACTGGTCGAGAACGTGCTCAGGGGCACCGTCACCGCCCCGACCCGCGCCGCGGCCAGCCACCCGACGACGAACTCGCTCCCGTTCGGATACAGCAGCCCGACCTGCGTCCCCTTGCCCACGCCCACCGCGAGCAGCCCGCGGGCCAGCGCGCGCGACCGCCGCTCGGCGGCGTCGTAGGTGAGCACGTCGTCGTCACAGGCAAGCAACACACGCGATCCGTGTCGTTCGGCCTGCTGGCGCAGCAGTGCCGGGACCGTCAGCGGGACGCTGTCCCCGGCATCGACGGTCGCGGCATCGACGGTCGTGGCGATCATGAAATCACCCTTCGTGGCGACACCGCCGGCAACCGGGAACGGTCGCCCTTGACCGCGTCCATCTCCGCCTCGCACAGCACGACGTCGCCGGCCAGCAGCTGGCCGGTCGACCGGATCCGCGTTCCGTCGGCGGACCGGGTCAGCGCGAACCGCAGGTCGGTGAGCAGCGGGGTGGGCCGCCGGTAACGCAGCGACAGCCCCGCCGTCTTCCCGGCGAGCCCCAGGTCGCAGTTGTGGTGCTGGATGGCCGCGTCGAAGAACAGCGCGAGGAAACCACCGTGGACCAGGCCCGGCGGCCCCTCGTAGGCCACCGGAAAGTTGACCGTGCCCTCGGCGCGGTCACCCTCGACGGTGATCTCGTACTCGGGGAAGCCGGCGTTGAAGGCGCCGATGTGGCGGGAGTGGTCGAGGTACACGCGACCGTCACCGTCCACCGCCGCGCCGACGCGGGGCGCCTGGTCGGCCGGGACCCGTCCGGCGAGCGCCCGCTCCGCCGCCTCGAGGGCCGCCAGCAGGGTGTCGACCGCCGGGTCCGGACGCTCGAGCGCGAGCACCAGACCGGTGACCTGGCGCAGGCGCGCGGCGGCCTCGATCGTCTGCGCCAACGGCTCGACACCGAACGTCCACGGCGCCGCCGAGTCCAGCTCGGTCACCGCGCTCTCCCGGCCCGCCGGTCTCCCGGCCAGGTCATCCGCCGCGCCGGCCGCCTTCGTCAACCCGTTCCTCCAATGTCCTCGGCGGCGCAGGGAAATCGATGGCCGCTCGGCACCCGTCGCGGGGCGCGCCCCCAGCGGCGCGCGTCGCGAGGATGCTAGCCATCAGACCGTCAAATGTCTATATGTATGCGGGCGCCCACCGAGTGGTCGACCAGTGGGCCAGAGCGCCCAGCTGGCGCGGGCCCGCGCTGTCCAGGACAGTGGAGACGCGCCGTCGTCCCTGGTCCATCGAGCTTGCGCCGGCCGCTCAGAGCTTGCGCGCGACCAGGCCGTAGACCCCGATCTCCGTGTCGCCGTACTCGCCGGAGCCGGCGTCCGGGCGCCACCGATGGATCGGCACCACCCCCGGCTCGACCAGCGCCATGCCCGCCGGGACCAGCGCGGCGATCTCCGCCTTGCTCCGGGCCTGCACCGCGATGCCCCGCTCCCGGTAGATCTCCGCCCCACGGCGGGCCGCCTCCGGAGCGAAATCCCCCGTCCCGTGACTCAGGATCAGACAGCTCCCCGGCGCCAACGCGTCCACGAGACGCCGCACGACGCCGGCCGGGTCATCGTCGTCGGGAAGGAAGTGCAGCACCGCGACCAACGACAACACCACCGCCCGCGACAGATCCAGCGTCGCGCCCAGCTCCTCACTCGACAGGATCGCCTCCGGCGAGCGCAGATCGGCCTCCACATAGGCCGTCCGCCCGTCCGGCGGGCTGGTCAGCAGCGCACGGGCATGCACCGACACCAGCGGGTCGTTGTCGACGTAGACCACCCGTGCCGCGGGGGTGGTCTTCCGCGCGATCTCGTGCAGGTTCGGCGCCGCCGGAAAGCCCGTCCCCACATCCAGGTACTGATCCACACCCGCGTGCGCCGCGTACCGCGCGGCCCGATGGAGAAAAGCCCTGTTCTCCCGCGCCCAGACCCGCACGGAGGGCGCGACCCGCAACACCTGCTCGGCCGCGGCTCGATCCGCCGGAAAGTTGTTCTTCCCACCCAGGAAGTAGTCGTACATCCGCGCCGCATGCGGAACCCGTACGTTCAGCCGAGCCGACCCGGGCTCACAGCTCCCGGACACGCTCACGCCCTCATTCCCTCGTCTCCACCGTCACGCCGCGATCCGCCGCACCGACAGGGCCCCGAGCCACGTCGGGAGGTCGTCCCACGCGACGACCTCCCAGACGATCACTTCCCGCATCGCCGTACCGTCGGCCACCCTCACCGCGTGCGGCACCGCTGAGCGCCTCGCCCCGGCCAGGGGACGGACGCCGCATGTCACGACCGGAAAGCCCGCCCCACGCTCCGCCCGTAGCAGGTCCGCCAGCGCCACCGCCAGCGCCGTCCGACCCGGCGACGCCCCCGCCGGGTGCATCACCACCGACAGCAGATGCGACATCCGCCCCATCGACGCCGCCACCCGCGTCAACTCCGTCTGACGGACCTCGAAGAACTCGAGCCCCTCCGCGTCGCCGACCACCAACGCCGACCGCGCCGCCAGCACCGGCGGACGCCCCGGCCCTCTGACCGGCGGACGCCCCGGCCGCGACAACCGGCGCTCCAGCGGCCGCCGCCGCACGACCAGCCCCGCCTCGTCCGGCGGCGACAGCGACACCACCGCCACCTCGCCGCCCTGGCCAGAGCCATCGACCAGACGCGCCATCCTCGTCATCGACGACCACCCCCCCATGGGTCTCCCTCGTTCCTCGCCGCCGCACGGCACCCGGACCGGCGACACCTGCCGGGCGGCCCGGGAACCACGGCGGGTGTGGATGGGTCGCCCGACCCGCTTCCTTGTCCTGGCCGAGTGGAACGAACCGGACGATTTATTGGAAATCGCGCCGGAATCGGCACTCGGTGCCAATTAGCTCGTCCCGGCCTGTCTAAGGCGCGCGTCAGTTCAAGACCGCTTCCGGTAGCATGATCACGCCCTGTGCACAGCGGAGGAATGCATGACCACCCACCCGACATATGTCAAGACAGGCGTCATAGCCACGAGGCGACCATGACGGACGACGATGACGACATGGAAGCCCTGCTTGGCGCCGAGATAAGGCAGCGCCGCATTGCTGCCCGCCTCTCGCAACAGCGCTTGGCGGCCCGGCTCGGCGTCGACCAGGGACTGATCTCGAAGATCGAGAACGGCGTCAAACGCCCGTCGACCGCCCTCGTCCAGGCGATCGATGAGGCGCTCGCGGCGGGCGGGTGTCTGGTGACCATGCGCGTCGAAGCAGCGGAGGCCGCCCCAGCACCGGCAGGCCAGCGAGACCTGAGTGGTGAGGAGATGGTGTTGATGGCCGCGCGCCGTGCCCGCGAGTTCGCCCTAGCGCACCAAGGTGCTCTGTCCGAGGATGCGATGGAGCAAATTCGCGACGACGTCCGGTCACTGGCGATCGCCTACCCACAGCGACCGCTGCCCACGATCCTGGGTCCGCTCACGGAGGCACAGGAAGCCATCTTCACGCTTCTCGAAAACCGTCAACGGCCCCAGCAGGCACGCGAGCTTTACGCGCTTGCCGGAGTGACCACCGGACTCCTGGCCAAGGCATCCCACGACCTGGCATCGCCCCGGACCGCCATGACCCACGCCCGCACGGCCTTCCTGTGCGCCGACAATGCCGATCATGACGCGCTTCGGTCATGGATTCGAGGGCTGCAATCGCTCATCGCATACTGGGACCACCGCCCCAACGACGCCCTTCGGTACGCCCAGCTGGGCGCCACGCACCTGTCACCCAGGAGCGGAACCGTGGCGGTCTGGCTGCCGGCCAGCGAAGCACGCGCGTGGGCGGCCCTGGGGAACGCGGCTGAGACCCGAAACGCGGTCGACCGGGCCGAACGAGCCCGGGACGATCTCCAGGACGATGACCTGGACACCATGGGCGGCATCTGCTTCTTCTCTGTGGCCCGGCAGCTCTACTACGCCGCCGACGCGCTGTCATGGCTACCCGACGAGACCCAGGCAGCCGAACGGTATGGCGCCGCCGCCGTCGACGCATACCATGACCCGACGCGGCCGGAATGGGCTTTCGGCGATCAGGCGGGCAGCCATGCCGGTCTCGCGCACACCCGCGTCGCGCGGGCCGAGCTGGACGGCGCGGCCGAGGCCATTGGCCCCGTGCTCGACCTCCCGCCCGACCGCCGTATCAACGGAGTCATTCATTCAGTACAGCGCGTCCACGCCGCCCTTGTACGGTCGACGCTCGCGGAAGACCCCGCGGCGCGTGACCTGAGCGAGAGAATCGAGATGTTCGCCCGCACGCCCGCGGCGGCTCTGGGAAGGTGAGCGGATGAGCCAGCCATCCCTTCGCCTGCTCGGACAGCTTGTCACCCTGCGCGAGTTCGTTTCGTCAGATATCGACGCGGCCCTTGCCGTCGTTGGCGACCCGACCGTGACTGACTACCTCTCCTTCGATGCGAAGAGCCGTCCACAGACAGCCGAAATGATCGACGGCATCCTTTCACGGGCGGTTCAGGTGCCACGTACCGAGTACTACCTCGCGGTCGAACACGAGCAATCGTTGATCGGGTTCGCGCGGCTTGGGCTGGCGGGGGTCCAGGCGGCCAAGCTCGGCTACGCGATCCGACCCGACCTTTGGGGCCGTGGCTATGCCACGGACGCCGTGCGCGCACTGGCCACCTTCGGATTTCAACACCTGGGGCTGCACCGGATCAGCGCCGCCATCGGTCCCGACAATGCCGCTTCCGTCAGTGTCGTCAAGCGCGTCGGCTTCACGCATGAAGGCCGCATACGAGACCATGTCTTCACCAATGGTGCCTGGCGGGACAGCCTCCTGTACTCGTTACTGACTCACGAGTGGCCAAGAGATTCTGTCTAGCCGCCGATCTGGCATCCTCGCGGCGGGTCAGGCCCGCCACCAGGGGCCTAGGCGCTTCTCGCCGGCGCTACCGGCGGGCGGAGGAATCCCGGGAACGGCGCGAGCGCGTGCCGACATCGGCGGCGCGACGCTGGTTTCCCTCGGCCGCGGCGGCGCGCTCCTCGGCGACGCTACGGGCGATCAGATCGAGAGTGCGCGAACGCGTGTCGTCGTCGAGGCCGGTCACGAGGCTGCTCAGAAGGCTCACGTCTCACTCGCTTTCCCGTAATGTCGTAATACTTTTGCCCATTTACCCTCGCGGCCCGCCATTACCCTCTTCACATCCCAGATGTGATGTGCGCCATATTGCCGGCTGGCGCGTTTATGGGCGCACGCGGCCTGAACCTCGGGAGACCTGAGGACGGGCTCGTCCGCGGCACGGCCTTCCGCCTCCGCCCCCACTCGGCGGCGACACCCTCGGACAGGGCGACCGGGTGCCCATGGCGGTCCTGCGCTCCGTTGACCAGCGACGGACCGCTGGTCAACGGACCGCCGGTCAGTCGTCCGTGGTCTGCGCGGACCGGATGGCCACGGGTACCCCGACCCACAGGGTGGCGAACAGCGCCAGCGTGGCGAGGCCGGCGGCGACTCCCACGGTGAGGCCCTTGGTCACGTCGAAGATGAGGGTCGCGACGCCGGCCACAGCGACCGCGAACATTGCCAGCCCACCCTGGGCCAGCCGGTGCGCGACCAGGATCAGCGTCTCTTTCTCTCTCTTGCGGAAAATGGCCCGGTGCAGGCTGACCGGAGTCACGAGCAGGCCGGTGGCGATGATCGATAGCGCCACCACGGCAAGATACAGCCACTCCTGGGCGTTACTCAGCGTCGTGAAGCGGTTCTGGAACGGAAGCGCGAGCAGGAACGCGGTGAACAGCTGCACTCCCGTCTGCGCGACGCGCAGTTCCTGCAGGATCTCCGCCCAGTTTCGGTTGCGCCGCTCCTCCGGGGACTCGCGCTGCTCCCGATCACTGGCTTTCCGTTGCTCCGGCGCCTCATCGATTCGCTGGCTTTCCTGACCGGTTGCCGTCGCGCCTTGTTTCTCCATGATCTTCGTTTACCCCGCGTCGCGCGCGTCGATGCCGCCGTGTCGGCACGATCGCGAAGCGAGATGCCAGGAAATCCGCGGCCACGATGCCGTACGCGGCGGCGATCGGCAGCGCGTTCGGCGGGAGGGCCGTTGGCGGTGTCGCGAGGAGCGGAACACGCCCGCGGCGGGCGGCGAGACGCGCCGAGAATCGCTCCGACGAAAGACCGGCAGGCGTGAGCGGGTTGCCGGGTGACGCCGCCGGTCCTGGCGGTCAGGCCCGAGAGCCACGTCGCCGCGGGCGAGATCGCGGACCTGATCGGGCACGCCTCGGCCCCGCGGCGCGGTGGCGAGCGCGGCCCGACAGGCCGACGCCCCGGCCGGGTTCGAACCCGGCCGGGGCGTCGGATGGTGGCGCGTCACGGCGCCGAGATGGTGGGGGCAGTCGGCACTCAGCGGCTGCTGAGGACCTTGTCGAAGAAGTCGCGGTAGCCGCGCAACGCCCGGCGCAGGTCCTCGGTGGACGGCTCGCCGTGCGTGTGCCACGCCTCCCGCAGCCCCGAGTGCTCGCGGCTGATCCGCTCGGTCAGCGAGCGCACGGCATCGTCGACGAGGCGGTCGGCCTTCTCGACGGCCTCCCGCGGATGATCGACGAACTCCAGCAGCACCTGCCGCCAGGCTCCGGACTGCTCGTCGCCGGCGTTCGTGCCGGTGCTGGCACCGGACACGCTCGTGCCGTCGAACGCCTTGGAGCCCAGAGGGTCGGCGGCCACGGGCTCGTCCGCGCGGACGCCGCCGGCGGCGTCATGGGTACCGCCATGGGTGCCAGGGAACGAAGCCGCCGGGGTCGGCGCGCCCGGCCGAGCCGGGGCCACGGTCCGCTGCTTCGCGGTGGCATCCCCGGGGAGGGTGCGGTCCTTGGAAGCCGCGTTGTTCGGGGATCCGGGCCGGTCCGGGGAGCCCGGCGGGTCCGAGGGCCCACGCCGGTCGGCGGGCCGCTCCCCGGGGACGGTGCGGTCCTTGGAAGCCGCGCCATCCGGGGATCCGGGCTGGTCCGAAGGCCCACGCCGGTCCGCCGCCTTGTCCACGGGGACGGGGTCCACGGGGACGGGCCGGGGTGGGGTGGGCGCCTTCATCACGGGCTCCGACCGGTCAGTGGGCCCCGGCCGGTCCGAGGGCCCACGCCGGTCCGCCGGCTTGTCCGCGGGGACGGAACGGTCCGTGGCGGCCGCCTGGTCCAGGGGCCCCGGCTGGTCCGCTGGGACGGGCCGGTCCGCGGGAGCCGCCTCGTCCGTGGTCGGTCGTCGGTCGAACAGGCTCACTTCACGTCCTCCTCGTGAGCGGCGCCGGCCGGGGCGTTCCCGCCCGGCTCCTTCGCCCAGGGCCGCACATGCGGCGCGTGGGCCGGCGGGGTGTGCATGCCCGCGACACCGGTGTCGGGCTCGGGGTTCCCGCCCGGCTCCTTCGCCCAGGACCGCACGCGCGGTTCGTGGGCGGGCGGGGTGTGCATGCCCGCCAGACCGGTGTCGGGCTCAGGGCTGCCGCCCCGCTCCTTCGCCCACCCGCGGACGGCCTTGTGCCCGCCCGCGGTCAGCACGGCGGGGCGCCGCCGGGTGCCGCCGTGGCGGCGCAGATGAAGCCGGTCCAGGATGTTCATCAGTACCTCATCTCAGTTGGCGAGATTTCGGAATGCGGAGTCTCCGGCGCGACGGGTTCTCCGGCCAGGCGGAAACCGGTCGGGCGAGATCTCCGGGTCGCGCAGGTCAGACGCGGCGGTCCGTGCCGGACAGGGCGGGCGACCGGTCACGGTCCTTGGCCTTCGCCCGCTCCGAGCCGTCCACGAGCCACGCGAACAGTTCCCGGTAGTGGACGAAGGCGGACCGCAGTTCCTCGGTGCCCTGGCCGCCGACCTGGCTCGACGCCGCTTCATGGGCCCGCCGGTAAGAGCCGATGATCTCCGGCCGGTCGGCTGAGATCAGCTCGGCTCGCTCGTCGAAGTCCGCCTTCGGATAGCCACGCGCCGCCATCACGTCCGCGATCAGCAGGTCCGCCTGCCGGGTGGCCTCGGCCGGCTCGTCCACGAACTGGGCCTGTAGCGCGTCCCAGCGGGCCGCGTAGTCGGCGCGCTCCCGGGCGTCGAGGGGGCGGATGTCGAGTTCGTCGCGGCGGTGGGCGATCTCCGCGAGTCTGCGCTCGGCCTCTGCTCTGTCACCGCTCTGTTCGACCGCGCGGTCGTATTCGGGGCCGAACCGGCGGCGCAGCGCATGCGCCGAACCGCCGCGCCGGGCGAACACGACCAGGGCCACGGCCAGCGCAATAACGCAGAGCGCCAGAATGGTCCACCCCAATGCTGACACGGCCCAACCTCCATACGATCGCTGTCGTCTGTTACGTTTCGCTGCGGTACCCGGGGGCGGGTGGGGTAAACGCCGGGAATCGGCGGCGTGGTGGCGCTGGTGGCCGTTCGCCCGATACCGGCCGTCCGCCGGCGCGCGCCGGCGGAGCCGCCGGACGTGGGTCGACCCGCCCCGTCCCGCGAGGCCACGACGCGGCTGTCCTCCCGCCGGCAGGCCCTGGACCAGCCATTATCGGTGGGTCAGGCGCGTCGATCAGGGCGTTGACGCCCCCGGGAGACCGAGATCGCAGGCGTTGGACACCCGCTGTGCCCACGGCCGTTTTCGAGCGGATTCGAGAGGGAAGGAATGTTCGTCCAGGTGTCCGTGAAGTGTCCGCGAAGGCGCCGTCGGTCCGTGAAGTCGCCGTCATCGTCGTCGTCTCGCCGCCATCGCCATCGTCGCCGTAACCGCCGGCGTTGACGCTCGTGGCGGCGCCGGCGCGACCGAGGACGGCGACAATGGCGCCCAGGCCGGCGGCCGTCGCCGGGCCGAGAGAATCTCGGGTGCCGAAAGGGAACCCGAGATGGCCCGCCGCGTTCCGAACATGCCGGAAAATCCGACGGTTCTGGACGACGGTCCGAGCCGACATCGCGGTCCGCTGCCAAGGGCGACCATTTCCCCGATCGTTTTACTCAGGGCCGTGACCGGCCGGCATGAAACAGGTGGCGCCTTCAGGTCGCGCCGCCGACGGTGGGCTGCCGGGGTGTCCGTGGCGATCGCGGCGGTGTACCGATCGGCCTCGACCGCGCGCCGTTGGCCACGCACCAAGCGCGACATCACCGCTGGTGGCCGGCGGTTTCGGCCACCAGCGGGCCCGAACCGCCCTGAACAGCAAGCACACCCGCCGTCCCGCGTTTCGATAAAGTTAATCAGAACGTTACATGGTTCTCGACGCGCGTTCTCCGGCCCACTCAATGAAGCGCCAATAGCCCGGGTGTCGCCAACCCGACAGCGGGAAACGCTTTCTGCTTCACGTCATACGATCGTGCCGTGAATGGGCATCTCCTGCGTGGGCGGTGGCCAATTGTTGGTCGAGTGGACAACCTTCGGCTGTTCGACGAATGTCTTGCCGACCGCCGCGTCGCCGCGTTTCTCGTCGTGGGACCCGCCGGCGTGGGCAAGACCCGGCTGGGCGACGAGTGCCTGGTCCGGGCGGCCCGTGGCGGAGCGCCCACCGCCCGGGCGGTCGCCACCCGGGCCGCAGCGAGCATGCCCCTGGCCGCGCTGGTGCACGTCTTCCCGCAGGAAGATGCTCGAGACGAGCCGGCGTCGGCGCGCCCGTCGACCACCGACGACCTGCCGGAGGCGGTCGGGCTCTACCACTGGAGCCGGGAGGCCATCCGGCGGCGGGCCGGCGGCCGCCGGCTGGTGCTGTTCGTCGACGACCTGCACCTGTTGGACACGGTCTCGTTGAACGTCCTCGCCCAGCACACGGCCAGCGGAGAGATCTTCCTCGTCGCGACGCTGCGCAGCTCCGAACCGGTGCCGGAACTGGTCGATGGACTGGTCTCGGCCGATCGGGCCGTCCGGGTCGAGCTCGACGTGCTCGGCCGCGCCGACGTCGACCAGCTGCTGCACCTGGTGCTGGACGGGCCGGTGACGGCGACCGGATCCGCCGCGCTGTGGGCGGCCAGTCAGGGCAACGTCCTGTACCTGCGGGAGCTGCTCCTCGGTGCCTGGGAGGACGGCGGCCTGGTCGCCGACAACGGCGTGTGGCGGCTGACCCGCAAGCTGGTTCCCGGGGGGCGGCTGCGCGACCTGCTGGCCGCGAGGGTCGGCGCCGTCGGGGACGAGGGGCTCGGTGTCCTGCGCCGGCTGGCGCTGTGCGAACCGGTCGGACTCGCGGACCTGTCGAAACAGGTGCCCACCGACCTGCTCGACCGGCTCGAGACCCTCGGCGTGATCGAGGTCCGGGAGGACGGGCGCCGGCGGCCCGTCACGTTGGCCCATCCGCTGTACGCGCAGGTCATCGGCTCCGAGATGTCCCGGGTGCGGACGGACAGCGTGCTGCGCGCCGAGATCGCCCGGCTGCGGGCCCTGGGCGTCCGCCGCCGCGACGACGCGCTTCGGGTGGCGATCTGGCAGCTCGAGGTGGGCGAGGCGGCCGACGCGGGGCTGCTGCTGCGCGCCGCCCGCCTCAGCCGCGACGCCCACGACTTCGGCCAGGTCGAACGGCTCGCGCGGGCGGCCGTCGAGGCACGCGGGCCTGGCGACCTGGCGGCCGAGGCTGGCGGGCTGCTCGCTGAGGCCGTCGGCCACCTGGGCCGGATCGACGAGGCCGAGAAGATCTTCGCCCGCGCGGAGACGCACGCGAGCGCGCCCGCCGTCCGGCTGAGGATCGCCGTGCTGCGGGCCGTGAACCTGGCCTGGGGCCTGCTGCGCCCCACCGACGCGCTGGCGGTGCTCGGGGCGGCCCGACGGGCCCTGCCCGAGCCCGAGCGGGACGAGGCCGCGGAGGTCATCGCGCTCGTCCTCACGCTGTGCTATCGACCGCGAGAGGCGCAGGCCGTGCTCGCGGGGACCAGGGCCGGGCTGGACGGCGTCACCGGCACCGTCGGCGTGCTCGCGCGCGCCGTCACGCTGGCGCTCCTGGGCCGCACGGCGGACGCCACGGCGATCACCGGTGGAGCCGTCGTCGTCACCGCCACGAGTACCGCCGGCGCCGGCGGGGGCGGGGGTGGCGCGGGCGGCGGCACCGAGGCGGTCCTGCATCCGTCGTTCCTCGCCTACGCCCGCGCCACCGCGCTGTACCAGGGTGGCCGGCTGGCCGAGGCGGTCCTGACGGCCGAGGACGGCCTGCGGCACGCGGTCGAGGACCTCGTCACCTCGGGCCACGCCGCGCTCGCCTACCTGCTGGGCCAGTGCCACCTGACGGCCGGTCGGCCGCGTACCGCCGGCCGCTGGTTCCGGGAGACGATCGCGGTCGCGCGCGATCACGGATTCGACGACCCGCGGCTGCGGTCGCTCGCCGGGCTGGCCGTGTGCGCCGCCTATCTCGGCGACGTCCCCACCTGTGAGCAGGTCATCGAGCAGTTGTACGGGCTTGGCGTGCCGGAGGACTACACCGCGCTCGCCGACCGGGCGCATGCCTGGAGCCTGGCCGCCGCCGGCCGCGCCGGCGACGCCGTCGAGCGGCTGCGGCGTTCGGCCACCCACGCCCTGGCCGCGGGCCAGCTGGCCTTTGGCGTCGCGGCCGCGCACGACCTGGCCCGGCTCGGCGCCGCCTCGGCCGCGGCGGTCTGCCTCGACGAGCTGCCCGCGGGTACGGACAGCCCGCTGCTGAGGGCGAGGGTCAGCTATGTCCGCGGTCTCGAGGCCGGCGACGCCCGGCTGCTGACCGCCGCGTCGTCCGCGTTCGAGTCGGCGGGAGCCCTGCTGTACGCGGCCGAGGCGACGGCCCAGGCGCTGCGGTACCAGCGTGGCGGCACGAGGGCGGCCGCCGCCCTGTCCACGCGCGCGCGGGCTCTCGCGGCCAGCTGCGAGGGGGCCGTGACGCCGCCGCTGGCCGACGCCGTGGTCCAGGCCATGCCGCTGACCAGGCGGGAACGGGAGGTCTGCCTCCTGGTCGCCCGGGGCATGAGCAGCCGCGCGGTCGCCGAGGCGCTCACCGTCTCGGTCCGTACCGTGGACAACCATCTCTACAGCGCCTACGCCAAGCTGGGGATCTCCCGGCGCGACGAGCTGGCGGACGCGCTGGGCAGCCAGCCCGGTTGACGCACCGGCGTCCCGTGTCCCGGCAGATCCTCGTCGCGCTGGCGGTCGATCACCCGGTCGTGGCGCTTCTGGCGGCACGCGGCGTCTCGCCCCGCGCGACGGGCCCCACGGGGCCGGGCGGCGCGCGCGGCCCGGCGGCCCGTGCGTCGCGGCGACGCCCGGGCCGCCGTCGAGAAGCGGGCCCACGACCGGCCCATCGGTGATGGGGGCCGGCGTTGGCCGGCCACGTGGGCGATGGAAATCGCTGGTGGCTGGCCGGTCCTGGGATCGGTCCATGGGCTGTGGTGCCCGACGAGGCGGTGTTCGGCACCATGACTTCTGGGATCATGGTCGAACACCCCACAGGTCATGACCAGCCGCCTGTCGGGGCCGTCCCGCTCACCGGTCATGAGGTTCCCTAGTCGCGCAGGTCGAGCAGGCGGCACGCGTACCGGAAGACCTCCTCACGCAGGAGGTCCGGGTCGAGCCCCGCGAGCCCTGGCTGACCGACGGCCGTGATGACGGCGGCGAGCATCGCGGCGGGAATCCGCCAGTCGTCCCCGTCGTCCTTGTCGACGAGCAACGCGTACATCCGCCTGGTCAGGCTGCTGAACGGCTCGTGCTTCGCGAGTACCCGCATCATCGCCGGGTCGCCCTGCCACGCGCGGACCCTCGCGCGGTCGCGCACGGAAACGTCGATCAGCTGCCGTAGCAGGACCAGACGCGCCTCGACACCGCCCCGCGCCGCCTCCGCCTGTTCGACCGCCGCCTCGAGCGCGACCAGTTCGTGGTCGGCGGTCGCGATGACGATCTCCTCCTTGGTCTTGAACTGGTGGTAGACAGCGGCCTTCGTGACACCCATCCGGTCGGCGATCATCTGCAACGACGTTCCGGCCACCCCGTACTCGGCGAAGAGATCGAGCGCGGCGGTGATGATCCGGACCTGGGCCGCGCTGTGCCTGACCTCGGCCAGGCGGGCACGGGAGTGGGGCGGCGCTGTCGAAGCCATGGAAACAGGGTAGCCGATCGGCTAGACAGCCAAATAGCCGATCGGCTACTCTGCCGCCTCATGAGACGAACCAGCGGCGAGTTGATCATCTTATGCGCGCTGCCCGCGGCCGCGATTCTCTGGATCGCCGCTTTCTTCCTCTTCCCCGGCTTCCTGCCGCCGATGTCCCCGGGATCGGCGCCCTCCGAGGTCGCGGCCTTTTACGGGGACCACACCGCCCGCATTCGCTACAGCATGATTCTTTTCAACTGGTTCTGTGTGGCGCTGATCCCGGTCCTGATGCTCATAGTCGAGCGAATGCGCGGCATGGCGCATCGCACGCCGATCATGCGTTACTGCATGATCGGCTGCGCCGGGGCCGCACCCATCGCGTTTCTCACCGCGACCATCTTCTGGCTTCTCGCGGCCTTCCGGCCGGATCGCGCGCCCGAGCTCACCCAGCTCTACAACGACCTCGGGTGGATCACCTTCACCTGCGGCGTTCCCTTCCTCGTCGCCCAGAGCCTCTTCCTGGCGGTGTCGATCTTCCTGGACCAGCAGGAGAAGCCGGTGTTCGGGCGGTGGGTCGCGTACTTCAACGTCCTCGTCGCGGTCGCGCTCGTGCCGGCGGGGTTCGCGGGGCTGGCGCACAGCGGGGTACTCGCCTGGGACGGGCTCCTGTCGTTCTGGGTCAAGAACATCGCGATCGCGCTCTGGATCATCGTGATGTCCGTCGTCCTGGGGCGGGCTCTCCCGCGTGACCGCGCCGTGGCCGAGGCCGCCGCGTGAAGCGTCCCGCCGGGCGCGACGACCCGAAACGTGAGCTCTGGCTCGCGTGGTACGCGATCCTCGTCTTCTACAACCTGTACACGGTCGTCTTCTTCATCCTCACCCGCACCCAGCCGCCGGGTAAGCCGTGGTACGGCGCCGGCGACGCCTCCGGCTGGTTCGCGCACCATCACGACGGCCTGCTCGTCGGGTTCGCGCTGATCTTCGTCCTGGGTGGCCTCTCGGCGACGTCGATCGCGCTGATCACGTACTCGATCCGACGGATGTCGGTCAGCCGCGCGTTCGCGTACTCGTACCTGATCCTGTACTCGGTCAGCGCGGTCCCCGGATTCCTGTTCATCTGCGTGGCGATGACGGCCGGCGCCATGCGGCCGGACCGGGACCCGGCGCTGCAGCAATGGCTCTACGACCTGGGCTTCCTCTCGTTCTCCGGCACGATGGGCGTCTTCCTCGTCGGCTCGTTGATCTGGATGGCCGCGATCCTCCTCGACAAGAACCGGGTCTTCCCGAAGTGGTTCGGCTACCTGAACCTCTGCAACGCCCTCACCGAGGTCGTGGTCGCGCCGTCCTGGATGTTCGACCGCGGCGTCTTCGCGTGGAACGGGCTCATCGCCTGGTGGATCAACGTGGTCGTCTTCGGCCTCTACACCGGAGTCTTCATCAATCTCCTGCGAAACGTGATCATCCGCGAGGACTTCGGCACCGGCCCGCTGCCCGGCCTGCCGAAGCGGGCGCGCGGGCATGCCCCGGCGGAGGTGGTTTCGTGACGACCACCCAGCCGGTGACCGCCACGGCGAAGGAGCCGAGGCGCGTCCCGGGTCAACCGGACATGTGGGTCTTCGTTCTCTTCGAGTCCCTCGTCTTCACCTCGTACTTCGGCGTCTACCTCTACTACCGCGCCCAGCGCGAGGAGGCGTTCCTTCAAGCCCAGTCGCACCTCGACCTGTGGCTCGGGGTCCTCGGCACGATCGTCCTGCTGACGAGCTCGTGGTCGGTGGCCCGCTGCGTCCAGACGGCGCGCGCCGGGCAGTACCGGGCCGCGACACGCGACGCGTTCCTGACGGCGGGCTTCGGCGTCGCCTTCCTCGCGCTCAAGATCGTCGAATGGACCGGCCACGTCCAGGCGGGGCACACGTTCACCAGCGACGACTTCTTCCAGCACTACTTCTTCCTCACCGCGATCCACTGCGTCCACCTGCTGATCGGGTTCGTCGTGCTCGGCGTGCTCGTGCACCAGCTCGCCAGCCCGGACCGACGCTCCCAGGAGACGGTCGAGACCTGTGCCACGTACTGGCACACCGTCGACTTCTTCTGGGTCCTGATCTTCGCGCTGCTCTACGTCGTGAGGTGACTCGTGAAGACCGCACTCAACAAGAAGACCGCGATCGACAAACGGCTCCTCGCCGTCTGGGCCGTACTGTCGGCGATCACTCTGATCTATTTGTGGATCGACCGTTCCGCCGACGACGGCGGCGCTCCGACGGCGAGCACCGCGGTCACCGTGAGCGCGATCATCCTCGCGCTGGTCAAGGTCCGGATCATCATGCGTGAGTTCATGGAGGTACGGCACGCGCCCGCGCTGCTCCGCCGGCTCACGGACCTCTGGGTCGTGCTCATGGCCGCCAGCCTGCTCGGCATGTACTTCGTCGGAAAGGCGGTCGCCTGAGGGCAGGCGCCTACGGCCGTCACGGTTCGCGCAGGGCCGCGAGGGACTCGAGACAGGTGCGCAGCGTCGGATGGTCGGGCGCGACGACCCCGCGCAGCACCCGCGCGCCCTCGGCCCACAGGTCGGCCGCCCGCGCGGTGTCCCCCTCGGCGAGGTGGACGGCGGCCAGGTTGCAGGCCGTCGAGGCCAGGTCGGGGTGGTCGCCGTGCAGCGCCCGCCGTTTGAGCGCGAGGCCGCGGCGCAGCGCCGCCGCGGCCCGTGGCCGGTCGCCGGCCAGGAAGTAGGCGGTGCCGAGGTTGTGCAGGGCGACCGCCACCTCGTAGTGCTCGGATCCGTGGATGCGCTCGAACGCCCGCAGCACGCCTTCGAGCATCCCGACGGCCTCCTCGACGCGGCCGCGGTCGAGGACCACGGCGGCCAGCGCGCCCAGGTCGCCGACGGTGGCCGGATGCTCGTCCCCGAGCAGCCGGCGCCGCGTGTCGAAGGCCCGGCGGCTGGCGTGCTCCGCCGCGGCCAGGTCCCCGCGGGCGTGCGCCAGCCCGCCCAGGTTGTGGTCGACGGTCGCGAGCTCGAGTTCGAGCTCCCTGGGCGGCCCCTCGCCGCCGACCGCGGTCAGCAGCGCCCGGGCACGGCCGTAGCAGTCGGCCGCCTCATCATGTCGCCCCCGGTACCGAAGGGTGATGCCGAGTTCGTTCCAGGCGCGGCCGACGTCCGCGGGCCCCAGGCCGGCCGTCCCGGTCGCCGCCTCGACGGCCCCGCGCAGGTGGAACTCGGCGTCCAGGTAGGCGCCCCGGTCCCGCAGCAGCGCGCCGACTTCGATCAGCGCGTGGAGCCGCAGCCGAGCACCGAGCTCCCCCGGGGCACGCTCGGCCCGCCCGGCCGCCGCGGCGAGCAGTTCCAGCGCCGCCTCGGTGTCGCCGCGCGCCGCGGCGACCAGCCCCTGGACGAGCGCCAGGTTGGCCAGGGTGGCGGCGTTCGGGCCGCCATCGTCCTGGCCCGCGACGTACGTGCCCGCCTTGGCCGCGGCCTCGTCAACCAGGAGCTGAGCTCCCTGGACGTCGCCGAGCGCCCGGCGCTCCAGGCTCGCGGCGAGCTTCGCGGCGACGGCCGGTTCGACGCCGGCCGGTCCGGGGGCAGCCGGCTCGACGGCCGCCGGCCTGACGGCCGCCGGTCCGACGGCGCTCGGCTCGACAGCGGCCGGTCCGACGGCGGTTGACTCGACTGCGCCTGGCTCGACGGTGGCTGACTCGACGGTGGCTGTGATCGTTCGCGCGGCCGGGGCGGCGGCGTTGGCGCTCCCGCGCGTCTGGCCGGTGGCTCCGGTGGATGGGTCCGTCATGTCGTCGCCATCTCCAGCCCTTCGCCGAGGTCCACCGAACGGGCGCGAGGCGCCGCGCCGCCGGCGGTGTCCTCTCGGGCGGCGGCGGTGTCCGTGCCCGTCGGCAGGTGCCGACCGAGACCGGTGGCGCGCCAGGCGAGCAGGCAGCAGCATCCGGCCGCGCCGACCAGCAGGACGCCGCCGCCACCCGCGTCGAGAACGGGGCCGGCGACGGCGGGGCCGACCGCGAAGCCAGTGGTGTAGGCCAGCGCCGAACCGGCGTTGTACCGGCCGCGCAGCTCGTCGGTGGCCAGTCGGTTGACCAGGGCGGGCACCGTCTGCGCGAGCATCGTCTCGGCCAGCGCGAAGGTCACGGCGGCGAGGACGACCAGGCCCACGGCCGGCGCGCCCTCGGTGAGCAGGGCGATCCGCATCAGGAGCCAGGTGCCCGCCCAGACCGCGGCCACGGCGGCGAGCACCGAGCTGGCGCTTCGACCAGCGATCATGCGGGTGATGATCGGTTGGCTCACGACGACCGTGGCCATGTTGGCCGCGAACGCGAGGCTCAGCACCTCGGCGGACAGTCCCACGCCGACGGTGACCAGCACCGGGAACGCCGAGTTGAACAGGCCATACCCGACCGTCACGAGCGCCGCCGTGAGCAACCAGAGGTGTCGGAAACCCCGGTCGGACGCCAGCCGCCGGTAGCCGTCGCGGCGCCGGTCACGGCGTGAGCGTCCCGGCCGCCGGTCCCCCGACGGCCGCCCGTCGTCGCTCCGGTCCGCGCGCCGGTTGACGCTCCGGTCGGCGCTCCGGTCGGCGCTCGGGCTGGCCGGACCGCGCTGGTCCGGTAGCCGCACCAGTGCCAGCAGTGGGGCCGCCAGAACGAAACTGGCCGCGTCGAGCAGGTACAGCCGGACATAGGACGGCTGGGTCCCGCTGACCAGCAGCCCGGCGAGGACGGCGCCGGCGGCCAGGCCAAAGTTCATGGTCGCGAAGCGTGCCCCGAATGCCGTCGCGCGGAGCTGTTCGGGAACGAGCCGCGCGAGCAACGCGTCCGAGGCCGGCCATTGGACCGCCACCGCGAAGCCCGACAGCGACGCGGCGGCCAATGCCTGGCTCGCCGTCGTGGCACCCGCCAGCGCCCAGGCTCCCGCTCCGGCCGCGAGCAGCCCGGCCGCCGTCGTCGCGCGTGGGCCCACCCGGTCGGCGAGCAGTCCGCCGACCGGGTTGCCGACGAAACTCGCCAGGGCGACGAAGGCCGCGGCGGCACCGGCCACCGACAGGCTCAGACCGCGTTCGGCGTGGAGGTAGACGACGAGGAACGGCAACGTCATCCCGGTTCCGACGGCGGCGAGAAGGTCGGCGGTCAGGAGGACGCGAACCGCCCCGCCCAGTCGAGGGCTGCGCGCGGTGGCGCGAGCGGATGCCGTGTCGGCTGGACCAGCGGGAGTGGCACCGGCGGGAGCGGCACCGGCGGGGGACGTCGTGGCCGTCGAGGGCTCGGAGATGGCTGTCATAGCGCGTGGCTGGTCCCGTCAACGGCTCGTCCGACGGAGATGGCGTGACGCTGGCGGGACCCGGACGATTCGCCGGGCCCCGCCGGCGTGAGGGACGTCGCGGTCAGCGGGCCGTCGCGACGAGGACGACCTGGTTGTGGTTCGTGCTCAGCCCCGTGAGCACCACCTGGCTGTGGTTCGTGCTCAACCCGGTGAGCACCACCTGGCTGTGGTTCGTGCTCAGCCCCGTGAGCACCACCTGGCTGTGGTTCGTGCTGAGACCGGCGAGAGCCAGTGCCGAGGTGGCCGGGGTGGTACTGGTGGTGATCTCCACGATTCCTCCTGAGCTCGCGGCCTGGCCTCCGTGCCACCCGCCGGTGCGGGGGGCGTGCCTGACCGTCGGCGCCAGTGAAACCTGGCTCGGGAGCGACCTCATGAGCAGGCGATACCGGACTTGGCCGCCCTGCTACTCACTGCCGGCGAGCGTTACTCGCGCCGGTCACCGCTCGCGCCGCCGCGCGGGCCTGCCCACGCATGATCGCCGCCGCTGGCGAGCGCCGCGCCCAGCGGGGCCGCCGCCCGGACGGGCTGTCGCCGGACTGACGGCCCTGGTCCCGGCCACGTCTGGAATCATCGGCGTCATGTGGTCCTGGTTCGCGGCTTCTGTCCGGCCGAGCCCGGTTCAGCCGGGCTGGAGATGACCGCCCGGCTCGCACCCCGCCCGACACGCGATGAGCAGCGGCTCCTCGACGGATACTCACGGATGAAGGCAGGAATCAGCATATGAGTCTCAGGTGGAGAAAGAACGCTCCCAGGACTTTCGTCGCCGTCCTGGTGGCACCGCTTCTCATCGTGGCGATGGTACTGACCGGCTGCGGGTCGAAGAACAACGCGAAGAAGTTCGCCGACAAGCTCAAGGCAAACGGGTTCGGCTCGGTCGAGGTCACGTCCGACAAGGAGAAGAAGGGCTCCAAGACGGTGCTCGTCGCGTACGACGCACACGTGTCCGTGAACACGGACGCCGATCCCGCCGCGTGCGACGTCGAGCTCGAGAACGACGCCAGCAAATCCAGCCTGGCCAACTACTTCGACGTCGACGACGTCCGGGACGCCAACGGCAGGGACCACGACGTCGAGAACGACAAGAGCTGGCCCGACAACCCCTCGCTCAGCGTGCTGAGGGCCGAGCTGAGCGAGCACGGCATCGACTGCTGACCAGCGGCAGGAAGCACGTCTCCGTCGCGGCGTCCTGATCAGTGGAAGGGTGCGTGTGCCGGCGGTCGAACGACCCACCAGGATCCGCGAGGAGGGTGCCTTACGCGTCCTTCAGCCAGGGAAGGCTTTTGGCGCCCATCTCCGCAGGTACTCCTCCACCGGACGGTGCTCCGTCTCCGCCAGCTGGCGATGAAGCTCCATCCAGGGCTTCGCCAGGGCGGTCGCGATGGCTGGGCCGAAGAGCTCGAACCGGGTGCAGGCCGACACGCAGGCGCGTAGCTGGTCTCCGGAGAGATGGAGCAGCGCGGTGCGCAGCACGTTCTGCAGCCACGCCCGGTGATCTGGGCGGTAGGGAGCCGTGGCACGGAACCTGTGGGTCACCAGGGACTCCGGAACGCCGAGCAGCGGGTGTCCCGCTCGCCACCACCTCAGCGCGAGTTCCACGTCCTCGACGCCGAACCCCTCGAAGTCGGCGAATCCGCCGGCCGCCATGAACGTGTCGCGCCTGACCGCCAGGCATCCTCCCGGCACCAGGCCGACCTCGACCACCCCTTCGTCCGCGGCGGCCCGGCGCCACCGGTAGGTGAACAACTCGTCGACGATCTCGGCGCCGCAGCCGACGTAGCGCCGGTCGTCGGCGTCTCGCACCGCCGGCCCGACCAGTGCTCGAGGCGCCTCGCCAAGCACCCGCAGCAGGGGGCGCAGCCACGGCCCCTCGACGGCGCAGTGCGCGTCCAGGAAGACGACGACCGGCTGGGTCGCGACGCGCGCCCCACGGTTGCGCGCCGCGGCGATGCCGTGGTGCGCCTGCCGAAGGACCCGGACCCGCGCTGGCCACGCCCGGTCGCAGCTGCCGTCGGTACTGCCGTCGTCCACCACGATGATCTCGTGGGGCGCGTCTTCCGCCTCGTCGAGTGACGCGACGGTCGCCGCCAGCGCGTCGCCCTCCTGAAACGTCGAGATCACCACGGAGACCGGCTGGTCGCGGCTCATCGCCTGAGTTCCGCTGGGAGTTGGTCCGCCGCCGAGTCCGGCGTCTGGAGGCGGCTCCAGAACGTCCGGCATTCCGGGAGCGGATCGGTGTCCCGCACGTCCACCCACCGGTAGTGGTCCGGTTCGGTCAGCAGGACGAAACCGCGCAGCAGCGCGACCTCGCAGAGGCGGTGCGGCGCGGTGGCCCGCGCATAGGAGGACAGCGAGACGCCGTGCCGGGCCTCGCAGTATCTCCGGAGCGCGGGGTAGACGTGCCGGGGAAGCGTCAGCGGCGGCGGGGCCGTCAGGTCCCAGTCGATCGGCCGGCCGAAGAAGACCTCCGGGCACCGGCGCCATCCGTCCGGTCCTGGTCTTCGCCCGCCG
Source organism: Frankia nepalensis (assembly GCF_016786325.1). Lineage (GTDB taxonomy): Bacteria > Actinomycetota > Actinomycetes > Frankiales > Frankiaceae > Pseudofrankia > Pseudofrankia nepalensis. Next base: position 18,202 of record NZ_JADWYU010000106.1, on the reverse strand, counting down.
GTGTCGTACGACACGCGTGGCAGGGATCCGCTGAACAGCCGCGCCCGCAGGTCACAGGGCTCGACGAAGACCTGGTCGGAGTCGAGGTGGAGGATCACGTCCGCGGCGGAGTACCGGTCGGCGTGCAGTTTCGTGATCTGCTGGCCCACGTAGTCGTCGGGGTAGTCGCGGCAGACGCGCAGCCGCACTCCGGGCCTGGGCAGCGGAATCTCGCTGGGGATTCTCGGCAGGCTGCTCCGCGGAACCACGACGACGACCTGGTCGTGTCCCGTGGCGAACCTCTCGATCGAACGCAGCGACAGGTCGAGCCAGCGGAGGTCACGGTAGTAGGAACGGATGACGATCTCGATCGACGGCGCCGTCATCGGGGCGGCCAGCTCACCTATCGACGATGACCACCGGGTCGACGGGGTCGATCGCCGGCCCCGGAGTGCCGGTTATCCCGCCCGGCGGCAGCGTCGCCCAGTCGATGAACCCGGGGAACACCTCGGCCCAGCGCGCGCGGTCGGCCCAGTAGTTGGTCAGACCGGCGGCGAGCGAGAGATGAAACGCCGTCAGCCGGGAGATGTGCGCCCGGTCGAGATTGAGGGCGAGGACGTCCCCGAGGCGGGTGTCGGCGAGCCCCAGCGACTCGAGCACGCCGGTCGGTACCGACGCGAACGCCGTGAACTCCGTCTCCCCGGTGACCACCCTGGCGGCCCTGGGTTCGAAACCCGCGCCCATGAGCTCGCCCGCGACCACCTTCGACCGCTGGTTGACGAATATCGTGACCCATTCCGTGCCATCGGCCGCGAGATCCTCGAGCAGGATCTTCGTGAGCGCCGCCGCGAGCCCGACGTTGGTGACGTGCTGCGGCGACAGCACCACTGGCGTCAGCAGGGACTGGCCGTCGTCGCTCACGACGGCCAGCGCCACCCCCCGCAGGGCCCGGGCACCGACTCCCGCGGGCGGCCAGGCCCGTTCCTCGTAGGCGACGGCCACCCTCGTGCGGGCGGCGGTGGTCAGCGGCATGAACACCTCCTCGAGGAGGCGGCCGAGGTCGAGGCTCCCCAGGAACGCGGCCAGCTCGGGCCTGAACTCGCCGACCAGGTCGGCCGTGACCCGAAGCTCCATCCGCTCGTTGACGTCACCGTGAATACTGGCCACTGGTCTCCTCATCCCTGGTGCGGTTCCTGGTGCGCCGGTGTCTTCTGGAAAAGCCAGCCGATCGCCGAGTAGCGGATGCCGCCGCGCACCGGCCGGACCTCGTGCAGCAGATCGGCCGCGAACACCGCGACGGATCCGGCCCTCATCGCGATATTCCGCGGTTCGCGGCGCCCGTCCCCGAGGGGCGCGTGGATGACCAGTACTCCGCCGTCGAATGCGGGCAGCTGGTCGGACGGGTCGTCGTCGTTGAGGAGACAGACGACCGAGAACTGCCGTCCTCGTACCACGCCGGGGTCCGCGGGATCCTCGGAACGGTCATTGTGGGCGCGGAAATAGCCGCCGGGCGGGTAGCTGCAGAACTTCGGGCCGTCGAACCCGACGCCATCCAGGGAGCCGGGGTCGAGTACCTGGTCGACGGTCGTCCGCATCGCCGACAGGACGGCCGCCGCGTCCGTGGCGGACACCTGGTGTTCCAGGCATCGACGCATCCGGAGGTCGACGCTGTCATGGCTCTGGCGCAGCACACCGCCCATGACCGTCGAGGCGTTGGACATGCTCTCGATGACCACGCGGCAGTCTTTCCGCGGCACCGCGCCGTGGCGTACCCATATCGGGCATTCGACGAAGGAGGGGAGGTTCGCCCCAGTTCGCACGCCATCCCCCCGAGGCGATCCAAGCCGTGATCGGGATCTTAGCAGGCCGGCGGCCATTCACCCCGAAGGCGGCACCGCGGCCGGAGAAAGGCGCGCCGAGGCCCGTCGACGGAACCCGTCGCGCCCCGCCGACAGGGCGCCAGGAAACGCGGGGCGTCCATTTCGGACATTTAGCCGGGAACATCCTTCCGGCCATCGGCCCGTGCCTCGCCCGGCCTCGTGGGATCCACCGTCGGCGGCTCGCGAATCCCATCCGCCGGCGAAGGGAGATGTGGCGCGCGCCGACGTCGTGGAACCGCGAGTTCGCGGACCGGCGTCAAGGCGCCGATGCGCGGATCTGGCCGCCGGCCGGCGTCGAATGACTTCAGGCTGAGCTGGCTTCAGGCTGAGGGCGATGGCTTCGGGTGGCGTCAGCGGCTGACGCCGTGAAGAGCGGCGTCGTCCGCCAGGCGCCGCGGCCAGATCGCTCCGGCCTCGTGCCGGCGGTAGAGGGCGACCGCCGCTTCGAACGGCTCGCCCGCCCGCGCGCGCTCGCCCGCGCGGGCCAGGGCCAGCCCCCGCTGGTGCAGGGCGTCGGCCTCGTCGGCTACCAGCCTGAAGTGGCGCAGCGTCGCCAGGGCCCGCTCGAACCGGTCGTCGGCCTCGTCGGGCCGCGCCTCGAAGCTCAGCAGTACCGCCTCGGCGACGTCCACGATGCCCCGCCTTCCACGCCACTCCTCGCCGTCCGCGATGATCTCGCGGCAGCGATCGATGTGCCGGCGTGCCTCGTCCAGACGTCCCGTTTCGGCGTACGCGCGGGCGAGGTCGGGAAGGACCCACAGCTCGAAGTAGCGGGCGCCGCCCTCCTCGACGATCCGGCGCGCGTGCTCGAGCGACCGCGCGGCCGGCCCGGGCCGGCCGCGCGCACTCAGCACGCGCGCGGCGAGGTGATGCGCCGCCCACTCGTCCCACCGGTTCGCCGTTCGACGACTCGTCTCGAGCACCTGGCCCGCGAGCGCCTCGACCCGATCCCAGTTCCCTTCCCACAGGTCCACCAGCGGCGCCAGCGAATGGGTGAAGAAGGTCGGCCTGGCGTCGGACAGCAGCGCCCGCGCCTGTGCCAGCTCGCCCCGGGACATGTGACAGCGGCCGATGCCGTCGGCGAACACCTGGCGGTGAGCCGTCTCGCCGGCGTACGGCAGGCCGAACAGTTGCTCGAAGTAGGCCTGCGCGCGATCGGGGTCGCCCAGTCCCCAGGTCATCTGACCACGAATCTGGAGGGCCATCGAGGCGAGGAACGGTCTTTGTCCCCGATCGGCCACCTCGAAGGCGCGATCTTCCGCCTCGAAGGCTTCGCGTAGCTCGCCGGCCGCGAACTTGTGCCAGCCGTAGGCCGTCGTCGCGGCCGCCCAGAGGCCCTCGTCGCCGAGCCGCTCGGCGATCTCCATCGCGCGGCCCGCCGCCTCGATCCCGGGCTCGATGCGCAGCCCGTAGGTCAGCGCCGTGGCGACTCCCGTCTCGAGATGGCCGCGGGCCGTGCGCGCGGGCCCACGCTCGAGCACGGACCGCGCGGCGTCGAAGTGGCGAAACGCCCGGCCGATGTCGAGGTGCTCGGCGTAGATGGAGTCGATCAGCGAATGGGCCATGCCGAGGCGTGAGTGCACCTGCGCCGCCCGCTCGTCGTCCGCCAGGCCCAGGTAGAGGTCGAGCGCCCGCTCCAGGTAGTCGATCTCGCGGGCCAGGTCGCCCAGCACGGCGCAGACGACCGCCAGGGTCACGAGCAGCCGCGCCCGGTCGGCCGGCTCGGCGCCGGCGCGCTCCATCAGCGCCAGCGCCCCGGCCCAGTGCGCCGTGGCCTCGTCCCAGGCGAACAGCTGGCGGGCGCGTTCCCCGGCGCGCAGCGAGTAGTCGATTCCCTTCGCCGGATCGACCGTCGGGCCCGCGAGCCGGTAGTGCAGCGCGAGGGCGGCGACCCGTGCCTCCGGGTCGGACGCCGCGGCGCCCTCGATGGCCCGCGCCGCGCGCGCGTGGATCCGCTGGCGACGCGGCGCGCTGAGCGCTCCGTAGAGCGTCTCGCGCACGAGCGCGTGCGTGAACGCGTAGACCAGGCCCTCCTCCTGCTCCACGACGAGCCGGGCCCCCAGCGCCTCCTCCAGCGCGCCGATCACCGGCTCCTCGCCGAGCTCGGCCATCGCCACCAGCAGGTCGAACGGGAAGTCGCGACCGAGGACGGCGGCCTGGGCGAGCACGCCGCGACAGGTCTGCGAGAGGCGGGCGAGGCGGCGCGCGAGCACCTCCTTGACCCCTTCCGGGACACCGATCTGCTCCGGGGTGAGGGCGGAGCCCCAGCGGCCCTCGCGCCCGAACATCACGCCGGTCTCGATCAGGTGGCGCACGACCTCCTCGACGAAGAACGGATTGCCCTCGGTCTGCGCGTGGACGGTCCGCACCAGCGCCGAAGGCGTCGCCTGGCCGGTGTGTGCCGCGATCAGCGTCTCCACGCCACGCGAGTCGAGGCCCTCGAGCGGCAGCCGCTCGAACAGGCCGTCACGCCGCAGGTCCGCCAGCAGCTCGGCCAGCGGATGCTCGGGGGCGACCTCCAGGTCCCGGTAGGACCCCACGACCAGCAGCGCGGCCTCGTGCGGAGCCCGGACCACGTGTCGCAGGAGCTGGAGGGTCGACCGGTCCGCCCAGTGCAGGTCGTCGAGGACGAGCAGCACCGGGGCCCGCGCGCAGGCCTCGGTCAGCAGCGCGGAAACCGCCTCGAACATCAGGTACCGGCGCGTCTCGGGGTCGTCGGACTCCGGCGCGCCGTCACCAGGCCCCCGGTGCGCGAGCTCGGGGATGAGCCGCGCGAGCTCCCCCCAGCCCGGCCCGAAGCGGCGGCGCGCGCCGTCGAGGTGCCCGCCGCGCACGTACTGCCGCAGCGCCTCGACGAAGGGCTGGTAGGGGACGAGCGGATCCTCCTGGCAGCCCGCGTACAGGACCGTGCCGCCGGCATGCGCCTCGCGCGACAGCTCGCCGGCCAGGCGGGTCTTGCCGATCCCCGGCCCGCCGCACAGCAGGACCAGCCCGCGTCGTCCCGCGCGGGCGCCGTGCCAGGCCCCGCGCAACAGCTCCAGCTCCCGCTCGCGCCCCACGAACTGCCCGCGTCTGCGCGCCAGGAACGCCGGAAGCGGCACCCGCGGCGGCCCGGCAGACGCCGGCGCCGGCGCTGGAGCCGGGGCCGGTCGAGGGCCGGCCGCCCCGCCCGCGAGCAGCCGCGCGTGCAGCGCCCGGACCGCCGCGCCCGGCCCGGTCCCGAGCTCCTCGCGCAACGCCACCCGCAGCTGCTCGTAGGCGGCGAGCGCCTCCGCCTCCTCGCCACGGGCGGCGAGCGCCTCCATCAGCAGCCGGTGGCCCGCCTCCCGCAGCGGAGCCTCGCGCGTCAGCTCGCGCGCGGCCCGCTCGGCGCCCGCCAGCCGGGCGCCGCCGAGCGCGACTCCCGCCTCGGCAACCGCCTCCAGCGCGCCCAGGCGTAGCTGTTCGAGCTCGCGGCGCCGGTCGTCGACCCAGGGCGCGTCCAGGCCGACGAGGAACCCCTGGCTGGCGGTCTCGAGCGCGGCCGAGCCCGCCGCCCACGCCGCGGCGAAGTCACCTTCCGCGATCGCCGCCCGCGCCCGCTCCGCCGCCGCGAACGCCCGCTCGAGGTCGACCTCCGCGTCCGCCGGCAACGTCAGGGTGAGCTCCCGCCGACCCGACAGCGTCTCCCGGCCGACCGCTCGGCGCACCTTCGACAGCAGCGCGCTCAGCGCCTCGTCGGGATCGGCCGGCGGCTCGCCGGGCCACAGCGCCCCGATCAGCTCGTCGCGCGCGACCGGTCGGCCACGGTTGAGCACCAGGAACGCGAGGACGAGCGGCCCCTGACGGCCCGGTAACCGGTTCTCGACCCGCTCCCCGCCCAGCTCGATCTCCAGGCGTCCGCAAAGCCGGACCCGCGCCCCCATGGTCCGCACGCTAGGGCGCCCACACAGGCCCGGCAAGCACCGGCACAGGTCGCGACAGGGTTCGCGCAGGGTTTCGCCAACCCCCGCGGCGCAGACTCGCGGCGTCGGACTCGAAAAGGAGAACAAGCCATGACCGCCGTCGCCGAACTCAAGCAGTCTCACCGGGCCACCTGGGCCGCGGGCGACTACGCCGCCGTCGCCGAGCTGATCGACGAGTCACCCCCGCGCGACCTGCTGGCCCGCGTGGAGCTGGCACCCGGCGCGCGGGTGCTCGACGTCGCCACCGGCACGGGCAACGTCGCGCTGCGGGCCGCCGCCGCGGGCGCCCGGGTCGTCGGCCTCGACCTCACGCCCGAGCTGTTCGAGACCGCCCGGCGACGCGCCCACGAGCACCGCGTGGCCGTCGACTGGGTCGAGGGCGACGCCGAGGAGCTGCCCTACCCCGACGCGAGCTTCGACCTCGTGCTGTCCGTCTTCGGCGTCCAGTTCGCGCCGCGCCACGAGCTCGCCGCGCGGGAGCTGGCGCGGGTCTGCCGGCCCGGCGGGCAGATCGGCCTCGTCAGCTGGACCCCCCAGAGCCAGATCGGCGAGTTGCTCAAGCTCATCGGCCGCTACCTGCCGGCGGCGCCGGACTACGCGTCGCCGCCGCCGCTGTGGGGCAGCGAACCGCATGTGCGCCGGCTGTTCGCCGGCAGCGGGGTCGAGCTCGAGTTCACCCGCGGCCACAACCCGTGGCGGTTCGACTCACCGGAACGGTTCGTCGCGTTCATGGAGAGCCACTACGGCCCGACCGTCAAGGCGCGCGAGCGCCTCACCGCCACGGGCCGCTGGGACGAGTGCCGCGCCGAGATCGTCGCGATGGTCTCCCGCCGCAACGACGCCACCGACGGCGGCCTGCTGATGCGGGCCGAGTACCTCGTCGCCGTCGGCCGCAGGACCGGCTGATCGAAACCACGACATCCGACGGCGACGGAGCGGAGCGCACGGGAGCGCCGGTTCGGTTCCGGACCGGAGCCGGAAGGACTCCTCTTCTCTCCGGTTCGCTCCGGGACCGTCGGACACCGTTTCTCTCCGGTTCGCTCCGGTGCCGTCGGACACCGTCGCGATCCGTGCTCGCGAGCCAGGCAGGAGGACACCAATGATCACCACCTCACGGGCGTCGGCACACGCCGGGGCACGGCCCACCGTCGCCGAGCTGGCCGCGTTTCCGCTGCCGCGCGCCGCGGAGCAGGCCGAAGGGCCGACGACGCGCGGCGCGTCCAGCGACGTGACGACGCAGATCCGGCTGATCGGGCCGCCGGCCATCGAGCGAGGCGGCCGGCCGGTTCCGCCACCGCGAGGGCGCAAGGCCTGGGCGTTGCTGTGCTACCTGCTGCTCGCCGACCGCGCGCCCAGCCGCCGCCACCTCGCCGACCTGCTGCTGGGCAACGCGGCGGACCCGCTCGGCGCGCTGCGCTGGCTACTGGCCGAGCTACGCCGGACACTGGCGGCGCCGGACGCCTTCCGGGGCGACCCGGTGCGCACGGCGCTCGGGGCCGACGTCTGGGTCGACGTCCTCCTGCTCACCCACGGGCCGGCCGGCCCGGACGCGTCCCTGCTGGAGCTCGACGGCGAACTGCTCGACGGCGTGCAGCTGGCCGCCACGCCGGGATTCGACTCCTGGCTGCTGGTGGCACGCCACCAGGTGGCCGCCACCCACGAGGCCCGGCTGCGCGACGCGACGGCGGCGCTGCTGGCCGCCGGGCAGGCGGACGACGCGGTCCGTTACGCCGCCCGCGCCGTGGCGCGCAACCCGCTGGCCGAGGGCAACCACGACCTGCTCGCGCGCGCCTTCGCGATGGCCGGCGACCACACCGCGGCCCGCCGCCAACTGGTCCTGGCGGGCGAACTGCGACGACGGGAGCTCGACGACGCCGGCCCGGCAGGATCGCCGCCGACAACGGCCACTGCCGTGCGCGCCGGAACGACGCGCGCCTCAGGCGCCCGGTGGGACCGGGCGGGCGTCAGGACCTGGTCCGTGACCAGTCCATCCCCGCGAGAGCCTCGGACGAGGCTTCGTGCCGCTGACCGTTGATGCGCACCTCGGCCGTTTCAAAGCTGTCCGAAGCCGCGAGACAGACCTGCGGCCTACGCCGGTCGGGGTCTGACCATCAAATCGCGCTGATCCCCTCGTGACGATCCGGCGTTGGTGCCATCTCCAGCGCCGTCAGCCCTGTCGCTCCTCATCCGTGCCGTGGCTGGCCCTCGAAGTGTCAGCGAGAACGCGAGCTATGGATCGCGAATCAGCGGACAGGTCGGCGGCCCGGTTTGAGCCCTGACCATCCCAGATCGCGACCGCTGACACGATTCCCCTGACGATGCTCGGACAGGACGAGCGCGCGGCCGCGCGGGCACCGGGCGAACGTTGCCGGGCATGGCACTCGCGCCCCATCAGGCGAGGGTGGTCCGACCCGGAACATCGTGGGAATCCCCCAGGCCATCGGGCGCGCGCGAGCCGCGTTCCCGGCGCTGCCCGGGACGCCGGGCCGGGCCGAGAGGACGGGCGTCGCGCCTGATCGTCGGGAGGAAGACCGAACACGGCTCGCTGGGGACCGAAACGGGTCACACTGCGGTGATATGACCGATCGGCGCCGGAGCCGGCCGGTCCGGCTTCTGGGATGGCGCCATGTTCGAACGGTTCTCCGACGGCGCGCGTCGGGCCATCGTCGCCTCCCAGGAGGCCAGCCGGTCGCTCAACCACCGCTACATCGGGACCGAGCACCTGCTGCTCGGCCTGATCGCCGCGCAGGGCGACGTGGCCGGCGAGTTCCTCGCCGCGCGGGGCATCACCGACGAGCGGGCGCGAGCAGCGCTCGTACAGATCGTCCCGGCGGGCGACCCGGCGGCGTCCGGCCATATTCCTTTCACCCCACGCTCGAAAGCGGTTCTGGAACTGTCCCTGCGGGAGTCGCTCGCCCGCGACGAGAGGATGATCGGGAGCGGGCACCTGCTCGCCGCCCTGCTCGTCGAGGGGAAGGGCCTCGCCGTCCGCGTCCTCGAGATCCTCGACGAGGACGCCGCGGAGCTGCTTCGCCAGACGCATGCCTGGATGGACACCCATCCCGCGGACGCCGAGGGACCACCTCGCCGGGCCCAGGTCCCCTCGTCCTACCAGTCCCCATACCAGCTGTCCGACGCGGCCGGCACCCCGCAACCTCTGTTCACCACGACGGCCCGCCGCGCGTTGCGGGCCGCCCGATCGGCCGCGGACCGGCGCGAGGCGCCGGTGGTCGACCTCGGCCACATCCTGCTCGCCCTCCTGGAGCAGCCGGACGGGGTGCCGGTGCGGGCGCTCGAGAGGCTCGGCGTTGACGTCGCCCAGCTGACGCGGACCGTCGAGGACCTGCTCGACGCGTCAGGACCCGAATCCGGACCCGATCCCGGGCCCGGCTCCGGCCCGCCACCTGGACCGGCGGATCCGCGTCCCGGCCCGGTCTGACCTGAGGCGGCAGAACGGTGCCGTTCAGGTCGACAACGCGCGGACCAGCGTCGGCGCTGATCAGGGCGGCGGCTCGCTGAGGGGGGGCGACGCGGCTGGTCCGCGCGATGCGATCATGTGCGGCACGGGTGGCGGTAGGCCGGATTTGTCAGTGAGGCCACGGTGGGCAGAGGGCTTGACGACGAGCAGATCAAGGCGCTCGCGGAACGGTGTACCACGTCCGGGGAGGCCGAGCTGCTCCTCGCGGAGGCGGGCTACCCGCGGGCTCAGCTGCCCATGGACGCGCGGACCCCGTTGGTCTACTGGAGGCAGATCTCGGCATGGATCGCCGACGGTGTGGTCGTAGACGGACGCGCGCGGCTGCTCGCGGTGGCGTACGAGCGGTATCCGGATGCCGACGTGTTCCGGGAGCACACCGGATCCCGACGGGTGGACGAGATGCCGGTCAGGCTCGCGGAGCGCCCATGGCGGGCCAGGCCTGTCGCGCGCGTGGCGCGGACCCCCGCGCGCGGTGCGCGGGCGCTGGACGCGGCCGCCGCGGAAGGCCGTCGGCGGCCGTCGGCGACGAGACCGCGGCGTGGCCTGGGACGGCCGGTCTCGAATCTGGCCCACCCGTTCGCCTACGGCGTGCACCCGGTCGTCGAGGACCCGGACCGCCCGCCGTCCGTCTTGCCCGACTACATAGTTCGCGATCATGACGAATTGCTTCGGGCGGCCGTCGATCACGCGATCGGTGGCCGCGGCAGCCTCGCGGTGCTTGTCGGCGGGCCGGCCACGGGCAAGAGCCGTGCCTGCTGGGAGGCGGTCCAGTCCGTGCCGGACGACTGGCGGCTGTGGCATCCGCTGACGGCGCGCGACCTCGTTGACGGGTTGCCGGCGGTCGAACCGGGCACGGTCGTATGGCTCGACGAAGCCGAGCGACACCTCCTTACCCCTGGCAGGAAGCACGGCGAGCTGGCCGCGCTTGGACTTCGAGAACTGCTCAGGGACCCGGATACGAGCTGCGTGCTCGTACTGGGCACGCTCCTGCCCGGCGACTGGAGGGCGCTGACGTCCGACCCGGATGACGAGCGGGCCGAGCCGCATCCGCATGCGCGGGCGCTGCTGGCTGACGCGACCATCTCCGTACCCGATGCCTTCACCGGGCCCGCTCTGGATGCCGCGCGGGTCAAGGCGGCCGGTGACGCCCGCCTGGCCGGGGCCTGCGCGCACGCCGACGACGGACGGCTGGCCCAGTACCTGGCCTCCGGGCCCCGGCTTCTTGATCACTATCGCCATGCCGGACCCGTGGGGAAGGCGCTGATCGAGGCGACGATGGACGTCCGCCGCCTCGGGCACGGCCGCGCGCTGCCGCTGCCCCTTCTCGAGGCGGCCGTGCCGGCGTACCTCACGGACGCCCAGTGGCAGGACCTCCCCGACAACTGGTTCCGCCGGGCCCTGGTCGCGACGAGTGAGCGCTGGCGAGGCCTGCCGGGGCCGCTTTCCCGTGATCGCGCTCGTCCAGGCCAGTTCGAGACGGCGCCGCGCGCACGGCTGGCCGCCTATCTCGACCGGTACGGCCGCCAGGCCCGACGGACGCTGCGTCCGCCGGGCCTGCTCTGGGAGGCGTTGAGCGAGCATGCGACCGTCGAGGAGGCGGCCCGCCTCGGTGACAGCGCGTTCGACCGGCTGCTGTATGGGCACGCGATCTCGCTCTACAGGCGGGCCCGGTACGTCGACGACGACCGGGCCATGGCGCGGCTGGCCGATCTGCTGGCCCTTCGGGAGGATCTGGACGGGCTGTTGGAGCTCACCGAAATCGGGGGTTCGGACGACCATGCGGCGATGCGGCTGGGCGAGTTGGTCGCGCGGCTGCCGAATGCCGAGGAGAACCGCGGCTTCCTGTGGGACGAAGCCGCCCACGGCGCGGGCTGGGCGGCGCGCAGGCTGGTCGAGCTGGCCGGGGCCATTCCCGACTCGCCCTCGGTCTCGGTGGAGCCCGAGTCGGAGCCCGAGCCCGAGCCCGAGCCGACTCTGCGGGAGTTCGCCGACCTCGGCAACGAGTGGGCCGCCGTGCGCCTGGCGGAGCTGCTCGCCGACCGTGGCGACATCCAGGCGCTGCGCGCCCGGGCCGACGATGACGTCTGGGCGGCGCTGATGCTCGCCGACCTGTTGACCGAACGGGGTGACGACATACCGACCGCGGTGAAGGTTCTCGAGCGGCACGCCGCGGCCGGCAACGGCTGGGCGGTTCTACGAACGGCTGATCTGCTGGTGTCGCTCGGGAACGTCAGCGAGGCGGAGATCCTTCTGAGTACCCGCGCCGCGGCGGACCCGTGGGCGGCCCTGCGGCTCGTGACGATTCTCGAGATGCGCGGCGACCGCGCCCGTCTGCGTGAGCTGGCCAATCTGAGCGCGTGGGCAGCCATGCGGCTGGCCAGTCTGGCCGCCGAGCGCCACGACGAGGAAAGCCTTCGGGAGTGGGCCAGCGACGGCGACGGATCCGCCGCCAGGCGACTGGCGGAGCTACTCGCGGAACGCGACGACGTCGAAGGCGTGCGCGAACTCGCGGAAGGCGGCGCCGAATGGGCGGCGCTGTGCCTCGCCGTCCTGCTGGCCCGGCGCGGCGACGCGGGCGGGCTTCGCGCTCGGGCCGCGATGGGCGATCGGTGGTCCACCCTGCTGCTCGCCGACCTGCTGGTCCAGCGGAACGACGTCTCGGAAGCGACGACGATCCTGCGGCGCCTCGCCGAGGATGGTGACTGGCTCGCCGCCGACTGGCTGGCCGACGGCCTCGCCGAGCGGCGGGACGCCGACGGGCTGCGTGCCCTCGTCGACCTGGGCCACGGCTGGGTCGTCCGGCGGCGGCTGGCCGACACCCTCGTCAGGCTGGGCCGGCCGGAGGAAGCCGACCGGCTGCTTCGATTCGGCCTCACCGACACGGGTGACACCGCGACCGACCCGTTCCCCGGGCGACGCCGGATGTGGCGACCTCGTGGCAAGTCCCAGGCAGGCCCGCCCGGCTCGAACGCGCATCCGCCGCCCGCATGGCCCACCCAGATTGAGGCAGATCGGCGTCTGTCCGAGTGGCCTTCCTCGACCGGGACCAACGATCCGACGGGTTCCATACCCGGGGGGAGGCGTCCGGGTGGGGCACAGGCACCCGCGGACGAGGACGAGGAGCCCCTCGAAGGCCCCCGGCCGCCTGATCCGTGGGACATCTCGGACACGCTCTGGTGACAGCGCAGGTCGGTCGACCGGGCGTCGACGGCAGAAGCAGGCGGCCCGTCTTTCGCCGTCCGTCACCCATCGTCGCCGACGATGAAGATCGAAGTGAGGCATGAATCGGCGACAGCGGCCGCGTCAGTGGTGGAAGGCCGACGTGGCCTCGGCGCGGGGCGGCGCGGGGCGGCCGGAGGCCGTGAGGCGGTCGACGGCGCGGCCGAGGTCCGCGGCCAGGAGATCGGCCAGATCCGGGCCGAATCCGTTGCGCACGACGACGCGCAGCACGGCGAGTTCCTCGAGCGCCGGCGGGAAGTGGTAGGCGGGAACCTGCCAGCCCCGGGTGCGCAGGAGCTCCGACACGTCGAACACGCTGAACCCGGCGCTGGCGGCGTCGCGGACCGTGAAGGCGAAGACGGGAATGCCGGTCGCGCCGTCCGAGACGAGCTCGAACGGACCCATCGCGGCGATCAGGTCGGAAAGGCGGCCCGCGACGTCGCGGCAGCCCTCCATCACCTGTCGGTAGCCCTCGCGGCCGTGGCGCAGCAGCGAGTAGTACTGCGCGACCACCTGGGCGCCGGGGCGGGAGAAGTTGAGCGCGAACGTCGGCATCGTCCCGCCGAGGTAGTCGACCTTGAAGACGAGCTCCGCGGGCAGGTGGTCGTGGTCGCGCCAGAGCACCCAGCCGACCCCCGGGTACACCAGGCCGTACTTGTGGCCGGAGGCGTTGATCGAGACGACGCGGTCGAGCTGGAAGTCCCAGGCCAGGTCCGGGTCGCAGAACGGGGCGACGAACCCGCCCGACGCGGCGTCGACGTGCAGCGGCACGTCCGGCCCCCCGCCGGCGGCGAGCCGGTCGAGCGCGGCGGCGATCTCGGCGACGGGCTCGTACGTCCCGTCGAAGGTCGAGCCGAGGATGGCGACCACGCCGATCGTGTTCTCGTCGCAGCGGGGCGCGGCCTCGTCGCCGGTCAGATGGGTGCGACCGGGCGCGAGCGGCACGAGCCGGGGCTCGACGTCCCAGTAACGGGCGAACTTCTCCCAGCAGACCTGCACGTTCGCGCCCATCACCAGGTTGGGCCGGTCGGCCGGAAGGCCCGCCGCGCGGCGTTTCGCCCGCCACCGGCGCGTCATCGCCAGGCCGGCGAGCATGCATGCCTCGGACGAGCCGGTCGTCGAGCAGCCGACCGCGTCGCGGGCATCCGGCGCGTGCCAGAGCTCGGCAAGGATGTTCACACAGCGTGATTCCAGCTCGGCGGTCTGCGGGTACTCGTCCTTGTCGATCATGTTCTTGGCGGCGCACTCGGCCATCAGCCGGTCGGCGTGCGGGTCCATCCAGGTGGTGACGAAGGTGGCCAGGTTCAGCCGCGCGTTGCCGTCGAGCATCAGCTCGTCGCGCACCAGCTGGTAGGCCGTCTCCGGGTCCATCGGCCCGGCCGGGATCCGGTAGCGCGGCAGGTCGCCGCCGGCCTCCCCGCCCGCGCGCCCCGGCCGTGCCGGCCATCGCAGCTGCGGCCGGACCGCCAGGTGCGCGTCCGCCGACTCCCTCATCGCCTGCCTGTGCAGCGCCACCCGGCCAGGCTAAGCGGCTGGCGACCGGCGGCTGGGCAGGACGGCGCCGCGTCGGCCGTGCCGCGTGGGCGGCGTGATCGCCCGCGCCGGCGCTACCTGGGCTTCTGGGAGGCGGCGGCCACCGGCCGCAGGTCCTTCAGGGCCAGTCGATGCGCCGGCTCCTCGGTGAGCACGATCCCGCGGGTGATCCGCAGGTCGGGCCCGGCGTGCAGGAGCTCGCCGGGTTCCATCGGCCGCCACGCGGGGTTGTCGTCCATCGGCTCGCTGGCGACCACGACCGCGGGCGTCGCGACCAGGTCGCGGGAGTGGACGCGCAGGTGGCCGGCGGTGCCGCTGTGGTCGAGGTGACGGTCGCCGTGGTGGCCGCCGGCCGGGCGTTCGAGCACGTACAACGGGTTCGTGTCGGGATAGCGCAACGCCCAGAGCTCCCCCGGGGTCGCGATGATCAGGTTGAGGGCGTACACCGGCAGATGCCTGGCGATCCAGCGGGCCGCGCCCTCGATGCCGCCAGCCACGTCACCGGCGCCGCTTCTGATCTCCCGGGTGATCAATGCGAAGAACCGCTCGGAGTCGGTGTCGCCGTGCACCATCGACACGTCCGGGCCGAGTTGCCGCTCGAGCTCGTCCAGACCTTCGAGCACGCCGTTGTGCGCGAAGAGGCGGCCGTCCTGCTCGAAAGGATGGGTATTGCGCTGTTCCAGGCCTCCCGTGGAGGCGAATCGAATGTGGGCAAGAAACGTGGTCGATTCGACCTGCTTGGCCTCCTGGGCGAAACTCCGGTCCTCGTAGGCGGCTATCGGGGCCTTGTGGAGGATGGGAGCGCCGTCGGCGTCGAAGAAGCCGAGCCCGGTACCGTCCGGCTCGCGCCGGCTCTGGTCGCTGAGGCTGTCGGGGGCATCCAGCAGCCAGAAGGTGGCGTGGGCACGACGCGGAGAACTGCTCATGCCGAACAGACGACACATCCGATATCGCCCTCCTCGTCGGTTCGACGTTCTCCGGCCGCGTCGACGAGAGTAAACCGTGCCACCCAGCCCGGCGTCATTCCCGGCGGGCGAACCGTCACCGTGGATCGACGCGGGCCAGCGCTGTCGGACGAGGTCAGGCCGCCCAGGCGCGGCTGCCCAGGCCGAGATCGAGAGCCCGGCCCGGCTGACGCCGGCGCCGGTCCGCCGGTCCCGACCGTCCGGGCCGGGTGCCCGAGGTGCCGGTCACGGCTCGGGGAGGGTCCAGGGGGCCTGGTCGACGCGCAGCCGCTCGTTGCGCTTGGAGCTGATGCGCCACCGGCCGTCCGGGCACTTCCGGTAGGTCTCGACGTAGTGGCCGTAGCCCTTGATGCTCAGCCGGCCGCCCGGCCCGGCCAGCTGCACGTAGTCCTGCATCGCCCAGACGCCCGTCGCCTCGGTCTCGCTGAGCAGCGTGATCTCCGGCATGTGGCCGTGGTGCGTCGTCACCCCGTTCGACAGCAGCGGGATGGTGGACCCGAAGTACTCGTCGTTGGTCTGGAAACGCCGCTCCGACTCCTGCGGGAGGATGTGCTCGCAGTCGTCGGTGAACAGCTCCCGGAAGGCGTCCCAGTCCTTGGCGTCGAGAAAGCGGAAGTACCGGGCCTTGAGCTGCTTGATCTGCTCGATGTCCCACAACGCCTGCGCGTCAAGGGACACCGGTCCCGACGGCCCATCGCCGCCGCCCGGCGAACCAACTCTCATGTCACCCTCCAGAGGCTGGGCCGACGGGCAGCGTGCCGCCGGCGACCAGTGTCAGGACCGTTCCATCCGGTCGAATGCCGACGCCATCGCCGCGCCGAGTCCGGAGCCGCCGCCGGTGACGACCGCGACCTTCCCCGCCAGTTCCACCATCAGATCCGCCCTCCGTCCACGTCCGAATGCCGAGCCACCACTGCCGCGCGCGGCGGCTAGTCGCGCGGCGTCGCGCGGATCTTGATGACCTCCATCGTCGACCAGCTCCTGACCGGCTTCGGACCGCCTTCTTCCCGCACGGTTCCGTGCAGCCAGGCGATGCCGAGGGAGACCGCGGCCGCGGCCGCGTTGTGGGTGCCCTCGAAGCTGAAGGTCCGGCCGCCGAACGTGAGGCTGGCGAGGCGTGGTTGGCGCACGTCGCCCTTCGTCTCCCAGATGACCTTGGACTCGACCTCGTCGTTGGTCGCGATGATCGGGGGCTCGCCGTCCCGCTGAAACGTGGCGGTCGCGTAGTTGCCCGTGCCCAGCATCGCGTTGCCGGTCTCCCAGCGCCCGTCCTCCAGGATCGACCCCCAGACGAACCAGTAGTGCTCGAGCTCGGCGATCTTGGAGACCATGGCGCTGAGGCCGGGTAGGCAGTACATCCGGTCGAGTCCGCCGTAGCCTCCGGTGATCTTCGACCCGGCGATGCTGCCCGTCACCGTGCAGCCCGAGCTCGTGTAGCCGACGTCGTCGGGGAGCCCGGGAACGTAGATGGTCGTCACGTTCATCGGTCGCGGCGTCAGGACGACGTCGATGAGGCCGCCGTCCTCCTTCCACACGTATTCATCGGGGCCGAGCGAGACTTTGAGGCTCTGCTTCGCGGTCGAGTTCAGCGGGAAGACGGTCTGCCTGCCATCGCTGTCCAGCCACAGAATGGGTCCCCAGTACAGGTCGCTCTCGAACGGGAACCGCACGGTCGTCGGATGGGCCCACAGGTCGGTGGGGCATTCATGGAGGATGAAGTCGAACGTTCCGCTCGCCGACAGCATGCGGATCAGCTCGTAGCGCTTGCCGTTCTCGGTGTCGACCATGGCCCAGAGGAACAGCAGGTCGTTGTGAAGCCCCGGGAACTGCCTGTCCCGTGTCGAGTGATCCTGCACCGACGCGTCCGCTAACGACACGTACGGAACGATGTTGACCTTCGACAGATCGAATTTGGGCATGCTTCCTCTTTCAGCTCGCGACCAGGCAGAACACGTCGACGCTCCGGCGAGATGCCCGGCCCGGGACGACGCGACACGCGGCGACGCCCTGCCTCGTGAGGTGCTCGGGCGCGTCGGCGCCGCCGCCGGGCGGCGCTCGTTCCGCCCGCGACAACCAGGCCGCCAACTACAGGACGAGCGTCCCTTAACCGACATCTGTCGGGCTAACTATGGTGGAGGAGTGCCCGCGCCGCAACCCCTCGACCGCCGGATCCGGCGGACCCGCTCGGCCCTGGAACGAGCGCTGCTCGACCTGATCGCCGAGCGCGACCTGGTCCAGATCTCGGTCTCCGACGTGACCAAGCGGGCGGACGTCAACCGCACGACGTTCTACGAGCACTACACCGACGTGCACGACCTGGCGGCCAGCGCCTGCACCGCGATGTTCGACGAGTTGATCGCCACCTCACCCGTCATCGCCCCCAGCCGCGCCCCGGCCCGGCAGCTCCGGGAACGGGAGGCCCTGGTCAGGGTGCTCACCCACATCCGCGACCGGGCCCGCCTCTACCGCGCCCTGCTCGGCGAGGACGGCAGCGCCCGGGTGATCAACCACCTGCAGCAGCGGCTCGCCATCTCGCTGCACGTCAACCTCACCAGACCCGGCGCGGGCACCCATGCCGACGACCCGGCCGAGATCCCCTACGACCCCACCGCCGCGCTGCTGGCCGGCGCCCTGCTCGGCCTGGTCCTCGACTGGCTCCGCCACGGCTGCCCGGGAACCCCCGAGCACGTGTGCGCCACGATCTGGCCGCGCCTCGCCAGGACCGAGCGCCCCGGCGACGGACCACCAGAGGCGACGGATCAGCAGGATCGCGGGGCGGGCCCGAGGTGAGCCGGGGATCGACTGGGGACCGGAGCCGCCACCCAGCCGGCCATTGGTACTGTCGCTTTTGCGATCGGAGTATGGCACTTTACTGATGGAGGCCCGGGAACACCGCGCCGGCACCGCCCCTTCCGCGACGTCCGACGCGGGCCGCGGACCGGTGTCGTCCGCTGACCGCGTCCCGGTCGGCGCGCCGGCCGGGGCTCGCGCCGCCGGCTCGTGCCCCGGGCCCGGTGGCACCGCGAACTGAGGCTTGGCGTCGGCCCGCTGCCCGGCTAGAAACGTCTATATCTCTTGCCCACAGGGAGGCTGCCATGGCGAGTGAGCAAGGGCACGTGCCGGCGTTACGGCCGGTCGACGCCGACAACCACTACTACGAGACGCTCGACGCGTTCACCCGCCACCTCGACCGCAAGTTCCGCC
>NZ_JADWYU010000105.1:25894-46865 GCF_016786325.1 Frankia nepalensis | reverse complement strand
GGCGCGGGGGGGGGGGGCGCCCCCCCGCGCGGCCCCCCCCCCCCCCCCCCCCCCCCGCGGCCGTGTAGGGGCGGTCGTCTCTCCGCCTCCAGACGGAGACCGGCTCCGGCGCGGGGCGGGCGACCACGCAGCCGGCCGTGCGTACGGTGGGCGGTGTTCGCGGACGAGACGTCCCGGACGAATCGCTCCGGGTCACCGGCCGTCTCACCGAGGAACGATGGCGAACCACACGACGCTGGCCGCCTGGCCAGACGGCGCGGCCGGCGGCCGCCGGCTACGGGGCCCGTTCGCCCGCCGGCCACGCGCCGCCGACGCCGTCCTCGCGGCCTTGGTCTTCCTGGTCACGGTCTTCGTGATGGACGGTCCCGGTGACTCGCTCGTCCTGCGTCACCCGGCGGACGTCTCCGTCCCGACCCTGCCGGTCCTCGCCGCCGCCAGCGCCGCGCTGTGCTGGCGCCGGCGCGCGCCCCTGGCCGTGCTGGGGGTCGCGCTGGCGGCCTGGGTCCTGCTGGTCGCGGCCACCGCGGAGAGTGCGCTGGACGGGCACGTCGGCTGGCCGACGATGATCGCGCTGTACAGCCTGGGGCGGCACGCCGCCGCGCACTGGTGGGACGGTGTCGCCATCGCCGTGGCGATCGGCGTCGTCACCGTCGCCTGCGTGCCTGCCTCGGGCCCTTGGTGGCAGACGACGGTCCTCGGCTGCGTCTTCATGACGGGGGTCTGGTATGTGGGGCGGCGGCTGCGGCTACGCCAGGAGCGCGCCGGACAGCTGCGCCGGGAGCGGGCAGCCGAGGCCCAGCGGATCGTCGCCGAGGAGCGCACCCGCATCGCCCGGGAACTCCATGACGTCGTCGCCCACCAGGTGAGCCTCATGACGGTGCAGGCGAGCGGGGCACGGGCGGTCGCGGCCGAGGACCCGCGGGCCGCGCTGGCGGCCATGGCCGCCGTGGAGGAGGCGGGCCGGCACGCCCTGCAGGAGCTGCGTCATCTGCTCGGCGTCCTGCGGCCGAAGGCCGAGCCCGACGGCCTGCGCCCGCAGCCCGGCCTCGCGGACCTCTCCCAGCTCGTCGCGCAGATCCGTCAGGCGGGCGTGGAGGTCGCGGTCACGGCCGACGGGCTGCCGGCCGAGATCCCGGCCCGCCTGGATCTGTTCGCCTACCGCATCGTCCAGGAGGCCCTGACCAACGTGCTCAAGCACGCCGGCCCCGGTATCCACGCCGAGGTGCGGCTGCGGGCCGAACGGCGTGTCATGGTCGTCGAGGTCCGTGACGGCGGACGCGGCGCCGCGGCGCCGGCCGGTCCGCGCGTCGCCGGCCACGAGGGCCCGGAAGGCCACGGGATCGTCGGGATGCGAGAGCGCGCGCTCCTGCTCGGTGGGAGCCTCGACGCGGGCCCGCTGCCGGGCGGGGGATTCCGTGTGGTGGCCCGGCTGCCGATCGAGGGGGAACCGCCGCTATGACGATCCGCGTCGTCGTGGTAGACGACCAGGCGCTGGTGCGCGGCGGCCTGAGCATGGTCCTGCGGGTACACAGTGACATCGAGGTCGTGGCCGAGGCCGGCGACGGGCACGAGGCGATCGAGGCGGCCCGCCGGCACCGGCCCGACGTCATCCTTATGGACATCCGGATGCCGCGGATGGACGGCCTCGAGGCGACCTCCAGGATCCTTGCCGAGGCCGACTGGGCGGTGCGGGTGCTGATCCTGACGACCTTCGACCCGGACGAGTATGTCTACCGGGCGCTGCGCGCCGGTGCGAGTGCCTTCGTGCTTAAGGACATCCCCGCCGACCGGCTCGCGGAGGCCGTGCGTACCGTGGCCGATGGCGGCGCGCTGCTGGCGCCGTCGGTTACCCGGCGCCTCATCGGCCAGTTCGCCGCGCGCGGCACCGCGGGCTCGGCCGCGGCGCGCAGGCTGGCACGGCTCACGGACCGCGAGCGTGACGTGGTCGCCGCCGTCGCCAGGGGGGCCAGCAACTCCGAGATCGCCCAGGAGCTGTTCATCGGGCCGGCGACCGTGAAGTCGCACGTGTCGAGCATCCTCACCAAGCTCGGCCTGCGCGACCGCGCCCAGGTGGTGGTCTTCGCCTATGAGAGCGGGCTGGTCAAGGCCGGCGACCACGACATTGGCCGCTGACGCCGGAGCGACTCGGCTCGAGCCGCGGCCGGGAGTGGCTGGGTCGGACTCCTCCGTGCCCGCCGTTCCTGGCGGTTCCCGCGATTCCCGCCGGCGGGCTGGTGATCAGCCCCCGGTCCTGGCGTGGCTGAAGGGCTCGCGGTTCGCCGCGGAACGGTCGCTGGCACCGCGGAGCACGGTGTCGCGGGACAGCGCGAGCGCGGCGCGGGCGCCGGCACCGTGCACGATGTTCTGCGGCATCCAGATCACGCCGAACAGGCACCGTGCGCGTATGTCCGCGGAGGCGCCTTCCAGGTGGAGGTCGCCGGCGCGGATGCCTTCGGCCAGCAGGGTCTTGACCTGGCGTAGCTGGGTCGGGAACGTCCAGGTCAGGTCGGGGCTGTCGGGCGGCGACTCGCGAAGTCCCGCGAACTGGATCTTGAACTCCTCGCTGAACTGGTCCATGAGGTTGATGTCGAACCACATGAGGGCGTCGAGTTTCTCGACGGCGGTCGAGGGTGACCGGAGCACGGCGCGCCAGCCGGCGGTCACGGTCGCGACGTAGGAGGCCATGATCGAGATCAGGAGGCGTTCCTTGGACTCGATGACCCGGTAGACGCTGCCGGTGCTCAGACCGGCCGCCGCCGCGATGTCCCGGACGGTGGTGGCCTCGTAGCCGCGGCGTGCGAACTCGGCGCGGGCGGTGGCGCGGATCAGCCCTTCGCGGTCGCGCTCGTCGACGCCGTCGTCGTCCTCGTCCCAGGTGGCGACCACCTTGTTGGCCGCGAGGAAGGCGGGTGACTGTTCCAGTGCGTCGTCGGGCGGCGGGCTGACCGCGAGGCCGTCGAGCAGGATCCGGCACCTGATGGCCGCCATGCGGTTCCCGCCGGCGGTGCGGTGGGAGACGCCGATGCCGACGTGCAGCATGCTCTGGCACAGCCGGTCGGCCAGCATCGCCAGATCGACACCGGGCCGGAGGTAGCCCCTTTCCCGGCCCGCGCGCAACGCCTCGCGCGTGGCGGTCTGGATCAGTGTCGGCGTCCGCGCGGCGAGCTGGACCAGTTCCTCGCTGGATCCGGCCGGCGGTTCGTAGAACGAGAGCAGCAACGCGGCGCGGTGCCGGATCGCGCAGGCCGCGATCGCCTCGCCCAGCGAGACGATGATCTCGGCGGGCGGTCGCGCGCTCGGCCGCCCCAGTTCCTCCAGGGCCGCGTGGGCGACGTCGTCGAGCGCGGTCTGGTAACGCCTGACCAGCTCGACGATGATCGCTTCTTTGGACTCGAAGTGGTGGTAGAGGCTGCCGGGGAGGATCCCGCACGCGTCGGCGACGTCCTTGAGGGTCGTGCGCACCCCGGTCGAGGCGAACAGCGTCGCGGCCGCGTCGAGGATCTCGGCCCTGCGCGCCCCGTCGTTCGACACGTCCACTCCTTCGACGACCTTTCCTCGCGACGACGGTACTGAACAGGGACGCCGGTGCCCGGTACCGCCGTCGCCGATCTTCCTCGGGCCCTGTTCGGCCGCGCGATCGGGAGTCCGCCGGCCGGACGATATGTCTCGGGACAACTATTAGGTCAACGCTGGCGGTAGCTGGTCTTGGCGGCTCGCCGGCCAGAACTTGCTCTCACAAGTACCCAGGTTTACCGCCTTTCTAGCAGGGAGGATGTACCTCCTGTCCTGTTTGTGTCGCAGTCGGTAGTGCCAGGATGAATGGTTGACGGCGTTGGTGTGGAGCTCTACGTTGCGGAACAACTTTTAGGCTAGCTGGACGGTGGCTGGGACGGAGGCTCGTCGTGTCAGTGGCCGAGGCGCACGCGTGACGACCGGGGCGCGCTACGCGTGCCTCCAGCGAGGCATCGAGCGGCGTCGTCCCTTCCTGCCCGGCGGGGGCCGAAGCGGGAGGCCGAACAGGAACGGCGTCCGCGGCGCCGTGAGGGAGGGGCGGCGTGGATGACGAGTTGGGGCGTCTGGGCCTGTTGGCCTGCGCCCTCTCCGGCCGCGCGCTGCGGGTGGCGCCGGCCGACCCGGGGGAGCGGGCCTGGACGGACGGGGCCACGGTCTTCCTCGAGGCCGCCGCCAGCCAGGGCCGCCAACTCGAGGCCCTTGCCGTGCAGGCGTCGCTGCTGGCCGCCGGGAGCCTGGCGCCGGGTCTTCTCCGGGAGCTCGCGCGGCGCCCGGCGCTCGCGGCGCGGTACCTCGCCGTCGAGGGCCATCGGGCTCTGGCGGCGAACGAGGATCTGCTTCCGCCGGCGGCGCGGTCGCTCATCGACCGGGGGGTCGCCGCGCGCGGCGGTCCGGCGGCGGCGTCGTTGGCCGTGGCCCGGAGCCGGGAGGCGGTGCCTGACCCGCCCGAGAGCTTCGGAGCGATCCACCCGCGGCGCGTGCTCGCGTCGGGCGGGCGCGGCGAGGCCGATGTGCCGAGCGGTCACATCGCCGCGCGACGACAGCGAAGCCCGGACGAGCTCGCCGAGCTCGCGGAGGACGACCTCGAGGCCGGTGTCGCCCTGCCTCTGCTCGCGAGTCCTGTGGGTGGTGGTGGCCCGCTTGGCCGGCTGCTCCAGCGGATGTTCGGGGCGGCGCGCTCGTCCGGAGGCCGGGGACCCGCCGGCGCGGACACGGCGACGCATCGGACCAGGGCCGGGGCCCGGGGTGGTCGCGCCGCGGCGTACGGGATCGGGATGGCTGCTCCGATCACCGCGCTCGCCGACGTCCGCGGCCAGGGGTGGCGGTATCCCGAGTGGGATGTCCACCAGCGGCGTTACCGGCTGGACTGGTGCACCGTGCGGGAGGTGCCGCCGCGTTCCCAGGAGGACGCCCCGATGGCGACGCCGAACGGCGACGCCCTGCGCCGGCCGCTCGCCCGCCTCGGCGTCGGTCTGGAGGCCTGCCCGCGCCAGCCGCGGGGCGACGACCTCGACCTCGACGCGATGGTCGAGGCGCGCGTCGAGATGCTGGCCGGCTCGACCCCGGACGAGGCCGTCTACGTCGACAGGCTCCGTCGCCGTCGTGATCTGGCGGTCCTCGTCCTGCTCGACTGCTCCGGCTCGACGGCCGAGCCTGGTGCCGCGGGCGCGACGGTGCACGAGCACCAGCGTGCCGCGGCCGGGGCTGTCCTGGGCGCGCTGTACGACCTCGGGGATCGCGTCGCGCTGTACTCCTTCCGCTCCCAGGGCAGGTCGGCCGTCCACCTCGAGCCGGTGAAGTACTTCGACGACGCCTTCGACGCCCGGGTGCTACGGCGCCTGGGGGGCCTGACGCCCGGCGGGTACACCCGGCTCGGCGCCGCCATCCGCCACGGCACGTCCGTGCTGGCCGACCGGGGTGGCACGTCGCGGCGGCTGCTCGTCGTGCTGTCCGACGGCTTCGCCTACGACCACGGCTACGAGCGCCAGTACGGCGAGGCCGACGCCCGGCGCGCGCTCGCGGAGGCTCGCCGGCGCGGAGTCGGTGCCGTGTGCCTCAGCGTCGGCGCGAGCACGGACGCCGCGGCGCTGCGGCGGGTGTTCGGGGCCGCGGCCCATGCGATCGTGCCCCGGCCCGGCCAGCTGAGCCAGGTCGTCGGGCCGCTGTTCCGCTCGGCGCTGCGTTCGGCCGAGACGGCGCGCCGTGCGTCGTAGCGCCTTCCTGGCCGCGGCTCCCCCATCAACCAGCGCAGTGGAGAGGAGTCCGGCATGGGGCGCGCCCAACGGCCCTACTACGTGCCAGTCGGCAACGAGGAGCAGGTCTTCACGGCGGCGTTCCGCCAGGGCCTCCCCGTCGTTCTCAAGGGGCCGACAGGATGCGGGAAGACCCGCTTCGTCCAGGCGATGGCGTACGACCTGGACCGCCCGCTGGTCACCGTGGCCTGTCACGACGACCTGACGACCGCCGACCTGGTGGGGCGGTTCCTGCTGCGTGGCGGGGAGACCGAGTGGGTAGACGGCCCGCTGACGCGGGCCGTGCGCGAGGGCGCGATCTGCTATCTCGACGAGGTCGTCGAGGCCCGCCAGGACACCACCGTGGTGCTCCATCCGCTGGCGGACCACCGTCGCCAGCTCCCGATCGACCGCCTCGGGCTGACCGTCGACGCCGCGCCGGGCTTCTGCCTCGTCGTCTCCTACAACCCGGGGTACCAGAGCGTTCTCAAGGACCTCAAGGACTCGACCCGCCAGCGCCTGGTCGCCATCGAGCTCGGCTTCCCGCCGCCGGACGTCGAGGAGAAGATCGTCGCGCACGAGGCCGGAGTCGACCCCGACACGGCCGCCGGGCTGGTGACGCTCGGCCAGGCGATCCGACGCCTCGAGACACCGGGTCTGCGTGAGGTGGCGTCGACCCGGGTGCTCATCACCGCCGGGCGGCTGGTCTCCGAAGGGCTGGCGCCCCGCGCGGCGGCCCGCGCCGCCGTCGCCGGCCCGCTCACGGACGACCCGGTGGTGACCGCCGGCCTGGTCCAGATGATCGACGCCTATCTCGGCGAGAACCTGGCCCCGGGCAGCGCCTAGACCGTCGACCGGCCGATCCGGCCACCCCCGCTCTGGCCCGGCACCTTCGGGACCAGAAAACACCGGCCACCCGCGAGGGCGCCCACCAGAAGGGAAACGAGATGTCCTACGAGGGCTCGGCGGAGCCGATCAGATGACCCCGCGCGGCGGCAAGGAGGCCCTGGAGCGGGTGAAGATGCTGCCCGCCGCGGTCGGAGCGCCGGAACCCGGATCTCCTTCGGGAACTGGGCCCGCCGGGGCTGGATGGGCGCCGGCTACCTGGTGGCGCGCCGGCTGGACCCGGACGGCGTTACGTCGTATCTCGTCGATCGCTTCGGTCAGGACTGAGCGATGACGAACATCGTGTCTCCGCCCACGCAGGCGGCGGCCCCCCGCGTAGCGGGCTCGCGGTTCCCACTGGCGCTGATACTGGGCGGCCTCCTGCTGAACGTCGCGATCATCGGCGTCCTGTACAACGCGCGCCGCGGGGCGGTCGAGGACCGGATCGCCAACCCGGACGTGGAGGGCGCCCCCCGGCCGGTGGAGTTCCTGTTCGGGAAGTCCGACTGGATCGTCATGCACGAGGCGGGCTGGGTCCTCACGGTCGTCGCCGTCGCGGTCGCGATGGTGCTCTACTGGCGGAGATATCCCAAGCACCCGGTACTGCTGATGCTGCTCGCCTGCACGGGGATCGTCTGGCTGGACCCGGTCATGAACTGGGCGCCGTACGCGGTGTACAACCCCCAGATCACGCACTGGCCAGAGAACTGGCCGCTGGTGTCGCTCTCGCCCACGGTCGAGCCGTTCATCGTCCTTTCCTACCTGACGTTCTACGCCGGGCCGTACTTCCCCGGCATCTGGATCCTGCGCCGCCTCCAGGCCCGCCGGTCGCCCGACGCGTTCGTCTCACGCCACCCACTCGTCTGCCTGGGTGGGCTGATTTTCGTCATCGGGTTCATCTATGACGCCATCCTCGAGGTCTTCTGCGTCCGCACCGGGCTGTACATCTACTCGCAGGTGATCCCGTTCGGCTCCCTGTGGCCGGGCAAGCCCTACCAGTTCCCGCTGCTGTGGGAGTCGACGCTGATCACCCTGGTGATGATCCCCGCGGGCCTCCTGGTGTACCGGGACGACACGGGCCGTACCCAGGCCGAGAAACTGGCCCACCGGCTGCGCCTGCTCGGCCGCCGCCCGGCCCTGGGCACCTTCGCGGTGATGTTCGTGGTCCTGAACGTCGCCTACCTCGCCTACGGCGCCGGCTTCGCCATCATCCGGACGACGAAGGCCGCCACCGCCGTGGCCTGCCCCTATCCCTATCCCGAGGCGAGGGTCTACGACCCCAACGGCTTCTACGAGAGGGCCGGGCAGCCCGGCCCCTACTTCGAGGGGATCTGGTCCGGCTGGCCCAGCGCCCAGTCCGGACGCCCCGACGCGGACCCACCCACCGACGGCGGCCGCTGTGAGGACAGCGATGGCTGAACCCTCGACGGCAAGGCCGCGCAGCGTCGTCATCACGGGCGCGTCCCGCGGGCTCGGACTCGCCTCCGCCGCCTACCTGCACCGACAGGGGTGGCACGTTCTCGCGGCCATGCGCTCGCCCGATGTGGGACTGGCGCGGCTGCGGGAGGCCACCGCCGCCGCGCCCGACGACCCCCGCCTGACCGGGATCCGCCTGGATCTCGACGACCCGGCGTCGATCACCGACGCCGCCAGGACCATCGAGAAGACCGTCGGAGCCCCCGACGCCGTCGTGCACAACGCCGCCTACATCGCCGTCGGCTGCGTCGAGGAGATGCCGGTCAGCGTCTGGCGGCAGCTCTACTCCACCAACCTCTTCGGGCCGGTCCACCTCACCCGGGAACTGCTGCCGGCCATGCGCGGCGCCGGCCGCGGCCGCATCGTCGTGATCTCCAGCCAGGCCGGCGTCCGGGGAATGCCCACGACCAGCGCCTACTCCTCGTCCAAGGGCGCCCTCGAGCGGTGGGCGCAGGCCCTCGCCGAGGAGATCGCCCCCTTCGGCCTCGGCGTCACCGTCCTCGTGACCGGCACGTTCGACACATCCCTGGAGTCGACCCCCAGCCATGCCGACCTCGAGGGGCCATACGGCGAGCACCACGCCCGGTTGGCGAGCGCGGGCCGCCGCGTCCTGCGCTCCGCGAACCCGCCGGAGAAGTTCCCGCCAGGACTCGCGAAGGCACTGCGCGACCGCGCCCCGTTCGCCCGCCATCCGGTCGGCGGAGACGCCCGCGTGCTGCTGGCGGCCAGCCGCCTGCTGCCGGACCGGATCTTCCGCGTCCTCATGGGCAGGGCCATTGGCCTCCCACGCCCCAACACCCTGCGTGACCACCCGTGCCGGCTCCTGACCGTCACGCCGCCCTCGGCAGAGAACGAACGTCATGGCTGACATCTCGCCGGTCCCGCTCGCCGTGGCCGAGACCGGCTTCGACCAGTACCTCGTGAGCACGTCCGTCGCCTGCCCGGCCGGCTGAAGGAGACCAGGAATGCAGCTGTACGACGACCTCGAGGATTTCGGTAGCTTCGACGACGCCATCGCTGGCGACGTCCGAGACCCCTATCCGGAACTCGCGCGGATGCGGCGCGAGGAGCCGGTCCAACGGCTCGACCTGTCCGACATGCCACACGACGAGAACAAGCCCATCTTCTTCGTCTACCGGTACGACGACGTCGCCCGCGTGCTGCGGGACAACGAGACGTTCTCCTCGTCGATCATCCTCGACTTCTTCGGCGAGGCCTTCGGCCGGGCCGTCATGCTCGGGATGGACGAGCCCGAGCACCGTCGCCACCGCGCGTTGGTCGCCCGGGCGTTCACGCAGAAGGCGATGGCCCACCGGGAACACGACCTCGTCGACCGGGTCGCGAACGAGCTCGTCGACCGGTTCGCCGCCGACGGTCGGGCCGACCTGGTCCGCCAGTTCACCTTCCCGTACCCCACGCAGATCATCGCGAGCCTGCTCGGCCTGCCCCGTGAGGACTACCCGCGGTTCCAACGTTGGTCGATCTCGTTGTTGAGCATCCTGACCAACCGGGATCGAGGCCTCGCCGCCGCGGAGGCCCTCAGGCAGTACTTCGCCCAGATCCTCGCCGCCCGGCGCGCCGAATCCCGCGACGACCTCATCAGCGACCTCGCCGCGGCGGAACTCGACGGCGAACGGCTCGGCGACGAGGAGATCTTCTCGTTCCTGCGCCTGCTGCTGCCCGCCGGCGTCGAGACCACCTACCGCTCGACCGGCAGCCTGCTGTTCGGCCTCCTGTCGCACCCCGACCAGCTGGCCGCCGTGCGCGCCGACCGCTCGCTCATCCCGCGGGCCATCGAAGAGGCCGTCCGCTGGGAGCCGCCACTGCTGTCGATCACCAGGGTCGCCACCCGCGACACCGAGCTGTCCGGCGTGCCCATCCCCGCCGGGTCCGCGGTCATGCCGATGCTCGGCTCGGCCAACCGGGAAGCCGAACGCAACCCCGACCCGGACCGCTTCGACATCTTCCGCGCGGGACGCCAGCACATCTCCTTCGGCCACGGCGTCCACATCTGCCTCGGCATGCACCTCGCCCGGCTCGAGATGCGCGTCGCGCTCAACACCCTGCTCGACCGGCTCCCCGGCCTGCGCCTCGACCCCGACGGCGACGACCCGCACATCCACGGCCAGGTGTTCCGCTCCCCGACCTCGCTGCCCGTCCTGTTCGGCCCAGCTGCCTAGGACACGGCCGAAGATCCACGGGACGCGCCTCAGGGACGGTGCCGGCGGGGCGCGACGGCCGCGGTGCGCGGGTCACGTCGTCGCGGTGGGTCAGCGGGACCGCAGCCAGTCGCGGTAGTGGGTGGTGGCGAGGTGCGCGCCCTCGCCCGTCGTGAGCATGTCGCCCTTGAAGGCCGCGAACATGCCCGCGGTGGCGTCGGTGACGACGGAGCGGCCGTCGCCGGTCGCGGCCAGGGTGATGCGGCCCAGCTCGTCGAGGGGGAAGACCTCGGGCCCACCTACGTCACGGGTGCCGCCCAGCGGGGCGCCGGCGGCGGCCTCGGCGACGGCGTCGGCGACCTCGGCGGAGGCGATGGGCTGGATCGGCGTGGCCGGCAGGCGCACGACGTCGCCGTCGGTGGTCCAGCCGAGCACGCTCGGGACGAACTCCATGAACTGGGTGGCGCGCACGATCGTGTAGGGGATCGGCCCTGCCTTGATCAGGTCCTCCTGCAGCGTCTTGGCCCGGTAGTAGACGACGTCGGGCGCCTGGTCGACGCCGACGATGGACAGGGCGACGACGTGCCGGACGCCCGCCTTCTCCGCGGCGGCCAGCAGATGGGTGACCGAGGAGCGGAAGAAGTCCACCGAGGCGTCGTCGAAGGTCGGGGAGTTGGTCAGGTCCACCACGACCTCGGCGCCGCGCAGCGCGTCGTCGAGCCCCTCCCCGGTGAGCAGGTTGACCCCGGTGGACAGCGAGTGCGCGCCGACGTCGTGGCCCGCCGCCGCGAGCTTGCGCGCGACCTGGGAGCCGATGAGCCCGGTACCCATGATTGCGATCTTCATGAGGCTGTCTCGCCTTCTAACTCGGATCCAGTGTGTCCGCGTTACCTTACTCGGACATATGTTGTCCGAGTCAAGCCCCGTCGCTACCCTGGACAGGTGAAGTTGTCCGGCGGCGTCGAGGCGGCGCTGCACTGCTGCGTGGTGCTGACGGCGGCGACCGGACCGGTGCCGGCGGCGCGCCTGGCCCAGTTGCACGGGGTCTCGGCGACCTACCTGGCCAAGCAGCTGCAGGCACTGTCCCGCGCGGACCTGGTGCAGTCGGTGCAGGGCAAGTCCGGCGGGTACGTGCTGACTCGCCCGCCGGAGGACATCACGGTCCTCGACGTGGTCGAGGCCGTCGAGGGGACCCAGTCGACGTTCGTGTGCACGGAGATCCGGCAGCGGGGCCCGCTGGCCAGCCCGCCGGAGGCGTGCACCGCGCCGTGCGCGATCGCCCGCACCATGGCCGTGGCCGACCGGGCCTGGCGGGCCGCGCTCCGCGAGGTGTCGATCGCCGACCTGGGCCGCCTGGTCGGCGGCGACTACGACACGGACGTGCTGGGCAAGGTCGGCGACTGGCTGGTCTCGGCGGAGCCGTGAGCCCGGGTCGTGGCCGACAGGGTCGTGACCGACAAGGGCCGTCGCTGACATTTGTCATGCGCGAACCGGGTACGGCTCAGCGAATCTGGTGACGGCGTCACCGTTCGTGACGCCAGCGTGGCCGGATGCTGATTGTCATGGAAGAAGACACCAGCGTCATCACCGTCACGGATCTCTGGCGCCGCTACGGCACGGCGGGCAGGCGTGGCCACGACGCGGTCCGGGGGATCGCGTTCTCGGTACGCCGAGGCGAGCTGTTCGCGTTGCTCGGGACGAACGGCGCCGGCAAGACCTCCACTCTCGAGGTGCTCGAGGGCCTCGCCAGGCCGAGCGCCGGCACCGTCAGGGTGCTCGGGCGCGACCCGTTCCGAGACCGCCGCCTGGTCCGGTCCAGGATCGGGATCATGCTCCAGGCCGGGGCGTTTCCCGCCGACCTGACGGTCCGGGAGGCGGCCCTGGCATGGGCCGGCACGCTGACGTCGCCGCGCCCGGTCACCGAGGCGCTCGAGCTCGCCGGCATGCACGACCGGGCATCGGTCCGCATCCGCCAGCTCTCCGGAGGAGAGCGGCGCCGGCTCGACCTGGCGATGGCCGTCCTCGGCCGCCCCGAGGTGCTGTTCCTCGACGAGCCGACGACCGGGCTGGACCCGGAGAGCCGCCGCGCGACCTGGGCCGGGATCGGGAACCTGCTCGCGGCGGGAACCACGGTGGTGCTCACCACCCACTACCTCGAGGAGGCCGAGGCGCTGGCGGACCAGCTGGCGATCATGCATCGGGGCCGGGTCGCGCACACCGGCACGCCGGCCGAGGTGGTCGCGTCGCAGCCAGCCCGGATCTCGTTCGAGCTGGACGCCGAACTCCCCGTAGGGCTCCCGGAACTGCCTGGCACCCAGCTGCACCCGGCCGAGGCGTGGCTCGGCCGGCGGAAAGGCAAGGGCAAGGGAGGCAAGGGGGGCGATGGCGGGGGTGGCGGTGGTGACGGCGGGAGCGACGGTGGTGGCGGTGGCGGCGGTGACGGTGGCGGGGGCGGTTGCGGGAGTGGCCGCGCCGTCCTGCTGACCACCGCGGACCTCCAGCGGACGCTCGCCGTCCTGCTGGCCTGGGCAGACCGGCACGGGATCCGCCTGCACAACCTCAACGCCCGGTCCGCGTCGCTGGAAGAGGCCTTTCTCGCCGTGGCCCGGTCCGAGGAGACCTCCGACGACGAGTTCGGACAGCCGGGCCTAGCGGCCCGGTCAGCCCAGCCGGCCTGGGCGACGCGGGCGCGGCGGCCGGAAAGGATGTCGGCGTGAGCGGCGGAACCGGGCTGGCGGGCCCGGTTCCAGGGCCGGCCGCCGCCGGCGCGGCGCGGCGGATCAGGTCGCTGGGGAAGGCCGAGGCGGTGCTGCTCCGGCGCAACGTCGTGGCGCTGCTCATCGCGCTCGCGACCCCGGTGAGCCTGCTACCACTGATCATGTCGGCCTCGGACACGGAGGGCCAGTTCGCCGGGCTCGGCGCGGCCGCGCTCACCGCGTTGACGGCGATCGTGCTCCTGGCCGCCGTCTACTACAACCTCGTCACCACGCTGGTTGCCCGGCGTGAGGACCTGGTACTCAAGCGGCTGCGGGCCGGCGAGGCCAGTGACCTCGAGATCCTGGCCGGGACGGCGGCGCCGGCCGTCGCGGTGGCCTGGGCGCAGATAGCGGTGACGGCCGTGACCACGGCGGCGCTGTTCGATCTGGGCGTGCCGGTGAACCCGCTGCTGGTGGCGGTAGCCATCGGGCTCGGCACGGTCGTGTTCGCGCTGCTGGCCGCGCTGAGCACGGCGGTGACCCCCAGCGTCGAGCTGGCGCAGGTGACGACCATGCCGGTGCTGCTGGTACCGCTGGCCCTGTGCGGGTTGTTCGTTCCGCTGGACGACCTGGCGGGGCCGTGGGAGTCCGTCGCCCGGCTCCTGCCGCTCACCCCGGTGGTCGACCTGATGCGACTCGGCCTGACCGGGACCACCACCGACGGGCGCGTCGTGGACTTCGCCGGTTCGTTCGGCGCGGCGGCGGTGCCGACCCTGGTGCTGGTGGCGTGGGCGGGCGCGGCCGGCTGGGCGGCGCGGCGGTGGTTCCGCTGGGAACCACGCCAGTGACCGACCGCCGCGCCGGCACGCCTCGGGAAGATCGTGTTCGACCGTCCCGGGGCGTGCCGGCCGTGCCAGTGTGGACTCCATGACCCGGTGGTGGCGGTGGTGGCGCGCGCGGAGCAGCGCGGAGCGCATGGACGTCATGGTCCGGTGGCCGCTCTATCTGTTCTCGGCCGCCGAGCCGGTGCTGGTGCTGCTCGCGGCCAACTCCCGGGCGGGTGCCTGGGAGTTGGCCGCGAGCCTGCTGGCGGTGTCCGCGCTGCATGCCGTGGCCTGTGTCGCGCTGCTGCGGGCCGGGCTCGCGGCCCACCTGGGCGGGCCGCGGCCGCCGGCCCGGCTGGTCGCCGTGGCCGCCGGCGGCGCCGTCGCGGTGGTCGCGGTGGGTGCCGCCGTCCCCGGGTTCACCGCCGATCCCGGCGACGGCGTCCCCGTCTCGCTCACCATGGCGTTGATCGCCGGTGGCGCGCTGACCGGCGCGGTCGCGCCGCTGTTGCGGACACCGGCGCTGCTCGGCTGCGTGCTGCTGGGCGCCGTCGCCGCCGGAGGGCTGGTCGCGATTGTCTGGGCCGGAGCCTCGGAGCCCGACGAGGCACCGGGCACGGCGGCGGTCCAGGCAGGCGCGTTCTACGGTTACACGATCCTGCTTGTGGCGATCAGCTACCGGGTCTCGACCTGGATGCTGGGTGTGGTCTGGGAGATCGACCGGTCGCGGGCGGCCCACGCGAGCCTCGCCGTGGCGGAGGAACGGCTGCGGTTCGCCCGGGACCTGCACGACGTCCTCGGTCACAACCTTTCGCTGATGGCGGTCCAGAGCGAGCTCGCCGCGCGCCTGGCCACCCGCGGCGACGCCGCGGCGGTGGAGCGGATGCTGGAGGTCCGCCAGGTGGCCCACGACTCGCTGCGGGAGATGCGCGCGGTGGTCGACGGTTACCGCCGGGCCGACCTCGGCGCGGAGCTCGCGGGCGCCCGGTCGCTGTTGCGCTCGGCCGGCGTGGCCTGCCGGGTCATCGGCGAGGTGGGCCGGGACGGCGGTGACGGGGCCCTGCCGGCCTCCGCGCAGGCCACCCTGGGATGGGTCGTCCGGGAGGCGACCACCAACGTGATCCATCACAGCGAGGCCACCACCTGCACCATCGACCTCGACGTGCGCGACCTCGACGTGCGTGGCGGCCCCGGTCGCGCGCGCACCGCGGTGCTGCGGATCACCAACGACGGCCTGCCGCCGGTCGGGGCGGCCACCACCAGGCGGGACGGCTCGGCCACCGTTCCCGGGGCGGGCAGCGGCCTCGCCGGTCTCGAGGAGCGGCTCGCCGGCCTGGGCGGCGTTCTCACCGTGACCCGGAAGCCGGGTGGCTGCTTCGTCCTGGAGGCGCGGCTTCCCATCGACGCGGCGGAAGGCACGGCCCCGGTCGGGACACCGCCGCCCGTGCCGCCCGTGCCGCCCGCGCCGCCCGCGCCGGCCGCCGCCGGCGTGCCGGAGGCCGGATCGTGATCAAGGTACTGCTCGCCGATGACGAGAACCTCATCCGCGGCGCCCTGGCGGTGCTGCTGTCCATGGAGGACGACCTCGCGGTCGTCGCGCAGGCGGCGTCCGGGCCGGAGGCGCTGGCGATGGGACGGCTCCACCGCCCCGACGTCGCGCTGCTCGACCTGCAGATGCCCGGCCTGGACGGCATCGCGGTCACCGAGACGCTGCGCGTCGACCTGCCCACGTGCGCCAGCGTGATCGTGACGAGCCACGCGCGGCCCGGCTATCTCAAGCGGGCGCTCGCCGCCGGGGCGCGCGGCTTCCTGCCGAAGACCGTGTCCGGGCAGGTGCTCGCCGACGTGGTGCGCCTGGTGCACGGCGGCGGCCGGTACGTGGACCCGGAGCTGGCCGCCGAGGCCATCGCGGCCGGGGACAGCCCGCTGACGCCACGGGAGGCCGAGGTGCTGGAGCTCGCCGCCGGCGGCGCGCCGGTGGAGGAGATCGCGGCGCGGGTGTCGCTGTCGCGTGGCACGGTGCGCAACTACCTCTCGTCGGCCGCGGCCAAGCTGGGTGCCGTCAACCGGCACGAGGCCGTTCAGCTCGCCCGCGGCCGCGGCTGGATCTGAAAGCCGGTCCCGCCCGCCTACGGTCCCGCCCGCCTACGGTCCGCGCGCCTCCGCGGCGCCCGGGGTGACGAGGCCCGTCTCGTAGGCCACGACGACGGCCTGGGCGCGGTCGCGCAGCCGGAGCTTGGCCAGGATCCGGGCCACGTGGGTCTTCACGGTCGCCTCGGAGAGCTGGAAGTGCGCGGCGAGCTCCGCGTTGCTCCGCCCCGTCGCCAGCAGCCGCAGCACCTCCAGCTCGCGGGGGGTGAGCGCGGCGAGGTCGCGGTGGATGGCCGCGGCCGCCGGGTGGTCGCGGGAGGCGAACCGCTCGACGAGGCGACGGGTGATGGTCGGGGCGAGCAGCGCGTCGCCGGCGCGCACGAGGCGGACCGCGGCGACGAGCTGCTCGGGGGCGACGTCCTTGAGGAGGAAGCCGCTCGCCCCGGCCGTCAGCGCCGCGTACACGTACCGGTCGAGATCGAACGTGGTCAGCATGATCACCCGGGGGGTGGCCTCGCCGCCGGCGGCCAGGATGCGCCGGGCCGCCTCCAGCCCGTCGAGCTCCGGCATCCGGATGTCCATCAGCACGACGTCCGGGCGGGTCCGGCGGACGGCTTCGACGGCCCGCGCGCCGTCCGCGGCCTCGGCGACGACCTCGATCCCGCCGGCGGCGAGGATCATCGAGAACCCGGCGCGGACCAGGGCCTGGTCGTCGGCGATCACGACTCGCGGGCGCGGCATCGCCCCGTCGTCCCCAGGCATCCCGGTCACGGCTCCGCCCGCCTCATGGCGCGTCCTGC
Source organism: Frankia nepalensis (assembly GCF_016786325.1). Classification (GTDB taxonomy): domain Bacteria; phylum Actinomycetota; class Actinomycetes; order Frankiales; family Frankiaceae; genus Pseudofrankia; species Pseudofrankia nepalensis. The sequence continues at coordinate 30,190 of NZ_JADWYU010000105.1, read as the reverse complement.
GCAGCGGCAGCACAGATGATCAATACCATGGTGGCGCATCCTCCAGCGAGAGCGGCGCGTCCTCGAGAGGAATCACCGCCCGGACGCCGAATCCGCCCATCGGGCGCCGTCCCACCCACAACGAGCCGTTGTAGACGGCGAGGCGTTCGCGTAGGCCGACCAGCCCGGACCCGCTCCCGGACGCGGCGGCGACCGTGGACCAGCCCCCGGTGTCGGTCACCTCGATCCGCACCGCGGCGGGCAGGAAATCGACACCGATCCGGACCCGCGCGCCCGCCGCGTGCTTGACCGCGTTGGTCAGCGCCTCCTGAGCCACCCGGTAGGCCGCGAGATCCATGCCGGCGGGCAGCGACACCGGCGCGCCGGTGGTGGTCAGCTCGACGTCGACGCCCGCCGCCCGCAGCCGGCTGGCCAGCGCCGGCAGCTGGCCCAGACCGGGCTGCGGAGTGAGCTCGTCCGCCGCCACGGGACCGACGCCCACCACCCCGGAGTCAGGACGGGTCCCCCCGCCTCCGTCCGGCGGGCCGTCACCACTCGCCGGGCCGTCGCCGGTCCACGAGCGGCCCGCGGCCGGGCCGGTGGCCGCCCCGCGCCCGCCGGTCGCCCCGGCGTCCTCGCGCGTCGCCGGGCTCGGGCCGGCGGCGGGGGCCGGGACGCCCGCCGACCGCCGCGCCGGCGCGCTCAGGTCCATTGCCGCGTCCGGGTCCGGTACCGGTCCGCCGTCCGCCGCCGGATCCGAGCCGGGCATCGTGAGCAGCCCCATCACGTGGCGCAGCTCGGTCATCGCGGCGCGGCCGCCGCGCTCGACCGCGAGCATGGCCGCGCGGGCCTGCTCGGGCGAGTGGTCGAGCACCATCCGGGCGGCGCCGGCCTGGATCACCATGACGCTGACGTTGTGGGTGACGACGTCGTGCAGCTCGCGCGCGATGCGCGCCCGTTCCTGCTCGACGGCCCGCCGGCTGGCTGTCACCTGCTCTGCCGCCACCACCCGCGCTCGCTGCTGACGCAGGTGGATCGCGTTCGCTACCAGCCCCAGTGACACCAGGGCGACGAACGGCACGTAGACCGGCCGGAAGTCGGGCAGGTTCTCATCCGGCAACGCGAGGACCTGCCCGGCACCCACCAGCAGGCTCACCACCGCGAGCGCCCGGTGCGGGCTGTACACGGCGGCGCTGTAGGCGGCGACCAACAGCGCGCCGAACGTGAACGGAATCGCGTCGTCGATCCGGGCGCCCTGGTGGAAGAGCACGATCGCGATGAACACGGCCCAGTAGGCCGCGAGCGGTCGCCATCGACGCGCTACCAGCGGCATCGCGACCAGCGCCGCCAGCACCAGCTGCCAGGTCGCGACCCCTTCCCCGGACGGGCCGCAGACGACCTGCCGCGGGACGTCGGCGATGACCAGGCCGTCGCAGACGTCGGTCCTGTCCGCGGGGTCGGGGGGATCGGCGGGATCGGCGGGATCGGGAGGCTCCAGGACGCCGAGGCCCTGGCCGCGGTCGGCTGGGTCACGCGCGTCGCCGGCGGTGGCGTCGGGCAGGCCCGGCTCGCTCGGAGCGCGCGGCACCTCGAGCCGCTCTGGCGGCGCCGGCGCGTCTGAGTGTTCGGACGCGAACCGTGGGACCACCAGGCTGCCGCCGTCAAGCGCGGCGACCACCATCGCCGCCGCCAGGACGAACGCGAGCACCGCGTCGGCCGCCCACGCCCACGCCGACAGCCGGGCCGAGTCCTCGCGCGCGGCGCGGCCCGGGCCCTCGCCGGCCCACAGCCCCCGGACCTGCCGCGCCGCGCGGCGGATCCACCCGGGCTCGCCACCGCGCCACCGCGCCGGGCGGCCGCGCCGGCGGGGTGTGGTCGTAGCCCGGGTCACGGTCCCAGTGTCGCAAGGCCGCTGGCGATCGACGTCCCTCTCCCGGACCACCACCGCGGCCGGCGTACCTCGTCCGCGTACATCCACGGAATGACACGCGCGCGGATCGCCCCGGCGGACGAGTGGACCTCGCCCCGGCGGGCGACGCGCCGGCCGCTCGTCCGGGCCTAGCGTCCCGTTCCGCCCGGCGCTCGGCACACCCATGGCCACCCCACGAGCACACCCACGGCCAGGCCGGCGGCACCAGGGCAGCCGGCGCCTCGCCGGCCCCATTCCGTCGACACCGCGGAGGACAACGACGTGACCGCATCCACCAGCCCTGCCCCGAACAGGCCCAACGACCCCGGCGGCGTGCCCGTCGTCGAGATCCGGCAGGTCAGCAAGTCCTATGCCGCCGGCGCGCCGGCGCTCGTCGACGTGTCGCTGACGGTGCGCGCCGGCGAGGCCGTCGCGATCGTCGGCCCGTCCGGCAGCGGCAAGTCAACCCTGCTCAACATGGTCGGCGGGCTGGACCGGCCGACGGCGGGCAGCGTCACCGTCGACGGCGCCCGCGTGGACCGGATGAGCGAGGCCGCGTCGGCCCGGTACCGGCAGGCCACCGTCGGCATGGTCTTCCAGTTCTTCAACCTGCTCGACGACCTGACGGTCCTCGACAACGTGCTGCTGCCGGCCCAGCTCGCCGGGATGCCGCGCGCCTCGGCCCGCGCGCGGGCCGCCGACCTGCTCGGCTACCTCGGCGTCGGCCGGCACGCCGGCGCCTACCCGGGCCGGCTGTCCGGCGGCGAGCGGCAGCGGGTCGCCCTCGCCCGCGCGCTGATGAACCGCCCGGCGCTGCTGCTGGCCGACGAGCCGACCGGCGCCCTCGACTCCGCCGCCGGCCGCGACGTCCAGGAGCTGTTGACGGAGCTGAACCGCGACGGCCTCACGATCCTGCTCGTCACCCACGACGCCGCGCTCGCGCGGGCGTGCGCCAGCCGGACGGTCGAGCTGGTCGACGGCGCGGTCGTCCGGGACACGGCGGCCGTCCGGGACGGGGCGGTGGCCCGGTGAGCCACGGACCATCGATCCAGGGCCCGCCGAGCCAGCGGCCGCCGAGTCAGGGACAGTCGAGCCAGGAGCCGCGGGGCCGGGTGCCGGCGAGCCTCGCGCCGGAGGACCCGGGCGCGGCGGGAGAGCGGCGGCACCGGCAAGGGGCTGCCCGCGCGAGGGCGACCCGGAAGGTGGTGCTCGGCGGGCTCGGGCGGCGCCGGGCCCGGACCGCGGTGCTCGTGCTCACGGTGCTGACGGCGGTGACCGCTTCGCTGCTGGCCGCCGGCCTGCTCGTCGCGTCGAGCGCGCCGTTCGACCGCGCCTTCGCGCAGCAGCGCGGCGCGCACCTGACCGCCGACGTCGACGCGACGGCGGCGACGCCGGCCCAGCTCACCGCGACCGCCGCGCTCGCGGGCGTCGAGGCGGCGGCCGGGCCGTTCCCGTCCACGACGGTGCGCCCGCGGGTCGCCGCGCCCGGGCCCGGCGCGTCCGGGCCCGGCGGGGCTCCCGGTGCTACTGGGCCTCCCGCCGGCCTGGAGCTGCCGCCGATGAACCTCGTCGGCCGGGACGCCGACGACGGGCTGGTCGACCAGGTCTCCCTCGTCCGCGGCGCGTGGCCGACCCGGGCCGGCGAGATCGTCCTCGACGCCGACTACGGGTTCCGGCCGGCGCTTGGTACCCGGCTGGAGGTCCAGGGGCTGGCGGGCGGGCCGACGCTGACGGTGGTGGGGCTGGCCCGGTCGACCAGCCGGACCGCCGACGGCTGGGTGACGCCGGCGCAGCTCGCCGCGCTGACGGAGGCCGGGGCGCCGGCCGGCTACCAGATGCTCTACCGGTTCGACGCCGCCGACACCGACGCCCAGATCCGCGCCGGGCGCGCCGCCGTCGAGGCGGCGCTGCCGGCCGGCGCGCTGACCGGGGCGCGCTCCTACCTGGACCTGCGGCGCGAGGCGAACGCCGAGACCGCGGCCTACGTGCCGTTCGTCGCGGCCTTCGGCGGCCTGGGGCTCGCGATGTCGACGCTGATCATCGGGGTCGTGGTCAGCGGGGCCGTCGGGGCCGCGCGGTGGCGGATCGGAGTGCTGAAGGCCCTCGGGTTCACCCCGGCGCGGGTGGTGACGGCCTACGTCGGCCAGACGCTGGTCCCGGCCGCCGCCGGCGTCGGGCTCGGCGTGCTGCTCGGCAACCTGCTGGCCGTACCGGTCCTCGCCGACCAGTCCGACGCGTTCGGCGGGCCGGAACCGTCGATCCCGCTGTGGGTCGACCTCGCGGTGGCCGGCGGGGCGCTCGTGCTCGTCGGCGTCGCCGCGGTGGTGCCCGCCCTGCGGGCCGGGCGGATGCGGGCGGTCGAGGCCCTCAGCCACGGCCGCCGGGCCCCCCCCCCCCCGCGGCCCGCC
>NZ_JADWYU010000105.1:0-25884 GCF_016786325.1 Frankia nepalensis | reverse complement strand
GGGGGGGGGGGGGGGGGGGGCGGGGGGGGGGGGCCGCCGGGGGGGGGGGGGGGGTGGGGGGGGGCGCCCCCCCCCGGGGGCGCCCCCGCGCCCCGCGCCGGGCGGGGCCGGCTCGCGCGGCGCCTCGCCGGTCGGCTGCCGCTGCCCCGGCCGGTCAGCCTCGGGCTCGTGGGCCCGTTCGCCCGCCCGGCGCGGGCCGCGGTGACGGGGGCCGCCGTCAGCCTCGGCGCGCTCGGGGTCACCTTCGCCGTCGGGCTGGGGACGACGCTCGCCCTCATCCAGACCGAGAACAGCACCGAGTCCCCGGCGGCGGTCGTCGTCTACTCCCATGGCCCGGCGGGCGAGCACGGCGAGGTGACCGTGGGGCCGGCGCCGGCGGTGCCGGGCCCGGCGGCCGAGGACCCCTCGGTGTCCGGCCCGGCGGATCCGGCCGCCATCATCGCGGCGATCACCGCGCAGGCCGGGACGGACCGGTACTTCGGCGCCGCCAGGACCGAGCTCGCGGCGCGTGGGCTGGTCGGGACGGCCGACGTCACGGCCCTCGTCGGCGACCCGGCGGCGGCGGCCCGCCGGCTGGTGGCCGGGACCTGGGCCGACGCGCCCGGCGAGGCCGTCGTCGACACCCTCTTCCTGCGTACCGCGGGCGCGCGGATCGGCGACACCGTCACGCTCGTCGACTCCGGGCACTCGGCGACCGTGCGGATCGTCGGCGAGATGTTCGACGTGGACGAGGGCCCGGCACTGGTGACCGTGGCGTCGTCCCTGGCCGCGCTCGAGCTCGACCTGACGTTCAGCGAGTTCGGCGTCGACCTCGCCGCCGGGACCGACCTGGCGGGCTATGTCCAGGCGCTCGACGAGGCGGTACAGCCGCTGGGCGGGCACGCGGCCGAGAACATCGGCGGCGAGTCCTCCGTGATCCTCGCGATGACGTCGCTGATCGCCACGCTCACCCTGCTGATCGTCGCGGTCGCCGTGCTCGGTGTGCTCAACACGGTCGTGCTCGACACCCGGGAACGGGTGCACGACCTCGGTGTCTACAAGGCGCTCGGCATGACGCCACGGCAGACCATCGCCATGGTGGTGACGTCGGCCGCCGGGATCGGGGCCGTCGCCGGGCTGGTCGGCGTCCCGCTCGGCGTCCTGCTGCACCACGCCGTCGTCCCGATGATGGGCGACGCCGTCCTCACCCGGATGCCGCATGCCTATCTCGCGGTGTACGGGCCGGCCGATCTCGTCCCGCTCGCCCTCGGCGGCCTGGTCATCGCCGTGGTCGGCGCCCTGCTGCCCGCGACGTGGGCGGCCGGCACCCGCACCGCGACCGCGCTGCGCACCGAATGAGCGCGTATCCCGATCGGTAGCGGGCCCGCGGCCAGGGCGGCGAAGACCGCCCTGGCCCGGCGGCCGCTGGCGCGTGATATGTACGGTTTGCGCGTGCTCGTCCCGGCGGTCCTGGAGGGTGGCTGGCTCCGGCCCCGGAGCGCCGCCGCCTCGTCGCCGGGACGAGGCGAGCCGAACGTGCCGACGCGGCAGTCGGGCCCGAGCAGATGGAGAAGGCGGTCAGGTCTTGGTCGACACGCAGCTGGTCATGGGAGCGAGCGGTTACCTCGGTTCGCACGTCACGCGGCAGCTGGTGGAGCGCGGCGACGACGTCCGGGTGTGGATTCGGCACACCAGCTCGACGCGGGCCTTCGACGACCTGCCCGTGCAGCGCCACCACGGCGACCTGACCGACGACGAGGCGATGCGCGCGGCGATGCGCGGCGTTGACACGGTGTACTACTGCGTCGTCGACGCCCGGGCCTGGCTGCGTGACCCGGCGCCGCTGTTCGCGACGAACGTCGAGGGGCTGCGCCACGCGCTGGACGCCGCGGTCGAGACGAAGGTGCGGCGCTTCGTCTTCTGCAGCACGGTGGGCACGATCGGGCTGTCACCCGATGGCGGCCCCGCCGACGAGGACGACCCGCACACCTGGAAGCACCTGGGCGGTCCCTACATCCAGGCGCGGGTCGCCGCGGAGGACCTGGTCCTGGAGTACGTCCGCGAGCGTGGGCTCCAGGCGGTCGTCATGTGCGTGTCGACGACCTACGGAGCGCCCGACTACGGCTCGCCGCACGGCCGCCTGGTGTCCGACGCCGCCGTCGGCAAGATGCCGGTCTACTTCGGTGGCGGCTCGGCGATGGAGGTGGTCGGCATCAAGGACGCCGCCCACGCCTTCCTGCTCGCCGCGGCGAAGGGACGCGTCGGCGAGCGGTACATCATCAGCGAGCGTTACATGACCTGGAAGGAACTGATAACCACCGCGGCCGCGGCGGGCGGCGCCAAGCCGCCGCGCGTCGGCGTCCCGCTCCCCGTGCTGAAGGTGTTCGGCCGGGTCTGCGACGTGGCTGGAAGGGTGCTGCGCCGCGACATGCCGATGACCAGCGTCAGCGTGCGGCTCATGCACTTCATGCCGCCGCTCGACCACGGCAAGGCGACGCGGGAGCTCGGTTGGGATCCGTCCCCGACGCCGGAGGCCGTCCGCGAGGCCGCGAGGTTCTACCTGGAGCAGCGGCGCGGCGACGCCCGCTGAGCGGTCGCCGGTCGCTCGATCATGATCGCTGAAGGGCCGGGCGCGTGCTAGCGTTCGGCCATGGACGCGGGCCGGCTCAGTAGCGCGGCGCTGATGGTGTCGGGGCTGGCCGGGGTCGTCATGCCGGTCAGGGTGGCCACCGCGCTCGACCTGTCGGCGACGACCGGCCGCGGCCGTGCCGAGACGAGGGCCGGCCTGGGCGGTACCTACGCCGCGCTCGGTGGGTGGGCGCTCGTCAGCCGCGCTCCGGCCGCGCGCACCGCGGTGGGCGCGGCCTGGCTGGGCGCGGCCGCGACCCGGCTGGGCTCGTTGGCCGTCGACCGTCCCCGCACTGACTGGATCTTCTGGCTCTCGCTGGCCATGGAGGTCGGGCTGGGGACGGTGGCCGTTGTGCCCCGGCCCGACGCGGCGGACTGACCGGCCAGCCCGCCGGCCGCGCTCTTCTTCCCCGGGCCTTCACCACGGCCTTCCCCCGGGCCCGCACCGTGGCCTCTGCCCGCGGTCGAAGGGCGCGGGCTGGTGGGTCCGAGCGGGCCGCGCGACCGGTCCGGGAGCCGCCTTCGAGTGTGACGCGCTTCGAGCGTGCCGGGCCGTCAGTGATGGTTCCCGGCGCACGGGGCGACGCCCGACTGCGCGGCGGCGAGGTAGGCGAGGACCGCGTCGCGGTTGCGGGTAAGACAGTCGATCCGCTGTTGAATGCGCTCGACCTCGCGACGAAGCAGTTCAGCGGTCTGCGGGCTCAGGTTTTCCGGTAGCAGGTAGATGTGATCGGGTCCGTCCAGGCACGGCAGAATGACACGGATGATCTCGGTCGTGAGGCCGCAGTCCAACAAACCGCGGATCTGGCGGACGCGGTCGACCGCCGAGTCGGGATAGGCACGGTACCCGTTGTCGGCCCGGTTTGGGCTCAGCAGGCCCTGCTCCTCGTAGTAGCGAAGCATCCGGGCGGGGACGCCGGTGCGTCGCGCCAACTCGCCGATTTTCATGCGTCCTCACCGCCTCAGGCCCGGATTCGGGTGACGAGGGACACAGTTGCCCTCACATCAATGTGAACCTTTGAGCATCGTCGCATGCCCAGGTTTCAGGCGCGTAAGCCGTTCCCGGTAGCCACGGTGTCTCCGGCCGGCGGCACGTCTCCGGCAAGGGCAGCGTCTCCGGCGAGGGCAGCCTCGTCGGCGGCACGGGAGTCGGCGCGCCGACCGGCGGAATCGGCGCGGCCGGCGGGGCTTCCCTGGTTCGCGTTGCTGGCGCTCACAACCACGGCCTTCACCGCCGTCATGACCGAACTACTTCCGGCGGGGTTGATTCTCCCGATGAGCGACGACCTAGCCGTTTCCCGGGGCAGCGTTGGCTTCCTGGTCAGTGGCTACGCGGCCGCGTCGTGCCTCGCGGCCGTGCCGCTTACCGCGCTCCTGCGGCGATGCCGCCGCCGTCCGGTGCTGGTTGGCGCGCTCACCTGTTTCGGGTTCTGCAACGCGGTCACCGCGCTGTCCGACAGTTATCCGCTGACGTTCGCGGCTCGGCTGCTGGCCGGCGCGGCGGGTGGGGTGTGCTGGGCGATGCTCGCCGGCTACGCCGCCAGGATGGTTCCGGCCGAACGCCAGGGCCGGGCGATCGCCGTCGTCCTCGCCGGGATCATGGTCGCGTTCGCCGCGGGCGTCCCGGCTGGCGCGGCGCTGGCCACCGCTCTCGGCTGGCGGGCCGGTTTCGCCGCGCTGGCCGCCCTGGCGCTGGTCGCGGTGGCCTGGGTGCTGCTGCGCGTCCCGGACTTCCCCGGTGAGCCGGCCGCGGCGCGTCTCTCGCCGCGGCGGATCGTCCGTGCGCCGGGTCTGCGTCCGGTGCTCGCCGTGACCCTGTTCCTGCTGCTGGGCCACCAGGCGATGTACACCTACATCGTGCCGTTCGCCGAGCGGTCCCGATCCGGCGACGCCGGCGTGGTGCTGCTCATGTTCGGCGGCGCGACCGTCGCCGGGGTCTGGTTCGCCGGCCTGCTGGTGGACCGGTACCTACGGACGACGCTGCTGGCCGCGCTCGGCCTCGTCGCGGGCGCGATGCTCGCCCTCGGGCTGTGCGGGCGGGTGACGGCGGTGCTGCTCGTCTCGGTCGTCGTGTGGGGTGTGGCGTACGGCGGGGCGCCGACGCTGCTGCAGGCCGCCGTGGTCGCCGCCGCCCACGGCCCCGACCAGGCCGATGTCGCCACCTCGGTCCAGGCGACCGTGTTCAACCTCGGCATCGCCGGCGGCTCGGTGACCGGCGGAGTCATACTCGAGCGCGTCGGCGCCGGGTGGCTGCCGTGGGCCGCGCTCGCGCTGGTCGCCGTCGCCATTCCGAACGCGACCCGCGCGCGTCGAAACGCGACGGGCCGTTAGCTCTGGCCTTGGCTGACCTGGTTCTCGCTCCGGCCGTCGCCTCCGCGTGAGGCCCGATGATCCGATGGCGGCGGCCGGAACCGGTTGGCGCCAGGCCCCTCCGATGGTCGTCGGAGGTGCCGTGGCCGTCGGGGCCGGCTGGCGGCGGTGAGCCGTGGGCCTGGCGCGGGACAGCCCCTGGTCGGAGGCCGGCGGGTGCCGCTCCGTGGCGCGGTCGGTGCGGCGCGGCGCGAGAACGGCCCAGCCGAGGGTCCGTCGGCGGCCAGGCCGGCCGCCCGCTCTACTATGGCCCGCGAATGTCAAGATCGACCTCAACTTTTGCTGGACCCACCGTTTCAAGATCGGTAATGCCGCCTGGTCGCGAGCCCGCGAGGGCGCCCGGTGACCGTTCACCGGCGCCGGCCCACCTGATCCCGATCCTGTCTCGGGGCGCGTGTTGGATCCCGACTGTTCCCAACGAATGGTGATATGGAGGCCTCCTTGGCTAGCCAGCAGGGCGTCGACGGCCCTTCCCCGCACTCCTCATCCGGCACGCGAGGGCCCCTGGCCCCGGATCGCGGCGACAGGACGCTGGGTGCGCCGAGCGACTCCTGGAGCGAAGACGGGACCATGCGCCGCCCACGGCGACGGTTACGCCGGCACCCCCCGTCCTCGCGGTCGCGGGGCGCCGTGCTCGAGCCCAGGCCGAGAGACCGGCCCGGCGCGCCGCGGCGTACGGCCCTGGCGGCCGTCCTGGTCACGGCGCTGGCCGCGGGCTGTGGCGGCGGTTCGGGCGACGGCCCGGACGCGAGCCCGGCCGACGGCTGCGACACGCCGGGAATCGGCGCCGACGAGGTCCGGCTGGGTTTCGTCTATCCCGACGTCGGCGCGGGCAACGAGTCGCTGGCCCCCGCCATGAGCGGCTTCGTCGCGCGGATCGAGCAGGCGAACGCCGAAGGAGGGATTCACGGCCGCAAGATCGTCTACACCTGGCGCGACGACGCCAGCGAGATCGACCAGAACCGCGAGGTCGTCCGCCAACTGGTCGAGGAGCAGGACGTCTTCGGGCTGGTCGAGACGTCCATCGCCGCCAGCGGCGGGCTCGACTACCTGGTCGAGCGCGACATCCCGGTGACCGGGATGCCGGCGGAGCCGTTCTGGACCGACCCGAAGTACCGCAACATGTTCGCCTACGCCTACGTGTACAGCGACGGACCTTCGGTCTCGACGTTCGGCGACTACGCGAAGGCGATGGGTGGCACCCGGGCCGCCGTGATCCACAGCGACGTCACGACCGCCGCGGACGGCATCGGGGGAAAGATCAGCGCCAGTTTCGAGGCGGCGGGTATCCCAATCGCGCCGGGCAACTTCATCTACAACCCGGTCATCACGAGCCCGGCGCAGCTGGGCCAGCAACTGCGCGCGGCCCGGGTCGACGTGGTGACCGCCGTCTTCTCCGGCAAGGACCTGGCCGAGGTCGTCCGCGGCATCCGCGAGGCCGGCGCGCCGGTGAAGGTCATCCTGGCGCCGAGCGGATACGACAAGGCGATGGTCAACGAGTACGGCAGGACGCTCAGCGGGCTGACCGCCGCCGTCAACTACGTCCCGTTCGAGATCGGCAACCCGGCCCACCAGAAGTACCTGGAGGCCATGAACGTCTACGCGCCGGAGCTCCAGCCGCCCGACCAGGAGCTCGCCCTGGTCTCCTACATCCTCACCGACCTGTTCCTCTACGGCCTGGACAAGGCCGGCCCCTGCCCCACCCGCGCCGGCTTCATCGACACCCTGCGCGCCAGCCAGTACGACGCCGGCGGCCTGCTGCCCGGCCCGGTCGACATGACCAAGGATGTCGGCCAGATCGCCACCTGCTACACCTTCATGCAGGTCAACGACGACGGCACCGGCTACCAGGTCGCCCAGAACCCGGCCGGCACCGACGACGCCAGCCGCAACCGCTGGTGCGGCCACCGCCTGGAGCAGTAGCCAGCGGAAACGGCGGCAACCCGAGGGAAGACGACTGAGGGGACCGGCGGTCCGCGGCCACGGCGCGCGGCCGCCCGGTTCACCGTGCTCCCGGCGCTCAGGCGAGGCCTCTTCGCCAGGGCGCCGGGCGCCGACCGAACCACTGATCGGCATTACCGGTTGGCTCGGCGCGGCAGGGCCTCCGCGAGGCCGCGCCCGTGCCGGTCGCCGTCGCCCTTCCGAACGCGACCCGCGCTCGTCGAAACGCGACGGGCCGATGGGCCGCCGCCTCGGTTGACCCGATTCTTGCTCCGGTCGCCGTTTCCTCCCGAGGCCCGACGGTCCGGTGGCAGTGACCGGAGCCGATGGCCGTCGGGATTCCTCGACGGCCTTCGAGGCCCTTGCCGCCGCCCTGGCGCGTGACCGCCGGGTGCCGGCTATGCGTGTGTCGGACCTTCGGGCCGGAAGCCGCCGACGGAGTTCCCGCGCCGCGGCCGACGCCGCGGAAAGGCGGCACGGCCGTGGAGGGCCCGTCGGCTGCCGTCACTTATGCCGGCCCTATTATGGCTCACGAAGGTCAAGATCGACGTCGACCTTGACCGCGCCATTGATCAAAGATCGACCCGGCCGTTTGGCCGCGGTTTCTCGATGGCACCGTCCGTACACCGCCCGGATGGATCCGGCGGTGAACGGTATTCCACCAGTGACGGGGGACCGGATGGAGTTGGCAGGGTTCTGCCATCGTTACCGCCGGACCTGGTGGCCTTGCCGCCGAGGCCGCGCGCCGGCTGGTCGGGCGTGATGATTCTCACGCCCGACCAGAACGAGGCCCTGAATGCGAGCTCGCCGACTGGCTGGGCGAAGGCTGGCCGGTGAATGCGTGTCACCGGCGCCAGCCCGACTCGGCCCAATTTTGTCTCGCGGCGCGCCCCAGGGCCCCGACCAATTCCCAATGGATATTGTATGGAGGCCTTCTTGGCTAGCCAGCATGGCGTCGGCAGCCCTTCCTCGAGCGCCTCGTTCGGCGCGCGAGAGCCCCTGGCTCCGGCCCGGGGCGACGGGATGATCAGTGCGCCAAGCGACTTCTCGGGCGGCGTCGGGCCAGCCCGTCGCCCGCGGCGACGGCCACGTCGAAACCAACCGTCCCCGTATCCGCGGGAGGCCGTCCGCGAGACCGCGCCGAGGTTTGGGCGGCGGCGCGTGGCCCTGGTCGCCGTCCTGGTCACGGCGCTGGCCGCGGGCTGCGGCGGCGGGTCCGGCGACGCCCCGGACGCCAGCCCCGCCGACGGCTGCGACACCCCGGGGATCGGCGCGGACGAGGTCCGGCTCGGTTTCGTCTACCCCGACAGCGGGGCGGGCGCCGAGTCGCTGTCCGTCGCGATGAGCGGCTTCATCGCGCGGGTCGAGCAGGCGAACGCCGATGGTGGGATCCACGGCCGCAGGGTGGTCTACGCCTGGCGCGACGACGCCAGCACCGCCGACCAGAACCGCGCGGTGGTCCGCGACCTCGTCGAGAACGAGGACGTCTTCGGCCTCGTCGAGGCGTCGATCGCCGCCGCCGGCGGGCTCGACTACCTGGTCGAGCGCAACATCCCGGTGACCGGGATGCCCGCGGAGCCGTTGTGGACCGACCCGGCGAACCGCAACATGTTCGCCTACTCGTACGTGTTCAGCGACGGGCCGTCGGTCTCCACGTTCGGCGACTACGCGAAGGCCCAGGGCGGCACCCGGGCCGCCGTGATCCAGAACGACGTCACCGAGACCGGGAATGGCATCGGGTCGAAGATCAGCGCGAGCCTGCTGGCGGCGGGCATCCCGATCGCGCCCGGCAGCTTCGTCTACAACCCGGCCATCACCGATCCGGTCCAGCTAGGCCAGCAGCTGCGCGCCGCCCGGGTCGACGTGGTGAGCGCCGCCTTCGCGGGCAAGGACCTGGCCGAGGTCGTCCGCGGCATCCGGGAGGCCGGGGCGCCCGTGAAGGTGATCATCACGCCCAGCGGGTACGACAAGTCGCTGCTCAACGAGTACGGCAGGACGCTGCGCGGGCTGACCGCCGCCGTCAACTACGTCCCGTTCGAGATCGGCGGCGGCCCGGCGCACCAGAAATACCTGAAGGCCGTGAGCACCTACGCGCCCGAGCTCCAGCCACCCGACCAGGAGCTCGCCCTCGTCACCTACATCCTCACCGACCTGTTCCTCTACGGCCTGGACAAGGCCGGTGAGTGCCCCACCCGCGCCGGGTTCGTCGACACCCTGCGCGCCAGTCAGTACGACGCCGGCGGCCTGCTGCCCGGACCCGTCGACATGACCAAGGACGTCGGCCAGATCGGCCTCTGCTACAGCTTCATGCAGGTCAACCAGGACGGCACCGGCTACGAGGTCGTCCCGAACCCGGCCGGCACCGACGACGCCACCCGCAACCGCTGGTGCGGCCACCGCCTGGAGCAGTAACCCGGAGCCCCGAAACGGTCGAGGGAATGACGCCCCGAAGGATGACGCCCGCGGAAACGACGCCCGCGGCGCCGCCGGGCGGGCGCGAGGCCGGACCGTGCTCCCGGCGCGTGGACGGGCAGCCACTTCGCCCCTGGCGCCGGGAGCGGGCCGAGACCCCGCCCCGCCGGGCTTCGGCGGTGCCGGCGTGGCCGACCCGGGCGCCGACCCGCGTCGGGCTCGACGACCGTGTTTCGGTCGGTGAGCTGGCCCCTTACGGCTGATCGGCTCAGCGAAACAGGGCCTCCGCGAGGCGTGCCTGCCAGGTGGCCGCCTGGCTGGACGCGTCGGCCTGGGGCAGACGAAGGCCAAGCACCACCTGGTCGGCTCCGGCCGCGCGATACTCGGCGATCCGGGTCACGATCGCCTCCAGATCGCCCCATATCGTGACGCCGTCCACGAAGGTGTCGCTGAGCCCGGTGATGTCCGCCTCGTCGAAACCCATGCGCCCGAAATTGCGGCGATAGCCAGGAACCGTGGTGAAGAAGCCCAGCGAGGCGCGAGCGATCTCTCGGGCGGCATCGGGATCCGAGAAGGGAATGACCGGTACCAGCACCGCGAGCGCCGGCCCGTCGCCGAGCAGTTTGCGCGCGTCGGCCACGTAGTCCGGGGTGACCAGATAGGGGTAGGCGCCGCCCGCCCGTTCGCGGGACAGGCCGAGCATCCGCGGGCCGAGCGCGGCGAGAACGCGCTCCGACGCGGGTACCACCGGCGTGGCGGTGTCCAACGCGTCCAGGTAGGCGTTGAGTGTCGGCAACGGCTTCGGCCCGTGCGCCCCGCCGAGGCCGACGACGAATCGGCCGGGATAGTCGGCCTCCAGCGCGGCGTAGGTCGCCGCGACCTCAGTGGCCGGCACCCGGTCCACGGAGATGATTCCGCTGGCGACCCGCAGCGTCGTCGTGCCGCGGATGATCGTGTCGATCGGAGGCAGGCTGCCTGGCAGCCAGAGCGTCTGATATCCCAGTTCTTCCAGCCTCGCGGCCGCGTCTATCTCCTCGGCCGGCTCGGCCGTCGCGTCGAGGTTCAGGCCGGCGATACCGATAGGTCCCGCAATGGTCATGCTCACCGGCAACATGCCTTGCCGGCAGGCTGTTCCCGACCCGAACACAGATTGTCGTCGGGTTGTCGCGCGGTCGGGCGGTGGTGTGCTGCACGACCGTCGGACTGGCGGGCACCGGCGTCCTGGGTCCACCCGTCGCTGTTTCGGGCGGGCTCCGCGCCGCATATCCCTGGCAGACCGTCGGGACCGGCGATCCCGCATGATCCGCGAAAGTCCCGGATATGGTTGCCTCCCGGTGACGGAGGGTATCCCCGCCCTGCAATCCGGCCGGAACTTCCTCGATGAGACGGCGCAATGCGCCGGAGGGAGCGGACATGGCACCCCGAATGAGTCGGAAATATCCCCTGCTGGTCGTGGCCGCGGCGCTGGGCTCGGTTCTGTCCGCGGCTCCCGCTGTGGCCTCACCACCTCCGAGTGATGTCACCAACGCCGCGGTCCACTGTTACTGGCGTCATGTAAGTGGCCACTGGGTGTGGGAGAACGGGCATCGGCGTTGGGTTCCCGAGAGGTCCGTCTGGGTCTGCGACTGAAATTCGATGACAGGCGAGCCGAGCGTGGGGGAGGCTCGCCTTCGTAAGGAGTAGTGCGCACCAAAGAGGGATGGCCCGGCGTTCCGCCCACGCCCCCCATCAGGCGGAACGCCGGGCCACCGCCGCCACCAGTGCCGGGCCACCACCGTGGCCGCGGCGCAGGCTTTCACGACCAGCCGGTGGCATTTCCACGGACCGGCGCCGCGGCTACGGTCCCGCGTCGCCGATGGCGGACGACATTCGGAAGGCCGCGGAGCTCAGGAGCCGGGGGGCTCAGAAGACGGCGGCCGGCTTGGGGGCGGGCGGGGCGTCGGCGGGAAAGGCGGGCAGGCCGGCCGCCCGCTCGAGGCGGTCGAGCGCGGCCAGCCACAGGTCGGGCAGCGACCCGCCGTTCGGGACGTTGCGGTCCGTCACGACACCGAGAGACGTCGTCCGGGGCTGGCTGTCCGTGGGCGCGAGGCTTCCCAGGACGAGGAACGCCCGCTGCCCCGGCAGCCGGACCGGCACCGGAATAGCGGTGGTGACCGGGTGGCCGGCGACCTCCATCGGCGCGGCGAAGACGCCGAGGTTGGACGTCGACACCGCGGCCCGCAGGGGGCGTATGCCCATCGCCACCGCGGCCGGCCGGAAGCGGGCTGGCACCTTCTCGAAGCACCAGCGCTCGCCGGCGCCCGACCGAGGGCCGGTGCGGAGCCGGGCGGTCTGGCCTCGGATCACCTCGAACCGACGCTGAGGCGCATCCAGACCACAGGGCAGCCTGATGCGGGCGCCGACCATGAAGTTGCTGAGAATGTCCTGCTCATCCGGCCGGCGGGAGCTCATCGCCATCAGGGCCCGTGGCGCCTGGCGGCGGTCCGCCGGCTCGGTCCACGCGTCGACCGCCTCGGACAGTGCCACCAGGAAGACATCGTTGACGCTGGTGCCGTAGGCGCGGCCCAGGACGCGCAGCCGGTCGGTGCTGGTCGTCGCCCAGCGCAGGCGCACCTCACCCGAGAGCGGCCGGGCCAGCGCGGGCAGACCGCTGGACCGCGCCGCCCAGGTGAGCGAGTTCAGGACAGCCGACGCCACCGCCAGCGGCGTGGACCGCCCATCGCGCCGCCACTGCGACCGCGCGGCTCCGGCGTCGCCACCCACGCCGAACAGCAGGTCCAGCGCCCGGTGCAGCGCGCCTCCGTCCAGCCAGACGTGGCTGGCGCGGAACAGGACCGTGGTCTCGCGTGAGCCGGGCTCCCGCAGCAGCCATACCTGCCACGGCGGGGCGTCCAGCGGGACCGGGACCCGGTACTGCCGCTCGACGAAGGCGGCGAGGCCGGCCTCCCCGGCGCCCGCCGGCAGCAGGTGCTCCCGGATGTGCGCGGACACGTCGACGTCGGGTCGCCGAGCCCAGACCGGCTGGCCTGACGCGCCCCGCGGATAGGCCAGCCGCTCGGTGAGCGCCGGGAACCGGCGCAGCCGGTCGGCCGCGGCGGCCCGCACGGCGTCGAGATCGCATTCCCCGGTGACCCGCAGGAGATAGCCGAGGGCGATTGGCGTGGCGTGGTTGCTTTCCTGGTACCTCAGGAGCGCCAGATCCATCAGGCTGAGCGGGCGCTCGTCCGTGCCGTGCTCCGCCGCCATGGTCATCCAGTCCTCCGTCGTCCGGGTTGGGGCCCGCCGTACAAGTCGCCCAGCACCCTTCTCGTCGCGGATGGCGCTGGAGGCGGTCCGGGGCCGGCACACGATCTGTCTGGCTCCGCGGGCTCCGCGCGCCGCCGAACCACGGTTCGGCCACACGGGTGCCCGTGCACCGCGGTCAGCATATTGGGGCCGATTCACCCACTTTGCCGTGGGACCGTCCGCCGGCTGTCGGGTAGCCGTCAGGCGGTTCTTGTCGCACCTTGCTGTCACCGAGAACGCCGATCTGGTGACGTTTGGTGGTTCGGCTCGAGCCTGCTACTCTCGTGGGCCGCGGGACGACGGATGCATGTTCACCCGCGCTTCACCGATCGGCTTTACGGTCTCAGGGTGACTACCGCCCACCACATACCTCGTTGGATCGAGCTCGCCGGGGCTCACAACGTGCGGGACCTCGGCGGGCTACCCGCCGCCGGGGGCACCGTCCGGCCTCGGGTGCTGCTCCGCGGTGACAGCCTCGACAACCTCACTCCCGAGGACATCGAACTGCTGCGTGAGGACGTCGGACTGCGTGGCGTGGTCGATCTACGCGCGCCCTTCGAGAATCCTCGGGAAGCCGAGTGGTTCCCGCGCCTTGGCATCACCTGGCTCCACGAGCCGCTGCTGGACCTCACCGGCCTCACCGACCCCGCCGTGATGCGCGAGAAGGCGGCCGGCTACGACTACGCCAAGCTGTACGCGCGCATGCTCGAGTCGGCCGGTCCCGGGCTGGCTCGCGTCCTGGAGTTCCTCGTGTCCGGGCCACGCACCCCGGCGCTGGTGCACTGCGCGGCGGGCAAGGACCGCACGGGCGTCACCGTGGCGGTGCTGCTCGCGGTCGCCGGCGTCGACCGCGACGCGATCGTCGCGGACTACCAGGCCACGGAACAGCGGATCCAGCTCATCCGGGAGGCGCTGGCCCGTCGGGAGGAATACCGGCACCTGCGGGAGCGGGCCACCTCGGGCCAGCTTCCCCGGGCCGCGCCCGCCGTCGACCCCCGGGCGATCGCCGCCGTCCTCGAGATCGTGGATGCCGCCCCGGGCGGCGTGGCCGGATTCCTCGTCGCCAACGGCGCGACGCACGACCAGATCGGCCGATGGCGCGACATGATCATCGAACCGGGCTGACCGAGGGACCTCGCGCCCACGATCGGATCGAAGGACCCTCACCAAGGCCCGCCCTGGCCCGCCGCGGCGCCTCGCCCGGTCCCTCCTCCCGCCCGAGGAGGGGTCGGGAGCCGCCGGCCGTGACGGCCTACTCGTCGATGACCCCCGTGTTCTGGCAGGCGACCAGCCGCCAGTGCCCGTCCTCCTTCGCCATGACGTACAGCGGGCTGCCCTCGCTCTCGCCCTCGATCGGCTCCCCGTCCGGCCTCGTGTAGCGCTGCCGTACCTTCACCGCCGCCACGTCCGGCCGGATGAAGAGCACGTGGACCACCTCGTACCAGCCGCGCAGGTTCGCCATCGCGCCGGGGAGCACCTGCCGGGCGAACGCGGAGATCTCGTCCCGGCCGAACAGCCGCCGGCCGTGCCCCGTCGTCCAGATCGCGTCGGCCCGGAAGAGCTCGAGGAACTCGTCGACGAGTTCGTGCTGCTGCGTGTGCTCGACGGTGGCCACGACGTCCCTGATCGCCGCCAGATCCGCCGCCCGAGCCGCGTCATCGGGCTGCGCCGCCGTCGTCGTCTGCCTCAGCTCTGTCATGAGCTCAGGCTGCTTCCTCACGTCCACTTCAGGTCAAGCGGCGGCTTGGTGGCATGCTCGGCGCCGACGCCGGCGGATGCGTGGCCGTCAGGCCAGTGACCACAGCCGCACCATGTGATCCCAGCTGGCGGTGGCGAGATGGCGGCCATCCGCGCTGAAGGACACCGCCATCACGATGTCGGGGTGGCTTAGCGGCTCGCCGATCCGGCGAGGGTTGGCCGGGTCGTGCACGTCCCACAGCCGGGCAGTGAGGTCGGCGCTCGCGCTGGCGAGGACGTCGCCCCCTGGCGAGAAGGCCAGGTTCCAGACCCGGTCGTAGTGCTCGGTGATCGGAGCGCCGAGCGGGCGGACGTTGGCCGGGTCGGACACGTCCCACAGCCTTATCGTGCCGTCGGTCGCGCCGCTGGCCAGGACGCGCCCGTTCGGCGCGAAGGCGAGCGAGTACGCGCCGGCGCTGTGACCGGCGAGCGGCCTGCCCACCGGCCGTGGCAGGAGCGGGTTGCTGACGTCCCACAGCCGCACGGTGCCGTCAATGCTGCCGCTGGCCAGCAGATTCCCGTCCGCCGAGAAGGCCACCGGGAACACCCAGTGGGTGTGGCCGGTGAGCGGCGTGCCCAGCGGAACCGGCAGGCGCGGGTTGCTGACGTCCCACAGCTGTACGGTTTTGTCCCAGCTGCTCGTGGCCAGAAGGTGGCGCCGGGGATGGAAGGCCACCGATATCACCGTGTCCAGGTGGGCTGGCACGGAGCCGAGCAGCCGAAGGACGCCCGGGACGGAGGTGTCCCAGAGCCGCAGTGAGGGCGGGCCCACGTCGGGAAGATCGGATGCGCGGGCTCTCGTGCTCGCGGCCAGGATCCGCCCGTCCGGCGACAACGCCACCCCGGCGAGCCCGTTGACCGTCAATCGCTCGTCCAGAGCGCGTGGCCTGGCCGGATCCTCGATGTTCCACTGGCGCAGACTTCCGTCCCGGTTGGCGGTGATCAGTATCGGGGAGCTGGGGGAGAAGATCGCGCTGGTTGCCCAGTCGGTGCCGGTGGGCAACGGCGCGCCCAGCAGCCGCGGCCTGATCTCGTCGGCCGACGGCGGCGACGGTGGGGCGGCCGACGCGGCCGACGCGGTCGGCGGGGCTGACGCCACGGTGGCGCCGGTCGCCGGCGGCGGGCTGGGCGTGGGCAGCTGGCCGGCGGCCCCGGGCAGGTCCCCACCGCTCAGCGCGAGAGCTGAGCCCGTCGTCGCGGCGATGAGCACCGCGACCGCGGCCGCGACATACCGATAGCGGGGCCGCGACCAGGTGCGCGCGGGCGCGCCCGGCCGGGGGTTCGGGCGGCGATGAAGCCCGCCGCGCCGGCCCTGGCGGCCGCCCGCGGGGGGCGGGAGGCCGTCCGGGCCGGCCGGGGCCGCCTCGTGGGCCGAGGACCCGGCGGTCGGGCCGGCCGGGTTCTCCTCCGGCTCCGGATCTCCGTCGCCGTTGAGCTTCGCGCGGTCGGGACCGACGGCCGGGTCGTCGGCCGGGACGGCCGTGCTGGCTCGCGCCGCGACGGTGATGAACCGCGCCGTCGCGATGCCCGCGAAGGCGTCGGGCCGTTCCGCCGCGGCCCGCACCTCGTCGGCGAGCCGGACCGGGATGCCCGTCCTGGCGAGCCACCCGGGGCCGTAGGCGCCGGTGGCGGCGCCGGCGAGGTCCAGCGCGAAGGAGCGCGCGGACGGCGTCCGCCGCGCTGCCTCCCGGTCCAGCGCGCGCAGGATCACCGCGGCCACGGCGTCGGGAACGCCGACGGGAGCGTGCGGGCGATCGCCCGGAGGACGCCGGTCGTGGTACTGGCGCGGCGAGGGGATGGCGGAGGTACCGGCCGGCTCGGCGCCCGGGTACTCGCGGGGCGCGTGGCCGGCCATCAGGAGGTAGAGCACGGCTCCGAGCGCGTAGACGTCGGTGTAGGGCCCGAGCCGGCCCGCCTCGAACTGCTCGGGCGCCATGAACATGGGCGTGCCGAACACCCGGCTGGCTGTCGCCGCCGAGCCGCGGATCAGCTTGGCGATCCCGAAGTCGACCACCTTCGGCATCCCGGAGCGGTCGAACAACACGTTGTCGGGCTTGATGTCACGGTGCAGGACGCCGCGAGCATGGGCGGCGGACAGCGCGTCGGCCACCGCCAGGCCCACCGCGCACGCTTCACGGGGGCCGAGCTCCGGCACCCTGTCGGAGAGCGTTCCTCCGGAGAGCCTCTCCATGACGATCAGATGCAGATCGTCCGAGTCGACGTGATCGTAGACGCGGACGATGTGGGGGTTGTCCAGGCTCGCCAGGATCCGCCCCTCGGTGATGGCGGGGCCGGCGTGCCCCTTGCCGCGCCTGCCCGCCGCGACTACCTTGATCGCGACGTCGCGCTGCAGATGCCGGTGCCATCCGGCCACCACCAGCCCGAAGGATCCGGACCCGATTTCGTCACCCAGGGTGTAACCGGGTAACGCTGCGGCTATCCTTCCCCGGTCAACTATCACAACAGGCCTTTGTCCCGTCCCGCATGGTGCGTGAGCGTAGTGGTATTGCCACCGTGCCGAGCGGCGAGGGTAGGTCGATGCCCGGTGCGCCATAACCAGGTGTGACTGAGGTCGCCGGGCCCGCGCCGACCGGGGCCCGCGCGCGCCTTGTCCCGGAAAGTCCGGAGTGGGTACCCGTCACGGTTCGCGTCGCGTCGCGGCGGCGTCCTGGCTGACGACGCCCCATGCGTAGGGCGGCGACTGCCGCGCGCGGTCGACGAACTCGGTGGCGGTGACGTCGCCGGACTCGGCCTTGCCCAACAGGACGGCCGGAACAGCGAGTGACATTCTTTCCCGCCAGAGATGCGCATAGATCTGATGGACCTGGCGGATTGGATGCTCTTCGCGCGGAACGACGAAGGGTGGAAATGGCCGGGCCGGCGCTACGCGCCCTCGCCCGCGCGGACGAGGGCCGCGAGGTCGCGGGCGGCGGCGGGCCAGTCGGGGAGGTCGAAGGCGAAGCCCGCGCCAAGCAGCCGCCCTGGCACGACCCGACGGCTCTTCAGCAGCAGCTCGGTGTCGCTGCGCAGCGCGAACGCGCCGAGCTCGGCCATCCACCTCGTCGCCGGCAGCCCCACCCGCACACCCGCGGCCTCGCGCAGGCCCGCCATGAAGGCGCGCAACGGCAGCGGGTTGGGGGAGGCCAGGTTGACCGGCCCCGCCAGGTCGTCGCGTGCCACCAGGAACTCGACGGCCCGCGTGAAGTCGCGGCCGTGGATCCAGGACATGTACTGCCGGCCGCCGGCGACCGGACCGCCGAGGCCACACCGGGTCAGCCGCCACAGCAGATCGAACGCCCCGCCGCGGCCAGGAGCCAGCACGATGCTCGTCCGGAGCGCGACCTTGCGGGTGCCCGGGGTCGGCGCCTCGGTCTGCGCGCGTTCCCACTGGCGCGCGATGTCGACGCTGTAGGCCCAGTAGGCCGGCACACCGTCCTCGCCGCCGCCGATGACTCCCGTCGCCTCGTCGTTGGGCCGGTCGTGACTGTGCGCGTAGATCGTGGCCGTGCTCATCTGCAGCCACACCCGCGGTGGCCTGGCGGCCTGGGCGATCGCCGCGCCCACGGCGGCGGCCGAGTCCACCCGGGAGGCCATCATCTCCCGCAGGTTGGGCTCGGTGTACCGGCAGCTCACACTGCGCCCGGCCAGGTTGACCACCGCGTCGGCGCCGTCGACCTCGGCCGTCCAGGCGCCCGCGGTCCGCCCGTCCCAGGGCACGGTGCGCGCCCCCGGCACCCGCGCGTCCGCGCGCCGGCTGACGACGACCACCTCGTGCCCCGCCCCGTCGAGCGCGCGGGTGAGCAGCCGGCCCAGATGGCCGGTACCGCCAGGAAGGATGATCTTCATTGGTCCCGGCTCCCGCTCGGTGTCGTCATCGGTGGGCGTCGCGCGGCCGCAGGGCCGTCAGCAGGGTGTGCACGTCGGCGGCGGCGGCGCGCAGCACCGGCAGCCGGCTCAGCGTGACCAGACGGCCGACGAGCGGCGCGGCCGTGTCCACCAGCCGCCGGGTGCGCGCCTGGTCCGGCGAGGTGTCGTGGACCCAGAACAGGGTGATGCCGAGATAGGCGAGCCAGAGCAGCTCGGGCAGGTCCCGGGCGAGCGGGCCGCCGGGGCGGGCGTCGGACCCGGCGAGCACCTCCCGGAACAGGCCGATCGCGGCCTGCCGGGCGACGGCCGACTCGGGGCTGAACGGGCTGGACGCCGACGCGGGCGAGATCGCCACCTTGATGAACGAGCCGGCGAAGGAGTGGTACGGCGCCATCTCGTCGATCCCGGCGTGCAGCACCCCGCGCAGCCGGTCCACGAGGTCGCGCGACCGCAGCGCGTCGGCCGCCCGGTGCCGATGCCCCACCTGGATCGCGGCGTAGAACTCCTGGACGAGCTCTTCCTTGGAGCCGAAGTAGTAGTAGGCGTTCCCGAGGGAGACTCCGGCTGCCTCGGCGACCTGCCGCATCGTCGTCCGGTCGTATCCGCGGTCCCGGAACGACGCCAACGCGGTTTCGAGAATCACCGCCCGCGTCGCGGCACCTTTCCCGCTCACCGGGCGGGGGCCATCCGAACTCGCTGCATCGCCGGGCACGCGCGTCTCCCAGGGGTCGGCGAAGGACTCCAGGCCAGCTTAGGCCCAGAGTTGAACGTGTTCAACTCTGGTGACGGCCTGACCGGTGGCGGCCTGGCCCGTCGGTCCGAAACCCGCGACGCGCTCCACCCGGCGAACCGGCCGGCACGCCATTGCCGGCGCGGCACCGGCCACCGGATCGCCGGACCGGCCAGCGGCCTCCGGCCCCGGCCGGCTCAACCCGCCGGCGGGCGGGTCACAGATCGCGGCGGAGGAAGGAAACGCTGGTGAGGGCGAGGATGAGGGCGACCCAGACGGCGGTCCAGGCGAGGTAGGTCAGGGTGAGCGGAGCCAGGCTCAGGAACGGGAAGCCATCCATCTCGGCGCCGAACTGGGCCAGGGCGGTCGGGTCCTGGAAGGAGTGCATGGCGCCCCGCCAGAGCCCGTCGGTCGGGAGCACCATCCGGGAGACGGTGCCGACCCGGGCCAGGGACTCGTTGCGCAGGACCTCGCCGATCCCGCTCACCACGCCCGCGATCCAGGTGGCGCCGAAGAGACCGACCGACACGATGCCGGAGGCCATCGGCGAGACGACGGTGGCCAGCAGCAGGCCCAGGGTCAGCAGGACCGTCGTCTGCGCCGCGAGCAGCGCGAGCCCCGCGACCGGCTGCGGCGGCCAGTAGCCCACCGTCGCTCGGACGATGAGGAACTGGGCGAGCCCGGCCACGGCCACGAACCCGCTGCCGAAGGCCACGAGCCCGAGCCACTTGCCCACCAGCACCGCCGAGCGGTGGACCGGCCGTGCCAGGACCGACAGCGCCATCCCCGACTCGATCTCGCCGGCCAGGGTGGGGCCCGCGAGGAACGCCGTGCCGAGCGCGGCGATCAGGCTCATGCCGAACATCACCAGGTTGAGGACCTGGGAGGCCACCAGCTTGGCCTCTCCGCTGGTGAGCGAGTCGGTCTCGGCGGCGATGCGGGAGAACCCCCAGGCGCTGAGCGCCAGCAGCACGACCGTCAGCGCGGCGAGCGCGCGCAGCACGCGCCGGCGCGCGGCCTCCTTCAGGGTCAGCGCCGCGAGAGTGAGCACGGTCCGCGCGGCCGTCGTCACCGGTCACCTTCCCGACCGGCGCGCAGGATGCCCAGCAGCCGTTCCTCGAGGCTGATCCGCCCGGGCTCGACGGCGTGCACCCGGACGCCGAGGGCGACCAGGTCGGCCACCAGGTCCGGCACGGTGGTCGGGTCGGCCTCGGCGGGCAGCGCGACGGTGAAGGA
Source organism: Frankia nepalensis (assembly GCF_016786325.1). Lineage (GTDB taxonomy): Bacteria > Actinomycetota > Actinomycetes > Frankiales > Frankiaceae > Pseudofrankia > Pseudofrankia nepalensis. The sequence goes on along the minus strand of NZ_JADWYU010000105.1, from coordinate 5,699 downwards.
GTCCCCGTCGCGGGTGAGCGGGCCGACGGCGGCGAGCCGTTGTTCCGCTCCCGCGCTCACCCCGCCGAGCCGCAGCCGCAGCTCGCGCCGGCCGAGCAGCTCGGGCAGGCTGCCGGCGGCCGCGACCCGGCCCTTGTCGAGGATGACGACCCGGTCGCAGACGCGCTCCACCTCGCCGATGAGGTGCGAGTTGAGCAGGACGGCGACCTGGCGGGACCGCAGCGCGAGCAGCAGGTCCCGGACGTCGGCCCGGCCGACCGGGTCCAGGGCGCTCGTCGGCTCGTCGAGGACGACGAGCTCCGGGCGGGCCACCAGCGCGACGGCCAGCCCGAGCCGCTGCTGCATGCCCTTGGAGAAACCGCCCACCCGGTCGTCCGCCCGGTCGGCGAGGCCGACGGTGGCCAGGCACGCCCGCCGTTCCTCGGCCGGCACGGCCACGCCCGCGAGCCGGACGTGCAGCGCCAGCACCTCGCCCGGAGTGAGCCACGGCTGGTACCGGAAGAGCTCGGGCAGATAGCCGACCCGGGCGCGGGAGCGCGGGTCACGCGCGGGCCGCCCGAGCAGCAGCACCTCCCCGGCGTCGGGCCGGACCAGGCCGAGGAGGATCTTGATGACGCTGGTCTTGCCGGCTCCGTTCGGCCCGAGGAGGCCAACGATCTCGCCGCGGCCGACGGTGAAGGACACGCCGTCGACCGCGGTCTGCCGCCCGTACCGCTTGCGCAGGCCCGAGCACCACACCGCCGGCGAGGGCGGCAGCTCGGCGAGCCGCCGCGCCTCGTCGACGCCCAGGCCGCCCGGCCGGGCGGTGGGACCGGCGGTCACCGGCCCCGCCGCAGCCCGCGGGCCACCGACAGCGCCTCGTCGGAGCTCAGCGAACCGGCCACCGCGGTCACGACGCCGTCCTCCACCCAGACCACGGCCACCATCGCGCCGTCCCGCGAGGTGAGCACCGTGGCCGGCGCGCCGCCCACGTCGGCGGTCGAGCTCGTCATCTCCTCGGCCGGCACCGGCAGGGGCAGCGTCGTCCCGTCGCCGGAGAAGCTCCGCAGCCCCGACGCGACGTCGGCGGGCAGCCCTGGCAGGGACAGCAGGTAGTCGCGGGCCGTCTCGAACGGGACGCCCGAGGAGTAGGCGGTGGGCGCGACCGCCCGGGCGGCGATCATGGTCGGCACGCCGCGCGACGCTCCCCAGACCGCGGCGAGCCCCGGGCCGGCGACCAGCCGGAACTGGCTGCCGTCGAGCCCGGCGGGCGGCGGCGGCAGCGGCTCACCGGCCGCCTCGGCGGCGCGCGCGGCCTTCTCGGCGGAGAAGGTGAACACCATGCTCAGCTGGTCGCCGACCCGGAAAGTCGGCTCTCCCGTCACGCCGCGGGGCAGCTCACCCACCCGCGGGGCGGGAAGCCCGGCCGCCTCCTCGGCCGCGGCCGCGTCGGCCACCTCGCGGACGTCGGCGTCCGCGACCTGTTCGACGGTGCCGTAGGCGGACAGGTCGGGCAGCGCGACCAGATCGGCCTGAGTGATCGCGAGCGGCGCGATCCGCTCGGTCCGAAAGACCTGCACCCAGTCCGCGGCGGCCGCGGCGCCTGCCCCGGCCAGCAGGGCGAGGACGCCGACGGCGGCGACCACCGGGCTGCGCAGCGCCGCGCGCCAGCGGGGAACGGGGGCGGACGCGGGCACCCGCGGCCTCTCCCGCGCCGCGACCGCGCGCGACAGGCGGCGCCACGCCGCGTCCACGTCCAGGTCCAGGTCCACGTCGGGATCGACGTCCAGGGCCGTGCCGGTCGCCGCCGCGTCCTGGCTCGCGGCCGCCAGACCGGACAGGCAGACCGGGCAGCGCGCGACATGCTCGCGGTCGGCGTCGCCGACGCCGACCGGGTCGTCGACGAGCCGGCGCAGCGTGCCGTCAGCCGGATGACGCATGACGGTTCACCTCCTTGCGCAGGGCGGACTCGGCGCGTCGCACCGTGGTGCCCACGCTGCCGGGGGAAAGACCAAGGGCGGCGGCGACCTCGGCATAGCTCAGGCCGCTGTGCCGCAGGACGAGGGCGACGGCCTGCCGGCGGGGCAGCCGGGCCAGCGCCGCCCGCACGCGGCGCCGCTCGTCGAGGACCACGACCGTCTCGGCGATGTCGGGGCAGACGGCCTCGCCGCCACCGGCGGCCTCCTCGCGCCGGGCGCGGCGACGGCCGGAGCGCAGGTGGTTCAGCGCGGTGTGCGCCGCGGCGACCGACAGCCAGCCCAGTGCCTCGCCCGCCGGCACCGAGGAGCGGCCGAACGTCAGGAACACCTCCTGCGCCACGTCCTCGGCCTCGTCCCGAGAGCCGAGCACACGGGCGGCGACGGCGACGACCCGGGGGTAGGCGGCGCGGAAGACCGGTTCGAGGTCGGCCCGGACGGGCCCTCGCCTCGGCGGAGTCGACAACGCCATGCCGCCCTCCCGCTCGGCTCGCGTGGCCGCCGCGCCGCGCCCGTCCGGAGGGGCCAGCGCGCTTCCACCGTGCACTACGATGTCCACACCTGTAGAGCACCGCCGCCGCCCCGCATGTGACACGTGCCCCCGCGTCGCCGACCGGGCAGGCAGCGACGCGGACCGGGGCGGCCATGGGCCGAGCGGCTGGCGCTCAGATGGTGCGTTCGTAGCGCCAGCCGGTGTCGACCATCCACAGGCGGTGCCGGGCGCTCTCATGGGCCGGGGCAGCCGTGCTGGCCTGCCCGCCGTTCGTGTACTCGCCGTTCGTGTGTTCGGTGTTCGTGTAGTCGGCGTCGCCGTGCCAGATCGCGAGCAGACCGCCGGGTACCTGGGCGAACTGGGTCTCGAACAGCTCGGGCGGCGTGGCCGCCGCGGTGGCCAGGGCGTCGGCGACGCTGGGATGCCGGGCGAGGCTCCACAGCGTCACCCAGGTCGGCGGCAGCAGCTCGAGGTCGCCCTGGTCGCGCGCGGCCAGGGCGTCCGCCGGGCGCACCCACCGATGGTCGATGATCTCGGCGCCGTCCACCGTGACGTCCTGGTCGGGCACGCGGCCGAGCAGGATCCAGGTCAGGAAGCGGCGTGGCGCCGTGGCGGGCGGGCACCAGCGCGCCAGCGGGGTCAGTCCGGCCCCGTCGATCGTCAGCCCGGCTTCCTCCGCGGTCTCCCGCGCGGCGGCGCGGCGGGCCGCGGCCAGCTCGGCGGACGGCTCGTCGGCGGCCTGGTCGCCGAGGTCGCCGGGATCGACCCGCCCGCCGGGGAAGACCCACGCTCCCGGCGCGAAGGACGCGGTGAGGCCGCGCCGCAGCAGCAGCACCTCCGGCCCGGTCGGCTGATCGCGCAGCAGCACGGCGCTGGCGGCGGGGACGACCACGACCTCCCGGATCGGCTTCGCGGATCCGGCCGGAACCCCGGGCGACGACATCACACGGCCGATCGTAGGACGTGCCTGGTCACAACGAGCGGAATCGCCGACGGCGACGAGGTGGCCACCGCCGCCTACGCGCCACCTCCTACGCGCCAAGGGAGCCAGTCCGGGCCGTCGGTGGTCGTCGCTGTCAGGCTCCCGCTGTCGGACTCGGACCGGCGGCCGAGGGGCCGACGGTGATCTCGATGCCGACGTGGGGCGCGGAGGTGGTTCGGCCAACCAGGCCGCGGGCGCGGACGGCGGCGCGCATGAGGGGAAAGCCGACGCGGTACTTCGCCTTCATCGACCGCTCCACGAGAGCGAGCTCCGAGTCGGGGAGGACCCGGGCCGTGCCGAGGACGGACGCGCCCTGGACGTTCCCGCGGGCGTCGCACCCGGCGAGCAGCACGCGGTCGGTGTGCCGCAGCCGCTTCACCTTGGCGGTCGTCCCGTTGGTCCACACCAGCAGGCGCTGGCCGTCGGCGACCGTCCACACCGGGGTGGCGACGGGAGTCCCGTCCCGGCGGTAGGTGGTGAGGCTGAGGAAACGTCCCTCGCCGAGGCGGCGCAGGTCCTCGGCTCCGGCGGGCTCTGGCTGGGGCGGGCCCGGCGCTGGCTCGCCTGTCGCGGGCCCGTCCGCGACCGCCTCGCCCGGCAGGGGCTCGTTGGTCGTCGGGTCGTTCGTCATCGCGGTCTCCTTCGTCGTGTTCGTCGTCGGCTCTGTCGTCGTCGGCTCTGTCGCCGTCGGCTCTGTCGCCGTCGTGCCGGGGGCTCCTGGCGGGATGGGCCGCTGGTCGAGATCCGTCATGAGAGGAACGTTAGGCGTCTAACGATTAGATGTCAATCTGTTCGATGGCTATCGTTTCTGGGTAGGCTTGGCGCATGCCACGGCCGCCGTTCGAGAGCCCGCCCATCGGCCTGCTCCTGACCAGCACCGCGCGGGCGGTCAGTCGCGCCTTCGACGGGGAGCTGGCGGCCGCGGGCGGCTCGCTGCCCACCTGGTTGATCATGGTTTCGCTGAAGACGCGGCAGCTGGGGAACCAGCGGGAGCTCGCGGCGGCCGTCGGAATCCAGGGGCCGACGCTGACGCACCACCTCAACACCCTGGAGGTGACCGGGCTGATCACCCGCCGCCGCGACCCGGACAACCGGCGGGTTCACCTCGTCGAGCTCACCGAGGATGGCGAGGCTGCGTTCAAGCGGATGGCAGCCGCGGCGATGGCCTTCGACGCTCGCCTGCGGGCCGGTATCGCGCCCGAGGAGATCGCGTCCCTGCGGACCCTGCTTGGCCGCCTGGCCGGCAACCTCGCCGACGGCGCCGGCGAAGCGTCAGTCGACGGTCGCTGAGGGTTCCGGCGCGGACGCGGCCGGGTGCGGAGCCCGCTCGGCGCCGCCCGTGCGGCCGACCGCGCGGCCGAGGAAGTCGCCATCACGCGGCAAACGTCGCCGTCGCGGGCGTCAGGTGATTAGAGTGAGCGTGTACTTAGTTTCTGTCGGGCGGGCGCGGTGCCACCGATACAAGGAGGCCAGAGTGGTCAGGTTGGCTGACGGTCTGCGGGTGGTCGACGCGGACTCGCACATGACCGAGCGTCACGATCTTTTCACGGAACGGGCGCCGAAGGGTTACGAGGACCGGGTGCCTCATGTCGTGAACATCGACGGCATGGACATGTGGGTGATCGAGGGCAAGACGTTCGGCAAGGCGGGGTCGGGCGGCACCATCGACCATGACGGGAAGAAGCACCCGTTCCGCGAGTCCCAGGGTGGATCGTGGGGCATCCGCGACGTGCACCCGGCGGCGTGGGACCCGGCGGAGCGTCTGCGCCTGATGGACGAGCTCGGCATCCACACGCAGGTGCTCTACCCGAACGCCATCGGCATCGGCGGGCAGAACCTGCGCAAGAACGTCAGCGACTCCACCCTTCTCCTGCTCTGCGTCCAGCTCTACAACGACGCCCTGGCGGAGGTGCAGGAGGGGTCGGGCAACCGGCTGCTGCCGATGCCGATCATGCCTGCGTGGGACATCGAGGCCTGCGTCCGCGAGGCCGAGCGCTGCGCCACCCTGGGCTACCGCGGGGTCAACATGACCGCCGACCCGCAGGACTCCGGCTCGCCGGACCTCGGCGACCGCGCCTGGGACCCCTTCTGGGAGGTCTGCGCGGGGCTCAAGCTCCCGGTGCACTTCCACATCGGCGCCAGCCAGACGTCGCTCACCTACTTCGGCACGACCTACTGGCCGAGCCAGGACGACTACGTGAAGCCGGCGATCGGCGGCGCGTCGCTGTTCCAGAACAACTCCCGGGTGCTGCTCAACAGCGCCTACTCC
>NZ_JADWYU010000104.1:33196-46969 GCF_016786325.1 Frankia nepalensis | reverse complement strand
GATTTTTTATTACCCCCCCCCCCGGGGCCGGCGCCGGCCGACGGATCGAACTGGTGGGTGGACTCGCGGGGGCGCGAGACGACCGGAAGGCGCCGGCCGGGGATGGCGCGGCGCCGTGTCCGGCTCCTTGGAGGCAGCCCTCGTCGGGCCTGGGACGTCAGGAGGTCAGGGTGTCAGGAGATCGGGGCCGTCAGGAGATCGGGGCGTCATGCGTCAGGACAGGAAGATGCCGCCGTCCTGGACGGTGACCGCGACCGGGGCGAGCGGGCTGGTCGCGGGGCCGGCGACGGGCGCGCCGGTCGACGCGTTGAACTTGCTGCCGTGGCAGGCGCAGTTGATCGTGCCGTCGGCGACACCGCTGACCAGGCAGCCCTGGTGGGTGCAGACGGCGCTGAACGCGTGGACCGTGCCGCTGTCGTCGCGGGTCAGCACGACCTTCTTGTCGGGCACGACCAGGCCGCCGCCGGCGGGCACCTCGGAGTCGCTGGCGAGGCTGTCTTCGGCCGGGCCCGTCCCGCCGGCGCCGCCCGGGTCCGCGCTGGTGGCGGGAGCCGGGGGCGCGGTCGAGCTGTCCGGCGTGTCGTCGTCGTCGGAGGAGCCGCAGGCGGCCACGAGGTAGCCGGAGGCGCCGATGGCGACGGCGACCAGTGGCAGTGTCGCGCGCCGGCTGAGGGTCGCCGTTCTCACCGGGGAATCGTCCGGTTCGGCCAGCGATGTGGTGTCCCGGGTCACGTCAGACCGCGTCATGTCAGACCTTTCTGGAGGTGGAGGTTCCCACGGATCTGACAGTAGGCCGAGGATCAGCCGGTGCGCGGCCCAACGAACCGGGATCTGTTAAAGAAATGGTGAGGATTTTTCGGGCACCCGGTCTCGGCCATGACCAGTCCGGAGAAGCGGAATACATTACCCAACGAGTGGACGGCCGAATGGTGTCCAATTCCTGACAGGCCGCGGCGCGTACCGGGCCGGATCGTTCAGGAGAGGGCCACCAGCGCGCCGATGGCGAACGCGGCGGCGAACAGCCAGACCAGCGTCGGCACCGTCCGCAGCCACCGGGCCGGCTGGCGTCGGGCCGCTGGCGCCGCCGGCTGATGGGGCACCGGCTGGTGGGGCACCGGCGGCGCCGGGGACCACGAGCCGCCAGGCGCCGCTGGCGCGGGCGTCGGCTGGTGCGCGGGGGCCGGCGCCTGGGCGGCGGGCCGGGCCGGGCGCGGGGTGCCGCCGGTGTTCGGCGCGAGCCTGGTCTCGAGCTCGCCGAGATCGGGCTCGGCCGGCGCGGGCGCGGGCGGGGCCGCCGGGACCAGCGCGCTCACCGTCAGCTCCGGGCCGTCCGCGCCGCCGAGCCGCAGCCGGGTCTCGCTGGCGCCGATCCGCGCCACGGCGACCCGCTGGCCGTCCTGCCACATGCCGTTCGTGCTGAGGTCACGGGCGAGCCAGCCATCGGGCGCGGGCTCGAGCGAGACGTGCTGACGCGACACCCGGGGGTGCTGGATGACGACGTCCGCGTCCCGGCCCCGGCCGACCACGGCCGGACGGTCGCCGGGCAGCGTGAGCTGCTTGTCCGAGGTGCTGACGCGAAGCGCGACGGGTGGCACGCTGATCCCCTCTTCTGCCGGGCTCGCGGTGGACCTGAACCGGCTGGTCAGGCCCGCGGGAGTCGCCAGCGCGGGCCAGGTGGCTTGGTCTGGGTCGCGGCTCAGGCCGCGAAGACGGCGTTGTCGCGGACGGTCACGTTCACCGGCTCCAGCGGGCTGCCGGCGGGTCCGGCGACGGGCGCGCCGGTCGCCACGTCGAACTTGCTGCCGTGGCAGGGACAGTTGATCGTGCCGTCGGCGACCTCGGAGACGTTGCAGCCCTGGTGGGTGCAGACGGCCGAGAAGCCCTTCACGTCCCCGGCGGCGCTCTTCGTCAGCACGATGCCGTTGGACAGCACCACGCCGCCGCCGGCGGGCACCTCGTCGAGCGTCGCCAGCTGGGTGCCGCCACCGCCGGCGGCGTCGGCGCCGCCCGGCGAGTTCGCGTTCGCGCCGGGACCGGTTCCCGCCTCGTCGTGGCCCTTGCCCACGACGAAGCCGGCGGCCGCGCCGGCGACCACGATCACCGCCGGGACGGCCCGCCGGGTGAGCGCCCCGGGCTGGGCCTGCGTGCCGACGTCCTGCGTCATCTGTCTTCCTTCGGGGCGAGACCGGACATGGGGCCTGACCGTCGAGCGGTGGGGCTGTCGGACGGGGCGTCGGACGCGGCGGGGCCGTCGGCCCTGACGTCAGACATGGCCGTGACGTCAGACATGAGGAATGCCCGACTGGGTGAAGAACCACAGGGAGGCCGTCAGCCACAGCACGACCAGCGTGGTGAACACCAGGCCACCGAGCACCGGCAACGCCCAGCCGGGCAGGTTCTTCACCCGCAGGCCGAGCATCTTGGCCGCGTACGCGCCGTAGAACACGCAGCCGGCGAGGCTGTGCACGAGGACGCGCGTCTCGGCGGTCTGGAAGCCGAGCGCCCACAGGCAGTGGAAGGCGACCGGGAGGGAGATGACGAACGCCGCCGCCCCGCTCCACCGGTGGACGATCGCGACCCCCGGCCCGGCGGAACCGGCCCCCGGCAGGCGCCCCCACATCCACAGCGCGGTGAGCAGCTGGATGATCACGAACACTATGACCGCGGTCGTCAGCCACGCCTTCATGGGCAGCGGCGAGGAGAAACCGAGGGTGTAGATCGGGCGGCGCGCCGGCTCGTGCGCCTGGCCGTAGACCCCGAGCGCGACCGCGACGGCGGCGCCGACGAGCAGCGCGCCCGCCAGCCCGGTCGCGCCGGACGCGAGGGCCCGTCGTGGCGGCGCGGCTGGTCCCGCCGCCGGCCCTGGCATCGACATGCGTTCTCCGTCCCGGCCCGGACGGCGGCGCGCCTGTGCGCGCCTCCGTCCAGGCCTCCCGTCCGGTGGGGATACGTCGCGCGCGTGGCCGCGTGGCGCATCCCCACCACCCGCTTCAGCCTGATCCGTCCGCTACGGCGGAAACATCGGGAGAAACCCTGGTTCCAGAACCAGGCGGCGACACCTGGATTCGTTCGGGCGGATTCGCGGGGCTGGCGGTCATGCTGGCGGCCTCGGGCGCGCTGGCAAAGCCATTGACGCTGGCGCGACAGCACCCGGCGAACCGCCGTTCACGGACGGGCGGCTCCACGGGCGGGCGGCTCCACGGATGGCGCGCCGGGTCAAGGCTCCACGAGATCCGCGCCAGAAACCTGGTCAGGAACGCAGGACGGCTCCCACGGCGGCCCGGGACGGCACCCCGAGCTTGGCCAGCACCTTGGTCACGTGGCTTTCCACTGTCTTCTCACTGACGAACAGCTGCGCCGCGATCTGCTTGTTCGTCTGCCCGGCCGCGACCAGTTCGGCGATCTGGCGTTCCCGCGCGGACAGCCGAGCGGCCAGGGCCGCCCCCGCGCCGCTGGCCTGGACCGCGCGCAGCCCGCCGCCCAGGCCGCCGGCCGTGGCCTCGACCGCCCGCGACGACCCGGCGGGGCGCCCACCGCGGGCCACCTTCTCGCCGAGCTGGCGCAGCAGGCGGGCCGCCTCGTCCCCCGGACGGCTGGCGCCGGCGGCCCGCAGCCGGGCCTCGGCGCGCCGCAGCTCGCCGACCGCCGCCGGGGTGTCGCCGATCGCCGCCAGCGCCCTGCCGGCGAGCGTCAACGAGCGTCCCGACTCGATCGGCAGCCCGGCCCGCTCGGCCGCCGCCGCGGACTCGAGCGCCGCGGCCGCCGCCTCCTTGGCCGCCCCGCTGGCCAGCTCCACCGCGGCCCGGGCGCGCAGCGCCGACGCCCGCCGCCCCGGCAGGCCACCGCCAGCCCCCTCGGCCGTCCGCTCGGCGAGCTCGGCCCAGCGCCACGCCGCCGGCAGGCCCGCCGGGCCGCTCGCCGGCACCGGTTGCCGGGAAGCGGGACCGGCCGGCGCGCGCGGGGCCACCGGCCGGCGGGCCGGGCCGCCCCTGGGGCGGGCGCCCTCGGTCCTGGCCAGCTCCGCCCTGGTCAGCAGCTCGTACCAGTAGGGGCGGTAGGCCTCCTCGACGCGGGGCAGGCCCTCGCCGCCGGTGGCGGCCAGCAGTTCGTGGATGGCGCGGTCGGGCTGGCCGGCCTCCACCAGGGCCTCGGCGTAGTGGGAGCCGGCGAGGACCGAGACGGTGTCGGTCTCTGGCCGGGCCACCGCGACCGCGTGCGCGCCGACGCGCAGCGCCTCACTCAGGTCGCCGGTGAGGGTCAGCGTCCAGCAGCGCAGCGCCAGTGCCCAGGACAGGAACGGCAGGTGCGGCGCGAGCAGGCACGACTCGACGGCGGCCTCGGCGAGCCGCGCCGCCTCGGGCACCCGGCCACGCCAGCCGGCGAGGGTCGCCTGCCCCACCACGACCATCGCGATCGTGGGGCCGCGCCCGCGCCTGCGGGCGAGCGCGTCGACGCGGTTGAGGTGGCGGGCCGCCTCGGTGAACCGTTCCAGGTAGACCTCGGTCCAGCCGAGCCAGGCCAGCATCGGCAGGTGCGGCAGCACCTGGTCGTCGGTCAGCAGGTCGTAGCGCCGGGCGGCCTCGGTTACGCCCCGCAGCGCGCCGGCGACCCCGTCGGTCATGTACTCGGCGCCGGTCAGCAGGCCGCTGGAGACCGCGAGCAGGGCCGGGTCGCCGAGCCGCTCGGCCAGCGGGTGCGCCTCCCGCTGCCAGCGGCGCATCCCCTCGTACTCGCCGGTGTAGAAGTGGTCGATCACCAGCTGCAGCCGCAGCAGGCAGCCCGCGCGCGAGGCCGGGTCCGTCGTCGCCAGCGCGTCGAGCACCAGCGCCCTCGCCTCGCCGTGCCGGCCGAGGATGTGGTCGACGGAGGAGCGGAGCGCGATCACGTGCGCGCGCTGTTCCGGTAGCGAGGGCGGGATCAGGCCGAGGATGTCGTTGAGCACGTCGTGGGCCCGTTCCGGCTGGTAGCTGGCGTCCAGCGCGCTCGCCAGCCGGGACAGCAGGCCGATGCGGCGCAGCAGGAGGAGGCCCGCCTGGTCCGTGTCCGTCGAATGGTCGCCGCCGGCGCGAGGCCTCGTCGCCGTCGCCCTGCCCGTCGTCGCCCCGCCCGTCGTCGCGTCGCCCACTGTCGCGTCGCCCACTGTCGCGCCGGCCGGGGCCGGGCGGGCCGGAGCCGCGGGGGCGGCGGGCAGCAGCCGCAGCGCGGCGTCGTACCAGCGGGCGGCGGTCGCCGGGGCCCGCATCCGGCTGGCGTCGGCCGCCTCGGTCAGCAGGGCGATCGCCTGCTCGTCGCCGGGAGGGGCGGACCGTTCGACGTGGTGCGCCCGGGCGATGGCGGCGGCGCCGCGCGCGGCCAGCGCCTCGGCGGCCCTGGCGTGCGCGCCGAGGCGCCAGCCGGGGCCGGCGGAGACGTACACCGCGTGGCGCACGATCGGGTGCCGGAAGGCGAAGCGGCGGGGCAGCTCGGTGGGCCGCACCACGTCGGCGCCGACCAGGACGTCGACGGCGTCCAGCGGCGAGAGGTCAGCGCCGCCGGTCCCCCGGCCGGAGGCGGCGGCCCCGGTGGCGGGCGTCGCCGCCGTGGGCAGGCCGGCGGCGGCCGCGGCGAGCTCCGGGTCGAACGCGTCGCCGGCGACGGCCGCGCCCTGCGCGAACAGCCGGACCAGGACGGGCAGGGCCGCGATCTCGGCGCCCACGGCGGCGGCGACGGCGGGCGGGACGTCGTCGTCGGCGAAGCCGCCCAGCAGGTCGTCCTCCACCCCGCCGCCCAGCAGGTTCGCGCCGCTGCCCATGCCGCTGCCCATGCCGCCGCCCACGCCCCCGGGCACGGCGGCCGGGCGCGCCACGGACGACGGGAGCGAGCTGGTACGGGCGAGCTGCTCCAGATAGAACGGGTTGCCGCCGCTCTGGCGGTACCAGCGGGCCCTGGCCGCCGGATCGCCGCCTTGCCCGAGCAGTGCGTCCGCGTCGGCGGGGGAGAGCGCGCCGAGGCGGATCCGGGGCACGGTGGCCGCCGAGGTCGCTCCCGGGCCGGCGGAGCCCGGCGCTCCCGGTGAGTCGGCGGAGCCGGGGGTTCCTCCCGGATCGACGGCGCCGGTTCGGGAGTTCTGCTGAGAGGCCTGCTGGGCGGTCCGGGTCGGGATGGCGTCGCCCGCCGCTTCCAACGCGGCGGTGAGCGCGATCGGCGCCTGCCGTGGCCGGTAGGCCAAAACGAGCAGCACGTCGGCGGAGGGCGGGCGGCGCAGCAGGTGCGCTATGAGCTCGATCGATGCCGTGTCGGCCCAGTGCAGGTCGTCCAGGACCAGCACCACGGGGCGCTCGGCCGCGAGCAGTTCCAGTAGCCAGCGCACGGCCCGGTAGGCCTGCCAACGATCCAGCTCCGAGGTGTCGGTCCTGGTGCGGCCGAGTGGGTGCAGCGCGGGGAAGACGGTCGCGAGCTCGTCAAGGCGGGCGTTGCCGAGTGTGCGCAACTTGTCCGGATCGACCGAGCCCAGGTAGTCGTCGAGCGCGTCGACGACGACGTTGAACGGGATGTCTCGTTCCAGCTCGCTGCCTTGCCCTCGCAGCACCAGGTGGCCACGCTGGTCAGCCAGGTCGCCAAGTTCGTCGATGAGCCGGCTTTTGCCGATGCCGGCCTCTCCGCTGATCTCCAGCCAGTGGAACCGCGGCCGACGGGTGGATCCGGTCGTGGCGCGGTTCTCGACCCTGGTACTGGACGTGGTACGTTGGCTACGGAGCGAGAGTGCCGTAGTGGACAGTTGGTCCACCGCCGCGCGGATCGCGGCCATCTCGCGCTCCCGCCCGACCAAGGACGCTCGATGCGCCACCGTTCCCCCCACCGCCGCAGTCCACCGCAGTCCGCCGTGGGTCTCGGGTCATCGTGCCCTCATGGCGGTTCGATCGCTTGGTGCGGCAATTCTGCTGGAGGGTAAGTGTGCTCCTCTAGGGGGGTCACGGAGGAGACATCCCGGAATCGACTGGGGATCTCCCCGATATATCGGCCGGCCGGTGACCGGCGACGCTCCTCGTATGGCGACGTTCGTCCTGTGTCACCGGCATGACGCGACCGAATGCCGTTTCGTGTTCGCGGCCTGGCACGGGTTCGACAGCCCCCTGCGTCGCGGCCGCGCGCTCGCGACCTGTGCCGCCGGCGGGGATGAGCACCTCATGTTCTGGACGGTCGAGGCGGCCGACTCACCGGCCGCGCTCGCGTTCCTTCCCGCCTATGTGGCCCGCCGGACCGAGGCGGTGCGGGTGACGGAGGTCTTCGTTCCCTGACGGTTCCCTGGCGCCCTCGTTCCCTGGCGCCCGCGCGTCGCGGAGGCCGGCGCGACCGGTGCCCGGCTCGTCGGCCAGCGGCCGGGGCACGCCCGGTGCCGGCGGCCGGCCGCCGCCGTCCACCGATGGTCGCCGTGATCTCGATGGCCGACGCGCTCGGGTCTCGTACTTCCGGTTGATCACAAGGGGGCGCCGGCTCCCGTAACGTGCGGATCCGTGGAGGCCGGATACAGCGGGGACGAGCCGGGTTCGCGGCATCCTCCGGCGCGGGTCTGGCGCGACTGGGCGCTGGTCGGCGTGCTGGTGCCGGCGGCGGTGCTGGAGGTGCTGCTACGGGCGGATCTTCCCTGGCGACCGGTCGCGCTGGCCATCGGCGTCGGGCTGGTGCCCACGTTGCTGTGGCGCAGGACCCGGCCCCTGCTGATGGTCGCGATCGCGTTCGGGACGGGGATCGTCGCCTCGCTGGCCACGCCCGGCGAGTCGCCCCAGCCACACGTGACGGTGTACTTCCTGCTGCTTCCCTACGCGCTGGCTCGCTGGGGGGAGGGCCGGGCCGTTCCCGCCGGCCTCGCGATCGTGGCCGCCGCCGTCGTCGTCTCCGCGTTCGCGGACCAGGTGCCCGCCGGCGACGGCGCCGGCGGATTCGCCGTCCTGGTCGCCACCGTCGCGGTGGGCGCCGCGTTCCGGTTCCGCGCCCGGGCCCGGGCGCGCGAGCTGGAACAGGTCAAGCTGGTCGAGCGGGAACGGCTGGCCCGCGACCTGCACGACACCGTCGCCCATCACGTGTCGGCCATCGCCATCCGCGCCCAGGCCGGCCTGGTGACCGCCCCCACCCGGCCGGACGCCGCGGTCGAGGCCCTGCGGGTGATCGAGACCGAGGCGCGCCGCACCCTCGCCGAGATGCGCGCCATGGTGCGCGTGCTACGCCAGCCGGACGGCGCCGACGGGCAGCCGGCTCGCCCCGGCCGCGGGCCGTCCGGCGAGCCGCCGGGCCGTACACCGGGGCCGCGGGACGCGGCGTCCGACCAGCCGCCGGCCCCGCTGCCCGAGGATCTCGCCCCGAGCCCGGGGATCGCCGACGTGGAGCGGCTCGCGGACGACGACCGCGCCGGCCCACCCGTCGAGGTACGCGTCGCCGGCGAGCTGGGGCGGGTCGCGCCGCCGGTGGCCGCCGCGATCTACCGGCTCGCGCAGGAGTCGGTCACCAACGCCCGCCGGCACGCCCGGGGCGCCACCCGGATCGAGGTGGACGTCACCGCCGACGAGACCGCCGTCCGGCTGCGCGTGCGCGACGACGGCCACGCCGGCGCCGCCCAGCCCGCGCCGGCCGGTGGGTACGGCCTGCTCGGCATGCGGGAGCGTGCCCACCTGCTGGGCGGCACCTTCGAGGCCGGCCCCGTCCAGGACTCGGGCAGAGGCTGGGCGGTGACCGCGGTGCTGCCGCGGACCGGGCCCGGAGCGCCGGCATGAGCGCACCGCCCGACGGCGGCGACCGGACCGGCGGTGGCAACCAGGGTGGCGGTGGCGACCGGAACAGCGGTGGCGACGGGAGCGGGGGTGGCGACCGGAGCATCCGGGTGCTGGTCGCCGACGACCAGGAGATCGTCCGCACGGGGTTGCGCATGATCCTCGACGCCCAGCCCGGCATCGAGGTCGTGGGCGAGGCCGCCGACGGGCGTCGCGCCGTCGAGCTCGCGCACCGGCTGCGACCGGACGTCTGCCTGTTCGACATCCGCATGCCCGGCCTGGACGGCATCGAGGCGACCCGGCGGCTCGCCGGCCCGGCCGTCGCCAACCCGCTCGCCGTGGTCGTCATCACCACCTTCGACCTCGACGAGTACGTCTATGCCGCGCTGCGCGCCGGTGCTCGCGGCTTCCTGCTCAAGGACGCCGGGCCGGAGCTGCTCGCGCAGGCGATGCGCGCCGCCGCCGGCGGCGACGCCCTCATCGCCCCGGCCGTCACGGCGCGCCTGCTGTCCGCCTTCGCCGACGCGGGCCCGGCGATGCCGCCGCGCCAGCCGGTGGAGCCGCTCACCGACCGGGAGGAGGAGGTCCTGGCGGCGGTGGCCCGCGGCCGGACCAACAACGAGATCGCCGCCGATCTGTACATCACGCTGAGCACGGTCAAGACGCACGTCGCCAGCCTGATGGCCAAACTGGGGGCCCGAAACCGCGTCGAGATCGCCATCTGGTCCTACGAGACCGGCCGTGCCCGCCCCCGGTCAGGCCGTCCCGGTCCCCTTCACCGACGCGACGGACGCTGACGCCCAGCCGAAGGCGGTGGGCGCGGTGGACGCCGGCGATCGGCCCATGTCCCGCCGGCTCTCCCGGAGCCGGGTGTCACTCGGCCGAAAGTATGGTCCGGCGGCCGGCCGATCGGTCGGGCAGTTCCAGCCGTTTCCCCGATGAGCCCCGGCGGCGTGACCGCGATCATCGGGCCATGACCCAGATCGACGCGGCGGTGCTGACCGACACGACGGCCGGGCGGGCGGCCGTGGTTCCCGGCGGGCGCGGCCGGCCGGGCCGGGCACCGACCGGCTGGCGCAGGTGGCGGGTACAGGTGGGGCTGATCGCGCTCACCTTCGTCCCGGCGGTCGCCGGCGCGTTCCGGCTGACCGAACTGGCCGGCGACCCGCCCGTCACCGCGGACAACGAACGGTTCGTCGCGTCACCCGCCCCCGTGGTGCTGCACATCGTCGGGGCCACCGTGTTCTGCCTCCTCGGCGCCTTCCAGTTCGATCCCGTCCTGCGCCGGCGCCGGCCCCGCTGGCACCGCGCGGCCGGGCGTGTCCTGATTCCCTGCGGGATCGTCGCCGCGCTCAGCGGCCTGTGGATGACGGTGTTCTCCGACCTGCCGGCGCAGGACAACGCGGCTCTGAACGCGATCCGGCTGGTCGTGGGCACGGCGATGGCGGCGTCCCTGGTACTGGGGCTCGTCGCCGCCCGGCGGCGCGACTTCGCCGCCCACCGCGCCTGGGTGACCCGCGGCTACGCGCTCGGCCTCGGCGCCGGCACCCAGGCGTTCGTCATCGCGCCGTGGATGATGGTGACCGGAAATCCGACCGGGAACTTCCGTGCCGTCCTCATGCTCGCCGCGTGGTCGATCAACCTCGCCGTCGCCGAGTGGGCGCTGCGCCGAGGGCGCGCGTCCCGCCCGGCCGGTCAGGCCTCGAGGGCCTGGATCTCTCGGGTGGCCTGGCGCAGGCGCGCCGACAGCGAGCGGGCGATGGCACGGAACAAGGCGTCGCAGAGCGCCGGATCCTGGTGACGGAGCTTCTCGAAGGCCGGGACCGTCAGCACCGCGCACTCCGTCGGCTCCGCGACGACGACCCGCGAGGACCGGGTACCGCCGTCGATCAGGGCCAGCTCGCCGAACGCGCTGCCCGCCGGCACGGTGTTGAGCCGGAAGCGGCGGCCCCCGCCCGAGGTGACGACGTCGACGTTCACCAGGCCGCGGGTGACGAAGTACAGGGCGTCGGCCGGGTCCCCCTCCTGGAACACGATGTCGCCCTTGTCGTAGGCACGGGTCTCGGTCAGCGCCCGCAGGCGCGCGACCCGCTCCGCTCCCAGCTCGGCGAGCAGTTCCTGAGTGCCGAGCGGCACCTGGGCCGAGGGTGACAGGGTCTGCATGTCCCGCGTGCTGAGCAGCGCCTCCTCGGCCCACTCGAGCGCGATCTCGGCGTCGCGGACCCGTTCGGTGCTCCCGTCGGCCCGCAGCAGCTGGCCGACCCCCGCGAGCCCCTTCGGATCGGCGAAGATCGTCGTGACGCCGCGCTGCGCGAGCTCGTCGAGGAGCGCGCGCAGCAGCGACACCGCGGACTCGTCGAGCCGCCCGACGCGGCGCAGGTCGAGGATGACCCAGCGGACCCCGTCGAGGTGGGCCAGGACCGTGCGCGACAGCCGCTCCGCCGAGCCGAACGCCAGATCGCCCTGAAGCTCGTGGACGACGATGGCGGCGCCGTGCTCGCTCAGCGCCCGGCGTTCCCGGGGCGAGCGCACGCGCTTCGAGCTGACGGCGTCGGCCCGGTGGGTCGACCGGACCGGATGCGCCGGCAGGCCGGCCGTGCGCAGCAGGTGCAGGCCGAACCGCGTGGACAGCTCGTTGCACGCCAGCACGCCGCGCACGCTGTGGCCGGTGGCGTCGAGCGCCGGGCTGAAGGTGCCGATCCCGAGCTGCCCCGGCAGCACGGCGCAGATGCCGCCGGCGACGCCGCTCTTCGCCGGCACCCCGACCCGCAGCATCCACTCTCCGGCATGGTCGTACATCCCGCAGGTCGTCATGACCGTCAGCACCCGGCCGACCAGCTCGTCGGAAAGGACGCGGCGGCGGGTCAGCGGGTTCACCCCGCCGTTGGCGAGCGTCGCCGCCATCGTCGCCAGATCCTCACAGGTGACCATCACGGCGCACTGCCGGAAGTAGACGGAACAGATCTCGTCCACGTCGCCGCTCAAGGCCCCGGCATTGCGCATCAGGTAGGCGATGGCCCGGTTGCGGTCACCGGTCAGCTGCTCGGAACGGAAGACCTTCTCGTCGACCCGCAGCTCACGACCCGCGAACGCCGAGAGCCAGCCACGGATCCGCTCGAACCGGTCGGCCGCGGTCGCGCCGTCGACGAGGCTGGAGACCAAGAGCGCGCCGGCGTTGACCATGGGGTTGAGCGGCCGCCCGGTGTCCGGCTCGAGGGTGATCGCGTTGAACGCGTCACCGGTGGGCTCCACGCCCACCCTGCTCAGCACCTCGTCCATGCCGCGGTCGGCCAGGGCGAGCGCGTAGACGAACGGCTTGGAGACCGACTGGATGGTGAACTCCGTCGCGGCGGCGCCGGACGCGTAGCCGAACCCGTCCATCGTGGTGAGCGCGAGCCCGAAAAGGGTGGGATCGGCGCTCGCGAGCTCCGGAATGTAGCTCGCGACCTGGCCGTCCGTCGTCGGGCCGAACCGGGCGTGCAACTCGTCGAGGATCCGGCTGAGCGGCCCGTTCGGCGGGCCGATCGACATCGGCGCCGAGTCGAGCGCCCGGGTCAGTTCGACGCCGCCGCTCACGCCAGGTCCCCGGCCACCCGGCGCCCACCGGAACGCGCCGCCCGGCGCCCACCGGAACGCGCCGCCCGGCGCCCACCGGGACGCGCCGCCCGGCGCCCACCGGAGCGTGCGCCGTCGGGGCCGCGGTCCGCATGCCGGCCGCGCGGGTCTCCTGGCGCGTTCCGTCTGGTCATGTTCCGCGGTCGGCCTGCTCGGCGATCCCCTGCCACATGCACGACTATGCCCGCCGGCACCCCCATGGGGAGAGGCAAGCCATGATCATGCCGTTGGGGGGTGACCACGCCGCCCGGCGGCGACCTCGCGGGCGTCGCCGGGCCGCTCAGGGCTTCTGGCCCACGCCGGTGAGGACCTCGGCCGGCCGGCCTCCCTCGACCGGCTCGGACAGGGGCGGGGTCGGCAGGCCCGCCCCCTCGCGCAGGCCCGCCAGGAACTCCTTGATCGCCGAGGTGGAGTCGTGGCGCGGCGACCAGCCGAGCTCGGTTCGCGCCCTGGCGGTGTCCATGACGGGCATGCGCAGGACGGCGTCGAACAGCTCCGGGGACGCCGGCACCAGGTGCAGGTGCCAGGCGGCGGCGACCGCGGCGCGCGCGGCCCGCGCCGGGACGCGGACCACCCTGGCGCCGAGGATCTCCGCGAGCAGCATCGGGTCCACGACCGGGTCGGCGGCGAGGTTGAACGGGCCGCGGACGTCCGCCAGGACGGCGAGCCGGTAGGCGTCGGCCAGGTCGTCGGTGTGCACCGTCTGGAAGACCAGCCCCGGGATGTCCGGGAAGACCGGCACGGCGCCGCGCCGTACGAGCCCGTTCGGCAGGAGCGGCCCGGCGAACAGCCGGCGCTGCTCGCTGGCCGCCTCGCGCTTGAGGACGAATCCGGGCCGGAACCGGACGACGCGCAGGTAGGGATGGTCGCGTTCGAACGCGTCGAGGACGCGCTCCACGTAGGCCTTCTCCCGGGTGTAGGCGGCTCCCGGCCAGCCGTTCGTCGGCCAGTCCTCCGCGACGGGGCGATCCTTGGGGCCGGGTGAGTAGGCGCCGATCGACGAGGTGTGGATCAGAGCGGGCACGCCGGCCGCGGCGGCCGCCTCGAACACGCGGATGCTGCCCAGGACGTTCGTCCGCCACGTGACGACGGGGTCATGGCTCGGCTGGAACAACCAGGCCAGATGGATCACGGCGTCGGCCCCGCGCAGCGCGTCGGTGAGATCGTCCTCGGCCACGTCCGCGCGCACCCACTGGGTCTTCGGCGCCGTCCACTCGGGAGTCCTGCGGGCCACGCCCACGATCGAGCCGATCTCGGCGCGCTCGGCCAGGGACCGCACGACGCTGGTGCCGATGTTGCCGGTGGCGCCGACCACGACGACCTTCCGGGCGTCGGCCGCGACCTCGTTCGCCGCCGTCATGGGGTTCGCCGCGGTCATGAGCTCCTCCTCGCGGTCGGCATCGTGGGCCGTCGC
>NZ_JADWYU010000104.1:0-33096 GCF_016786325.1 Frankia nepalensis | reverse complement strand
GACCGAATCGTCGCGACCGAATCGTCGCGACCGAATCGTCGCGACCGAATCGTCGCGACCGAATCGTCGCGACCGAATCGTCGCGACCGAACCGTCGCGACCGAACCGTCGCGACCGAACCGTCGCGACCGAACCGTCGCGGCCCCGGGCAGTCGTGGTCCGGGGCCGTCGCGGGCGGCCCTTGGCGCGGGCCGCGCCGGTCTCCAGGGGTCTTCCCGATCGCCCGGCCCGGACACGTCCGGCCGGCGGCCGGCCAGGAAGGGACCGGCCGCCGGCGTCGTAGGTCGCGCGCCCGCTACCGGCGGGAGCCCTCGCGCCGATAGGAGAACGGGCCGGGAAGGTCGACGCTGGACAGGCCGCGGCGCCGGTTCTTCGACCAGACCCGCCAGGAGATGCGGCCGAGTTTCAGCGTGACCGATGACACCCCGTTCTCGCTGACGTTTACGTGAAAGGGACCGTAACGGGGACGACGGGTGTAACGCAGGCCCATGTCAACGCTCCAGAACAGACGTGTTCCGCGGGGAACACCGCGCCGACTTTCGGCGATCGTGATCAACGATTTCCCTGTTCTCGCCGTGATAACCCTCCCGGGGCGAGCTCCTGGCCGCGCGGACACGCAGGGGCCCGCCGCGAACGCGGCGGGCTCCCGTGGACGTCGACCGGGGGTCGGGTCGGCGGGGTCGGGCCGGCGGGGGTCGGGCGGGTCGACGCCTGCTCCCGCCAGGCCTGCTCCCGCCAGGCCTGCTCCCGCCAGGCCTGGCCCCGTCCCGTGGGTGGTGTGCTCGAAGTGTCAGCGAGAGCGCGGGCTATGGACCGCGAATCCGCGGACAGGTCGGCGGTCCGGCCCGGGCTCGGCCCTGACCATCCCGGATCACCACCGCTCCCGGACTTGTCCGCTGATTCGCGGTCCATAGCCCGCGCTACTGCGGACACTTCGCCAGCACCGGCCCACAGTGCGGGTCCGAGACCGGATGAACCCTGACTGGCGCTGCATTAGTAGGGCTTTGTTGGGTTGCTCCGGCCAGCGCGTACGAAGGCCTCGGAAGCGTGACAGTCTCGATCTTCGTTCTTCGTCTGCACGGGTAGCGGGCTTGAACGGTCGGTCGTCCGGCGGTCAGCGCCCCTACCTGGCGTGAGACCCGACGAAGTCCTACCAGGCGCTTCTTCTGGATCTTGCGGGCGCGGGTCCCGGAGCGTGAAGTCCGGAGCGCCGATCCGCGCACACAACCCGCGATCTCCAGCCCATTCCAGCCCGGTCCGCCGGTAGATCGCCAGGTCTGTGCGAGATTCAGGGACAAAGCGGGCAGAAATCGCCAGATGGCGTACACATCTGAAGATCAAGGAAGCGGCCAGGCTCGCCGAGGGTCCAAGATTGCCAGAAGTGTGCGCGAATCGGCGGTCGAACGCCCGGTCAAGGTGACGGGAAGGGCCTCAGGCCGGCGCCGTCTGCCTGGCGGCGCTCTTCATGGTGTCGGCGAGCAGCGTGTAGGCGCTCGTCCAGGCGTCCTTCACCGGCGGCGTGAACGCATCCCCGAGACCCTCGGCGAGCGTTGCCAGCAACGCGGCGCCGACCGTGTCGTAGTGCGCCTCGGTGACGCCGTAGCCGGCATGCCGCACGCCGAGCGCCTGCACCGCCGGCACGATCGAGTCGAGCCTGGACAGGCCGTTCACGGCCACGGCCAGCATGTGCATGAGCTTTCCGCGCTGCTCGGCCAGGTCGTCCGGGAACATCACGCGCAGACTGGGATCCAGCTCGAACAGCCGGGTGTAGAACAGGATGGCGACCGCGTCGGACGCTGGCGCCACGGCGCCGAACGTCTCCTGGACCAGTCGGATCTCGTCTGGATTCATGATCCCCTGCCTGGAGTGGACGTCCGTCGGGCCGCGCGCGGGCGCGCGGGCCGCTGTCGACGCCCAGTGCACTGCGGCCTGGTTACGGCACGCACCGTCACCGGTCTCGGGCCCGTGAAAGTCCTCTCACGGCGCGCCGCCAGCCGATGTGAGACGGCCCGGGAGCGGCGCCCGCGCGGACGCGGCGCCGAGTACGGACGGAGTCGACGCGGTGCCGGCGAGGACGGGGCGGACGCCGCGCCGCTGGTGGGCGCCCGGGTCAGCCGTCGCCGCGCCGGCCCGGCGGCGCGAGCAGGGCCTGGACCCGGCGGGCGTCCTCGGCTCCCGCCGGGACCTGCAGGACGAGGAGCAGGTCCGGGTGTTCGACCGGTCGGAGCTGGTACAGGTCGAGGGCTATCCGACCGGCCGCGGGATGGTCGATCGCGATGGTAGCCGGCTTGAAGTCGCGCACCGGATAGCTCGCCCACCAGCGCCGGAACTCGGGGCTGGCGCCGGTGAGCGCCGAGACCAGCTCGCCGAAGCGCGGGTCGTCGGGGCGCCGGCCGGCGGCGGCGCGGAACTGGCTGAGCACCGCGCGCGCGGCCGGCTCCCAGCTCGTCATCCGCCGCCGGTTCTCCAGGTCGGTGAACATCATCCACAGCAGGTTGCGCCGCTCCGGCGGCATCGTGCCCGGGTCGTGCCGCAGCCGGACGTAGACGTCGTTCCACGCGAGGAAGTCGTAGTACCGGTCGTAGAGCGACGCGGCGTTCGGGGCGGCCGCGTCGACCAGGCGCCGCAGCCGGGGAGCCGCCGCTTCGGTGGGCGCCGTGACCGGCGGCAGCGGGAGGCCGGCGAGAACCCGCAGGTGGCGATGCCGGTCGGGATCCAGCCGCAGCGCGCGGGCCAGCGCGTCGATGACCTGCGCCGACGCCGGGATGGGCCGGGCCTGCTCCAGCCAGGTGTACCAGGTGTGCGACATGCCGGACAGCTCGGCGACCTCCTCGCGGCGCAGCCCGGGGGTGCGGCGCCGGCCCACGCCGGACGGCAGGCCGACGTCGGCCGGCCGCAGCCGGGCGCGTTGGCTGCGCAGGAACGCGGCCAGCTCGGCGCGTCTCGCCGCCGCCGCCACTGCCGGCGACTGCCCCTGCTCGGCGTCCGTCCTGTCGGTCGTCATCTGTGGCCGCCTCGTATGTACCTGACCGCGCCGCCGTCTGACGCGCCGCCGTCTGACGCGTCGCCGTCTGACGCGTCGCCGTTTCCGCGCCGCCGCTTTGTCATGCTGCTGCTCTGACACGCTGCTGCTCTGTCGTGCCGCCGTTCTGCCGCGCCGCCGCCTGCTCCCGGCCGCGAGGCAGGCCGCTGTTCCGATGCCGTTTCGGCGCCTTCTGAACCGCTCCGAGATGTCCCACCCGTTCGGGTCATCGCGTCGACGCTGCCCGGTAGCAATCGCACCAGGCTCAGAAGGTATCTACGTCCTACCGTTCCGGACATGACAGCTCGATCGCGATCAATTCCGGCGACAGGCGCTCCTGGCCAGCAAAGCCGCGTGATGGTGCGTGCCGCAGGCCGGAAGCTCGGCGGAGTCGCGGCATGACTGACGGGCTTGTGCTGCCGCCTGGCGCGGGCCAGCGCCTTCAGTCGGCCGGAATGACGCTGAAGGTTGGCACTGAGCTCTCACCTAGCTGGTCGGTGTTCGAGGCCGACGTTCCACCCGGTTTCGACGTCGGAGCACATCGACATGGCGCGGCGGAGGAGATCTTCTACATTCTCGACGGCGAGCTCGACCTGCTCGCCTTCGAGCCGCTCGCGCGGACCGTCGGCCACTGGCGGCGGTGGGAGGGCCGTGACGGCCAGAAGATCG
The DNA here is from genome assembly GCF_016786325.1 of Frankia nepalensis. Lineage (GTDB taxonomy): Bacteria > Actinomycetota > Actinomycetes > Frankiales > Frankiaceae > Pseudofrankia > Pseudofrankia nepalensis. Next base: position 29,405 of record NZ_JADWYU010000104.1, on the reverse strand, counting down.
CCCGCGGCGGGCCTGGCAGCCTGATGTTCGTGCCGCCGGGCTGCCCGCACGCCTTCGCCAACCCCGGCTCGACGCCGGCCCGGATGCTGTTCGTCGTCGCCCCGTCCGGGCACGAGCACTACCTGCGAGAGCTGGGTGAGCTGCTGGCCGGCGGCGGCGGGCCACCCGACCAGGCGCAGGTCGCCGCCCTGCGCGCCCGCCACGACATCGAGCAGCTCACCCCGCTCGTCCCGGGCCTGCCCACTCAGCCCGTGGCCGGCGGCTGACCCGGCTCGCCGGTGGCGGCGGGCCGCCTGACCCGGCCCACCCCATCGCCGACCGGCCGGCCGGCCGACCGACCGGCCGGCTGACAAGCGCGATGCGCAATCGATGGTTGCGTATCGCCGGAGCTGGGCGTAACCTGATGCGCAACCGATGGTTGCCTGTGTCAGGGAGAGCCCATGGAGTTCGCCAGCATCGAACGTCAGATCCACGTCGAGGCCGCGCCCGAGGTGGTGTTCGAGGTGATCAGCCGGCCCGAGCACATCCGGGACTGGTGGTACGCCGAGTGCGACGTCCAGCCGACGCCCGGCGCGACCGGGGAACTGGCCTGGGCCGACGGCGACAACCCCCGAGCCCACGTCACCCCGATGACCGTGGTGGCCTCCGATCCGCCGCGGCTGTTCAGCTTCCGCTGGACGCATCCGGCGGGCGAGGCGGCGGTCGACGGCAACTCGCTGCTGGTGACCTTCGAGCTCGTCGCGTCCGGCTCGGGCACGCTGCTGCGGCTCACCGAGACCGGGTTCCGCGAGCGGGGCTGGGAGATCGCGGTGCTGGAGCAGCAGTACCACGAGCACGTGACCGGCTGGGGCATCTACGTGCCCCGCATCGGGGAGCACGCCGAGCGCCTGGTGTCGGCGCGATGACGGTCGCGGTGGACGACGACCTGTGGTCGGCGATCGGGGACCCGACCCGGCGGCGGATGCTCGACCTCCTGCTGGCGAGCGGAGCCGGGACCGCGACCTCGCTGAGCGAGCAGCTGCCGGTGACGCGGCAGGCGGTGGCCAAGCACCTCGGCGTCCTCGACCGCGTCGGCCTGGTCCAGGCGACGCCGGCCGGGCGCGAGCGGCGCTACCAGGTCGACGAGGTCCAGCTCGGGCGCGCGGTGGCGCAGCTGGGCGCCGTGGGCAACGCGTGGGACGCCCGGCTGCGGCGGATCAAGCAGATCGCCGAAGCCATCCAGAAGAACGGTTGAGACGCGGCCCGGCCGCGTCCGCGGCCGGCCGGAGAACCAAGTGGAGAACCGCGCGGAGAACGCGTGGCGAACAGGAGAGCGTGATGGCGGACATCCTGCACCGAGTAGGGATCACGGCGCCGCGAGAAGAAGTGTTCCGTGCGCTGACGACGCGCGAGGGCCTGGCGGACTGGTGGACCAGGGACACGCGTGGGGACGGCGCGCCCGGCGGCGTGCTCGAGTTCCGTTTCGTGCCCGGCGGCTTCGACATGAAGGTGCTGGAGGCCCAGCCGGCCGAGCGTGTGCTCTGGGAGGTGATCGACGCGCCGGCGGAATGGGTCGACACCCGGATCAGCTGGGACCTGCGGACCGAGGGCGACTACACGATCATCATGTTCGCGCACCGGGGGTGGCGTGAGCCCGTGGAGTTCATGCACCACTGCACCACCAAGTGGGCGACCTACCTGATGAGCCTGAAGTCGCTCCTGGAGACGGGCAAGGGCGCCCCGGCGCCGGACGACGTGATGATCAGCGACTGGCACTGACGGAGAACGTACTTTCGCCAAGCGGCCCGGCGAACCTACCCGTCATGGAGGACCGGCCGGCTCGGCCCGTGTCGGCGGGCGGAGCCGGCCGGGCGCGCGGTTTCAGGGTCTGTCCCAGCGGACCGGCATGTGGGTGATGCCGCTGACGAAGTTCGACCGGAGTATCTCGACGGGTCCGTCGAGGCGGAGGTGCGGCATCCTCGTGATGATCTCGGTGAGGATCAGCCGTAGCTCGAGGCGGGCGAGGTTCGCGCCGAGGCAGAAGTGCGGGCCGCCTGCCCCGAACGTCACGTGGTCGTTGGGAGCGCGGTCGACGTCGAACGTGTAAGGGTCGGGGAACACCTCGTCGTCGCGGTTGGCGGAGGGGTACCACAGCACCACCCAGTCGCCCGCTCTGATCGTCTTGCCGCGCAGTTCGACGTCGCGGGTCGCCGTTCGTCGGAAGTACTGGATCGGCGAGGACCAACGCAGGACCTCCTCGACGGCGGTCGCCATGCGCTCCTTGCTGTGATCCGTCCGCAGCTTCGCGAGCTGCGCGGGGTTCTCCAGCAGCGCGCGCATGCCGTGCGCGGTCGCGTTCCGGGTCGTCTCGTTGCCGGCGACGATCAGCAGGAGGAAGAACATCCCGAACTCGGCATCGGTCAGGCCGTCGTCCGTGGCGGTGGCCCGGGTGAGTTTGGTGACGATGTCGTCGGCGGGGCGCAGGAGGCGGTCCGCGCGCAGGCTGTGGCCGTAGCCGATGAGCTCGGCGGCGGCCCGCATCCCCGCTTCCCGGTCACCGATGTTGGGGTCGTCGATGCCGGTCATGACGTTGCCCCAGGCGAACATCGCGCGGCGGTCCCGCTCGGGCACCCCGACGAGCTCGCAGATGGCCTGTAGTGGCAGTTCGGCGGCGATGTCGTCGACGAAGTCGGCCTTGCCCTGCTCGATCACGTTGTCCACGATCAGCCGCGCCTTGAGCCGGAGGTGATCCTCCAACAGGCCCAGGACGCGGGGGGTGAAGCCGCGGCTGACGATGCGGCGGTGCCGGGCATGCCGCTCGGGGTCGAGGCCGGGGAGCATCTCCAGCATCGCCGCGCCCTGGAAGGGATCGGTGTCGACGTCGATGAGGGTGAAGCCGCGGGTCACCGTGAAGGTGTCGATGTCGCGGTTGGCCATCTGAATGTCCGCGTGCTTGGTGAGCGACCAGAACGCCTTGCCGTCGGCGTCGACGGTCCAGTGCACCGGGTCGTGCGCGCGTAACCGGGCCAGGACGTCATGCTGCGCCATCGCCTGGAAGGTGTCCGGATTTAGGTCGTAGACCTGGTCAATGGTCATGGCTTCCTCCTGGTCGTTGACCCGCTCGTGCCGTGACCGGCCCGCCGGGGGTGGGGCCTCGTGCGGCGGACGAGCAGCCCGTCGATCGGATCGCTGAACCGGCGTGGACACGCCGACCGCGCCGGTCAGCGGTCGGTGGCGGGGCCGCTGGCCGGGGGGATGAGGCTGGTCAGGACGGCCGCGACGGCGCGTTCGATCACGGGCCGGTCCACCTGCTCCGGCGCGGACGCTCGTTCCAGCGCCAGACCGTTGCGCAGAGCGATCATGATGAGGGCGAGCGTGTCGAGATCGACGATGGCTGACACGCCAAGAGCCTGGAGCTGCTCGGTCATCAGCTCGACGACGGCGTCCTGGTGCGCCCGCCGGTGGGGCGCCCAGGCCGCCTGGACCTGAGGGTCCCGGCTGGCCTGCGCGGCGAACTCCAACACCAGACGCTGGCCCCGGTCGTCGCTGACCAGGTAGTCACTCAGGAGCTCGATGCCACGCGCCTGCACACCGTCGCGGTCGGCGCTGTCGGGGGCCGTCGCCGAGGTGATGCCGCCGCGCACGTTCGCGACCTGCTCGGCCATGTGAGCGCTGACGAGTTCCGCGAACAGCTCCTGTTTCGAGCCGAAGTTCGAGTAGACGGCCCCTTTGGTGAAACCGGCCGCGCGCGCGACGTCGTCGAGCCGGCTCTCGCTGTAGCCCCGTTCGGCGAACACTCGCGCCGCCGCCGCCAGCAGGCGGCGCCGGACCTCGGCCCGGGGTACCCGCGGCGCCGGACCTGGCGATTCGGCCGCCGCCCCCGACGGGGCCGACGGGGCCGACCGGGCCGACGCGGCTGCTCGCCCCAACCCGGACCTGTCCGTTCCAGGATCGCTCACGCGCGAATCTTACGATACCTGTGGGTATCCGATACCAGCTGGTATTGAAAGATGCTGACACCCGCGCGGCGCCGGAACCGGTGTCTTCGCCAGGAGGAGCTCCTCGCGCTCTCTTGGGACCGCGCGAGGTGCGGGAACGGTCCCTCGCCGGGATGCTGTGGAACACGGCGCGGGCCGCGCGGTGGCCGGACGGTCGTCGTCGGCTATGTGGTGTCGGGGGGAGCCATGCCGGGGAACCGGCGCACGGGCGGCGACGGGCCCACCGATCGGTCGGCTGGCGGTCCCGGCGCCAAGGCCGCTGGCCGGTCGCGGCGCCTGTTCGGGCATATGGTGACGACGGCCCGGATGGTCCGGAAACAACTCCGGACCGCGGCGGCGGCGGACCTGGCCTCCAGGCTGCGTCAGGGCGATCTCATCAACAGCGCGATGTATCTCGCCGCGCTCATCCTGCTGATGTTCTTTCCTTTCGTGATCGTCCTGGCCGCGTTGTCGCCGCTCGGCCCCGGAGGCGCGGCGGATGTGATCATCGGGCGGATGGGGCTGAGCCGGGAGGCCGCGCGGGCCGTCGAGCGGCTGTTCACTCCCAGGGACGGAGCGGTTCGCCAGGGCTGGTCACTACTGGGCGCGCTCTGGCTGATTCTCGGTGGCCTGAGCCTGGCCGCGACCGCGCAGTCCATCTATGCGCGGGTCTTCCGGCTCCGGCCGCTGGGCCTGCGTGGCGTCCTCGGCCAGGTCGTCTGGCTCGGCGGGCTTGTCGCCTTTCTCGCCGGCACGACGAGTGTCGGGGCGCTGCTCACCGGCACCACCCTCGGCCAGGTCTGCTTCGGCTTGCTCAGTGTGGCCGGTCTGTTGTTGTTTCTCTGGGCTGGTACGAGCGCCCTCGTGCTCGGACGACTCGGGTGGCGTGAGGTCTGGCCGGTCGCCGTCTTCACGACAGTCGGCCTGACCGGTCTGGGAGTGGTGAGCAGGTTGGCCTTTTCCGCGTCCATCGTCGCGAACGAACGGGATTACGGGAGCATCGGCGTCGTATTCACGATCCTTTCCTGGCTGATCGGTTTTGGTGTTGTTCTCACGGGAGGAGCGATCGTCGGAATGTGGTACGACGAAACCCGGAAATCGGTCGTTTCCGCCAGGGCCGGAAGGGCCGGAAGGCGCGCCAGACGTGGGGCCGGAGCGGCGGACGGGCGCGGAGGTCCCGGGACGACCGGGCGTCACACCGGGCGCGGGCGATGACCCGGCGCGACGTCGGGAAACGAAGCCCAGGAGCCGGGCCGGGGACGGCCGCGGCCGGCCGGACCCTGCTCCCGACGCTGGCGGCGGCGCAGTTCCTCATGACGCTGGACAGCTCGGTCATGAACGTGTCGATCGCGACCGTCGCCGCGGACGTCGGTACCACGGTGACCGGAATCCAGACCGCCATCACCTTCTACACACTGGTGATGGCCGCGCTGATGATCACCGGAGGGAGGCTGGGGCAGCTTCTCGGGCATCGACGCGTGTTCACCGTCGGCTGCGTCATCTACGGATGCGGCTCACTGACGACCTCCCTCGCCGGGAATCTCGCCGTCCTCGTGGTCGGCTGGTCATGCCTCGAAGGAGTGGGCGCCGCTCTGATCATGCCCGCTGTCGTCGCCCTCGTCGCGTCGAACTTCGCTCCGGAGCGGCGCGGGCACGCGTATGGGCTGGTCGCGGCCGCCGGCGCGATCGCGGTCGCGGCGGGCCCGCTCGTCGGCGGCCTGTTCACCACCTATCTGTCCTGGCGCTGGGTCTTCGCGGGCGAGATCCTGGTGGTGGCCGTCATCCTGTGGATGACCCGAGGGATGACGGACGCACCGCCGAGCGCGGGCGGACGTCTCGACCTCGTGGGCACCGCGCTGTCCGCGACCGGCCTGGCCCTCGTCGTGTACGGCGTCCTGCGATCGGGGAGCTGGGGCCTGGTCCGGGCCGCCCCCGGCGCGCCCGCCTGGCTGGGGCTCTCGCCCGCGATCTGGCTGATCCTCGCCGGCGGAACCATCCTGTGGCTCTTCGTCTGGTCGCAGGACCGCCGGACCGCCCGAGGCGCGGTCGTGCTGCTCGACCCGGCGCTGCTGCGCAACCGGACGCTACGGGCCGGGCTCACGTCGTTCTTCTTCCAGTACCTGCTCCAGGCAGGCCTCTTCTTCGTGGTGCCGCTCTACCTGTCGGTGGCGCTCGGGCTCTCGGCGGTCGCGACCGGCGTCCGCCTCCTGCCGTTGTCCGTCGCCCTGTTGGTGGCCGCCGCCGGCATTCCCAAGGTCTTCCCGCATGCCTCGCCCCGGCGCGTCGTCCGCTGCGGCTTCCTCGCCCTGTTCGCCGGCATGACGATCATGATTGGCGCGCTCGACGCCGGTGCCGGACCGGAGATCGTGACCTGGCCGATGCTGCTCGCGGGCCTCGGCGTGGGCGCCCTCGCGTCGCAGCTCGGCAGCGTGACCGTGTCCGCGGTCGCCGACGAGCACAGCGGCGAGGTCGGCGGGGTGCAGAACACGGTGACGAACCTGGGTGCCTCGATCGGTACCGCGGCGGCCGGCGCGGTCCTCATCTCCGTGCTGTCCGCGTCCTTCCTGGCCGGCGTCCAGCAGGACCCCGCGATCCCGGCGGACCTGGCCACGCACGCCGAGGTCCGACTGGCCGAAGGCATCCCCTTCGTGTCCGACCGAGACCTGAAGACGCGGCTCGACGAGGCCGGAGTCCCGCCCGACACCGCCCAGGCCATCACCGCCGACAACGCGGACGCCCGCATCGACGGGCTGCGCGCATCCCTGTCACTGCTCGCCGCCCTCGCCCTGGCCGCCCTGTTCCTCACCCGCCAGCTCCCGGCCCGTCAGCCCGCCCCGGCGCCGGCACCAGGGCAAGCTCCTTGACGTCCCACCCCGCTCGCTGACGCCGCCGGGCCGCGAGGGCTCGACGCGGAGCAACTCGCCGGGTACGTGGCCGATCCGGCGCATCCAGGCTGGCGCCGGAGAGACCGAGGTCAGAATGTCTTTTCACGTTCAGCGCTGTCCGGCGGATGCTTTCGCTGGTCGCTGGTCGCTGGTCGCTGGCGGGAAGTCTGGCGACGTGGCTGGGCTCGAACAGGTGTGGACGAGCCCAGCCGTCGTGCCGCGTCCGGTCAGTTTTCGCAGGCGACGCCGTCGCTGTCGCGGTCGAGGCCACGTGAGCCCTCGGTGTAGCCGGGCTGTCCCCGGTACAGCGGCGCGGCCCCGGCGGCGCGGACCGCGTCGCAGTTCTTGTAGGTCACCGCGGCGGGCGGCGGAGGTGGCTGCTGTGGCTGCTGCTGTGCCGGTGGCTGCTGTGCCGGCGGTTGGGCTGGCGCCTGCGCGGGCGGTGGGGCCTGTTGCGTCGCCGGTGGCGGTGGCGGTGGCGCCTGCTGGGTGGCCGGCGGTGCCGCGGGCCGGGTCGTCGGCGGTGCCGCCGGACGGGTCGTCGCCGGAACCGGAACGGTCGTCGAGGGCTCCGCGGCCACCGCCGCGGCGCTTGCCGTGATGGGCGGCGGCGTTGACGGCGTCTCGATGGCCGTCGAGGCCGAAGCCGTGGCGCTGACTGTCGCCGCGTCCTTCTCTTTGTCCGGTTTGGGCAGTATTAGCCCGAGAACGAGTAAAAAGAGGAACAGCCCGCCGACCACGGCACCTGTGATCTTTGCGATTCGCCGCCAATTCGGCCGCGGCTGACCTGGACCCCCGTAGGCCATCTCCAACCCCCCTGTTGGTGAGGCGGGCAGCATATGGGAAACCACGGGGTGAAACGTTGGAGGGGTAGGGGCGCGTCACTCCGGCTGTTCTGCCGCGTTGGTTCGTAGGCTCGCGGTTGTCCTGGGTGGCCGCTTGCCGTACCCACCCACGTTCGCCCGGCCGCTGGCCACCCGTCCCGTGAGTGGCGACCCCGAAGTGTCCGCCAGAACGCGAGCCAGGAACCGCGCTACCGCGGACACTTCACCGGCACCGGCACCGGCCCACGGCGCGGGCAAACCTTCGCTGATGCGGCACTAGTCGAGTCGTCGCGTCGAACCGGTTCCGGCTCCTTGTCGCAGCTTCCTTCGCTTTCCGCGGCTTTCCTGGTCGGCCCCGGGTTAGGCGAAGCGCGCGAGGATCTGTAGCTGGCCGGCTGGATTTCCTCGCCGGTATCGATGATGCCGAATCGGCCGCGGGGCCCGTCCGGTCCAGACAGGCCACCACGTCATTGGCCGTCGCGGGCTGCTGGACCCGAGGGCGCAGGCGTCGGGGAGCGCGGAGAACGCTGGTGGTCAGGCTTCGGTCTGCTTGCGGACGGCTCTGGGCGCCGTCCGCGTGTCGGGTCTGATGTCGTAGAGGCCGAGGCGTTCGGCGTCGGCGACCATGTCCGCGAAGGCGAGCTGGGCGGCCCTGCGCTGGCGTCGGCGGTACTCGAGTTCCCGAGCGTGACCTGATGGAGGCGGCTGGTGTTCCACGGCTCCTATCATCCGTCGTGGGCCTTCCGGTCGATCGAAGGGGACCCCGCCGAGTGGCACCATCCGGCGCTCTCGCGGAACTGGGTCTCGCCGACCGTCCGTGTGGTGAACCACTCGGTCCGCGGCACCGGAGCTGGCGCGATGCGGCCGGCGTGCCCGGCAGCTCGCCCTAAACTTGGAGATGTAGGGCGTGAGCCGTATCGCGGGCAGAACGGGTGGGTCCGCGTGGGCACGCCCGCGTGAGCGCGGCCGTGGGCGCGGCCGCGTGGGTGCGACTGGGTAGGCACGGCCGCGGGGCGTAGCCACTGTCCGCGGGGGAGGACGTGATGGCGCAGAACGTCGACGACGTCGCCGCGTTCCTCCTCGACCGGCTCGGCGTCATGCGGACCACGCGGCTTCAGGGGCTTGTCTACTACGCGCAGGCCTGGCACCTGGCCGATCACGGTGAGCGCATGTTCGGTGCGGACATCGAGGCGTGGCGCCATGGCCCGATGGTCCGACCTCTCTACGAGCGGCACCGCCGCCAGCGCGAGGTAGGCGAGTGGCCGGCCGGGAATCCCCGAGGGCTCGGTGAACGGGCGCGCGAGGTCGTCGAGTGGGTCATCAGGTTCTACGGCGCCATCTCGGGCGACGAGCTGTCCCGGATCGTCCGCGTCGAGCTGCCGTGGCAACGTGCCCGCAAGGGGCGTGTTTTCGCCCGGCGGTCCGCCAAGGTGATCGATCCGGCGGAGATGGCGGGCTACTACCGCCGGCTGTGCAGCTCACCGGAGGTCGCGGTGAGCGTCGCCGTGGGCAGCGCGCGCCTCGAGGGGCACGAGTTCGGCCCGCACATGCTGGACAGGCTGCGCGACGCGGCCACCGGGACGCGCGCGGCGGACGAGATCATCGGCGAAATGATCGCCCTTTACCGGAAGCCGTGACGGCCGCTGTGACCTTTCCAGGAGCCGGGCTCTGGGTGCCCAGCGCGCGAGGGCCCAGGGCGCGAAAGGCCGCCTTGGCGAGACGACTAGGGAAAAGGCGCACTCGTGGATGACGACCCGTACTGCTGGCCGGGCACCGAATGCCTGCGCAACCTGCTGGACATCCGGGACGCCAAGGAACTCGACAAGGCAGAGCATGAGCTCGCCGGTGTCCGCAACGCCGCGCTCACCGCCTCGACCCTTCCCGGTGCCTACGACCTGGCGCACCTGCGCCGGTTCCATCGCTTCCTGTTTCAGGACGTCTACGACTGGGCGGGTGAGCTGCGCACGGTCGACATCTACAAGGGCGAGGTGGGGTTCTGCCGCGCGCAGGACGTCGACCACCGACTGGAGCAGCTGTTCGGCAAGCTCGCCACGCGCAGGCTGCTGGTCACGTTGGAGTGGGACTCCTACGTCATCGCGTTCGCCACCGTGTACGGCGAGCTGAACGCCATCCACCCGTTCCGGGAGGGCAACGGGCGGACGCAGCGCGCGTTCCTCCGGCAGTTCGCCGCGCACGCCGGCTGGACGGTCGCTTGGGAGTCCCTCACCCGCCGCGACAACGACGCGGCCTGCCACCGGTACCTCACCACCGGAAAGCCGCACGCGTTGATCAAGCTTCTCGCTCCCGCCATCGCGCCCCGGATGTAGCGCTTGGGCACCAGCGGGATCCACGCTGGTACGCCAACGACCGCGGCCGTGAGCGCCCGACGCTGGCCCGCGGTTAACCGCCCGGGTGGGGCGGGCGGACACGCAGCCAGCAGAATCCGTAGCCGTCCAGGCTGAGCTCGACGCGGCCGTCGTCGCCGGTGACGAGATCGTCGGTGGCCTGGTGGGCTCCGGCGAGCGTGGCCAGCCGGGTGCCGCGGTCCGCGCCGGCCAGCGGCAGGTGAACCGTGATCGGTTCCTTGCCCAGGTTGTGGACGGCGACGACGGTCTGGCCGTCGAGGTCGGCGCGGTGCGCGAACGCCGCCGAGGAACCGGGGCAGTCGAGGATCACGCAGGTACCCCAGGCGAACTCCGGGCAGCGCCGGTATTGCCGGATTATTCCGGTGAACCAGGAGAGCAGCGATTCCGGGTCGTCCCGCTGCGTGGCGACGTTGACGTTGGCGGGCCCGAACGCGCCCTCCACGACGGGTCCGGCCAACTGGTTGGGCGCGGCGGTCGAGAACCCGCCGCCAGGGCCGTCGGTCCACTGCATCGGGGTTCGCACGGCGAGGCGGCCCTCGGCGGCGAGGTTCTCCGCCATGCCGATCTCCTCGCCGTAGAAGAGGGTCGGCGTGCCGGGCAGCGTGAACAGCAGGCTGTAGGCAAGCCGCAGCCGCGCCTGGTCCCCGCCGAGCATCGATGGCAGCCGGCGGCGCAGCCCACGCCCGTAGAGCTGCATCGCCGGGTCGGGGCCGAACGCGGCGAAGACCTCGGCCCGTTCGTCGTCGCTCAGCTTGTCCAGGGTCAGCTCGTCGTGGTTGCGGACGAAGGTCGCCCAGTGGCCGTCCTTCGGCGCGGCCGGCCGTTCCCGGAGCGCGGTGGCGAGCGGGGCGGCGTCTCCGCGGGCGAGCGCCAGGTAGAGCGACTGCATGCCGGGGAAGTCGAAGCACATCGTGAGCTCGTCGCCGTCCTCGTCGCCGAAGAACCGGCGCAGGTCGGGGTAGGGCAGGTTGACCTCGCCGAGCAGGACGGCCTCGCCGGCGCGGCGGGACAGGAACGCCCGCAGGTCGCGCAGGTAGTCGTGCGGGTCCGGCAGGTCGCCGGCGTCGAGGGCGCCGGCGGTCTCCAGCAGGAACGGGACGGCGTCCACCCGGAATCCCGACACCCCGAGTTCCAGCCAGAAGCCCATCACCCGGGCGATCTCGTCGCGGACGGCGGGGCTGGCGACGTTGAGGTCGGGCTGGTGCTTGTAGAACCGGTGCAGGTAGTACTCGCCGGCTTCGTCGTCGTACTGCCAGAGGCTGTCCTCCTTGTCCGGGAACACCACTCCGGACGGCCCGTCCGGCGGCGGCTCGGACCGCCACACGTAGAAGTCGCGGTAGGGCGAGTCGGGGCTCGAGCGCGCCGCCCGGAACCACGGGTGCTGGTCGGAGGTGTGGTTGACCACCAGGTCGACGATCACCCGCATGCCGCGGTCGCGGGCGAGGCGCAGGAACTCCACCAGGTCGCCGTGCGTGCCGAGACGACGGTCGACACCGTAGAAGTCGGTGATGTCGTAGCCGTCGTCGCGGTCGGGTGTCGGGTAGAAGGGCATCAGCCACAGGCAGGTGACACCCAGCTCGTGCAGGTGGTCGACGCGCTGGCACAGCCCGCGGAAGTCGCCGCGGCCGTCGCCGTCGGAGTCAAAGAACGTCTCGACGTCGAGGCAGTAGATGACCGCGTTCTTCCACCACAGGTCGGCGGTCCTGGCCAGCCTCATGCGGACACCGCCTCCGGCCACGCGGCCGCCGGGGTGCCCGGCTTGCCAGGGGTGCCAGGGGTGCCCGCGAGGCCGGGCAGCACCGAGCTGGCGAACACGTCGATGAACTCGTCGAGGTGCTGGCCGACATGATGCAGGTAGATCTCTTCGAAGCCGAGCTCGCGGTAGCGGGCGAGGCGCTCCGCGTGCCAGCCCGGCTCGTTGGACACGTTGACGGTCTTCGCGACGAGTTCCGGCGGCACGTGCTCGGACACCGTGTCGAAGGTGTCGACGTGGTCGATGTCCCAGCAGGCCGGTGGGGCGAACACGTTGGAGCGCCACTGCTCGTGGGCGATCCGTCTCGCCTCGTCGGCGTCGGCCGCATAGCTGAGATGCACCTGGAGGCGCAGCGGGCCACGCCCGCCGGCGTCCCGGTAGGCGTTGGCTACGGCGCGCAGCCGCTCCTCCGGCGCGTTGACGGTGATCAGGCCGTCGGCCCACTCGGCGCACCAGGCGGCCGTCTCGGGACTGACGGCCGCGCCGACGAGTGCCGGCGGCTCGGCGGGCAGGGTCCACAACTGGGCACGGTCGACGGTGACCAGGCCGTGATGGGTGACCTCCTCGCCGGCGAACAGGGCGCGCAGCACGTCGACGCACTCCCGCAGCCGGGCCGCGCGCACCGGCTTCGCCGGCCACGGGTCGCCGGTGATGTGCTCGTTGCTGGCCTCTCCGGTGCCGAGCGCTGCCCAGAACCGGCCGGGGAACATCGCGGCGACCGTGGCGATGGCCTGCGCGCTGACCGCCGGGTGATAGCGCTGGCCGGGCGCCGTGACGACCCCGAACGGCAGTCCGGTCGCCTGCAGCGCGGCTCCCAGCCAGGTCCAGGCGAAGCCGGACTCGCCCTGGCGCGCGCTCCACGGCGAGAAGTGGTCGGACGACATCGCCGCACCAAAACCTGCCTGCTCCGCCCGAACGACGGCACGCAGCAGCTCGCCGGGGGCAATCTGCTCGTGAGACGCATGAATGCCGAAAAGAGTCACCTCTCGCTCTTGCCCACGATTCGGGCGCTAATCCGTGATCCGCTGCCCGCCGGACGTCCATGCCAAAATCGGTGGGTGCGGATCGGGATGCTCGGGCCGTTGGAAGTCCGGACGGCCGACGGTGGCCTGGTCGACGTGCCAGGCGCGCGGCTGCGCGGACTGCTGGTCGCCCTCGCGCGCAGGCCGGGTCATGTGGTCCCGAAGGCGTCGCTCGTCGACTGGATCTGGGGGGATCACCCGCCGGCCGACGCGGCGAACGCCCTGCAGCGCCTGGTCTCCCGGCTGCGCAAGGTGCTGCCGGACGGGGCGGTCGAGGGGCACACGGACGGCTACCGGCTGGCGGTCCAGCCCGACGCCGTCGACGCCGCGCGGTTCGAACGCCTCGTCGCCGCGGGCCAGGCCCGCGACGACGGCTCCACGCGGGCGCGGCTGCTGCGCGAGGCCCTGGAGCTGTGGCGCGGCGCGGCCATGCGGGACGTCGGCCTGGAGGACAGCGCCGCGTTCGACGCGGCGGCCGTCCGGCTCGAGGGTTTGCGCCTGACCGCCACGGAGGAGTGGGCCGACGCGGAGGTCACCCTCGGCCGGGGCGCACGGCTGGTCACGGAGCTGACCGACCTGGTGGCCGCGCACCCGGTGCGGGAACGGCTCGGCGCCGCGCTGATGCGCGCCCTCGTCGCGGCCGGTCGTGGCAGCGAGGCCCTGCTGGTGTACCAGCGCGCGCGGGAGGCACTGGCGGACGCGCTGGGCGTCGACCCGTCGCCGGAGCTGGCCGCGCTGCACGTCGCGCTGCTGCGCGGTGAGCTGGGCCGCGGTGAGCTGGGCCGCGGCGAACCGGGCCGCGGCGAACCGGACCGCGGTGAGCTGGGCCGGGAGGAGCGCCGCGCGACCAACCTGCGGGCCGAGCTGACCACCTTCGTCGGCAGGGGCGCCGAGGTCGCCGCCGTCCGCGAGCTCATCGCCGGGCACCGGCTCACCACGGTGATCGGGCCGGGCGGCGCGGGGAAGACGAGGCTGGCCACGGAGACCGCGCGCACGCTGCTCGGCGAGCTGCCGGACGGGGCCTGGCTGGTGGAGCTCGCCGCGATCGGCGCGGACGGCGACGTGGCGCAGGCGGCGCTCGCCGGGCTCGGCCTGCGCGACGCCCTGCTCGGCGGGGCCCCGAACGCGGAGCTGACGGACCGCCTCATCGCCGCGATCCGCGAGCGGGAGGCGCTGCTGATCCTGGACAACTGCGAGCATGTGATCGAGCCGGCGGCGGTGTTCGTCGACCGGGTGCTCGGGGAGTGCCGGCGGCTGCGGATCCTGGCGACGAGCCGGGAACCCCTCGGCATCACCGGGGAGGCGCTGTGGTCGGTCGAGCCGCTGGCCCTGCCGGCGGGGGACGCGGGCCCGGACGAGATCGAGTCCGCGCCCGCCGTCCAGTTGCTGCGCGACCGGGCCGGGGCGGTGCGCCGGGATCTCGCGGCCGACGCCGACACGCTGGCGACGATGGCGCGCGTCTGCCGGGCCCTGGACGGGATGCCACTGGCGATCGAGCTGGCGGCGGCCCGGTTGCGCACGATGTCCATCGATCAGCTCGCCCACCGGCTCGACGACCGGTTCCGCCTGCTGACCAGCGGTAGCCGGACCGCGCTGCCGCGGCACAGGACGCTGCGCGCGGTGGTCGACTGGAGCTGGGAGCTGCTGACCGAGGCCGAGCGGATGGTGCTGCGCAGGCTGTCGGTCTTCTCGGGCGGGGGAAGCCTGGAGGCGGCCGAGCGGGTCTGCGCCGGCGACGCGGTCGAGCCCGACGAGGTGCTCGAGCTGCTCAGCTCGCTGGCCGAGAAGTCCCTGCTGGTCACCGGGGGCGCTGGCGCGCCGCGTTATCGGATGCTCGGCACGATCAGGGAGTACGCCGCGGACCGGCTCGCCGAAGCGGGGGAGTCAGACCTGGCTCGCCAGGCGCATCTCGCCTACTTCACCGAGCTCGCCGAGACCGCGGAGCCACACCTGCGCCGCGCCGAGCAACTGGCCTGGCTCGCCACGCTCGAGGCCGAGCACGACGACATCAGTGCCGCGATGCGGGGGGCGATCGCGGCCGGCGACGCGCAGGCGGCGATGCGGCTCGCGGCGGCGGCCGGCTGGTACTGGTGGCTCGGCGGGCGCCGCGCCGAGGGCATCGAGCTGATGATCGCGGCCACCGAGCTCCCCGGCGAGGTGACCGACGACGTCCGGGCGATGACGTACGCGCTGGTGGTGCTCTTCGTGACCTCGGGGCGGGGCGCCGAACGGCAGGGCGCGGAATGGATCCACAAGGCGTACCGGTTCAGCCAGCAGTGTCAGCACCACAACCCGCTGCTGGAACTGGTCGCCCCGATGGAACGCCTGCTGCGGGCGCCGGACGCCGCGGTGTCCGCGTTCGAGCCGTTGCTGGCCAGCGAAGACCCCTGGGTACGCGCACTGGCCCGGCTGCACCTCGGCAAGATGCGGATCGTGACTGGCCAGGGCGCGCAGGACGCCCAGACGCATCTGGAGCGGGCACTCGGCGAGTTCCAGGCGCTCGGCGAACGATTCGGGATTTCCACCGCCCTGTCCGAGCTGGCCGGCGAACTCGCCACGCGCGGCGAGTTCGCCGGCGCGTGCGCGCACTATGAACAGGCGATCGCGGCCATCACCGAGGTCGGCGCCATCGAGGACGTCATCCTGCTGCGGACCCAACAGGCCCTCCTGTACTGGCTGCACGGCGATGGCGACGCCAGCGCGGCCGCCATCGCCGAGGCCGAACGGAACGCCGAAGGGGTCACCTGGCCGTACGCACTGGTCGAGCTGGCGCTCGCCAAGGCGGAGCTCGCTCGTTGGGCCGGCAACGCCGGGGAGGCCCGCCATCAGCTCGGCGTCGCGACCACCTTCCTGGGCGACGACGCGGAGCAGGCGAACATCCGCGCGGGGATTCATGACGTGCTCGGCTACCTGGCCGACGATCTCCGTGAGGCCCGCACCCACCGCGTCGCCGCCTGGCAGGCGGCGTCCGAGGTGGGATACGCGCCCCTGATCGCCCAGATACTCATCGGGGTCGCGGACCTGGCGGTCCGCCTCGACCAGTACGACCAGGCGGCGCGGTTGCTCGCGGCCAGCGTCGGCGTACGCGGACTGCCGGACCGCTCCCACCCGGACGCGGCCAGGATCGAGCGGGACGCGCGGCGACACCTCGGCTAAGCACGGTTCGCCGAGGTGACGCGGGAGGGTACGCGGACGAGCTGGCCCGAGCTGGTCGAGGTCACGCTCGCTTCGTGAACGTGGACCGCGCCCACAGGTACCCGACGAGAGCGATGCCGACGCACCAGGCGACCGCGGCGATCGCGTCGCCGGAGGACGGAGCGCTGTCGAGCAGCCCGCGCACGGTTTCGATGACCGGCGTGAAGGGCTGGTACTCGGCGAACTGCCGGATGCCCGGCCCCATCTTCTCCGCCGGCACGATCGCGCTGCTGAAGAACGGCAGCATGACCAGGGGAACGGCGGCGATACCCGCCGTTTCCGGAGACTTCGCCGCCAGTCCCAGGGCGACCGTGAGCCAGCCGGCCGCGAAACCGAGCAGCACGACGACGCCGATCACGCCGAGCCAGTCGAGCAGCCCCGCCGCCGGGTTGAATCCCAGCAGGAAGGCGACCCCGACGAGGGCCGCGATGGCGATCAGGTTGGTCAGCACGCTGGCGACGACGTGACCGGTCAACACCGCGCCGCGGGAGACGTCCATGACCTTGAACCGGTTGATGATTCCCTTGGTCATGTCGGAGTTCACCGCCGTCGCGGTGGCCCCCAGCCCGTAGCAGACGGCCAGCAGCATCAGTCCCGGCGTCACGTAGTCGACGTAGTCGACGCCGACGTCGAAAGCGTCCCCGAACACGTACACGAACATCAACATGAGTACGACCGGCATCAGGACGGCATTGAAAACCGACGTCGGATTCCGGGCGATGTGCTTGAAGTTGCGGCGCAGCATGACCAGCGAAGGGGACTTGGTGCTCATCGGGTGGCCTCCGTGGCGTGGCCCGTCAGGGCGAGGAAGACGTCGTCGAGGTCGGGCGTGTGCACGGAGAACTCCTCCGCGCCGAGGGAGTGTTCGTCGAGCCTGTCCAGCAGGGCCCGCAGCGACTTCGTCCCGCCATCGCTGGGAACCCGCAACGCCAGCGCCTCGTCGTCGCGCGTGGAGCCGGTGAACAGCCGCGCGGCCGCGTCGAGCTCGGAGACGGTGGCGAAGCGGAGCCGGACGTGTGTGCCGGGGACCTGGCGCTTGAGGTCGTCGGGAGTGCCCTGGGCGACCAGGCGGCCCTGGTCGAGCACCGCGACCCGGTCGGCGAGCTGATCGGCTTCCTCGAGGTACTGGGTGGTGAGGAAGACGGTCACACCATCGGCCACCAGCCCGCGCACGATCTCCCACATCGTGCGGCGGCTGCGCGGATCCAGCCCCGTCGTCGGCTCGTCCAGGAAGATGATCCGCGGGTTGCCGACGAGCGTCATCGCCAGGTCCAGTTTCCGGCGCATCCCGCCGGAGTAGGTCGACACCAGCTTCCGCGCCGACTCCACCAGGTCGAACCGCTCCAGCAGCTCCGCGACGACCCGCCCGCCCTGGCCGGAGCCCACCCGGTGGAGATCCACCATCAGTTGCAGGTTCTCCTGCCCCGACAGCAGCTCGTCCACCGCCGCGAACTGACCGGTGACCCCGATCGCCGCGCGTACCGCCCTGGCCTCGGTCGCGATGTCGTGCCCGGCGACGCGCACCGTCCCACCGTCGGCCTTCAGCAACGTGGTCAGCACGTTCACCGTCGTCGTCTTGCCCGCCCCGTTCGGGCCGAGCAGGGAGAAAACCGATCCCGCGGCGACCTCGAAGTCGATGCCGTCGAGCACGACCTTGTCGCCATACGCCTTGCGTAGCCCTGAAACTGAAATCGCCGGACTTGTCATGGGCCCACCATCGCCACCGGGCCTGACACCCGGCCGCCACGCCGCTGACACGGGCCGAGAGGGTGTTCTGACGGCGAGCGGGACCTTCGCGTCGTAGCGCCCGAAGTCGGCGGTCGGCGGGCTGGACGTGTCGGGCCACCGCGTGGTGGCGACACCATCGGTATGACCGGCTCTCCCCGCGATCACGCGTCACCGGACTCGCCGCGAGAGCGGCCGGGCCAGGGTCATGCGCTGTTCACGGTCGGTCACGGCACGGCGGATCGGGAGACGCTGACCGCGCTGCTGCGCGGCGCCGGGGTGCAGACGGTCGTGGACGTTCGCAGCGTGCCCGGCAGCCGGCGGAACCCCGACGTCGCCCGTGCCTGCCTGGTGGAGTGGCTACCGGCGGCCGGAATCGGTTATCGCTGGGAACAGGAACTCGGCGGCTTCCGCCGGCCGAAGCCGGATTCCCCCGATGTGATCTGGCGGAACGCGTCCTTCCGCGGGTACGCCGGCTACACCCGTGACCCGCGGTTCCTGGTCGCGATGGACCGGCTGCTCGCCGAGGCCGAGCAGGCGCGGACGACCGTGCTGTGCAGCGAGTCGGTCTGGTGGCGCTGCCACCGCCGGATCATCGCCGACGTCGCGGTCCTCGCCCACGGCTGGACCGTCCGGCACCTCATGCCCGACGGCCGTCTCGTCGACCACACACCCACGGCAGGCGTCCGGCTCCGCCCCGACGGCCTGCTCGTCTACGACGACCTTTTTCCCGCCCGACATGCATGACGCGAACAGCCTTGGAACTACCAGCCGATGGCTTCAGGAAAGCCCGCGGCTACCGCTGGAGGCCGTCGCCGCCGACCCGGATGCGCCGGTGTGGACGGGTACCGGCCTACAGCCGGCGCGCTGGTGGGTCCGGCGGCTGCTGCACGAGTCGGTGGTCCACCGGGTCGACGCCGCGCTCGCGCTGGGTGTCGATCATCCGATTGAGCCCGCGCTCGCCGCCGACGGGATCGCGGAGTGGCTCGGCCTGCTCGCCGCACGGCCCGACACCGCGGTACCGCGGGAAGGGGCCACCATGCACCTGCATGCCACCGACGAGGGCCTCGGCGCCGCGGGGGAGTGGATGATCCGCGGCGGCGCGTCCGGGATCGGCTGGGAACAGGGTCACGGCACGAGCGACGTCGCGGTGCGTGGTGCCGCGGCGGACCTGTTTCTCGCGCTGATGCGCCGGATCCCCGGCGATGACGACCGGCTGGTGGTCGCCGGCGAGCGGGAGCACTGGACGACCTGGCTCGCGAACACCGCCTTCTGACAGTCCGACCCTTCTGACCGCCGACGGGCGCGCACAGCTTGGTCTTCGCGGGCTCCTCTTCAAAACAGGGGGCAGAGAGCCACGCAGCCCAAAACGAAGATCGCCACCTCCGTTGGTTGATGTCCATGGAGTAGCCCCAGCGGCCATCAGGTCGACCTGTTCGCCTGTCGTGGCCGCTCGCGGGGCCCGTCACTCGCGAGGCCCGTCAAACAGGAAAATCTCGGCGAATCGGCAACCTCTCGCGGCCGCGGAACGACTGTTCCATCGGGAGGGGTCCCGACTCGACGGAGGACGCATGTCCTTGAAACGGGCAGCCCGGAACTCGACCCTGGTGGTGGTCGCCGTCGCCGCGATCGCCGGCTGCGTACCCGCAGGCTTCCCAGGTGGCGGAGGCGGCGCGGGGGGCACCCCGACGACGTCGCCTTCGGTCCGGCCGACCACACCGTCGTCGCCGTCCGCCACTCCGACGGGAACCCCGACGCCTCCGCCTACCACGGCCCCGGCGGCGACCCCGACGCCTCCACGAACCACGGCCCCGCCCGGTCCGGCGCCCGGTGGCTGTGGGCGGGCGGCGGGCGCCTCGCCGACAACGAGGATCACCGAGGTCAGCCTGGGGTCCCAGGTGGTCAGCTTCGCGCCGCGGGGCGACACCGACCCGTTGCCGGCCGCGATCGCCGCGGCGCCGAGCGGAGGGTCGTGGCTGGCCTGGTTGGGCACCGACTCCAAGGTCCGCGTAGGCAGGCTGGACTGCGCCGACCAGCTGGTCGGCACTCCCACGTCCCTGGACGGGGTCGACCTGCAGGACGTCAGGGCCGACGCGGACGGCGTGGTGGTCCTGCTGACCCGCCCCGGCCCGCAGGGCGGCGGGAAGCTGTGCGGCGGAACATCCAGCCCGACCAGGGCCATGTGGATGGTTCGCCTCGACAACTCCGGCAGGCAGGTGTGGGAGCGGCAGGTCACCAACCTGACCAGCAGCCGCGGCGGTTACGACCCGGGGGCCATTTTCGTGTGGTGGTACAACCACCACGGCACCCTGGCCTACGACGGCACCAACTACGCCGCCTACTTCGAGGCGGCGATCACCGTCGCCAACGGCGGCTGTGTCGACATCCACGAGGGTGACCGGATGCAGGTGGTCAACGCCACCACCGGCGCCCTGGTCTCCGGGCACGACAGTTTCGAATGGGGCTGCAGCCACGCCTGGGACTCCCACATCACCTGGGACCCCAGGACCGGCCACTTCGCGATGGTCTGCGCCACGGACAACAACTGCCGCATCGCCCGTCCCGACACCCGCCAGACCGTCGTGCTCGGGGTCTGTGACGGGACCCTGTTCGGCGGCAACATCGTGCCGGCCGCTACCCCGGGCTACTGGACTGCCTGGAGCAACGGAAACCAGGTGCGGCTGGAGCACTTCTCCACCGGCGCGTCCGACCAGACGGTCGTCACCGCTGCCGGGACCCAGCACTCACACCTGGTCGCCTACGGCGCGGGCAGGATGCTCCTGACCTGGAAGTCCGGATCCTCGACCGCCGCCCAGGTGTACGACACCAACACCGGCAGGGCCGTGGGCGGCCAGTTCACGATCGCCGTGCCGGACCACACCTACGTCGAGGCCAAGGACTACGCCGACGGCAGCGTCGCCTTCCCCGCCGTCGGCACGTCCGGCACGTCCGTCCGGATCGTGCGGGTCATGCCACTCACCTGACGCCACGGGAAGGGCCTGACGTCGCCGGAAAGGGAAGGAGGGCGGAAGCGCCGGGCGGGCGCGGCGAGATCGCCGCGCCTCGCTGGCGGGTCCGCGGTACAGGTCCGCCGGTCAGCCGTCCCGCACCGGCTGGTCGTGCGGCGCGAGGCAGGTCTGGCACACCTCGGCGCGGTCGGGCTCGTCGCGGGGGCCCGGCTGGCGGACCACCGAGGGACTGTTCCGCCACCGGGAGGACGACTCGGCGCGTTGGCCCACGGTCGTGTCCCGGATCCATCGAAGCTCCTGGGCCATCTGGTCCAGCCGGTCCATGAGATCTTCGGTGACCTTGGGAGGCGACGGCTCCATCTGCTCCATCTGCCACATGATCTGGTCGAGTCGGCCGACCATGGCCACGGTCGCCAATGCCTGCGCGTAGGCGATCTGTTCCGCCGTCCCAAGCTCGTCGAAGTCGACCGTGACCAGTACCTCGGCGGCCACGTTGGCGCTGGCAGAGATGTTCTGGCGGATCCGAGTGGTGCGTTCGTCGGCGCTCTCGGGAGCGCTGTCGGGTTGCTGGTGGCGGTCTCGACCTCGCATCTCAGTGCCCTTCGTGGTTCGTCGGGCACTTTCCTGGACAGCAGCGGACGACCTGCGCCACACGAGCCCCCCTCAACGTCGCGTCAGCTCCGCCAAGTGTCCGGGTCAAACGGCACTGTCTTGGAGCAAACGCTCAGATCGTTGCGGAGGCCGGCGCTGAACGACCGCTCTCGGCTCGGCCGGGACCGGGAAGCGGGTCCAAGCGGATCCACCTGGCAGGGCCGATGCTCACCCGGTGTCCACCGTTCCCGCGGGGGCACCTCGCGCCCGACCACGCGACCGCGCACCATGCGGGACCTGGCGAAACGGGTCGGCCTGCGCGCCGCGCTCGTCCGGGACGCCGAAGCGGGCGCGGCCACGCTCGTCGTCGGGGCCAGGCGGGCGAAGCCCGTCGGAACCTGGATGCTCTACGTCGACCGTGCGCGGGTCGGCCAGATGGCTGTGACCGAACGCACTCGGCGCCGGTCCGCGAAAACCGACCCCCTGGGACCGGCGGCGGCGTCGAACCAGGCCAGGAGACCAGGGAGACTCCCCCATCAGGGAGCCGCCCGCGCCGACCTTGCCCGGTTGGGGTCCCCCGCGAAATGCCAGTGGGATGGATGCCGCGCTCACGGCCGCGGCCGTTGGCGTACCCGCGCGGCCTGTCGAGTGAGGTGGTCACGCTCCTGCACGCTGGTAGCGGCGCGGGAGGCCTCGACATACAGGTCGGCGGCGTGCTCCAGGTCACCGGCGCGTTCGCGCAGGTAGGCCGTCACCGCGGCGTACCGGGGCAGATCGGGGCTCACGTCGGCGAGCGCCGCCAGGCCGGCCCGCGGCCCGTCGGCCTCGCCGACCGCCACCGCGCGGTTGAGCCGCACCACAGGGCTTCCGGTGATGCGCAGCAGTTCGTCGTACCACTCCACGATCTGCACCCAGTCGGTCTCGGAGGTGCTCCGGGCGTCCGCGTGCAGGGCGGCGATCGCGGCCTGCGCCTGGTACTCACCCAACTGGTCGCGGGCCAGCGCGGCCTGCAGGATCGCCACCCCCTCGGTGATCAGACCGGTGTCCCAGCGCGACCGGTCCTGCTCGGCAAGCGGCACCAGGCGGCCTCCCGGCCCGGTGCGAGACGCGCGGCGCGCGTGGTGGAGCAGCATGAGCGCGAGCAGCCCCGCGACCTCGGGATCGTCGGTCAAAGCGACGAGTTGGCGGGTGAGGCGGATCGCCTCGGCCGCCAGGTCGACGTCGCCGCCGTACCCCTCGTTGAAGACGAGGTAGAGCACCCGCAGCACCGTCCCGAGATCGCCGGGCTGGTCGAGCGGCAGCCCCGCGATCCGCCGCTTGGCCCGGCTGATCCGCTGCGCCATGGTCGCCTCGGGGACGAGGTACGCCGTCGCGATCTGCCGGGTGGTCAGGCCGCCGACCGCGCGCAGCGTCAGGGCGACGGCCGAGCCCGGCGGCAGGGTGGGGTGCGCGCACAGGAAGTAGAGCCGCAGCGTGTCGTCCGTGGCGGGCGCCTGGCCGGCGGGTGGCTCGGCGTCCACGGTGAGCTCCCGCCCCCGCCGCGACGTCTCGGCACGGGCGGCGTCGAGGAACCTGTGCCACGCGGCCGTGACGAGCCAGGCCTTCGGATCGCGCGGAGGATCGTCCGGCCAGGTCGCGAGCGCCCGGATCAGGGCCTCCTGCACGGCGTCCTCGGCCGACGCGAAGTCGGCTCCGCGCCGGACGAGGACGCCGATCACCGCGGGCACGAGCTCCCGCAGCAGCGACTCGTTCACTCGGTGACCGTGGGCGGCTCGGTGAGGAACGGCCGAACCTCGAGCCACTCGTGGATCGGCTCGCCGCCGGCGCCGGGAGCGGCGGACAGCTCCCCGGCCAGCTCGACCGCGCGGTCCCAGGACTCCACGTCGATGACCATCCAGCCGGCGATGAGGTCCTTGGTCTCGGCGAACGGGCCATCGGTCACCGGCGGGCGCCCCTCGCCGTCGTACCGCACGAACGTGCCCCCGGGCGCCAGCGCCTGGGCGTCGACGAACTCACCCGTCTCCTCCAGGCGGGCCGCGAAGTCGCGCATGTACTGCATGTGCGCGTCGACCTCCTCCGGCGTCCACTGGTCCATCGGCGCCCAGTCGACCGCGGGGGCCGGGCCACCTCGGTAGTGCTTGAGCAGCAGGTACTTCACGATGGTCCTCCTTCATCGCGCGGCCCGTCGTGGCCGCTCGTGTCCCTGGGACGGAGCCAGCACGACGTTCTCGACACCCTGGGGCGCTGAATTTCCAGGACCTGTTCTGGCCGCCATCGCCCAGCGGGCTCGTGGCGGGTGGCGGGCGCGCCCATGCTCGTCGGACCGTCTCGGCCCGCGGAACTCATCGGTCGAGTCCGATCGGTGCCTCACGGAGCCCTCGGTGGTCGTCATCCCTCTCACAATGATCACCTGAGGCGCGAGAGGGCGGGCGAGCGGAGCGAACACGCGGGTCACGACCGTCACGAAGGTCGATGCGCGATCCACCTTCGCCCCGTTGGGGCGGCAATGATCATTTTCGATGTCTTGGTGTATTTGTTGTGTGTTTTGCTGTCTGTGCTTTGGGTGGCTGGCCGCGTCTGAGAGGTAGGGCCGGACGGCGGAAGGAGCACCACCCATGGCGGACACGTGCGCGACGCGGCGCCGTGACGACCGGCCGTTCGAGCGGTTCGTCGCTGAGCGTGGCACCGCGCCGCCGCGCACCACCGCGCCGCCGCGCACCACGGCGCTGGCCGTCGCGCTGGCCGTCGGCGGGGTGACCGCCGCGACCCGTGACCCCGGGGGTTGCGACCGGTCGGCGGCCGTCACGAGCCCGGGCCTCCCGGTGCCCCGCGCGGCTGCGTGAGGCGTCCCCGCCGGGTCGGCGGCGCCGCGGCGTTGGTCGTCCTGATCGCTCTCGGTGTCGGAGTGCCTGCCGGCCTGCTCGCCGGCTGCGGGTGGACGGACGCGCATGAGATGCCCGCCAGGCCTCCCGCGTCGCCGTTCGGCGGCTTCTCCGTGACGTGGCTGCCCGGGCTGACACACAGGCTTGACATCGACAGCTCCGGGCAGCTGCTCGGCCCGCCCATCATCCGGAACCAGAGCGTGCCCGGCGTGCAGACCGGCATCCTGAGCCGCGAGGTCTGGAACTTCGGCCCGACGACGTTCAGGAGCCTGTTCATCGCCGACGAGGCGGCCGGCGGGGCCGAGGCGAACCCGTCGGCGGCGTGGGTGACGGTGGGCTGGCGGCCCGAGGCGGTCACGAACATCAGCGCCATGATCAGAGACGTCGACTCCTACGTGAACGCCGGCTGCGGCCAGATCGAAGTCATCCGGGACTCCGTCGGCGGACGGCCGGCGATCGTCCTGCGTCACGACGCCACCACCTCGGCGAGTTCGCTTCGGCTTCCCGGTCCTGTCCCGGCCGGGCTCCGATACCAGACGACCCTTGCGTGGATCGACGGGACCGGGGTCGTGCTCGCGGTCGATCTGAGCGGTCCGAGCTATCCGGATGTGGCCGTGGCGCACCGCATCGCCGACGGCATCGTCCTCGCGGGGACGCCGCCGCGCCCGACCTAGGTCTGCCGGGCCCGGCGACTTCCTTGACGCTGTCGCGGGCGCCCGGACTCTGGCGCCGGGAGGTTTCCGGTCTGGTTCGCCGGACAGGCGGCCCGTCGCGCCGCCTGTCCGGGAACACCGAAGGAAGTCCGACACGGGTGCCGTGCGGCCTTTTCCGTGAACACGCCAGCCACCTCGGCGCAAGACGGGCCAACGGACTACTTGGGCCGCTTCGGGACTATGGTCTCGGTCGATCACTGTCGGTCATTGCCTGCCGGCTTCTGGTGGCGCCGCGGTCGGTGAAGGTCGCTTCTGAATCGGAGGCCCGATGTCCTCGGAACTGCGAAATGCATCCCCACTTCTCCGCGAGCAGGGCGGGCGGCGGAAGAGACGAGCGTGGGCTCTCCGGGCCGTTCCGGCCGCGGCGGTGGCGTTCACGGTCCTCGCCGCGCCTGGCCAGGCGGAGGCGCTGGGGGACCCGAAGATCTATGTGGCCAACAACCTGGGAAACACGGTCTCGGTGGTGGACGCCGGCAGTAACGCTGTTGTCGGCACCATTCCCGTCGCCGCCCCATACGACGTCGCCACCACCAGCTCGCCCACCCCCCGGGCCTATGTCACCAGCTTTTCCACGGACACCGTGGCGGTGATCGACACAACCCGGGATGTCATCGTTGGAACCATTCCGGTCGGCGGCCAGCCCACCGGGGTGGCGGTATCCACCGGCCTCCGACGCGCCTACGTCACCAACTACGCGTCGAGCACCGTGTCCGTGATCGACACGGCGACGAACTCCGTCGTCGACACCATCCCGGTCGGCGTGGGCCCGGTCGACATCGCCATCCTGGACGCCAGGACCTACCACATCGGCTACGTCACCAACTACGAGGACGGAACCCTTTCGGTCATCAACCTCGCCAACAACACGGTCGTCCAGACGATCCCGGTCGGCCTGTTTCCGGAGGGCGTGGCCGCGAGCGACGACCTGTCCAGCCCGCGGGTGTACGTCGCCAACTCCGGCGAGACAACCGTGACGGTCATCGACGCCCGGATGAGCGCCGTCGTCGGCACCGTCGCCCTCGGCGCCGGTACCTTCCCCAGGGGCGTGGCCATTGACAGTGACGCGCGCGAGTCGCGGGTCTACGTCGCCAACGTCGGTGGAACCGTCTCCGTCGTCGATGTCGACACGAACAGCGTGGTGCGCACCTTTGCTGGCGGCGGAGGGGGCGCGGCGGCCGTCGCGGTCGCCGACGACCTGCTCAGCCCACGCATCTACGTCTCGAGGAACATCGCGAACGCGGTGACAGTGCTCGAGGCCCAGAACGGCGGCCCCGTCGCCACCGTCCCGGTCGGCGCCGGACCGACCAGCGTGGCAATCCAGAAGTAGCGCGGCGGCTTCACGCCGCGCCCGGACCCGTTGCCGGCAGCGCGGCTGAAGAACCGCCCCGACCCCCGCCCTGCCGGGCCAGACCAGAACGACGTCCCGGCCGGCCGCGACCGCGCCGCCGGACCGGCCGGGACGACGCCACGGCCCGCGAGGCAGACAGGCGACGGACAGCGGAGTCACCCTCCTGTCCCTCCGCGCCCCTGTCCCTCCGCGCCACGCCACCAGCGGGCCATGCCGTGGCGGCGGCGGATGGCCACCGGCGCTCGGGCGCCCGCCGCGGACAGTGGCTCGACAGCGTCGGCTACGCGCTGCTCGCCGAGGATCGGCCCACGGCCCGTGAGCCGCCGCCTCCAGCGGGACCGAGCGCCTCCGATGTCGATGCGTGGTTCGCCGAACTGGATCGCCTTGTCGCATGGATGATCAGTTCCGTGCCGTGGTCGAGGAGCGGGACGACGATCTCCGGCAGGTTGCCGCCCGGTCCGGGCCGAGCCGAATCAGGCGAAGCGCGCGAGGATCGCGCGGCTGACCCGCTGTAGTTCCTCGTCCGTGTCGATGCTGTCGAACCTGCCGCGGCGGTTGGGGAGCGCCAGTTCTCCCCGCAGCGTTGGGAGGGCCGGCGCCGCCGCGGGGCCCATCCGGTCGAGGCAGGCCACCACGTCATTGGCGGTCGCGGGGTTCTGGTTCCAGGCCTGCAGCAGGGTGTCCAGCACGACGGGAGCCTCGGGTTCGCCGCCGATCTCCCAGATCGCGGCGGCGCAGGGAACCCGGACCCATTCGTAGTTGTGCGCCAGGAGTTCGCGCAGGCGTGGCAGCGCCGCCGCCGCGCGCGGGCCGATCTGGCCGAGGGTCTCGGCCGCTCCCGAGATCTGGAAGGGGATTGTCTCGTCGAGCCGGTCGCGCAGGAGCGGCAGGACCTCGTCGTGGTCGCGGCCGACGGCCCACAGCGCGCAGAGCGCCGCGGAGTTCACATGCGGGTTCGCCGAGGCGGTCAGTGGTCGGATTGCCGCGAGGGCGGGCGCGGCGGCGGGACCGAACGCCGCCAGTGACTCCAGGGCCGCGCATGCGGTGCGCCCATGATGGGGCGCCGTGGCGAGCACGTCGACGATCACGGGCAGCGCCGCCGGATCGCCGAGCGCGCCGAGCGTGGACAGCAGCGCGCTCGCGCTCATCTCGGACCGGTGCTGGGTGGGGTCGAGGCGGCGCAGCAGGGCGCACAGCGGCGGGACGAGCTGGTCGGCGGCGCCGGGCAGCGCCCGGGCGACCGGCGCCGCGCGCCAGTCGTCGACCCCGCTTTCCAACGCCACGAGGAGGCTGGGTACGGCGCGCTCGTCGCCGAGCCGGGCGAGCGCGCGGACCGCTTCCTGGTGCGCCCGGCGGAGCCTTGGCGACGGGGCGGCCCAGACGTCGGGGCCGTGGGCCGCGCGCTGCGCGGCGACGTGCGCGGCGAGGGTCTCGCGGGCGGGTCCGGCGATCGGGTGACAGGCATCGAGGACCTCGGCGGCCTCGGTGGCGACGTCGAGCTGGGCATCGGCGAGCTGGTCGGCGAGGCACAGGACGAGGAAGGTGTGGTCACCGCGCCAGGACTCCATCAGCTGGCCGCTCATGCGGATCGCGTCCAGGCGGGTTCCGGGGTCGGGGAATCCCAGTTGTCCGACGAGCAGGGCGGTGCGCTGGGGAACGCGCGACCCGAGCGTCTCGTGGAACGTCCGCAGAAGCCCGGTCGTCGGCGCGTGGCTGCGCCCCTGCCGCTCCATGGCCTCGAAGGCGGCGACGACCTGCGGCGGCGCCTCGGAGGCGGGAGCCGGATCGGCGGGAGGAACCTCCCGCTGGGGCGGGTCCGCCCATTCCTCGGCGGGAACGGACAGGCGCGCCAGGCTGTCCAGGAGATCGAGCGCGGTGGGGACGACGCTGTCGCCGATCTGGTCCGGGGCGCAGCGGGCCCGCTGGACGAGGGCCGCGAGCCTGGTGGCGGGATCCCTGCTGGGATCGGCGGCGACGGCGTCGAACCACGCCAGCATGTCGTCCAGCAGGTCCGGCGTGCGTCGCGTCAGCGTCGCCAGCGTCTCCACGACCTCGAGCCGCTCGGCGATCCCCGGCTCGGCGGCCAGGCGGCCGAGCAGCACCGACACGGCCCGGTTCTCGTCGTCGAGGAACAGCCCAAGCCCGGGAATCGCCTCTCTACGCAGCCGGGCGTCGGCGTCAGCTGCCCAGGCGACGAAGGCCGCCCCTTGGGCGCGTAATGCCGCGATCGCGGCCCAGAGGGCGTCGCCGCAGTCCTCACCGCTGGGGGCACAAACGAAGATTGGTTCGCCGGGATGGTTGACGTTCCAGTAGTCGAGGTATTCGAGGGTGCTGCTCCCGATGCTCACCACCAGGCTGACGAGCGAGGCGCGGTCCGGTGTGGTGGCGTCGCGCGCCATCTCGACCAGGAACGGCACGCTCGCCGCCGTGCAGGCGTAGACGTCGCCCTGGTGGTGGACGGCACCGTAGAACCTGTCGAGAGCCTTCTTCCGCTCGTCCGCGTCGGGGGAGCGCAGCGCCCGCAGCAGCCGCGGCACCTCCTCGGCCGTGCCATACGCATGGTGCATCGACGCCCAGTCGATCGCGTCAAGTCCTTCGAGCATGCGCCGCAGTCTGCCCGCCACCACCGACATTTCCGCCCAGCCCCGCCCGAGCCGGGCAGCGACCCCGCGAGTGCCACGTCGCGGGCGCGCCGGCCTCCGCGTCGCGGACGCTGTCGACGTTCGTCCGCGGCAACCACCACCGGGACCGACTGCTGGCCGATCCGCGTCTCGCCACCGACGTGGCCGAGGCGCCCGCGGCGAGCGAACGTCGCGAGCCCCGGAGTTGTCGACGCGCCACTTGTCCGTTGCTCGAGCTTCCAGAGTGTTCGGCACGAGATGTGACTGTTGGGTGGAGATTCTTTGTTCTCCAGTTCATCAGTGGGCGGATGTCTGTAACAATTGCCCCCGCTCGATGGGGTTCATGCGACCCGGGCCGGCCGACCTGACGCGGTGCCCGCGGCAGCGACGAACGCCAGACACCGCGGCCGTGCCCATTGTGCCGCCTGGACCACGACGAAATTGGGAGAAACGTGTCCGAGGAACCCGCGACGGCGGCGGATGTGGCCTGGTTCGCCGAGCGGTGTGATCGGATCGTGCGCAATGTCGAGCGTCTGATCAGGGGTAAGACGGATG
>NZ_JADWYU010000227.1 GCF_016786325.1 Frankia nepalensis | reverse complement strand
GCGACGGCCGGCATGGTCGCGAACGAGGGCGCCGTAGGCACGGCCGTCGCGGCGCCGGCGAGCCCGCCTCGGACGCTGGCGGCCCGCCAGGCGGTGGACGCCCGGCGGCACGGCGAGCTGCTCGCGCCGCTCATGCGAGCGGTGCTGGCCGAGGCTCGCGTGCGGCCCTCCCAGCTCGCCGCCGTGGTCGTCGGGCTGGGCCCGGGGCCGTTCACCAGCCTGCGGGTCGGGATCGTCACCGCCGGCACGTTCGCGGCGGCGCTTGGGCTGCCCTGTTTCGGCGTCTGCTCGCTGGACGGGATCGGCGCCGCGACCCGCGGTCGGGCCGGCGTGGTCACCGACGCGCGCCGGCGCGAGGTCTTCTGGGCCGGCTACGCCGACGGCCACCGGATCGCCGGCCCAGCGGTCCACGCGCCCACGCGGGCGGCCGAGCTGCTGCGCGCCGACGGCGTCGGCACGGTCACCGGCCCCGGCCTGGCCCCCTACCCGGACGCGTTCGCGGCCTTCGCCGCCGCCGGCCCGGCGGCCGTCGCTCTCGACAGCGCCGCCGGCGACAGCGTCGCTCTCGACAGCGCGGCCGGCGACGGCGCCGAGGGCGCCACGGTGCCCGCCTACCCGGACCCGGCCCTGCTCGCGGCCCTCGCCGCGCCCGACCTGCTCGCCGGGCGTGCCCCCGAGCCGCTGATCCCCATCTACCTGCGCCGTCCGGACGCCGCCGAGCCGCATCCGGCCAAGGCGGTGTCTTCGTGAGCCTGGCAGCACCCGGTGTCGAGCTGGCGCCGCTGCGCTGGTGGCATCTCGCCGAGCTCGCCGAGCTGGAACGGGCCGTCTTCGACGTCGACCCGTGGACCCCCGAGATGTTCTGGTCCGAGCTCGCCCAGGGGGCCAGCCGGCATTACCTCGTCGCGTTGTCGGGCGGCCGGGTCGTGGGGTACGCGGGGCTCGCGGTGACCGACGACGAGGCCTACATCCAGACGGTCGGCGTGCACCCCGGCCACCGTGGACACGGGCTGGGCGCCCAGCTGATGGTCGCGCTCCTGCGGGAGGCCCGCCGGCGCGGCGCGCGCAGCTGCGGGCTGGAGGTGCGTACCGAGAACCGGGCCGCCCGCGCGCTCTACACCCGGCTCGGCTTCGTCGACGTCGCGCTGCGCCGCAACTACTACCAGCCTTCCGGCGGCGACGCCTACGTCATGCGGGCCCGCCCGATCGACACGGCCGGCTACGGCGCCCAGCTCGACGCGGCCGCGGCCGCCCTCGCCGAAAAAGACAGCGCCGCCCTCGCCGAAAAAGACAGCGCCGCCCTTGCCGAGAAGAACAGGGCCGCCCTTGCCGAGAAGGACGCCACGGCCGCCCTTGCCGAGAAGGACAGAGCCGCGCGTGCCGAATGGCGCACGGCCGCGGAGGGAGCGCCATGAGCCAGTCGACCGCTCGGGGGCCGTTGGTCCTCGGGATCGAGACGTCCTGCGACGAGACCGGTGTCGGGCTGGTGCGCGACGGCGTGCTGCTCGCCGACGCGCTCGCCTCGTCGGTCGACGAGCACGCTCGCTACGGCGGCGTGGTGCCGGAGATCGCGGCCCGTGCGCACCTCGAGGCGATGGTGCCGACGATCGAGCGGGCGCTGGCCACCGCCGGTGCCCGGCCGGCTGACGTCGACGCGGTCGCCGTCACCGCCGGCCCAGGCCTGGCCGGCGCGCTGCTTGTCGGCGTGGCGGCGGCGAAGGCATACGCGCTGGCGCTGGGGGTCCCGCTCTACGGCGTGCACCACCTGGCCGCGCACGTCGCCGTGGACACCCTGGAGCACGGCCCCCTGCCGTCCCCGTCGATCGCGCTGCTGGTGTCCGGGGGACACTCGTCGCTGTTGCTGGTCGAGGACCTGGCGCGGGCGCCGGTGGTCTCGCTGGGCGCGACGGTCGACGACGCCGCCGGCGAGGCCTACGACAAGGTGGCCCGGCTGCTCGGGATGCCGTTCCCCGGCGGTCCGCCCATCGACAGGGCGGCCCGCGAGGGCACGGCCACGATCCCTTTCCCGCGCGGCAAGGCCGGCGACGGCACCTTCGACTTCTCCTTCAGCGGGCTGAAGACGGCGGTGGCCCGTTGGGTGGAGGCGCGCCGCCGGGCCGGCGAGCCGGTGCCGGTCGCGGACGTCGCCGCGTCGTTCCAGGAGGCGGTCGTCGACGTGCTCACCGCGAAGGCGGTCGCGGCCGCCAGGGCACACGGTGTCGAGACGCTGGTCATCGGCGGCGGCGTGGCCGCGAACAGCCGGCTGCGCGCGCTCGCCGCGCAACGCTGCGAGGCGGCGGGCATCACGCTGCGGGTGCCCCGGCCGGGGTTGTGTACCGACAACGGCGCGATGGTGGCCGCGCTCGGCGCGCTCCAGGTCGAGGCGGGCACCGCGCCGTCCCCGCTGGACCTGCCCGCCTCGTCGACCCTCCCGCTCGGGGTCTAGCGGGCGTCCGAACGGTCAGTGTCCGAACGGCCGGTGTCCGGCCGGCCGGTGTCCGAACGGTCGGGCCCGGGCCGTTCGGACGCCCGCTGCCACGGCCAGGCCGGCCGGACGCGGCGGGCCGGGTGCGCCCGGCCGATGAGCGCGCGGACACGCTCGTTGACCGCGTCGGGACGCTCCAACGGCAGGGCGTGCCCGGCGCCCTCCTCGACGGCGAGTTCGGCCTCGGGCAGCGCGTCGGCGAGTGTGCGGCTGTGCGGCAGCGGGGTCATCAGGTCGTGGTCGCCGACCATCAGCAGGGTCGGGACGTTGCGCAGCACGGCCGCCGCGGCGAGCTTGTCATGGTCGAGCAGTGTCGGCAGGAACGACCCGATCACCGGGATGGGCGTGTTCGCGATCTCGCCTTCCAGGAACTCCACCACGGACGGCGGCACGTCGGTGGTGCCGAACCCGACCCGCCGGGTGATCGAGTAGGCCAGGTCGCTGCCGCGTCGGCGGGCCCGCTCGAGCAGTGGCGGGGCGTGCCGCATGCCGACGGCGAGGCCCGGCAGCACCCGGCGGACCGCCGCGGTCACTCCGACAGGTAAGCCGAACGTCACCCGCGCCAGGTCGCCGGCGCTGGTCGACAGCAGCGCCACGGCGACCACGCGCTCCTCGAACAGTTCGGGGTGGCGCTCGGCCAGGCCGAGGATCGTCATCCCGCCCATCGAATGGCCGACCAGCACCACCGGCCCGCTCGTCACCCGCGCCGTCAGCACGGCAAACAGGTCGTCGGCCAGCTGGTCGATCGTGCAGCGGGCCACCTCGGACGGCCCGGACCGGCCGTGCGCCCGCTGGTCGTAGAACACCATCGGGCCGAGGTCGGCCAGCTCGCGCTGCTGGAAGCACCACGAGTCGGCCGTGTTGCAGAACCCGTGCGCGAACACCAGCGTCGGCGTGGCCGGCGCCCACCGGCGCCCACCCGCCCGGCCGTCACTCTCGACGACGTGCAGCGGGACCCCGTCCGTGGCGACCACGGTGGTTGCCCGGCCGGCTAGCGGCCCGGGCCGTAGGTCCTCGGGAACGTCCGGCAGGGCCCTGGCCCGTCTGGTCGCCCGCCGCTCGGCGATCAGGCCGGCCGCGACGACCGCCCCGGCGATGCCAAGGCCGCCACCGGCCCGCCGGACCGCCTTGGACGCCGCGGCCGCGCCTACCAGGTCCGCGGCGCCGGCGGCGGCGTTACGCGCCAGATCGCCGACCCCCGCCGCCGTGCCTACCACCGACCACCTCGCCGTTCACCGACCCCACCGACGTTACCGGCCGGTCGCGACCGGCCTGTCCTCGATGATGCCTTCTTCCCCCGGAACGCCGCCTTCCTTCGGAACACCGCCTGTCCTCGGAACGCCGCCTTGTCCTGGAACGCCGCCTTCGAGCATGCGACGGGCGACGGGCGACGGGCGGCCCGAAGCGCGTTCCGCCGCCCCGCGACAGGCCTGGCAGCGCGCCGCGACGGCTCGTCAGTGGGAACAGCCGCCGCCGCCGCAACCGCCGCCGCCGCTGGCCGCGGCGCCGCCGAACGCGCCTCGTCCCGGACGGACCCGGACCATCTTCGGAGCGCCGGCCGCCGCGGCCTTCTCGACCTCGGCCTTCTCGACCTGGGCCTTCTCGACCTGCTCGCGGGTGGTGAGCGCCAGCAGGACCGGGCCACCGGTCCCGCGCCCGCCCGGGGCGCCGCCCGACCCGTCGAGTCCATCGAGTCCGCCCGGTCCGTCGAGTTCGTCTAGTTCGTCGAGTTCGTCCAGGTCCGTCGGGTCGTCCCGCGCACCGAGCGGGATGGTTGCCGTGGCCGTGTGCCGGCCACCGTGCCGCCAGAGCCTCACGTCGTCTCCTCCTCGCGCTGTCCGTGGCTTGGTCGAGGGCGAGAAACCGGCCACCGCGTCTGAAGGCGGTACCCGGCCACCGTGCCCACCGTTTGACGGTAGGTCCAACCCGCGAAGCCGTCTCGCCGAAGCCGTCTCGCCGAAGCCGTCCGGTGTATGGCGACTCGACCGCCGCGCGGACATGATGATCGTGGGCTCCCATGCGGCCCGGCCGTGGGAGGCCGCGGGAGGAGGAGGCGACATGTCCCGTTTCGGAGACTCCTCGCGACCCGACGGCCCCGCCCCCGACGGCTCGCCGTGGGACCAGGTCGGGTCAGCCCGTGACCCGGACACGCCGGACGGCCCGCTCGCGCGACTGGGCCGGGCGGCCGCCGACGCCGCCTGGCGGTTTCTGGGCAACGCTCTTGGCCGCCTCGGTCTTCGCCGCCCCGGCCTTCTCCGCTCCGGCTTTCTCCGCTCCGGCCACCGCCGAGGCCTTGCCGCAGCGGGCGCGTTCCTGCTGCTCGCGGCCGCGGGCGGCGCCGTCTGGCTCGTCGGGGCAGGCGGCGCCGGTCCCGCCGGAGGCGGCTGCGACGAACCGGGCGTGCTGTGCTCCGAGGCGCTGCGGATCGCGGCCCAGGCCGACCCGGACCGCGCCGTCGCCGGCCCGGACGGCTCGGCGCCGGCCCCCGAGGTACTCGGTCAGAGCTATCTGACCACCCGGCCGGCCGACCAGGTTCCGCCGCCGCCGGGCGGGCGCGACGACTGCTCCGGCCGCGCCGCCTGGGCCGCCTCGATCGGCGCGGTGCCCGCGGACATCTCGCCGCTGCGGCTCGACATCAGCGCGCGCCGGGACCAGCCGGTCCGGGTGCTCGGCTTCGCGGCGCGCGTCGACATCCTGGCTCCGGCGCCCACCCGGGCGAACCTGCTCACCTGCTCGGCGACCACCAGTCAGGACGACCGGCAATGGGCGACGCCGACGCGAAACCTCCCGCGGGCGCGGGCGCTGGCGGACGCCGGAGCGGTGACCGTCGACCTGGAACGCCGCACCTCCGGGCTGATCGAGCTGCCGACGGACGCCGTGCCCCGCCCGCCCGGCTCGTCGGCGGTCGAGATCGAGCCGGGCCGCACCGCGTCGATCCTGGTGGCCACGATGACGGCCACCTGCGACTGCCGGTGGCGCCTCGAAGTCGTGCTGCTCGTCGACGGTGAGCACCAGGTGGTCACCGTCGGCCCCGACGGCGTCCGGGAAGGCCCGGCTGCCGCCAACCCCGGCCAGCCGTCGTTCGAGACGGCGGCGTCGTGGCTGGGCACCTCGCTGCTCTACACCGACGGCCAGTGGCGGCCCGCCGGCGCGCTCGGCGTGGCGCGGCCGCCCTGCCCGCTGCCGCGGGCCGGCGAGATCGCCGCGGTGCTCGGCGACGCGCCGGGGGGCGAGCCCGTTCAGGCCGACGTCGTCGAACAGTCCGGGCTCACCCAGGCAGGTCTCCGGATCGACGAGGTGTCCTGCTCATGGCAGGCCAGCCCGTACGCCTGGGAGCTGGGAAGCCTGGCCGTCTCCAGGTTCGACCTGCCGAACGCCGCGGCCGCGCACACCCAGTACGAGCTGCTGCGAGCCCCGGTGGGCCCGCCGACGCCCTCCGGGTGCGTCTCCGGGACGCCCACCGCCGCGTCCGCCCCGGTGGCGGTCCCGGGGCTCGGCGACGAGGCCACCCGTTCCGCGAGCCAGCTGGTGGCGCGGGCGGGCAGCCGGGTCGTCGTGGTCACGCTGTGCGTCGCGGCGCCAGCGACCGCGCCAGCGTCCCAGCCGGCAGCGTCCCAGCCGGCCGCGTCCGGCCCGACCGTGTCGACGCCGGCCCCGCCGGTCCCGCTGGCCGGTGATCCCGAGGCGCTCGCCAGGACCGCCCGGGCCGTGCTCGCCGGCTAGCCGCCGCGCCGCTCAGCCGCCGCCCAGGTACCCGCGAGGGACGCGCGGGCCGATCCGGGTGACTATCTCGTAGTTGATGGTGCCGAGCGCGGCGGCCCAGTCGTCGGCGGTCGGCTCGCCGCCGTCGCCGGGCCCGAACAGCACCACCTCGTCGCCGGCCTCGACCCGGTCGTCGCCGACGTCGACGACGAACTGGTCCATGCACACCGTCCCGGCGATCCGCCGCCGCCGGCCCGCGAGGAGCACCTCACCGAGGTTCGTCGCCGCGCGCGGCACCCCGTCGGCGTAGCCCACCGGCACCAGCGCGAGTGTGGTCTCGGCCGGGGTGACGTAGCGGTGGGCGTAGGAGACGCCGCTGCCGGCCGGCACCCGCTTGGCGAGCGCGACCCGCGCCGTCAGCCGCATCGCCGGGCGCAGCCCCAGCTCCGCCGAACGGCCGACCTCCGGGCCGGGCGAGAGCCCGTAGATGGAGATTCCCGGCCGGACCAGGTCGAAGTGCGCCTCCGGGCTGACCAGGGTGGCGGCCGAGTTCGCCAGGTGGCGGACCTGGGGCCGCAGGCCCGCCTTCTCGGCCACCTCGACCGCCTCGATGAACTGGCCGATCTGCCCCCGCACGGTCGGGTGGCCGGGGGCGTCGGCGAACGCGAAGTGGCTCCACACGCCGACGGCGTCGAGGACCCCCTCGGCGCGCAGCGCCGCGGCGGCGTCGCAGAGGGCCGGCCAGTCGGCGGAGGCGGCACCCGAGCGCCCAAGCCCGGTGTCGGCCTTGAGGTGCACCCGCGCCGGGCGGCCGGCCACCCGGGCCGCCGCGGCGATCTCGTCCAGCGCCCAGCCGGCGGAGGCCGACAGGTCGATGTCCGCGGCGACCGCGTCGGCCAGCGGCTCCCCCGGAGCCATGAGCCACGAGAACACCGGCGCCGTGAGGCCGGCGGCCCGCAGGGCCAGCGCCTCCTCGATGCCGGTGACCCCGAGCCAGGTCGCGCCGGCGTCGAGCGCCGCCCGTGCGCACGGGATCATGCCGTGGCCGTAGCCGTCCGCCTTGACCACCGCCATCGTGGCGGCGGACCCCGCTCGGGCGACCAGCGTGGCGGTGGACTCACGCACCGCGTCCAGGTCGACGGTGGCGTGGGCGCGCGGCCCCGCGCCGACGGTCGGCTCGCTCATAATTCAGCACACTACCCAGCCGCCGTCGTCGATCCCGTGCACCGTACGTAGGATTGGACGGTGATCATCAGGGTTTCCGGGGACGGCCCGCACGACGAGGTCATCCTCACGCCGCTCGAGGCGGCCTTCACCGAGACCGCCTGCGCCACGCTCGCGGGCGCCGAGACCTTCACCCGCGGAGTCGGGCTCGCGCTGCTCGGCCGGGTCGCCGACCTGCGGATCCGGCCGAGCGACGCCTCGGGAACCGTCGACGACGACGGCGAGTTCGCCGTCAAGCTGTCGGTGGGCGAGGACGGCCCGTACCAGGAGTGCACCTGCCAGGAGGCCGCGAGCGCGACCCGGCTGTGCCCGCATGGCGTCGCGGTGGCGCTGGCGGCGACCGGCTCGGTGCACGCCGACGACGACGAGGCCGACGAGGCGGACGAGGACTACGTCCGGGCCGCCGTCGGCGTGTTCCTCGCCGGGCTGCCCAAGGACGACCTGGTCGACCTCGTCCTGGACCTCGCCGACGACAACGAGGACCTGGCGGACGCCCTCTGGGAGGCCACCGTCCGCTGGCACCACGACCGCGCCACCACAGGCCCGGCCGACTAGACCGCGGCGCCGACGGCCGCGCAAGCGCCCTCGGCGCCCCCACCGCCACCCAGCCGAAGCGACTCCCGCGCCGTCCAACGGCACCCAGCCGAACCGAACCCAACCGGCACGCCGACCCCGGACCAGGCCTGCCCCAGGCTCTCGGCCCGTACCCCGGCACCAGGTTGGTCGGGGCGCCCAGCGCCCCGACGGCGGAGCGGCGATGGTCGCCCCGAGGGCGACCTTGAGCCGACCGCCTTATTCGACCGTGACCGACTTGGCCAGGTTGCGGGGCTGGTCGACGTCGAGGCCGCGGGCGAGCGCCAGCTCGCAGGCGAAGACCTGCAGCGGGATCGTCGTCACGAGGGGCGCGAACAGCGACGGCGTCGCCGGCACCCGGATCAGGTGGTCGGCGAACGGCTCGACCAGGTGGTCGCCCTCCTCGGCGATCACGATCGTCCGCGCGCCCCGGGCCCGGACCTCCTGGATGTTCGACACGACCTTGTCGTGCAGCACCGCCCGCCCACGCGGCGAGGGCACCACGACCACCACCGGCACCCCCTGCTCGACCAGCGCGATCGGGCCGTGCTTGAGCTCCCCGGCCGGGAAGCCCTCGGCGTGCATGTAGGCGAGCTCCTTGAGTTTGAGCGCGCCCTCCAGGGCCACCGGGTAGCCGACGTGGCGGCCGAGGAAGAGCACCGTCCGCGCGCCGGCCAGGCTGTGGGCGAGCTCGCGCACCGGGCCGACGGTGCCCAGCGTGCGGGCCACCAGGTCGGGCATCTTCTGCAGCTTCTCGACGTAGGCGCCGACCTCGTCGCCGTAGAGCACGCCGCGGGCCTGCGCGAGGAAGAGCCCGACGAGCAGGCAGGCGGCGACCTGCCCGAGGAAGGTCTTCGTCGCGGCGACGCCCACCTCCGGGCCGCAGCGGGTGTAGAGCACCGCGTCGGACTCGCGCGGGATCGTCGACCCGTTGGTGTTGCAAATCGCCAGCACCCGGGCCTTCTGCTCCCGGGCGTGTTTGACCGCCATCAGCGTGTCCAGCGTCTCGCCGCTCTGGCTGATCGCGACCACGAGCGTCGACCGGTCGAGCACCGGGTCGCGGTAGCGGAACTCCGAGGCCATCTCGACCTCGCAGGGCAGCCGCGTCCAGTGCTCGATGGCGTACTTGGCGATCAGACCGGCGTGGTAGGCGGTGCCGCAGGCGACGATGAAGACCTTGTCGATGTCGCGGAAGTCCTCGCCGGACAGGCGCTCCTCGTCGAGCACGATCGCGCCGTCCGCCGACAGCCGGCCGCGCAGCGTGTCGGCGAGCACCGTCGGCTGCTCGCTGATCTCCTTGAGCATGAAGTACGGGAAGCCGCCCTTCTCGGCGGCGCTGGCGTCCCAGTCGATGTGGTAGGGCCGGCCCTCGACCGGCTCTCCGGCGAAGTCGATGACGCTCACCCCGTCGCGGCGCGCCTCGACGATCTGGTCCTGCCCGATCTCGAGCGCGTCGCGGGTGTGCGCGATGAACGCGGAGACGTCGCTGGCCAGGAAGGTCTCGCCCTCGCCGAGCCCGATGACCAGCGGGCTGTTGCGACGGGCGCCGATGACGACGTCGGGGAAGTCGCGGTGCAGCACCACCAGCGTGAACGCGCCCGCCAGGCGCTGGCAGACCCGGCGGACCGCCTCGGTGAGCGGGTGGCGGCCTCCCTCGACGCCCTCCGCGACCGCGACCGCGTTCGCCTCGCCGCTGCCGGGGCGGCCGAGCTCGGCCTCCAGCAGGTGGGCGACGACCTCGGTGTCGGTCTCGCTGGCCAGCTCGTGCCCGGCGGCGAACAGCTCGGCCCGAAGCGTCGTGAAGTTCTCGATGATGCCGTTGTGGATGACGCCGATCGCGCCGGTGCAGTCGGTGTGCGGGTGGGCGTTGACGTCCGTCGGGCCGCCGTGCGTCGCCCAGCGGGTGTGGCCCATGCCCGTCGTGCCGGCCATCGACTCGCCGACCACCGCGCCGTCGTCGCTCTCGGCCAGCGCTTTCTCGAGGTTCGACAGCTTCCCGGCCCGGCGGACGACCCGCAGCGCGCCGGCGCCGACCACGGCGATTCCGGCCGAGTCATACCCCCGGTACTCGAGCCGGCGCAGGCCGCCAAGGGCGACCTCGAGAGCCGACTGCTCTCCCACGTAGCCGATGATCCCGCACATGTCGCTCAGCGTACGCAGGCCCGCCCGCGCGTGCCCACGGACCCGTGAAGCTCTGAATGATTCAGCGGACAGCCGCGCCGGAGTGTGACGAAAGCCCCAGCCAAGCCGGCACTCTCGCGACAGTAGACCGGTTTGCGCCGCGACAATGGGATATAAATCCGTGAATTACGGATATGGCACAGATCGCGACACAATGGCTAAATCTCTGCTCAAGCCGCGTTCGTGGGCTCAGCTGGTGATCGAGAGCTCCCGCTCGACGACCTCGGCGAGGCGGGTGGCGACCTCGCGGGCCTGCGCGTCCGTGGGCGCCTCGACCATCACCCGGACCAGCGGCTCGGTGCCGGAGGGACGGAGCAACACCCGGCCCTCGTCCCCCAGCTCCGCCTCCGCGGCGGCCACGGCGGCCGCCAGGGCCGCCGAAGCGGACACGCCGGCGCGGTCCACGCCGCGCACGTTCACCAGCACCTGAGGCAGCCGGGTCATCACCTTGGCCAGCTCGCCCAGCGGCTGGCCGGTCTCGCGCATCCGCCCAAGCAGCGCGAGCGCCGTGAGCAGGCCGTCGCCGGTGGTCGCGTGCCGGAGGAAGACCACATGGCCGCTCTGCTCGCCGCCGAGCGCGACGCCGACGCGGCGCATCTCGGCGAGCACGTACCGGTCGCCCACGGGGGTGGCGAGAGCCTCGATCCCGGCCTCCCGCATCGCCTGGTGGAAGCCCAGGTTGGACATGACCGTCACCACCACCCGGCGGTCGGTCAGCTCGCCGCGCTCGGCCAGTGCCAGCGCGCACACCGCCATGATCTGGTCGCCGTCGACCACCTCGCCCGCGGCGTCCACCGCGAGGCACCGGTCCGCGTCGCCGTCGTGCGCGATCCCCGCGTCCGCGCCGCGCGCGACGACGGCGGCGCGCAGGCTGTCCAGGTGGGTGGCCCCGGAGCCGTCGTTGATGCGCTCTCCGTCGCCGTCGGCGTGCAGGGCGACCACCTCGGCGCCGGCCGCGCGCAGCACTTTCGGCGCGAGCGCCGAGGCGGCGCCCTGGGCGCAGTCGACGACGACCCGCAGGCCGTCCAGCGAGACGGGCAGGGTGGACAGCAGATGCCGGACGTACCCGTCGACGAGGCCGGCGATGTAGCCGGGTTCGTCGCGGACCCGCCCCACCGCGGCGCCGGTCGGGCGCTCGCCCGGCGGGCTGGCCAGCCGGGCCTCGATCTCGTCCTCGACCTCGTCGGGCAGCTTGTGCCCGCCCGCCGCGAAGAGCTTGATCCCGTTGTCGGGCATCGGGTTGTGGCTAGCCGACAGCATCACGCCGAGGTCGGCGCCGGTAGCGGCGACGATGTGCGCGACCGTCGGCGTCGGCACCACGCCGACCCGGATGACGTCCGCGCCCCGGGAGGCAAGCCCGGCGACGACGGCGGCCTCCAGGAACTCGCCCGACGGCCGGGTGTCGCGCCCGACCACGACCACCGGCCGGCCCGCCCTGGCCGACCCCGTGACCGCCTCGGGGGCGGACACGGCCCGGGTCTCCTCACGGGCAGATGCGGCCCGGTGCTCGGTGAGTACCTCGACCGCGGCCTCGGCCAGCCGCAGAGCCAGCTCGGCGGTCAGGTCGGCGTTGGCCACGCCGCGCACGCCATCGGTACCGAACAGCCGGCCCATCGCCGTCCCCCAACCCTTGGACTCGCACACCCGATCACCCGGCGGCCCGATCGCCGGTGACCTCCCGACGAACCACCCGTTCCACGCCACCGGACCGCCCCGACCCGGCCGCGCCGAGAATCACGCGCCAGGACCTACCCACCTCCTTTGGTAGGCAGGGTCACATTTTCACCGACGCGGCGCGCGTCCCCACCGACCCCCCACGAGTCAAGCGCGCGGCGCCACCTCCGGCCCGCCGACCAAGGCCAACGAACCCGGCGCACGACAAAACCCGCCTGCCGAAATTCCGACAGACGGGAATCGTCGCAGTCCAGTTCTCTTTTCGCCCAGCGATCCACCGGGAAGCCGCCCGCCAGGCGGCCACACGGCGGTCCTGCCGATTTTGGCCCCTGCTACCGCTTCGAGTACTGGGGCGCCTTGCGGGCCTTCTTGAGGCCGTACTTCTTGCGCTCCTTGACCCGGGCGTCCCGGGAGAGGAAGCCGGCCTTCTTCAGCGTGGGCCGGGAGTCCTCCTCGGCGAGGATGAGCGCCCGGGAGAGCGCGAGCCGCAGCGCGCCGGCCTGGCCGGACACGCCGCCGCCGTGCAGCAGGGCCACGACGTCGTACGTCTCGGCCCGGTCAAGGGCCTTCAGCGGCTCGTTGACGAGCTGCTGGTGCACCTTGTTCGGGAAGTAGTCCTCCAGGGAGCGCCCGTTGAGGGACCAGTTCCCGGAGCCGGGCAGCAGGCGCACCCGGACAACAGCCTCCTTGCGGCGGCCGGTCGCCCGCGGGTTGCCCTGGACGTCGGTCACGACAGCCACGTCGCGTTCCTTCCTTTGGTGGAAATCGGGTCCGCGGCTACTGCGCGACCTGGGTGATCTCGTACGGCTGCGGCTGCTGGGCCTGGTGCGGGTGAGTCGGGCCCGCGTAGACCTTCAGCTTGCTCGCCTGGGCACGGCCGAGCTTGTTCTTCGGGAGCATGCCCTTGATGGCCTTCTCGATGAGCAGCTGCGGCCGGGTGTCAAGCAGCTCGCCGTAGCTGGTGCTACGCAGACCGCCCGGGTAGCCCGAGTGGCGGTGGTACTGCGACTGCTCCCGCTTCGCTCCGGACAGCGCCACCTTGCCTGCGTTCACGACGATGACGAAGTCACCGGTGTCGATGTGCGGGGCGTAGTACGGCTTGTGCTTGCCACGCAGCAACTGGGCAGCCTGGCTCGCCAGCTTGCCGAGGACGACGTCGCTGGCGTCGATGACGTGCCATGCACGCTGGACATCCGCGGGCTTGGGCTGGTACGTGCGCACAGGTTTGCCTTCTCGTCGGGACGACGCTCACTCCGCCTGGCTCGGCCCTGGGCTCAGCCACGAAGGCAGCTCAGCCACGCCAGGGCCCAACCGACGGCAAGCGCGTCGAGAAACTAGGGTCGAGAACTAGGGCGCGCGCGTCGACAGTGATGTCACGCGTCGCAGTCCTTGAGGTTACCAGGCTCCCCGCGGGTCCAGTCGCCAGCGTCCCGTCCCGTCCACGCGTAAGCGGAACAGCGCGCCGCCCGCCGCCCAGGCCGGGCAGAGGGGCACATAGCCGAAAGATCGAAATAATCCACTACCGTGGGCCGAATGAGCGGCACGGATCCAGGGCCGGGCAGCGATCGGTTTGAGCACGCCGGACCCGTCGGTCCCGGCGGCGGCGGCTGGGACCCGCCGGGCGGCGCGGCGGGCTGGGGCCCGCGGCGCGTTCCCCGGGTCGCCGGGAAGGACAGCTGGGACCCGCCGGCCGACGACCCGCTCTTCGGCCCGCTGGGTCCGTCGACCGGCGGCTTTTCCCGGCCGCGGGCGGACACGCCCCGCCCCGTCGAGGACGGCAGGCCCGCCGGCGGCGGCCGCTCCGACGGCCACCCCTCCGGCGGCGGCTACGACGACGGCGCGTACGACGACGGCCAATATGACGATGACCAGGACGACGACGGCCAAGACGACGGCGCGTACGACGACGGCCGGGATGACGACGGCGAGTACGAGGTGGAGGACGACTACGGCCGCGGTGACGAGGTCTTCGTCGCCGCGCCGCGCCGCGGACCTCTCTTCACGGCCGACCTCGGCGCGGTGGCGCCCCACCGCTGGTCGGACGACTCGGACGGCCCGGACGCCCCTGACGGCCACGCCGGCGACGAAAGTTTCGACGACGACGGTTACGACGACGAGGACTTCGACGACGGCGGGCCGCCGCGCCGCCGCCGCTGGCTGCGTGTGCTGATCCCGGTCCTCGTGCTGGTCGTGGTGGCGGTGACCTACCGGACGATGACCAGCTCGGACGACGGCGACGGTGCCTCGAACGCCACGCCCCTGCCAACGGTGCAGCCGGTACCCAAGAACTTCCTGGACTCCATCGTCACCGACACCGACCCGGTGATCGCGGGCGAGTTCTTCCGGGACGCCGTCTTCCCCGCGGGAGACCACACCTACACCCGGATCGCCCAGAAGCTCGATGAGGGCTGCCCCGACCTGACCGGCGAGCTCGGCGGCGCGCTCAACCGCCCGGCCGCGGCGCCGGCGGCGCCGGCATCCACGCCGGCGGCACCCGGGGCTTCGGCGC
Organism: Frankia nepalensis; assembly: GCF_016786325.1. GTDB lineage: Bacteria > Actinomycetota > Actinomycetes > Frankiales > Frankiaceae > Pseudofrankia > Pseudofrankia nepalensis. The sequence continues at coordinate 32,693 of NZ_JADWYU010000227.1, read as the reverse complement.
CGGCCGCCTCCGCCCCGGCGGCCTCAGCGCCAGTGACCACCGCGCCCGTCGTCACCGGGCCGGCGTGCCGCCAGCTCGTCCGGGCGCTCTACCTGGGCGAGCCGGGCGAGGGCGGCCGGCGGCTGCTCGCCGGGGTCGCCGTCCTCGTCGTCGACAACAGTGAGACGGCGAAGCAGGCGTCGGACCTGTTGGGGAGGCGCGCCGGCGGGGTGACACCGCTGCCGCTGCCCGACGGGGCCCTGCCCGGAGGGAAGATCAGCGGGCCGAACGGCGACAACGAGCTGCGGACCGCGACGCCGTTCGGGCACTACGCGATCGTCGTGCAGTTCGCCTACTCCGATGGTTCCGCGGCCGGGGCCGACGACCAGGCGGCGCTGGCCGTGGCCGAGGACCTGCGGGCCCTGGCCACCCAGCCGCTCGAGGACCGCCTGCTGCTCGGCCGTGGGTACCGCGCCCCCGCGCTGGGCTCCGACCAGAGCAGCGCGCCCTCGGCCGCACCCTCGGCCTCGGCCACACCCTCGGCCGGGTCCTAGCCAGACAGGGTGGAGACCCGGACGGCCCGGGTGACCGCCGCCCGGGCGGCGAGGTCGGAGTCGGGCGGGTACCGGACCTCGACGAGGGTGAGCCCGTGAGCCGGGAGCACGGTCACTCCCGGGTCCCGCACCGCTCTGCCCAGCACCTGGGGTACCCAGCGGGCGGGGTGGCGCCCCTCCCCGACCGCGACCAGCGCGCCGACCAGCGCCCGGACCATCGAATGGCAGAACGCGTCCGCCTCGACGTCGGCTACCAACACCCCGTCGGGGGCGCGCCGCACGTCCAGGCGCAGCAGCGTCCGAATGGTCGTCGCGCCCTCCCGACGGCGGCAGAACGCGGCGAAGTCGTGTTCACCGAGCAGGGACAGCGCGGCCAGCCGCATCGTCTCCGGGTCCAGCGGGCGGGGCCAGGCAAGGGTGTCGTGCCTGCGCAGCGGGTTCACGCCGTAGGGAGCGTCGCTGATCCGGTAGGCGTACCGGCGGGACAACGCGGAGAATCTCGCGTCGAAGCCGGCCGGCGCTGGCGCGAGCCCGGTGACCCGGACCGCGCGGTCGAGCACCCCGTTGAGGCGGCGGGCGAGCCCGCCGAGCGGGACCTCGGCGGGCAGGTCGACGTGCGCCACCTGCCCGACCGCGTGTACCCCGGCGTCCGTGCGGCCGGCGACGGTGAGTCGCACGGCGGACAGCCGGGCCACCCGCATCAGGGCATCCTCCACGTCGCCCTGCACCGTGCGCTGACCCGGCTGACGTGCCCAGCCGGCGAACGGTGTCCCGTCGTACGCGAGATCGATCCGTAGCCGCTGGAGGCCGTCGGCGCCGCTGGTGGTCAAGGCGCTCGCATCTCCCTGCCTTCGCTCCTTGTCTGCCGCGATCGGAAGGTTCACGATCGCACCTTCCCCCGCGCTCTGTCAGCCGGTCCCTTCTTACCCACCCCGGGTCCGGAACGGCGAGGAGCCCGCCTCCCACGACGGGGGACGGGCTCCCTTGCCAAGGGCCGCGTGCCGGAGGCCGTCAGGCGTCCTTGGCGTCGTCCTTGGTGTCGTCCTTGGCGGCTTCCGTCGGCTCGGCCGGGGTCTCGGCGGCCGAGTCGTCGGCGGTCGCCTCGACCGTGTCGGTGGCCTTGGCCTCCTCGGCCTCCAGCGCCACGGCGGCGGCGGTCGGGGACTCGCTGGCCAGGTCGGCCGCGGCCTCGGCGGTCGCGCCGGTCGGTGCCTTGCGGGCGGCGAACTGGGTGCCGCGGGCGCGCTCCGCCTCGGCGACGGCCGACTGGCCGACCGTCAGCGCCTCGACCAGCTCGATGCGGGCCAGCGGCGCGTTGTCGCCCTTGCGGAAGCCGACCTTGGTGATCCGGGTGTAGCCACCGTTACGGTTCGCGTAACGGGGACCGATCTCGGTGAACAGTTCGTGCACGACCGACTTGTCCCGGATCACGCGCATCACGTGGCGGCGGGCGTGCAGGTCGCCGCGCTTGGCGAAGGTGACCAGCCGCTCGGCGTACGGGCGCAGCCGCTTCGCCTTCGCCTCGGTCGTGGTGATCGCGCCGTGCTCGAACAGCGAGGTGGCCAGGTTCGCGAGCATTAGCCGCTCGTGCGCCGGGCTACCGCCGAGCCGAGCGCCCTTCGTCGGAGTAGGCATCGAGTTCCCTCGTTCCTTCGTGGTCACTAACGACCGGGACGGACACTTCCACGGCCCCAGGCCCCGCCCGAGACGGGCGAGTCCAGCGGCGGCGGTCCGTCCTGGGCCGGCCGGCCCAGGACGGACCAGGTTGGACGGAGCTCCGGCGCCCCGGTCGGCTCCGAAGCCCCATCCAACGTGGATCCCTGCGAACAGGTCTTGCTGGTCGAACAGGTCTTGCAGATCTTACGAGTCAACCTGTACCCGAGGTCTTCGCGTAGTCGGGTGCGCCCGGAGGCCACGAGCGAAGCGAGATGGCCTCACTGGCGCCCCCGACGGAGCGAAGACCCGAACCAGAAACTCAGTACTGCTCGGTCTCGACGTACTCGCTGCCGTCGTCGTCGTGGTGACCGGCGGAGAACGGCGGGCTGTACGTGTCGGTCCCGTAGGTGTCGACCGCCTGCCGCGGGTCGAACCCGGGCGGGGAGTCCTTGAGCTGCAGGCCCATGGCACCCAGCTTGGTCTTCACCTCGTCGATCGACTTCTGACCGAAGTTGCGGATGTCGAGCAGGTCCGCCTCGCTGCGCGAGACCAGCTCGCCGATCGTGTGGATGCCCTCGCGCTTCAGGCAGTTGTAGGAGCGGACGGTGAGGTCCATCTCCTCGATCGGCAGCGCGAGGTCGGCCGCCAGCGCCTGGTCGGCCGCGGACGGGCCGATGTCGACGCCCTCGGCCTCGGCGTTGAGCTCCTGGGCCAGCCCGAACAGGCCGACCAGGGTCTTGCCGGCGCTCGCCATCGCGTCGCGCGGCGAGATCGACGGCTTGGTCTCGACGTCGACGATCAGCCGGTCGAAGTCGGTCCGCTGCTCGACTCGGGTCGCCTCGACCTTGTAGGTGACCTTGAGGACCGGCGAGTAGATCGAGTCGATCGGAATACGGCCGATCTCCTGACCAGGCTGCTTGTTCTGCGCCGCGCTGACGTAGCCACGACCACGCTCGACGGTCAGCTCGATCTCGAGCTTGCCCTTGTCGTTGATGGTGGCCAGGTGCAGGTCGGGGTTGTGGACTTCGACACCGGCCGGCGGCGCGATGTCGGCCGAGGTGACCTCACCAGGGCCCTGCTTGCGCAGGTACATCACGGTCGGCTCGTCGTTGTCCGAGCTGACGACCAGTTCCTTGAGGTTCAGGATCAGGTCGGTGACGTCCTCCTTGACCCCGGGGACCGTGGAGAACTCGTGCAGCACACCGTCGATCCGGATGCTCGTCACCGCCGCGCCCGGGATGGACGACAGCAGGGTGCGACGCAGCGAGTTGCCGAGGGTGTAGCCGAAGCCCGGCTCCAGCGGCTCGATTACGAACCGGGACCGGAACTCGGCGATCGGCTCCTCAACGAGGGTGGGACGCTGAGCGATCAGCATGAGCTACTTCCTTCCGACCACGGCGCCCGCCATATGACGCCGTGCAGGTGCTTCCTCAAGGGAAGCGACGGCGAGCGGCTTCGGTCCGCACGCCCGCCGTATGTCATTGTGCGCCCGTCCACGCCCCTAGCGGGAGCGGGCCGGACATCACCAACGGCCGCCGGGTCTCCCCGACGGCCGAAGGCACCGCAATCACCATCAAAACAGGCCCGCCACCGGCACCCGTCCCGAAACCAGGCCAGCTCGGGGCGCCCCGCGCCGACCACGAATCCGCAACCGGCGACACCAGCAACCTTCGAGCCGAAACCCGACCACGGTTCCTGCCCCGACCAGGACGAACCCCGCACTTCAGGTCCCACCAGGTACCAGGCCGGGCCAGGCCGCCCCGCGCCCCGACAGCGAATCGGCGAGCAACCACACCAGCAACCTTGATCCAAACCGGACCACGGTTCCTGCCCCGACCAGGACGAACCCCGCACTTCGGGTCCCACCCGGTACCAGGCCAAGTCGGGGCGCCCCGCGCCCCGACGGCGAATCGGCGAGCGGTCGCGCCAGCGACCTCCGAGCCGATTCGCCTTACTTGGAGTAGAGCTCGACGATCAGCTGCTCCTGCACCTGGGTGTCGATGACGCTACGGGCGGGCAGTGCGTGCACCAGGATCCGCATCTGGCTGGCGATGACCTCGAGCCAGGCCGGGACGGTGCGCTGGCCGGCGGTCTCCCGGGCCACGATGAACGGGGTGAGCTCCCGCGACTTCGGCGCGATCTCGACGATGTCGTTCTCGCTGACCCGGTAGCTCGGGATGTCGACCTTGCCGCCGTTCACCTGCACGTGGCCGTGCCGCACCGCCTGGCGAGCCGCGTCCCGGGAGGGGGCGAAGCCTGCGCGGTAGATGACGTTGTCCAGCCGCGACTCGAGAATCTTCAGCAGTTCGTCACCGGTCTTGCCGGTGCGCCGGTTCGCCTCGTCGTAGTAGCCGCGGAACTGCTTCTCCAGCACGCCGTAGATCCGGGCGCACTTCTGCTTCTCGCGCTTCTGGAGCAGGTACTCGGAGTCCTTGGTGCGACCCCGGCCGTGCTCACCCGGCGGGTAGGGCCGGATCTCGATCGGGCACTTCGGCGACTCGCACTTGCTGCCCTTGAGAAACAGCTTCGTCTTCTCGCGACGGCAGCGCTTGCAGTCTGGGCCGGTATAACGGGCCATCTCGTCCTTCTTCTCTCTCGTCCGTTATCGACCGGCGGTCAGACGCGGCGCCGCTTCGGCGGGCGGCAGCCGTTGTGCGGAGTGGGGGTGACGTCCTGGATGGTGCCGACCTCGAGGCCAGCAGCCTGCAGCGACCGGATCGCGGTCTCCCGGCCGGAGCCGGGGCCCTTCACGAACACGTCCACCTTGCGCATGCCGTGCTCCTGGGCCTTGCGCGCGGCGTTCTCGGCGGCCATCTGCGCGGCGTACGGCGTGGACTTACGGGAGCCCTTGAAGCCGACGTGGCCGGCGGAGGCCCAGGAGATCACGTTGCCGGTCGGGTCCGTGATCGAGACGATCGTGTTGTTGAAGGTGCTCTTGATGTGCGCGTGCCCGTGGGCGACGTTCTTCTTTTCCTTGCGGCGCACCTTCTTGACGGCGGCGCCGCCGGCGCGGGTCTTGGGAGGCATGTGCTGTCGTGATCTCCGTCTGCGAGGTCGTCGGTCAACGGCCGGTGAGGCCACCCCGAGATGCTGACCTCAGGGGCGGCGGGACCGGTGACTACTTCTTGCCGGCCTTCTTCTTGCCGGCGATGGCGCGACGCGGGCCCTTGCGGGTGCGGGCGTTGGTGTGCGTCCGCTGACCGTGCACGGGGAGGTTGCGCCGGTGGCGGAGACCCTGGTAGCAGCCGATCTCCATCTTGCGCCGGATGTCCTGCTTGATCTCCCGCTGCAGGTCACCCTCGACGCGGTAGTTCGCGTCGATCCAGTCGCGCAGCTTGACGACCTCTTCCTCGGTCAGGTCACGGACCCGAGTGTCCGGGTTGACCCCGGTGGCCGTCAGGGTCTCCTTCGACCGGGTACGCCCGATCCCGAAGATGTACGTCAGAGCGATCTCGACCCGCTTCTCGCGGGGAAGGTCAACGCCGGAAAGGCGTGCCATGAAGGTGGATCCTTCCTCATGCGGAGGTATCGAGCGCCGTCGCCCTCTCCGGCCGTTCACAGCCGACGAGGCCCCGGCCTCCGACCGGGGGTTGCAACGCGGGCTGCCGCCCGTACCAGCGGTACGAACGGCCCCACCGCGCCCTGACGACGCTTGTACTCGGCGTGCCTTACCAGGCCACGCCCAAAACAGGGATCAGCTTACTCCCTGCCCGGCCGGCTCCCACACACCGAGGGGCCGGCCGTCCGCGCGGCGGTCAGAGTCGGATCAACCCTGGCGCTGCTTGTGACGCAGGTTGTCGCAGATGACCATGACACGCCCGTGGCGACGGATCACCTTGCACTTGTCACAGATCTTCTTGACGCTCGGCTTGACCTTCACGGCTGCCGGTACCTCCCGGGCGCAGCCGCGGGCCGCGCTTGAGTGATGGGTACGGAACGAACTACTTGTAGCGGTAGACGATGCGTCCGCGGGACAGGTCGTAGGGCGACAGTTCGACCACCACCCGGTCCTCCGGAAGAATCCGGATGTAGTGCTGGCGCATCTTGCCGCTGATGTGGGCGAGAACGCGGTGTCCATTCTGAAGCTCGACCCGAAACATAGCGTTCGGGAGCGGCTCGACGACCCGGCCCTCGATCTCGATGGCCCCGTCCTTCTTCGGCATGTCCTCCACTGTCCTGACTTGCGGGTCTGTGGTCCCAGACAGACGCGTCCGTTCAGGACCGCCCAGCACCAGTCAACACTGACCGGACGACCACGAGACCTGCCAGATGTGGCGAAGCCAGCCGCGACCGCCGAGTCGTGACCATCAGGTCATGATCAGGACGCCAGCTGTGACCGCAAACACATCACCGCAGAACGGCGGACGCGAGAGACCACCGCCTTGAGAGTCTACGCGTCCAGTTCGTCAAGGGCGAATCCGAGGCCTCGCTGGGGAACGGCGTGGTCCCGCCGCGGTCCAGGCTCCCTATCCCACGCCGACGAGGGCGGCTCCCGTCAGGTCCACCCCCCTCTCGGTCCCGCGACGCCGGCCCGCCTGGTCGCCGACGGCTCCGCCGCCGAGGAGCCAGTTGTCACCGACGGTCACGTCGCCGGTAGGCCGGTGACCGGCGGGGTAGGGACCGGATCGGTGGCGATGCTGGAGGAGGACGTAGAGGGAGTCATCCCAGCTGAGCCGCCCGCCGTCACGGGTGTGGATCGCGTCAGCGGCCACCGGTCCGGTGGCCTGGAGGAGCGTCTCGGCGGGCCGCTCCCCGGCATCCACTCGGGGCGCCGGGGTCAGCACATGGCCGTCGGGCAAGACCGCGACGATGGTCCCATCCACGCGGCGCAGCGTGATGTCCTCGTCATGGATCAGGCCGTGGTGGCGGCTGCACACCAACGTCAGATTCTCCAGGTCCGTATCGCCCCTGCCCGCCGCCCATTCGACCAGATGGTGGATCTGGAGCCAGCGGGTGTGGGCGCAGCCTGGGTACTGGCAGATTCCCTGGTCACGGGCGTAGACCGCCTCCCGCAGCCGCCGAGTCGGCACCCGGCGGCGGCGGCCGAGCGCGAGAGGGTTTCCCGCGCCGTCCCGGATGAGCGCTCGGGCCAGGGTGTCGCAGCCGAGCCGACGGAGCACCGCGCGAGGCAGCCCGATGCCGGGTTCGACGTCACAGCGTGTGAGCCCTTGAGCGAGCCGACTAACCGGATCCGTCCCGGTCGCGGCGTTCCCGGGGGCCTCATCCGGCCGGTTCCGGGTGGCCTCGTCGTCGACGCCGCCAAGGTCACCGCGCCTCGCCCCCGCCTCCCGATGGGCCTCGAACAGGGTGTCGGCGTCGACATGCACCGTTACCGTGCGCGACGGGGCCATCAGGCCCGGCGCTGGCCGGTGCCGAAACCCGTCGGCCAGGGCGACCAGCGCGTCGGCGTCCGCGCGTCGGTCCCTGGGCACCAGGACGCGCTCCCCATCGGCCGGCGCGCCGGCCGGCCCGCCCTCGGCCGGGAGGAGCGGGGTGGTGTCATCCAGGCTCGCCCGTGCCGCGTCGATCGCCGCCGCCACCCGGGCGCCTTCCTCTGCCGTCAGCACCGCGGACAGCCGGAAGAGCCCGTCGGAGCGGGTGCTCCAGGACACCCTGCGCGCGGCACGCTCCTCGGCCGGGTCGGCGGTCAGCTGGCGGTAGCGCGACGCCAGCCGCTCCAGTTGCCCTGCCGTGCAGTGCAGCGCATGAGACAGCCAGGTCTGCTCGGAGGCCCCCTCCGCGACCCTCGCCACGGCCCGCACCTTCGAGTAGGACAGCTGCCCCGACGCGAACGCGGCGCGTACCGCGGGCAGCGTCTCCAACGCGTGCGCGACCGCGACGTGCTCCTGCGCCGCGCGGAGCGACAGCCCGCACCGCCACGACAACCACCGCGCGCAACTTCCCATCCCGAGCCCCGACCAGCCTCCCCGCCGGTCGAACGCGGCGAGCGCCAGAAGCATCCGGCACGTCGCAGCCGCGATCCGTCCCGCCCAGCCGCAGATCTCCCGCTCCAGATCGGGCAACGGGGCCGCCTCCACGTCGAGCACAGACGGGCCGAGCGGGGCAGAACCGATCTTCGAGTCATTCATCGCGACCACCCGGGGCAGGGAGCACGTCAACCGACGAGACGACCTTCCCACCCTGGTCCGACAATTCCGCGGCGGCCGGGCGGCCGGGCGGCCGGGCGGCGGCGGAACGTGGCGGCGGCCGGCGCCACGCTCACGATCACTTGACGAGCGGCACCGGCTCCCCCGGCCGCGCCAACCTCAGCGGCGCCTCGCGGCGGGGGCGACCTCCGCGTTCCGCGGAACGCGCCGACCAGCCGACCCGCCCATCCCGCGGAAGAGCGCGTCGGGCGGGGCGGTGCCACCGACGGCGCCTCGCGAGACGCACGGCCATCTCCTTGACGGAGCGGGACGCCAACTCTCCGGTCCGGGCGTGCAGGTGGTGGTTCGAGCCCGGCCGAGACGAGCCGCGGCGCGCGTCCTCCCGAGCGCCGTCGGCACCACCCGCGCGAACCCGGACGCCACACCCCAGGCGATCTCCGCGCCCCGCGGAACGCGCCGACCACCCGACCGACTCGTGGCGCCGACGCGACGCCGGGCGGGACCAGCACCCGGCCGACCGGCCAAGGTTCCGGCATGGCCAAGGTTCCGGCGTGACGGTCACGGCTTGGGCCCTGCAAGGTCGCCTGTATCCCCCGGCGACATCCCCCGCCGACCGTGGACACCAACCCCGCGTGCCAGGACGACCTTTTCACCGCGCCGCGACCGACCGCTGTTCTGGGGCCATGTCGCCCCGACGACCGTCCCGCCGCGGCGAAGGGATCCGGGCCCGACGCGCCGGACGGACCGCGCCGGACGGACGGCGTCGGACGGGGCGGGGACGCGGCCGCGCTCCGCGGAACTTGAAGATCACTTCATCCGAGCACCGAGCTGCCGGACATATGGCCGGGTCAGAAAACACATGTCCGGTCAAAGGCCGGCAGGCCCGGTCAGCTGGACGAAAGACCGGAAGGGCGCGTCAGGTGGTGGCCTGGGCGGGTTGGCCGCAGGCGACGCCGAGGGCCGCGAGCTTGGCGGCTCCGCCGTCATGGGCGGTGAGCACCCAGGGACCGCGTGGGGTGATGGCGACGGTGTGCTCGGTGTGGGCGGCCAGGGAGCCGTCCATCGTCGAGACCGTCCAGTCGTCCTCGAGCACCTTGGTGTCGGGCGAGCCCATCGTGATCATCGGCTCGATGGCGAGCGCCAGACCAGCGGTCAGCTTGATGCCGCGGCCGGGGCGGCCGTGGTTGAGGATGTGCGGCGGCTGGTGCATCTCCGTGCCGATGCCATGGCCGCCGTAGTTGTCGACGATGCCGTAGCCGAAGGGGCGGATGTGCTGCTCAACGGCGTGGGAGATGTCGGTGAGCTTGCCGCCGAGTTGGGCGGCGGCAAGGCCTCGCCAGAGCGACTCCTCGCAGACCCGGATCATGTCCAGGACCTCGGGCGCCACGTTGCCGACCGGAACGGTGATCGCGGCGTCGCCGTGCCAGCCGTCGACGATCGCGCCGCAGTCGATCGAGATGATGTCACCGCTGCGCAGGACCCGCTTCCTGCTCGGGATCGCGTGCACCACCTCGTCGTTGACCGAGCTGCAGATCGATGCCGGGTACGGCGGGTGCGCGTAGCCCTTGAAGGACGGAATGCCGCCGCCGGCCCGGATGGTCCGCTCAGCGAGCGCGTCCAGATCCGCGGTCGTCACCCCGGGTACCGCGGCCTCGCGCAGCTTGTCGAGGGTCTGCGCGACGAGCAGTCCGGCGACCCGCATCTTGGCGATCTCGGCCGCCGTTTTGATCTGGACGTGTTCTCGTCGCGCCATGCCTGCCCCGGTCTTCGCTTCCAAGTCGGTCCGACGAAGCCGCCTGCCGGCCGACACCGCCTGTTCGGTAACAACACCGTGCCGCTGGTCTGAGTCTGCCTGGGCAGGCCCAACACGCAGCGCGGTTCCCTGAACGACGATAGCCCGCCGCGTCGCGGGCAGCGGCCGACAGATCTTGTCTGTCGCACCGCACCCGAGCCACGACGGGCAGCGAGCGGCTAGGCGCCCCGCAGTGGCCGCTAGGCCCCGTGGTGGCGAAGAGCATCCAGGGCACGCTCGGTGACGTTGTCCACCGGGCCGGTGGCGTCGATACCGATCAGCACGCCACGTTCCGCGTAGTAGGCGACCAGCGGGGCCGTCTGCTCCGCGTACACCTCAAGCCGGTGACGGATCGTCTCCGGGCGGTCGTCGTCCCGTTGGAACAGCGCGCCGTTGCAGCGGTCACAGACGTCCTCGACGGTCGGCGGGTCGAAGTCGACATGCCAGATGTGCCCACACGACCTGCAGGTGCGCCGCCCGGACAGCCGGCGCACCACCTCGTCGTCGTCGACGACGAGTTCGAGAACCACGTCGAGATGGGTGCCCATCGTGTCGAGCATGCCGCCGAGCACCTCGGCCTGCGGGACGTTGCGCGGGAACCCGTCGAGCAGGAACCCCTTGACCGCGTCGTCTTCCGCGAGGCGGTTGCGGACCATACCGATCGTGATCTCGTCGGGGACGAGGTCGCCGGCATCCATGTACTGCTTCGCCTGGACGCCCAGCTCCGTGCCTTCTCGGACGTTCGCACGGAAGATGTCACCGGTGGAGATCTTGGGAATCGACCGCGCCTGAGCGATGAACGCGGCCTGCGTGCCCTTGCCTGCTCCCGGTGGTCCGACCAGTACGAGGCGCACTACCGGAGGAAGCCTTCATAGTTGCGGAGCATGAGCTGGCTCTCGATCTGCTTCACGGTTTCCAGTCCCACCCCCACCATGATCAGGACTGACGTCCCGGCGAACGGGAACGGCTGGTCCTTCGTCAGGTTCAACAACGCGAGCGGAAGAACTGTGATCACCCCCAGGAACAGCGAGCCCGGCAGGGTGATCCGGGAGAGGACGTGATCCAGGTACTCGGCCGTGGGTCGCCCCGGCCGGATCCCTGGGATGAACCCTCCGTACTTCTTCATGTTGTCGGCGACCTCGGTCGGGTTGAACGTGATCGCGACGTAGAAGTACGTGAAGAAGATGATGAGCGCCCCGTAGGCGAGCAGGTAGAGCGGATGGTCACCACGAGACAGGTAACGAGACTCGAAGTCCTGGAACCCCTGGTTGCTCCACACCTGGCCGACCAGCTGCGGGAGCTGCAGCAGCGAGGAGGCGAAGATGACCGGGATGATGCCGGCCTGGTTCACCTTGATCGGCAGATAGGTCGACGTGCCGCCGTACATTCGGCGGCCGATCAGCCGCTTCGCGTACTGCACCGGGATCCGCCGCTGGGACTGCTCGACGAAGATGACGAACACGACGATCGCCAGGCCGAGCAGCAGCACCAGGCCGAAGACGAGGCCGCCGGCGACCTGCAGGATCGAGCTGCCCTGCGAGGGCAGCTGGGCCGCGATCGACGTGAAGATGAGCAGCGACATGCCGTTGCCGACGCCGCGCTGGGTGATGAGCTCACCGAGCCACATGATGACGCCGACGCCCGCGGTCATCGTGATGACGATCGTCACGATCCGGAACAGGCTGGTGTCCGGGATGATCGGGGCCGAGCAGCCGGGGAACAGCCGCCCGCTGCGGGCCAGCGCCACGATGCCGGTCGACTGCAGGATGCCGAGCGCGATGGTCAGGTAGCGGGTGTACTGCGTGATCTTCTGCTCACCCGCGCTGCCTTCCTTCTTGAGCTGCTCGAGACGCGGGATGACCACCACGAGCAGCTGAAGGATGATGCTGGCCGTGATGTACGGCATGATGCCGAGCGCAAAGATCGACAGCTGCAGAAGCGCCCCACCGCTGAACAGGTTGATCAGCGAGTAGACGTTGTTCGCCCCCACGCTCGCCGTGTCCAGGCAGGTGTTGATCGCCTGAGTGGACACCCCCGGCGACGGCATGACGCTGCCGATCCGGAACAGGACGATGATCCCGAAGGTGAATAGCAGCTTCTTGCGCAGGTCGGGCGTGCGGAAGGCCCGCGTAAAGGCGGTGAGCACGGCTCCTCCTGCCGGGGGGAACGACGCGAACGCGGACGGCGCCGGACCGCGAGGGGCGGGTTATCCGGCGGAACGTCCGGACGCCGTGAGGCGACTGTAACAGCACCTGAGGCTCACGAGTCCCGACATGGCACCGGGCGGCGCCCCATCGGGTACCCATGATCCTCTCGGTCGACCGGACCGCCGGCGCCCCGAGACTTATCGGCACCTAAGTCCAGTGTCTACCGAAAGGGGACGGACGCGCGTGCGCCCGTCCCCGATCTCACACTTCGGTGACGCTCCCGCCGACAGCGGCGATCTTCTCACGAGCGGACCCGGAGAACGCGTGCGCGCTCACGTGCAGCGCGACGCCGATCTCACCGTCGCCCAGAACCTTGACGAGCGCGTTCTTGCGGACGGCGCCAGCGGCGACCAGCTGGTCGACGCCGACCTGGCCGCCCTCGGGGAACAGCTCGGCGAGGGTGGCCACGTTCACCACCTGGTACTCGACCCGGAAGCGGTTCTTGAAGCCCTTGAGCTTCGGAACCCGCATGTGCAGCGGCATCTGGCCACCCTCGAAGGTAGCCGGCACCTGCTTGCGGGCCTTGGAACCCTTGGTACCGCGTCCCGCGGTCTTGCCCTTCGAGCCTTCACCGCGCCCGACCCGGATCTTCGGCCGGTTGGCGCCCGGCGCGGGCCGCAGGTGGTGCAGCTTGAGCGCGCGCCCGCGCTCGGCCGCGCCAGCCTCCGCGGCGTCCTTGGTCAATTCCGCCATTTCAGTCCACTTCCTCGACCGTGACGAGGTGCGCCACGGTCCTGATCATTCCGCGGACCTGCGGGGTGTCCTCGCGCTCGGTGGTCGCGTTGATGCGCCGCAGGCCGAGGGTCCGCAGCGTCTCCCGCTGGTTACGCAGGCCGCCGATCTCGGACTTGACCTGGGTGATCCGCAGCGTCGCCATCACGCACTCGCCCCCGCGGCGCGCGCCCGCAGCATCGCCGGCGGAGCCACGTCCTCGAGCGGCAGGCCGCGGCGGGCCGCGATCTCCTCGGGACGAGTCAGCCCGCGCAGCGCGGCCACCGTCGCGTGCACGATGTTGATCGGGTTGGACGAGCCGAGCGACTTCGACAGCACGTCGTGCACGCCGGCGCACTCCAGCACGGCGCGCACCGGGCCACCGGCGATGACGCCGGTACCCGGCGAGGCCGGCTTGAGCAGCACGACGCCCGCGGCCGCCTCGCCCTGGATCGGGTGCGGGATCGTCGCGCCGATCCGCGGCACCTTGAAGAAGTGCTTCTTGGCCTCCTCGACGCCCTTGGCGATGGCCGCGGGCACCTCCTTGGCCTTCCCGTAGCCGACGCCGACGGTGCCGTCCGCGTCTCCGACCACGACGAGCGCGGTGAAGCTGAACCGGCGGCCACCCTTGACGACCTTGGCCACTCGGTTGATCGCGACTACCCGCTCGACGTAGGCGTTCTTCTCCTGCGCCGGGCCGCCTCCCGAGCGGTCCCGGCGCTCACGGCGGTCGGAGCCGCCGGCGCCGCCGCCACGGCGCTGCTGGCCTGGCATCTAGAACATCTCCTTCGTAGAACGCATCAGAAGTCCAGCCCGCCCTCGCGCGCCGCGTCCGCGAGCGCCGCGATCCGGCCGTGGTAGGTACGGCCGCCGCGGTCGAACACGACGGCGGCGACGCCGGCGGCCTTGGCGCGCTCGGCGACCAGCTTGCCGACCTCGCGGGCCTGCGCGGTCTTGTCGCCCTCGGCGCCGCGCAGCGACGTGTCCAGGGTGGAGGCGGCGGCCAGGGTGCGACCGGCGGCGTCGTCGATGACCTGGGCATAGATGTGCCGCGAGGAGCGGGTCACGACGAGACGCGGACGGACCGGGGTACCGGAGACCCGCTTGCGCACTCGGGCGTGCCGGCGCAGCCGGGCAGTCCGCCGCTTGGCGCTGGCGGTGAGGCTCACAGCCATGATCTATCTCCTACTTCCCGGTCTTGCCGACCTTGCGGCGGACGACCTCGCCCTGGTAGCGCACACCCTTGCCCTTGTACGGGTCGGGCTTGCGCAGACCGCGGATCTTGGCAGAGACCTCGCCGACCAGCTGCTTGTCGATGCCGTGCACGACGAAGCGGGTCGGGGTCTGCACCTCGAACCGGATGCCCTCCGGGGCCTTGACCGGCACCGGGTGGCTGTAGCCGAGCGCGAACTCCAGGTCGGAGCCCTTGGCGGCGACACGGTAGCCGACGCCGACGATCTCCAGCGTCTTCGAGTAGCCGGCCGTGACGCCGACGACCATGTTGTTGACCAGCGTGCGGGTCAGGCCGTGCAACGCGCGCGAGTTGCGCTCGTCGTCCGGGCGCTTGACCACGATCTGGCTCTCTTCCCGGTCGACGGTGATCGGCGCGGCGACGGTGTGCGTGAGGGTGCCCTTCGGGCCCTTGACGGTGACCTGCGGGCCGTCGAGGGTCACCTCGACACCGCTCGGTACCTGAATCGGCAGACGGCCGATGCGTGACATCTCGGCACCCCCTACCAGACGAAGGCGAGGACTTCCCCGCCCACGCCACGCTTGTTCGCCTGCCGGTCGGTCAGCAGCCCGGAGGACGTGGAGATGATCGCCACGCCCAGGCCGCCGAGCACCTTCGGCAGGTTGGTCGACTTCGCGTACACCCGCAGGCCGGGCTTGCTGATGCGCTTCACGCCCGCGATCGAACGCTCCCGGTTCGGGCCGTACTTGAGATCGATCACGAGGTTCTTGCCGGGCCCGCCGGCGGCGGGCTCCTCGACGTGCCAGCCGAGGATGTAGCCCTCCTGCTGCAGGATCTCGGCAATGTGCACCTTGATCTTGCTGTGCGGCATCACCACCCGGTCGTGGTACGCCCGGTTGGCATTGCGAACACGCGTGAGCATGTCCGCAATCGGATCGGTCATCGTCATGAGTTGACGCCTTCCTCACGGGGGTTCCCGGCGTCCCTACCGGGCGTCGGGCCTACCGCGACTGGGTGGTGTTACTGACACCGGGGGCTCGACAGGTCGAGCCCCCGGACTACTACCAGCTGCTCTTGGTCACGCCGGGGAGCTCGCCCCGGTGCGCCATCTGCCGCAGGCACACGCGGCAGAGCCCGAACACCCGGTAGACCGAGCGCGGCCGGCCACACCGCTGGCAGCGGGTGTAGCCACGGACCGCGTACTTCGGCTTGCGAGCGGCCTTCTCGACTAGCGCCTTCTTCGCCATGCTTCTAGTTCTCCCGGAACGGGAAGCCCAGCGCGCGCAGCAGCGCCCGGCCCTCGTCATCAGTGGTGGCGGTGGTGACGACCGTGATGTCCATACCGCGCACCCGGTCGATCCTGTCGATGTCGATCTCATGGAAGATCGACTGCTCGGTCACGCCGAACGTGTAGTTGCCGCGCCCATCGAACTGCTTGGGCGAGAGCCCACGGAAGTCACGGATGCGGGGCAGCGCGATCGTGACGAGCCGGTCGAGGAACTCCCACATCCGGTCGCCGCGCAGCGTCACCTTCGCGCCGATCGGCATGCCCTCACGCAGCTTGAACTGCGCGATGGACTTGGTCGCCCGGCGCACGGCCGGCTTCTGGCCGGTGATGGCCGCCAGGTCCCGCAGGGCGCCGTCGATGAGCTTGGCGTCGCGGGCGGCGTCGCCGACACCCATGTTGACGACGACCTTCACGACGCCGGGGATCTGCATGACGTTCGCGTAGCTGAACTGCTCGCGCAGCGCCGGCGCGATCTCCTCGCGGTACCGCTGCTTGAGTCGCGGCACCGCGGGCGCCTCAGTGGTCACAGTCATCTGAGTTCGTCCGATCCCTACAGCTCGGCACCGGTGCGACGCGAGATGCGCACCTTGGTGCCGTCCTCGTTGATCTTGTAGCCGACACGGGTCGGGCGACCGTCGCTCGGGTCCACGATCATGACGTTACTGACGTGGATCGGAGCCTCCTGGGTGACGATGCCACCCGACTGCGAGCCACGGGTCGAGGTCTGGACGCGGGTGTGCCGGGTGACCCGGTTCGCGCCCTCCACGACCACCTTGTTCTCCGCGGGGATGGCCCGGATGACCTTCCCCTTCAGACCGCGGTCCTTGCCGGAGATGACCTGGACCGTGTCGCCCTTCTTGATCTTCATACCGGCCACGGCCTACAGCACCTCCGGCGCGAGCGAAATAATCTTCATGAACTTCTTGTCCCGCAGCTCGCGGCCGACCGGCCCGAAGATACGGGTACCACGCGGGTCCCCGCCGTCCCGGATGAGCACGGCGGCGTTCTCGTCGAACCGGATGTAGGAGCCGTCCGGCCGCCGCCGCTCCTTGGCGGTGCGCACCACGACCGCCTTGACCACGTCGCCGCGCTTCACGCCGGCGCCGGGCAGCGCGTCCTTCACCGTGCCCACGATGATGTCGCCGATACCCGCGTACCGACGACCCGAGCCGCCCAGCACCCGGATGCACAGGATCTCCCGCGCGCCCGTGTTGTCGGCGACCCTCAGGCGCGTCTCCTGCTGAATCACTTCGAGCTCCTGACCCGCTTGCGGCGAATTTCCCAATCACCGTCTGAAGCCGCCGCATCCGGGAGGCTTCGCCATCGTGGCGGGTGCCCCGCCGCGGTCGGCGGCGGGGCACCTCACCTACTACTTGGCCTTCTCCAGCACACGGACGACGCGCCAGCGCTTGGTGGCCGACAGCGGGCGGGTCTCCATCAGGAGCACCCGGTCGCCGACGCCGCACGCGCTTTCCTCGTCGTGCGCCTTGACCTTCTTGGTCCGGCGGATCGTCTTGCCGTAGAGCGGGTGCTGGACCCGGTCCTCCACCGCGACGACGACCGTCTTCTGCATCTTGTCGCTGACCACGAGGCCCTCGCGGACCTTGCGGAACCCCCTGGTGGGGTCGTCCTGGCCCTCAGCGGTCGTGTTCTCGTCTGCCACTGCGCTCACTCCGCTGTCTCGTCGGCCGGGGCGGACGTCGGGTCGACCGTGAGGCCGAGCTCGCGCTCCCGCATCACCGTGTAGATCTTGGCGATGTCACGCCGAACAGCCCGCAGCCGGCGGTTGTTGGAGAGCTGCCCGGTCGCGTTCTGGAACCGGAGGTTGAACAGCTCCTCCTTGGCCTCGCGGAGCTTGTCCACGAGGTCGGCGCCGGACAGCGCGCGCAGTTCGTCCGCGGTGGTCGCGGTCGCCATCACGCACCACCTTCACGGGTCACGAACCGGCACTTCATCGGGAGCTTGTGGATCGCGCGCCGCATGGCCTCGCGGGCCACCGGCTCGGCGACGCCCGACAGCTCGAACATGATCCGGCCCGGCTTGACGTTCGCCACCCACCACTCGGGCGAGCCCTTACCGGAACCCATCCGGGTCTCGGCCGGCTTCTTGGTCAGCGGACGGTCCGGGTAGATGTTGATCCAGACCTTTCCACCACGCCGGATGTGCCGGGTCATCGCGATACGGGCCGACTCGATCTGCCGGTTGGTCACGTACGCCGGCTCGAGCGCCTGAATCGCAAACTCACCGAACGCGATCTTGGTCCCGCCCTTGGCCGCCCCGGTCCGCTTCGGGTGGTGCTGCTTGCGGTGCGCCACCTTACGGGGAATCAGCATTGTCCTACTCCTCCGCCTTCTCCGGCGCGGTCGTCTCCGGCGCGGCCGTCTCGGGGGCGGCCGTCTCGGGGGCGGCCGGCGCCGCGTCCGGGGTGGCCGCCGCGGCGACTACCTCCGGCGTGGCGGTCGGCGCCTCGGCAGGCGCGGCGGCCTCGACGGCCTCAGCGGGCGCGGCGGCCTCAGCCGGCGCGGCGGGCGCGGCGGCGCCTCCCCGGCCCCGACGCTCACCGCGAGCCGCGGCGCGACCTGCCTCGGTGCCGCCCGTGGTCGTCCCGGACGAGCCGGAACGCGGGCCCCGACGCGGCGGGCGCTCCCGCCGCTGCTGGCGCTGCAGCGCCTCCTGCGCCTCGCGCTCGGCGCGGCTCTGCACCACGTCGCCCTTGTAGATCCAGACCTTCACGCCGATCCGGCCGAAGGTCGTGCGGGCCTCGTAGAAGCCGTAGTCGATGTCCGCCCGCAGGGTGTGCAGCGGCACCCGGCCCTCGCGGTAGAACTCCGACCGGCTCATCTCGGCGCCACCCAGGCGACCCGAGCACTGCACCCGGATGCCCTTCGCGCCGCCCTTCATCGCGCTCTGCATCGCCTTGCGCATCGCGCGCCGGAAGCTGACCCGGCTCGAGAGCTGCTCGGCCACGCCCTGGGCGACCAGCTGCGCGTCCACCTCGGGGTTCTTGACCTCGAGGATGTTGAGCTGCACCTGCTTGCCGGTCAGCTTCTCCAGATCGCCACGGATCCGGTCGGCCTCCGCGCCGCGGCGACCGATGACGATGCCCGGCCGCGCGGTGTGGATGTCGACCCGCAGGCGGCCCTGGGTCCGCTCGATGTCGACCCGGCTGATGCCGGCCCGCTCCATGCCCTTGGACATCATCTTACGGATCTTGACGTCCTCGCCGACGTACGCCTTGTACTGCTTGTCGGCGTACCAGCGCGACGTGAACTCCGACGTGATGCCGAGCCGGAACCCGTGCGGGTTGACCTTCTGCCCCACTACCGGGCCCTCCTGTTCTTGGCATCCTCGGCCGGCGCGACGCTCTCCACGACGATCGTGATGTGGCTGGTCCGCTTACGGATGCGGTAGGCCCGGCCCTGCGCCCGCGGACGGATCCGCTTGAGCGTCGGGCCCTCGTTCACGTACGCCTCGCCGACGAACAGCGTGTCCGGGTCGAGACCGTGGTTGTTCTCGGCGTTCGCGATGGCGCTGCGCACGACCTTGTAGACGTCGGAGCTGGCGGCCTGAGGGGCGAACTCGAGAATGTCGAGCGCCTCCTGGGCCGAGCGGCCGCGGACCAGGTCGACGACCCGGCGGGCCTTGGTCGGCGAGACCCGCACGTAACGAGCGGTCGCCTTGGCGCCGGGAAGCCCCGCGCGGGTCAGGCCATCGACGAGATCGTCAGCCACGGCGCGACCTCCGGTCTTCCTTCACGTGGCCGCGGAAGGTCCGGGTCGGGGCGAACTCCCCGAGCTTGTGACCGACCATGCCCTCGGTGATGAACACCGGCACGTGCTTGCGGCCGTCGTGCACCGCGATGGTGTGGCCCAGCATGTCCGGGATCACGGTCGAACGCCGCGACCACGTCTTGATGACGTGCTTGGTGCCCTTCTCGTTCTGCTCGTCCACCTTCTTGAGCAGGTGGTCGTCGACGAACGGGCCCTTCTTCAGGCTGCGTGGCATTGTGTCTCCTCCTCCCTGCTCAGTGGTGGTACTTCTTGGCGGCTACCGCGATCACCGGCGCTTCGCCTTCTTCCGGTTGCTCACGATCAGCTTGTCGCTGGCCTTGCGGGTGGCGCGCGTGCGGCCCTCGGGGCGGCCCTTCGGGTTGACCGGGTGCCGGCCACCGGAGGTCTTGCCCTCACCACCACCATGCGGGTGGTCGACCGGGTTCATCGCCACGCCACGCACGGTCGGGCGACGGCCCTTCCAGCGCATCCGGCCGGCCTTGCCCCAGTTGATGTTGCTCTGCTCGGCGTTGCCGACCTCGCCGACGGTCGCCCGGCAGCGGGCGTCCACCTTGCGCATCTCGCCCGAGGGCATCCTCAGCTGGGCGTACGGCCCGTCCTTGGCGACCAGTTGCACGCTCGCGCCGGCGCTACGGGCGATCTTCGCGCCGCCGCCGGGGCGCAGCTCGACGTTGTGCACCACGGTGCCCGTCGGGATGTTGCGCAGCGGGAGCGCGTTACCCGGCTTGATGTCCGCGCCGACGCCCGAACTGACCACGTCGCCCTGCTTGAGCTTGACCGGCGCGACGATGTAGCGCTTCTCGCCGTCCGCGTAGTGCAGCAGCGCGATCCGCGCGGTGCGGTTCGGGTCGTACTCGATGTGCGCGACCTTGGCCGGGACGCCGTCCTTGTCCCGCCGGAAGTCGATCACCCGGTAGGCACGCTTGTGGCCGCCGCCCTGGTGGCGGGTGGTGATCCGGCCGTGCGCGTTGCGGCCGCCCTTGGAATGCAGGGGGCGGACCAGCGACTTCTCCGGGTGGTCGCGGGTGATCTCGACGAAGTCGGCCACGCTCGCGCCACGGCGCCCCGGAGTCGTGGGCTTGTAACGACGAATTCCCATGATCTAGTCCAGTTCTCCGTTACGCGCCCGGGCCGCCGAAGATCTCGATGGAGTCACCGGGGGCGAGGCTGACCATCGCCCGCTTGGTGGCCTTGCGCTGCCCGTAGCCGTACTTGGTCCGCTTGCGCTTCCCAGGCCGGTTGATGGTGTTCACGTTCAGCACCCGGACGTTGAAGATCTGCTGGACCGCGATCTTGATCTGGGTCTTGTTCGCGTCCGGGCGGACGATGAACGTGTAGACGTTCTCGTCCAGCAGGCCGTAGCTCTTCTCCGAGACGACCGGCTTGAGGATGATGTCGCGCGGATCGGGGATCACTGGTCCGCCTCCTCGGCGAGCTCCGAAGTCTCGGCGTTCTCGGTGCCGGACGCGTTCGCGCGGCCGAGGAACGCGGCGAGGGCGGCCTCGGTGAACACGATGTCGTCGCTGATCAGCACGTCGTAGGTGTTGAGCTGGCCCGGGTCGAGCAGGTGCACCGCCGGGGCGTTGCGCAGGCTCTTCCAGGTCAGCTCGTCGGTCCGCTCCACGACGACCAGCACACGCCGGCTGTCGGCGATCGCCGACAGGCTGGCCAGGGCCGACTTCGTGGACGGCGTGTCGCCGCTGACGAGCGAGGACACGATGTGGATCCGGTTGCCGCGGGCCCGGTCGGACAGGGCGCCGCGCAGCGCCGCGACCTTCATCTTCTTCGGGGTCCGCTGCTCGTAGTTGCGCGGCGTCGGGCCGTGCACGGTGCCACCGCCGGTGAACTGCGGGGCGCGCAGTGAGCCCTGCCGCGCGCGGCCGGTGCCCTTCTGCCGGTACGGCTTCTTGCCACCGCCGCGAACCTCGCCGCGGGTCTTGGTGTCGTGCGTGCCCTGGCGGGCCGCGGCCTGCTGGGCCACCACGACCTGGTGGATCAGCGGGACGTTCACCTGGACGTCGAAGATCTCGCCCGGCAGCTCGGCGGAGCCGGCCTCGCCCCCCGCCGGCGCGTGCACCGTCACGGTGCGCGTCTCGCCGGCGTGGGACTTACGGAACGTGGTGGTCATGCCGAAACCTCAGCCTTCTCCGCGGCGGCCGCCGGCTGGAAGTCGGCCGGAGCCGGCCGCTTCGCCGCGCTGCGCACGAAGACCAGCCCACCGTCCACACCGGGGACAGCGCCCTTGATCAGCAGCAGGCCCCGCTCGGCGTCGACCGCGTGCACGGTCAGGCCGGCGACGGTGACCCGCACATTGCCCATCCGGCCGGCCATCCGCAGGCCCTTGAACACCCGGCCCGGGGTGGCGCAGCCGCCGACCGAGCCCGGCGAGCGGTGCTTGCGCTCGACGCCGTGGCCGGCGCCCAGGCCCTTGAAGCCGTGCCGCTTCATGACACCGGCGAAGCCCTTGCCCTTGGAGGTGCCGGTGACGTCGACGACCTCGCCGGCCGAGAAGACCGAGCTGTCCAGCTCGAGGCCGGTCGAGTAGTTGCCGGCGTCGGCGGTCCGCAGCTCGGCCAGGTGGCGGCGCGGAGTCACGCCGGCGGCGGCGAAGTGCCCCCGGGTCGGCTTGTTGGTCCTGCGGGGGTCGATCTCACCGTAACCGAGCTGCACGGCCGAGTATCCGTCGATGTCCGGGGTCTTCACCTGGGTCACGACGTTGGGACCGGCCTGGATGACGGTGAGCGGTACGACGCGGTTTTGCGCGTCCCAGACCTGGGTCATCCCGAGCTTGGTGCCCAGGAGCCCTCGGTAGTTGCGGTTGAGCATGGCTGCGCCCGGCCCCTCTTACAGCTTGATCTCGATGTCGACACCGGCGGGGAGGTCAAGCCGCATGAGCGAGTCGACCGTCTTCGGCGTCGGGTCAAGGATGTCGATGAGCCGCTTGTGCGTGCGCATCTCGAAATGCTCGCGGCTGTCCTTGTACTTGTGCGGCGACCGGATGACGCAGTAGATGTTCTTCTCCGTCGGCAGCGGCACCGGACCCGCGACCTGCGCCCCGGTCCGGGTCACGGTCTCGACAATCTTGCGCGCCGAGCTGTCGATGACCTCGTGGTCATAGGCCTTGAGCCGGATGCGGATCTTCTGTGCCGCCATGGTGGGCTTCGCCTGTCCTGTCTGTCTCGTCACCCGGGGTACCGCGACCGGGCTACCTGGGCTGTTACCTAGATCGGTCGCCGGGCGTTACCGCTTCTTCTTTGCCCCTCACCGGGCGTTCCGGTTCGGAGGCCATGCACCGGCCGCGGGGCGCGAAGCCCCGCGGCCGGCGGTCCACCAGCAGCCAGCGGCGGGAGGTGAGGCCGGACGCCCTGGGCGCCCCGGCCTCCCCTCCCGCTCGGCTACTTGAGGACCTTCAGGACCTGGCCGGCGCCGACGGTGCGGCCACCCTCACGGATGGCGAACCGCAGGCCCTCCTCCATGGCGATCGGCTGGATCAGCTCGACCGTCATTTCGGTGTTGTCGCCCGGCATGACCATCTCGGTGCCCTCGGGGAGGGTCACGACGCCGGTCACGTCGGTCGTCCGGAAGTAGAACTGAGGCCGGTAGTTGTTGAAGAACGGCGTGTGGCGGCCGCCCTCGTCCTTGTTCAGGATGTAGACCCGGGCCTCGAACACGGTGTGCGGCGTGATGCTCTTCGGCTTCACGACGACCTGGCCGCGCTCGACGTCCTCGCGCTTGATGCCGCGGAGCAGGAGGCCGACGTTGTCGCCCGCCTGGCCCTGGTCGAGCAGCTTGCGGAACATCTCGACGCCGGTGACGGTCGTCGTGGTGGTCTCGTTCTTGATACCGACGATCTCGACGGTCTCGGAGACCTTGACGATGCCACGCTCGACTCGGCCGGTGACGACCGTGCCACGACCGGTGATCGTGAAGACGTCCTCGATCGGCATGAGGAACGGCTTCTCGATGTCACGCACCGGCTCGGGGATGGCCTCGTCGACCGCGGCCATCAGCTCGAGGAGCTTGGCGCCCCACTCCTTGTCGCCCTCCAGCGCCTTGAGCGCGGAGACGCGGACCACCGGCACGTCGTCGCCCGGGAACTCGTAGCTGGACAGCAGCTCCCGGACCTCCAGCTCGACGAGCTCGAGGATCTCCTCGTCGTCCACCATGTCGGCCTTGTTCAGGGCCACCACGATGTACGGGACGCCGACCTGGCGGGCGAGGAGCACGTGCTCCTTCGTCTGCGGCATCGGGCCGTCGGTCGCCGACACGACCAGGATCGCGCCGTCCATCTGGGCGGCACCGGTGATCATGTTCTTGATGTAGTCGGCGTGCCCCGGGCAGTCGACGTGCGCGTAGTGCCGCGCGTCGGTCTGGTACTCGACGTGCGCGATGGAGATGGTGATACCGCGGGCCTTCTCCTCGGGCGCCTTGTCGATCTGGTCGAACGGGGTGAACGGGTTCAGGTCCGGGTGCGCGTCGTGCAGGACCTTGGTGATCGCGGCCGTCAGCGTGGTCTTGCCATGGTCGATGTGACCGATGGTGCCAATGTTGACGTGCGGTTTGGTCCGCTCGAACTTCTGCTTCGCCACGGGTGTCCCTCCAAGGACGGTGGTGTCGTGCTGTGTTTCGTCTTTAGTGAGCTGGGCGGGACTAACCCGTCGCTATTCGCCGCGGGCCTTCGCGATGATGTCCTTCGCGACGTTGCCGGGAACCTCGGCGTAGGAGTCGAACTGCATGGAGTAGTTCGCCCGGCCGGACGTCTTCGACCGCAGGTCGCCGACGTAGCCGAACATCTCCGACAGCGGGACGAGCGCCCGGACGATCCGGGAGCCGCCGCGCTCGTCCATCGCCTGGATCTGCCCGCGCCGCGAGTTCAGGTCGCCGATGACGTCGCCCATGTAGTCCTCGGGCGTGGTCACCTCGACCGACATCATCGGCTCGAGCAGAACCGGGTCGGCCTTGCGGGCCGCCTCCTTGAACGCCATCGAACCGGCGATCTTGAAGGCGAGCTCGGACGAGTCGACATCGTGGTACTGGCCGTCCTGCAAGGTCACCTTGACGTCGACCAGCGGGTAGCCGGCGAGCACGCCGAACTCCATGGCCTCCTGGCAGCCCGCATCCACGCTGGGGATGTACTCCTTGGGGATGCGGCCGCCGGTGACCTTGTTCTGGAACTCGTAGCCGCCGCCGTCACCGCCGGACGGCTCGAGGTCGATGATCACCCGCGCGTACTGGCCGGAACCACCGGTCTGCTTCTTGTGGGTGTAGTCGACCTTCTCGACCTTGCGGCGGATGGTCTCCCGGTAGGCGACCTGCGGGCGACCGACGTTGGCGTCAACGCTGAACTCGCGCTTCATCCGGTCGACCAGCACCTCGAGGTGCAGCTCGCCCATGCCGGAGATGACCGTCTGGCCGGTCTCCTCGTCGGTGCGGACCTGGAAGGTCGGGTCCTCCTCGGCGAGCCGCTGGATGGCGGTGCCCAGCTTCTGCTGGTCGGCCTTCGTCTTCGGCTCGATCGCGACGTGGATGACCGGGGCCGGGAACGTCATCGACTCCAGCACGACCGGTGAGTTCGGGTCGCACAGCGTGTCGCCGGTGGTGGTCTGCTTCAGGCCCACCACGGCGACGATCTGGCCCGCGCCCACGCCGTCCCGGTCCTCCCGGTGGTTGGCGTGCATCTGCAGGATGCGGCCGATCCGCTCCTTGCGGTCCTTGGTGGAGTTGAGCACCGCGGAACCGGACGAGAGCTTGCCGGAGTAGACCCGGATGTAGGTCAGCTTGCCGACGTACGGGTCAGACATGATCTTGAAGGCGAGCGCGGCGAACGGCTCGTCCTCGTTGGCCTCGCGCGCGACCTCGACCTCTTCGCGACCCGGCTGGTGGCCGATGGTCTTGCCGATGTCGGTCGGGCTCGGCAGGAAGTCGACGACGGCGTCGAGCATGGGCTGCACGCCCTTGTTCTTGAACGCCGTGCCGCACAGGACCGGGTTGACCGCGCCGGTGAGGGTGGCGCGCCGGATGGCCGCGACCAGCTCCTCCTCGGTCGGCTCCTCGCCCTCGAGGTACTTCTCCATGAGCTCGTCGTCATTCTCGGCGACGGTCTCGAGGAGCTTCTCGCGCCATTCCTGCGCGGCCTCCTCGTGGTCGCGCGGGATGTCGACGACGTCGTAGGAGGCGCCCTTGTCCTCGGTGTGCCAGATCAGGCCCTTCATGCGGACCAGGTCGATGACACCCTTGAAGTCGGACTCGACGCCCCACGGCAGCTGGACGACGGCCGGAGTCGCGTCAAGCCGGTCAATCATCATCTCGACACAGCGGTGGAACTCGGCGCCGACCCGGTCCATCTTGTTGACGAACGCGATCCGCGGCACGTTGTACCGGTCGGCCTGGCGCCACACCGTCTCGCTCTGCGGCTCCACACCGGCGACCGCGTCGAACACCGCGACGGCACCGTCGAGCACCCGCAGCGAGCGCTCCACCTCGACGGTGAAGTCGACGTGGCCCGGCGTGTCGATGATGTTGATGGTGTGGTCGCGCCACACGCAGGTGGTGGCGGCGGAGGTGATGGTGATCCCCCGCTCCTGCTCCTGCTCCATCCAGTCCATCGTGGCGCCACCCTCGTGGACTTCACCGATCTTGTAGTTCACACCGGTGTAGTAGAGGATGCGCTCGGTCGTAGTGGTCTTGCCCGCGTCGATGTGGGCCATGATCCCGATGTTGCGGGTACTGGCCAGTGCGGCACGTACGTCAGCCATGACAGGTCACCAGCGGTAGTGGGCGAAGGCCTTGTTGGACTCCGCCATCTTGTGGGTGTCCTCCCGGCGCTTCACGCTCGCGCCGAGACCGTTGCTCGCGTCGATCAGCTCGTTCATGAGCCGCTCGGTCATCGTCTTCTCACGCCGGGCCCGGGCGTAGCTCACCAGCCAGCGCAGCGCCAGCGTGGTGCTGCGGCCCGCGCGGACCTCGACCGGCACCTGGTAGGTGGCGCCACCGACCCGGCGGCTGCGCACCTCCAGCGTGGGCTTGACGTTGTCGAGCGCGCGCTTGAGCGTGACGACCGGGTCGTTGCCGGTCTTCTCCCGGGCGCCCTCGAGCGCGCCGTAGACGATCCGCTCGGCGACCGACTTCTTGCCGCTCAGCAGCACCTTGTTGACCAGGGCGGTCACCAGCGGCGACCCGTACACCGGGTCGACGACGACGGTGTGCTTGGGAGCGGGCCCCTTGCGCGGCATCAGCCCTTCTCCTTCTTCGCGCCGTAGCGGCTACGAGCCTGCTTGCGGTTGCGGACGCCCTGGGTGTCCAGCGCGCCACGGACGATCTTGTAGCGAACGCCCGGGAGGTCCTTCACTCGGCCGCCACGCACCAGGACCATCGAGTGCTCCTGGAGGTTATGACCCACACCCGGGATGTACGCGGTGACCTCGATCCCGCTGGAGAGCCGGACACGGGCGACCTTGCGCAGCGCCGAGTTCGGCTTCTTGGGGGTGGTCGTGTAGACGCGGGTGCACACGCCACGACGCTGCGGGCTCCCCTTGAGGGCAGGGGTCTTGGTCTTCTCGACCTTGTCCTGCCGGCCCTTGCGGACCAGCTGCTGGATCGTGGGCAACGCCGCTCCCGTTCCTCTTCCGCTCGTGGTGCTGTTCTCCGGGGGCCTTGGGGGACGCCCCCGGGGCGACCTTCCCGGACCCGACCGCCGGCCAGTGGCCGGTGACCAGGGTTACCCCTACCTCTCACCTGGTGCGCCAGACCGTCGGGACAGCGTCATCTACCTGGGATTCCAGGAGTTCCGCCGACCCACGCGGTCGGGTGTGTCGCGCCTGCCAGCACCGATCGGCCTGGCCGATCCGTCCTGAAAGGAGCGCGCCCATCCAGCCGCCGACAAGGCCGTCGAACCAACCAGCCCTGGTCGAGACGGACCCGACAGTCGCCGACGGCTACCAGCCCGACAGCCGCTCACCGCCGGGTGGCCCGGGGATACCCCGTGGGGTCACCCGCGCTCCGGCGACCGAAGGCACCGCGTCTCGCGACGAGACACTAACCTTTGACGCTCGGTGTCAGTCTGGCGCCACAGCGCCACGTCGAGGCGCAGGACACACGCCAGAGCCACACGGACTCCGGCCACAGGTGGCAACCTTACTCCACGCCCGCATCAAGTGTCGAACCGGAGGTCATCCGCGCCCACGGCCTGTCGGCCGCCCGCCGAGCGTCCGCCGGAGATCCGGGCGGCTTGCCCGCCGGCCTCCAGATGACCATCCCAGTCGTATCGTCGCCGTTGACGCGTCGTGTGCTGGCTATGGGGCCAGCCGCCCGGTCCACTGGTACCGACGTGGGCACCAGTCCTTCAGAGATCGGCGGAGAGGGGGCCGCCGGCTCGCATTGGGCAACCGCTGATCTTCGGTGCCCGGGTCCCGCGCGAGTCATTGTGCCGCTCTGACAGGCTGCCCGGAAGCGAAATGCCAAGGTTGGCACCCGGAAGACACCCGGAGCGACCCCGCCCTCTCCCGCTGACGACGATGGGAGCACGTACAGTGACCACAAGCCCCACCATGGATGCCGTTCACGACACCAACACGGCAACCACGGCAACGGGCGCCGTCGTCGCCGACCCTCGCCGCAAGCCCACCAAGTCGGAACTCCAGGCCGCATATGGGCGCGCTGTCCCGGATCTACTAGCACCGGGGCTGAAGGTGCTGATCTGTGGGATCAACCCGTCGCTGGCGGCCGGGGCAACCGGCTTTCACTTCGGCGGCGCCGCCAACCGGCTATGGGCGACGTTGCACCAGGCCGGCTTCACCGACCGGCAACTGCACCCCTCCGAGACCGACGAGCTGCTCGCCCACGGCATCGGCATCACCAACATCGTCAACCGGGCGACCGCCCGGGCCGACGAGATCGGCCACGACGAGATCCGCGCCGGCGTCGGCGCGCTCACGGCGCTCGTCGACCGGGTCCAGCCCGCCTGGCTCGCCTTCCTGGGCCTCGGTGCCTACCGGGTCGCCTTCGACCGGCGCAAGGCGACCGTGGGCCGTCAGCCCGAGCGTCTCGGTTCGACCGGCGTCTGGCTCCTCCCGAACCCCAGCGGCCTCAACGCCCACTACTCACTGCCAGCCCTGGCCGCCGCCTACCGCGAGCTGCGCGAGACGGCGTACCCGGCCCAGGCCAGCTAACCAGGCATCGACGGGGGTTCGGAGGGCGAGAGGCAAGCCCTCGCCCCGGTGTGGCGGTCTGCTCCCAGCCAGGCGGGGACAACGGAATATCGACATCCCGGCCGGTGATACCCGCGTCGACGGGCCTTCCGGCCTTGGCTACCGCGAAGGCGACGTTGACGGTGCTCTGCCCGTGCCAGACGACCCTCACCTCGGCGACCGCAAGCCTCGGACCAGGATCGCTCATGTCACCTTTTCCTACTCCTGGCTGTCGGTTTCTGGCGGCAGTGCCGGAATCCGGCCGGTAGTCGTCGGCATTGATCGATGACGAGAGGTACCTATCCGAGGCTGAGCTCCAGGCCAGTCCTCGATCCAGTCCTCACGCTGGTCGATTACACGGATGTCGACGGCTCGCCCTTCGGGGTCACGAAGGACATGGTGGCCAGCTTCCAGGGTGAAGTCGATTTCGTCGCGGCGCACCGTGACACCGAGGCGAATCCTTCCCGTCGCGCCCCGCTTTCCGGCCGGATACAGTTCGAAAACGACGCCGCCAGCCAGAGCCGCGGCATAGTGCTCGGGTCCGGAGCCATGACGTTCCCGCGCGAACGACATCCCCAACTTGCCGTAGAAATCAAGACAGGCTGAAATGTCGTCATAGTAGACAACAAAAAGGCCGATCATCGGACCAGGCACTCTTTTAGTATAGCGTGCCGCCGAGGTGAAGATTCACTGCTCCCGCGCCGGGAGTCACCTCCATGGGGGTAACGACCCCGATCCAGTCCCTCGGACTCGCGTTCGGGGCGTGCCCGCGCCTCGGTTGAGGAACCAGCCGGAAAGAATTCCCGCGCTCCATCCCTGATGGCGGCCAGGGTCTCGGCCTCATCCATGACCCCCTCCATTTCGTCGTCCAGCCCGGGGTTGGCTCACCCGGTCCGGCGGTCGCGGCTCGCCGCGGCCGCCGCGCCCCGCATCTGGACGAACGCGGCGAAGCTGACCTCGTCGTGGCTCTCGGCCGGCTCCAGTTTCCGGTGCGCCCCCGCGCCGCAGCGGGGAGAGCGGCGGGCGATGCGGGCCCGGGCCCGGGCGAGCCAGTCCAGCCAGCGCACCGGGTCGTCGGGACGGGCATCGGCCCGGTAGGCGCCCTGCCACGCCAACCACAGGGCGGTGAGCTCCTCGACAAGGTCACCGTGCTGGTACCAGCACGGTGGGATGTCGTCGACGCGGTAGCGGGCGCACAGCCAGCGCACCCACGTGCCCAGCTCGTGCCAGGTATGGCGCAGTTGGTCGGGGGCGAGGTCCTCCCAGCGGAACGGCGCCCCCGCGGCGGTCACCCGCCGCCGCTGTTGCTCGTGCTGCTCGAGAGCGAGGACCCGGTCGACGAGCTGGGAGACGATGTCCATCAGCTCGTCGAGGGACTCACCGCGGCCGGCGAATGCCTCGCCGGTCACGGTGTGGTCGCTCCGTACTGGTAGTAGGCGTCGTGGTCGGCGCGCAGCCGGGCGCCGTCGGGGCGACGCTCGACCTGCCGGAGGTGGATCCAGGTGGGTGGGGCGGAGCGGGGCAGCAGCAGCGCGGTACCGAGCCGGGCGTTGCGGATCTCGCCGGGTTCCAGGATACGGCGGCGACGGGAAGTGACGCTGATCTGGTCGGGTCCGGCGGTGGCGGTGGTCAGCAGTCCACCGCGGGTGGACACGCTGGCGGTGGGTTCGTCGTACTCACCGGAGATCCTGGACAGGTCCTCCAGGTCACGGACGTCGGACAGGCCTGGTAGGACCAGCTTGTAGGTGGCGGCGTCCCACATCGCCTTGGCGGAGTGTTCGCCCCAGGCGCGGCGGGCCTGGTTCAGTGACTGCAGGACGGCCATGAGGAAGACGCCGGAGCCGCCGCCGTAGGAGAACAGGTCGGGGAGGCGGGGCAGGGCGGCGATGTTGGCGACCTCGTCGAGCAGGAGGCCCAGTGGTGGGGCTAGTCGGCCGCCGGCGGCGGTCGCGGCGCGTTGGAGGGCGACTTCGACGATCTCGTCGACGAGCAGGGCGGTGAGCGGGCCGACGGTCTGCTGGGCCGAGGGGGTGCCCAGTACGTAGACGGTGCCCCCGTCGAGCAACGCGGTCGGGTCGAAGCCAGTGCCGGCTGGTGGGCAGGTGGCCTCCAGAACGACCGGGTCCCACAGGCTGGCCAGGGCGATGCGGACCCCGAAGAAGATGTTGGCCTGCATGCGTGGGTCCTCGTTGGAGTAGCGGGCGAGTGTTTCCGCCCAGGCCTGGGTGGCCAGCCCGGCGCGGCGGATGGCGTTGACGGGGGTGGGGTCGGCGGGGTCGGCGGACCAGGCGAGCACGTCACGCATGGAGGCGCCGGTCAGGGCGGCGGCGTGCAGATAGGCGGCGAGGACGATGGCGGAGACCTGTCGCCAGTCCGACCCGTTCTCGGTGCCGGCGCCGACCTGGGCGGCGGAGGCGAGGACCTGGCCGCGGCGCAGCGCGGTGGAGGGGTCGTCGGCGTCGGAGGTGGGGTCCCAGCGCAGTGGCTGGCCGACGAACGGAAGGGGTTCCCAGGGGTTCCACACCCAGACCGGCCCGTGGGCGCGGGCGCGGGCGGCGGCTGTCCAGGCAGCCAGGTCGGGGCGGATGGAGGTCGCCACGGCCGGACCGGGCCAGTCGATGACGGCACCGGCGAGCAGACCGGAGGTCTTGCCCGAACGGGCGGGACCAACGACGAGGCAGCCGTCCTCGACAGTCGTGTGGACCGGGCTTCCGCCCGCGGCCAGGGCGCCGAGCCGGATGGCGGCGTCGGCGGCGGTGGCCCTCGCGCCGAGGTCGGGGCGCAGGTGCGCGGCGCGGGCGGTGACCGCGCGGGCGGAGGCTTCGCGCCGCACCCGCTCGGCGCCGCCCCGCCCGCGGCGCGCCATAAGGATCAGCGTGGCCAGGACGGTGCAGGCAACGATGACGAGGCCCGCGAACAGCAGGTATCCGGCCACGCCGTGCCCGGCGATGCGCACGCAGAACCGCCACAGGCCGTAGACGCTGCCGGCCGCGATGATCCCCAGTGGGATGAGCAGGCTGTCCCCACCGCTGCCCAGGCTGGTGGTGCGCGGTGGGCGTCCGCCGGATCGGATCATCTCAGGCGGCCATCCGTTCGTCGGTGTGGTAAAGCTGGGCCTCGGTGTCGGTGAGGACGAGCTGGACGGGATAGCCGCCAAGGCCGGCGATCTTCCACAGGCCGCGGCCGCGGTCGCCGCCGCCCCAGGAAGCGACGAGGGTTCGTTCGGCGGGGGTGAGGCCGACGGCTTCGGCGAGGTCGGCCAGGGGCCGGGTGTCCTGGGCGAGCAGGACCCGTACGTCGCAGGAGGAGACGAGCTCACGGGCGATGGCGACGGCCTCGGAGCCGGCGGCGCCGACCGCCTCGAAGTCGGCGAGGCGGTGGGTGGCCAGGACCTGGATGGTGCCCTCGGCCCGGGACAGCCGCAGATCAGAGTCGATCTTGCGGACGAAGTCGACGCCAGCGCGCAGCTGCCGCCACACCTCGTCGCGGATGACCATGCGTAGCCGGCCGGGTTCGTCGATGGCGGCCTGCCCCCAGGTCGACAGGCAGGTCAGGCCGACCACCACGGCGTCCTCGCCGCGTTGGGAGAGCCGGGAGATGTCCACGGACTGCATCGGCGCGTCGAAGTCCAGCCGCACGGTGGTGGCGGTGTCGAATATGCCGGCCAGGTTGCGGACCATGCTGCCGAGCGCGTCGGTGACCCGGCGGAACAGGGCGACGAACTCGGCCCGGGAGGCGCAGCGAACGGCGGTGACCAGGGAGTCGGGGGCGTCGAGCAGCACCCGGTGGACGTCGGGGATGGTCGGGTCGGCCAGGGTGGTGGCGGCCCGGTCCTCGCCGGTGGCGACGCGCAGCGCCTCGGCCAGGACCGTCTCGTCCTCCGGTCCCACCTGGGCGCGGGCGCCGACGAGGGTGACGAGCAGCCGCAGCCGGCGGCGGGCGATCTCGGCGAGCCGTTCGGCGAACAGGGCGGGGTCGGCGGGCAGCCGCGCCCCGAGCGGACCGGCGTCCAGCGGGTTGAGGCGGTCGGGCAGCCCGGGGCCGAGCTCGCTGACCGTCCCTCCGACCGCCTGGACCAGCGGCCCGTACTCCCCCTTCAGGTCGCCGAGGACGAGGGTGGACACCCCGAACTGGGACAGCCGTAGCGCCAGCGCCTGACTGGAAAACCCAACGCAACGTGGTCAGGCTCGCGCCCACCGGGGCGCTTGGCCGCTGGTAGGCGTCGGGTGGC
>NZ_JADWYU010000226.1 GCF_016786325.1 Frankia nepalensis | reverse complement strand
GGGGGCGGGGCGGGGGGGGGCGCCGCGCGGGGCGCCCCGGCCCGCCCCCCCGGGCCGGGGACCGCGCGGGCCTCAGGGCCGCTGGTCGGTCGCGGTGACGAGGGAGCGGGGACGCAGGTCGGTCCAGTTGGCCTCGACGTAGTCGAGGGCCTCCTGGCGCGGGCCGGGGCCGAACACGGTGGACCAGCCGGCGGGGACCTGGGCGAACGACGGCCACAGGGAGTGCTGGCCCTCGTCGTTGACCAGCACCAGGAAGGTGCCGTCCGGGTCGTCGAACGGGTTGGTGGACATCGCTGATCAGGCGCCCTTCTCGTGGGGGTGGTCGCTGGTCGCGGGCGCGTCCAGCGCGGACAGCGGGCGGGCCGGCTCGGCGAGGGCCGCGGCGAGCAGGGCCAGCAGGTCGGCGGCCAGGCCCTCGACGGTCCGCCGGTCGAACAGGTCCGGGTCGTAGGCCAGGTGGCAGTGGACCGGCCGGTCGGCGCGCGGCTCGTAGAAGCCGAACACCAGGTCGGCGCGGGAGACCGGCACCGGGAACGGCTGGAACCCGAACTCCCGCGCCACCGCCGGCACGGTCGTCCCTGGTGAGCCTCCATCCCCGCGAGGCGCGCCCGAGCCCGCGCCGGCGCGGGCCGGCGTCGCGGCGGTCTCCCGCCCCGCCGGCGAGGCCGGGGCGGCCTCGCCGAGCGCCGCGAGCGGGGCCTCCTCGTGGTGAATGATCACAATCTGCGGCCGGGTCATGGACGGGCCCGTCGCGACGCCGTGGGCGGCGAGATCCGCGAGGACCAGGTCGAACGGGACGTCCTGGCGGTCGAAGGCGTCCAGGTCGGTCTCGCGGACCCGGGCGAGCAGCTCGCCGAACGTCGGGTCACCGCTGGTGTCGGTGCGCAGCAGGACCGTGTTGAACAGGCAGCCGACGACGTCGCCGAGCGCGTCCTCGGTCCGACCGGCGACCATCGTCGCGATCGGCAGGTCGGTGCCCGCGCCGCGCGCGGTCAGCAGCGCGGCGAACGCGGCCTGCAGCACCATGAACATGCTGGCGCCGTTGCGGCGAGCCAGCCGGTCGACGGCCCGGTGCAGCTCCGGATCCAGCACGATCTCGACGAAGTCGCCCTCGCCCGTCGCGGCTCCCCGGCGTGGCCGGTCGAACGGCAGGGGGACCTCCGCGGGCAGGCCCGCGAGCGCGTCCCGCCAGTAGGCCAGTTGACGGCCGGCGGCGCTGGCCGGATCCGCCGGGTCGCCGAGCACCTCGCCGGCCCAGGCGGCGTAGTCGCCGTAGCCGACGGGCAGCGGCTCGAAGCCGGGCTCGGCGCCGGCCAGCTGGGCCGCGTACGCGACGCCCAGGTCCCGGGCGAGCGGGACGACCGACCACTCGTCGACGGCGAGGTAGTGGACGGCGAGCAGCAGCGCCTGGTCGCCGGCACCGTCCTCGAGCAGCCAGGCCCGCAGAGGCGGGGCCACCGCGAGCTCCGGCCGGGTACGGACGAGCTCGCCGACACGCGCGTCGACGCCGCCGGGGGGCACCTCGACCCGCTCGGGCAGCGTGCTCGGCGCCGGGGCGTCGAGCAGGCGTCGGTAGGCGACGCCGCCGCGCTCCTCGACGACGGTGCGCAGCGGCTCGTGGCGCGCCGCGACGTCGCGCAGCGCGGCGGCGAGCGCCCGCTCATCCAGCGCGTCTCCGCCGGCCGGGCGCAGCACGAGCGCGACGTCGTAGCGCGCGGTGTCGCCGGCCGCCCGGTAGCGCGACCACTGGTGGCGCTGGACGGGCGCCAGCGGCCAGGCCCCGCTCTCAGGCGTGCCGCCCTGGCCGACGGCGCCCCGCGCCGAGAGCGCCCGCGCGGCGGCGCGGCGGCGCTCGGTGAACTCCAGCAACGCCGGGCGGGCCGCGCCGGCGCCCGTGAGCCGCTCGGCGAGCTCGGCGACCGTCGGCGCCTCGAAGACGTCGCGGATCGCCAGGTCGACGCCGAGGACGGCCCGGATCCGGCCGAGCAGGCGCATCGAGAGTATCGAGTGCCCGCCCAGCTCGAAGAAGTCGTCGTGAATCCCGACCTGGGCCGCTCCCCCGGCCGGGGCCGTGTGGGCGAGGCCGAGCACCTCGGCGAACAGGGTGGCCAGAGTCCGCTGCGCGGGCGTGGTCGCCGCGTCGCGGCCAACCGCGCCGGCCAGGTCTGGCGCGGGAAGCGCCCGGTGGTCCAGCTTGCCGTTCGGGGTGAGCGGCAGCGGCCCGGGCAGCGTGACCAGCGCGGACGGGACCATGTAGTCGGGCAGCACCTCGGCGGCCAGCGCCCGTACCTCGCCGTGGTCAGGCGGGCCGTCCGCGCCGTCCGCGACCGTCAGGTAGCCGACGAGGCGGGCCAGGTCACCGGGACGCGGGGTTCCTGCCGGATCCGGGGTCCCCGCCGGATCGCCGGAGCTTGCGGAGTCGATCTGGGAGGTCCGGACGACCGCGGCGGCCTGGCCGACCCGTGGGTGCCTCGTCAGCGCCGCCGCGACCTCGCCCAGCTCGATCCGGTAGCCGCGGATCTTGACCTGGTCGTCGAGGCGGCCGAGGAAGTCCAGCACGACCGGGCCGCCGGGGCCCAGGTCGCCGGGGCGGACGCGGGCCCGGTCGCCGGTCCGGTACATCCGGGAGCCGGGCGGGCCGAACGGGTCGGGGACGAACCGGGACGCGGTCAGCCCCGGCTGGCCGAGGTAACCGCGGGCGAGCCCCCGCCCCCCGACGTAGAGCTCACCGACGACCCCCGGGGGCACCGGCCGCAGCCGGTCGTCGAGCACGTAGGTGACGGTGTTCGGGTCCGGCTGGCCGATCGGGACGGGCCCCGCGGACCAGTCGTACCGGGGCCGCCACAGCGTCGAGTTCACCGACGCCTCGGTGAGCCCATAGGCGGCGAAGACCCGCAGGTGACCGTTCCAGCGGACGATCACCTCGGGTGGCACGGTCTCGGTGCCGACCAGCAGGGTCGCCCCCCGGGGCAGCTCGGCGTCCGCGGGCAGGGCGGCGACCAGCGACGGCGGCAGGATCAGGTGGGTGACCCGGGTCCGGCGCACGAAGTCGGTGAGCTCGCCCCCGGGCACCCGCGCCTCGTCGGGGACGAGCACGAGCGCCCCGCCGACGCACAGCGACATCACCAGGTCCCACACGGCGACGTCGAAGCCGATCGACGCGAACTGCAGGACGCGGCTGTGCCGGGTGACGCCGAGCCGGTCGCGGTCGGTGGCCGTCGCGACGAGGCTGCCGACGCCGTCGTGCGGGACGACGACGCCCTTCGGCCGCCCCGTCGAGCCGGACGTGTAGATCACGTAGGCGGCGTTCGCGAGCCCGACCGGGACCGGCGCGGTCTCCGCCGGTCCGGTTGGTCCGGCGAGCTCCGCCACGACGGCCGGGTCGTCGAGGTCGAGGCGGCCAGCGCCGCCGAGCGGCGGCAGCGTGGCGGCCGTGGTCGCCACGACGAGCGCGGCGCCCGAGTCGCGGACCATGTAGGCGACCCGGTCGGCCGGGTGGGCGAGGTCGAGCGGCAGGAACGCGGCGCCGCGGCGCAGCACCGCGAGGACCGTCGCGACCAGGTCCGCCGAGCGGGACAGGGCGACGCCGACGACGTCCTCGCGCCCGACGCCACGCCGGGCCAGCAGCGCGGCGATCCTGCCCGCCCGCTCGTCGAGCTCGGCGTAGGTGACCTCCCGGTCGCCGTCACCCCCGTCGACGACGGCGACGGCGTCCGGCCACTCGGCGACGCGGCGGGCGAACAGCTCCGGCAGCGTCGCCTCGTCGACGGGCACCGCGTTCGCGTAGCCGGACAGCGCCCGGTGGCGCTCGGCGTCGCTCATCAGCTCGACCTCGCCGACCCGCGCCGCCGGGGTCGCGGCGGCCGCGTCGGCGAGCCGGACCAGCCGGTCGAGCAGCAGCCGGGCGCTCGCGTACTCGAACAGGTCCACGCGGTACTTCAGCCGCAGGGTCATCTCGCCGGTCGGGCCCTCGACGAGGCCGAAGACGAGGTCGAACTTGGACTCGCCCGGCGGGGGCTCCTCCAGGCTCGCGGCCAGGCCGCCGAACTCGAAGCCGCCGCGGCGGTTCACGCCGGGCAGCCCGGCCGGCGCGGCCCGGTGGACGACCATCACCTGGAACAGCGGGTTGCGCGCCGCGGAGCGGACGGGGTTGAGCTCGTCCACGACCAGGTCGAACGGCACGTCCTGGTGGGCGAACGCGGCCAGGTCCGTCTCGCGCACCCGGGCGAGCAGCTCGGTGAACGTCGGGTCGCCGGACAGGTCGGTCCGCAGCACCAGCGTGTTGACGAAGAAGCCGACCAGGTTGTCGAGCGCCGGGTCGGACCGGCCGGCGACCGGGGCGCCCAGCGGGATGTCGTCACCCGCGCCGACGCGGTGCAGCAGGGCCCCGACCAGTGCCTGGGTGACCATGAACAGGCTGGTCCCGGTCGCCCTGGCGAGCTCGCGCAGCCCGCGCCCCGTGGCGGCGGGCAGCGTCACCTGTGCCGTGTCACCGCGCAGGCTCGGCCGGGCGGGGCGCGGCCGGTCGGCCGGCAGGGTGATCTCCTCGGGCAGCCCGCGCAGCGCCTCGCGCCAGAAGTCCAGCTGGCGGCGGGCGAGGCTCGCCGGGTCGGACCGGTCGCCGAGCAGCCGGCGCTGCCAGAGGGCGTAGTCGGCGTACTGGACGGGCAGCGGCGCGAGCTCCGGAGCGGCCTCGTCGGCCCGGCCGGCGGCGCCGCCCGCGGTGTGCCGGCCGTACGAGGTCGTGAGGTCGGCGAGCAGCGGCAGGTCGGACCACTCGTCGATGGCGATGTGGTGCGCGACGAGGGCGAGCAGCTCGTGCTCGTGGTCGAGCCGGAAGACGGCGGCCCGCAGCGGCGGCTCGGTGGCCAGGTCGAAGGGGCGCTCGGCCACCCGGCGGATCGCCGACGTCATGCCCGGCCCGCTCGCCCCGTCCTGCTGCGCGAGGTCGGTCATGTCGAGCCACTCGATCGCGGGCGGCGCGGCGGAGGGCAGGATCCGCTGGTACGGACGCCCGTCGACGACCTCGATGACGGTCCGCAGGACCTCGTGCTTCGTGATCACGTCCGTCAGCGCCTGGCGCAGCGCGGCCGGGTCCAGGCCACCGAAGACGTTCAGGAGCAGGGGGTAGTTGTACGCGCCCGACTCGGGTGTCATCGCCTGCGCGAGCCACAGCCGGCGCTGCGCGTACGACAGCGGCGGCCGCGCCGGCCGGTCGCCCGGCGCGAGGGCCACCAGCTCGGGGCGGTGCGCCGGCGGCTCGCCACCAGCGCGCACGGCGAGCGCGGCGGCGGTCGGCGCCTCGAACAGGTCCCGCAGCGACAGGTCGACGCCGAGGGCGCGCCGGGCGCGGCTGACCAGCCGGATCGCGAGCAGCGAGTGGCCGCCGGCGTCGAAGAAGCTGTCGTCGACGCCGAGGTCGGGCACCCCGAGCAGTTCGCCGAACAGCCCGAGCAGCACCTTCTCCTGCTCGCTCGCCGCCGGCCGTGACGGCCCGCGCCGGCCCGCCGGGCGCGCGGCGTCGGGCAGCGCCCGGACGTCCAGCTTGCCGTTGGTCGTCAGCGGCAGCGCGTCGAGCACGACGAAGCCGCTCGGCACCATGTACGGCGGCAGCCGGTCGGCCAGGTAGCGGCGCAGCGCGTCGGCGAAGGCCTCCGGGTCGTCCGCGGCGCCGTCATCGACGGCCTCGACGGCCGTGGCGGCCGTGGCGACGACGTAGGCGACGAGGCGCGCCGAGGCGGCGGTACCAGCACCGGCAGCGGGGGCATGGCCGGCGGGGTCAGAGCCAAAGGAGGCGCCGGTGCTGGTACCGCCGCCGGCCGGGCTGACGATCACCGCCGCGTGCGCGACGGCCGGGTGGGCCGCCAGCACCGCGGTGATCTCGCCGAGCTCGACCCGGTAGCCCCGGATCTTGACCTGGTCGTCGGTGCGGCCCAGGAAGTCGAGGTTGCCGTCGGGACGGCGGCGCACGAGGTCGCCGGTGCGGTACATCCGGGCGCCCCGGCCGGGGGGAACGCCACCGGGCTCCTCGGGCGCGCCTTCGGCGGCCCCGGCTGCCGGCGCGCCGAACGGGCTGGCGACGAACGGGTTGGCGACGAAGCGGGACGCGGTCAGCCCCGCCTGGCCGAGGTAGCCGCGGGCGAGGCCCGCGCCGCTGATGTACAGCTCGCCGGGGACGCCGACGGGAACCGGGCGCAGCCAGCCGTCGAGGACGTGGGCGTCGGTGTTCCAGATCGGCCGGCCGACGGTCGGGGTGTCGCTGTCGAGCGTGCCGCCGCCGAGGGTGTTGATCGTGTACTCGGTCGGGCCGTAGAGGTTGTAGCCAACGGTGCCGTCGGTGTCGCGCAGCCGCTCCCAGACGGCGTCGGACACGGCCTCGCCGCCCAGCAGCACCAGCGGCGGCCGGTGCCGCCGCCCGCCGCCCGACGGCCCGTCCGCGGTCCCTCCCGGGTCGGCCTCGCCGGCTCCGGAGGCCAGGAGCAGCCCCTCGTCGAAGAGCACCTGCGCGTACGACGGGGTCACGTTGACGACGTCGATCCGGTGCGTGTCGCAGTAGGCGACCAGGGCGGTCGCGTCGCGGCGCAGCTCCTCGTCGCAGATGTGCACCTCGTGGCCCTCGACGAGCCAGAGCAGCTCCTCCCAGGACATGTCGAACGCGAACGACACCGTGTGCGCGATCCGCAGCCGGCGCCCGCCCGCCGCCGGGGTCCCTGCCGGATCCGGGGTCCCTGCCGGATCCGGGGTCCCTGCCGGATCGACGGAGCTTGCGGAGTCGATCTGGGAGGTCTGGGAGCTTGCGGAGTCGATCTGGGAGGTCCGCACCACCGGGCCGAAGATCGCCTCGCGGTGGTTGAGCTGCATGTTCGTCAGGCCCCGGTACGGGGTGACGACGCCCTTGGGCCGGCCGGTCGACCCGGACGTGTAGATCACATAGGCCGGGTGGTCGAGCCGGTGCGCGAGCCCGCGGGCGAAGGCCGGCCGCTCGGCGTCGCCGAGGCGCCCGGCGGGCAGCGCGGCCAGCTCGGCGACGACGGCCGGGCCGTCGAGGGTGATCCGGGTGTCCTCGGGCAGGCCGAGGCGGGTGGCGACGGCGGCCGTGGTGACGACCCAGCGGGCGGCGGCGTCGTCGACCATGTACCGCAGCCGGTCGGCCGGATGGTCGAGTTCCAGGGGCAGGTAGCCGGCGCCGGTGCGCAGCACGGCGAACAGCGCGACCACCATGTCGACGGAACGCCCCAGCGCGAGCGCGACGACGCTCTCGGGGCCAGCGCCCCTGGCGAGCAGCAGCCGCGCCAGCCGGTTGATCCGGGCGTCGAGCTCGGCGTAGGTGACGCGCTCGTCGCCGAGTACCAGCGCCACCAGGCCCGGGGTGGCCTCGGCCCGCTCGGCGAGCAGGTCGGCCACCGTGTCGTCGGGCAGCGGGTGGCGGGTCGCCGCCGCGTCGGCGGCCAGCCGCCGGCGCTCGAGCTCACCGAGCCCGCCGAACGGGTCGGGACGTGCCGCCTCGGCCCCGCCGGGCGCCTCGTCTCGGCCGCTCCCGCCGAGCGGGTCGGCTCCGCCGCCCGGCTCCCCCGCGCGGTCGAGCTGGCCCGCCTGGCCGACCTGGGCGACCGGCGTGGTGAGGTCGGCGAGCAGCCGGTCGAGCAGCGCGACGAACCGGGACAGCAGCTCGTCACCCGTCTGGACGGCGACGATGTCGTCGCGCACGTCGAGGGCGACCCGGATCGCCGGAGTCGGGGTGACGATCAGCGTCAGGGGATAGTGGGTCGCGTCGATGCTGGAGTCGTCGAGGATGCCGTAGCGGTCGCGGAAGAACGCGAACGCCTCCTCGTCGGCGAAGTTCTGCAGAACGTAGAGCGTGTCGAACAGCTGGCCCCGGCCGACGGCCTGCTGGATCGCGCCCAGTCCCAGGTACTCGTGGTCCATCAGCCGGGTCCGCTCGGCCTGGACGCGGCGCAGCAACGCCCCGACCTGCTCGCGCGGATCCAGCGCGACCCGCACCGGCACGGTGTTGAGGAACATGCCGACGGCGCGCTCGATGTTCGGGATCTCGTCGGGCCGGCCGGCCACCGTGGTGCCGAACACGACGTCGGGCGAGCCGGTGACGGCCGACAGCACCAGCGACCAGGCCGCGTTGAGGACCGTGTTGAGCGTGACCCCCGCGCGGCGGGCCCCGGCGCGCAGCCGGTCGCTGCGCTCGGCGGACAGCTCGACGCGGCGGCGGACCGGCAGCCGGGGCGCGCGCCGCTCGGCCGAGCCGACCAGCGCCGGCGCGTCGAACCCGGCGAACGCCGCCCGCCAGGCCCGCGCGGCCTCGCCGGCGTCGCGGCCACGCAGCCAGCCGAGGTAGTCGCGGTAGGAGCCGGCGGGCGCCAGGTCCGTGTCGTCGCCGCCGGACTCGTAGAGGGCGAACAGCTGGCCGAGGACGAGGCCCTCCGACCAGCCGTCCCAGAGCAGGAAGTGGTGGGACAGCACGATCCGGTCCCGGTCCTCGCCGAGCCGGACGAGCAGGACCCGCAGCAGCGGCGGGCGTGCGAGGTCGAACCGGCGGGTCCGGTCGGCGGCCATCAGCTCGGCCAGCGCGCGCTCCCGCGCCGCCGGGCCGAGGCCGGCGAGGTCGATCTCCTCGACCGGCGGGGGCACCTCGGCGCCGATGAACTGGACCGGCTCGGGCAGCCCGTCGCTGGTGAACCCGGCGCGCAGCGGCGCGTTGCGGGCGAGCAGCGCCGCGACCGCCGCCCGCAGCCGGGCCAGGTCGACCCGGTAGGACAGGTCGAACACGGCCTGCTCGGTGTAGACGTCGACCTCACCGCGGTCGTACGTCGAGTGGAAGAACAGGCCCTCCTGCAGCGGGGCGAGCGGCCAGATGTCCTCGACGCCCACCGGGCTCGCGGCGACGACCCGGTCCATCTCCTCCTGGGTGAGCGCCAGGTGGGCCAGGCTCGCCGGGGTGAGCCCGCCCGCGCTCGGCCCGGCCAGGCCGGTGCCGATGCCGTCGCCGATGCCGTCGCTGTCGCCGGCGGCGGGGGGCGACGACCGGGCGAACGCGCGCAGCGCCGCCAGCCACTCGTCGCCGAGCCGGCTGGCCTCGTCGTCGCTCAGCGCGGCCGGGTCCCAGGTCCAGGACGCGACGAGCCGGGGCCCGTCCGGCCACTCCTCGCAGATCACGTCGATCTGCAGCACGTGGGTGAGGCCCAGGTCCGCCCCGGGCAGGTCGTCGCCCGCGAGCGCGGCGAGCGCGTCGACCTCGACGGCCGGCGCCCAGTCGACGTCGTAGCCGGCGAGCATCCGTCCCAGGTAGTTGAACAGCACCTGGGGGCGGGCCGCCGCCGCGAGCAGCGGCGCGACCTGCGCGTTGAGGTGGCGCAGCAGGCCGTAGCCGAACCCCTTGTCCGGCGCCGCGTCCATCGCCGCGTACGTGCTGCGGACGGCGGCCACCGGCTCGTCCGCGCCAGCCGGCAGGCGCACCGGGTGGATCGTGGTGAACCAGCCGACGGTACGAGCCAGCTCGATCGCCTCGTCGTCGATCCCGTCCCGGCCGTGCCCCTCGAGATCGACGAGCAGGTCAGCCTCCGGATCACCGAGCTCCGGCCGCGCGCCACCGGCGGCGCCGGCCTCGCCCGCGGTCACGACGACCCCGGCCCGCCATCGGGTGACAGCGAGGCGCAGCGCGGCGAGCAGCACCGCGGCGACGTTGGCCCGCGCGGCGATCGGAAGCTCGGCGAGCAGCGGGGCGGTCTCGGGCACGGACAGGCGCAGCCGGCGACGACCGGCGGACCCGACCGTCCCCGTGACGCGGGCGCCGGGAACGAGCTCGGCGTCCGGGAGCAGCGTCCGCGTCCAGTGCGTCAGCTCGCCAAGCCGCCGCGGCGCCTGCGCCTCCAGAGAGGCGGCCGTCGCGAAGGCGCGCAGCGACGTCCACACGTCCTCGAGCGCCGGCGCCTGCCCCGCGGCCACCTGGCGCGCGGCTACGCCCAGGTCCTCCAGCAGGATCCGCCAGGACACCCCGTCGACCACCAGGTGATGGGCGACGAGCAGCAGGCGGCCGGGGTGCTCCCGGCCGGCGTCGAACCAGACGGCGCGCAGCATCCGGCCGTCGTCCGGGGACAGCTCCGCCAGCGCGGCCGCGTACTCGGCCCGGACGAGCGCGGCCACCGCGTCCCCGTCCGCGCCGGCGGGCATCGGCACCCGGCGCAGCAGCTCGGCGGCGTCCACCGAGCCGGCCGGGGTCGTCGCGAACGACCAGAGCACGCCGGCGATCCGGGAGCGGCGCAGCCGCAGCCCGTCGTGCCGGTCCAGGACGGCCGACAGGACGGCGGCAAGGGACGCCTCGGTGGCGCCGGCGGGGGTCCTGACCAGCATCGGCAGCGCGAACCGGTCGGTGTCCCCGCGGCGCTCGCGCAGCTCGTGCACGATCGGCAGCGGCGGCACGTCACCGACGCCGTCGCCCGCCGGCCGAGCGGGCACGGGCGCGGGTGCCGGCCCCGTGGCGCCGGCGAGCGCCTCGGCGGGCAGCGCCGAGGCCAGCGCCGCCGGCGTGCGGTGGGTGAAGACGTCGCGCGGGCTGACCGGCAGGCCCCGCGAGCGGGCCAGGGTGGCGACGCTGATCGAGCTGATGCTGTCCCCGCCGAGGACGAAGAAGTCGTCGCCCGGCGCCACCGCGTCGAGCCGCAGCACCGAGCGGTACACGTCGGCGAGCAGCCGGGCGGCGTCCGCGACCTGGCTGCCCGTCCC
The DNA here is from genome assembly GCF_016786325.1 of Frankia nepalensis. Lineage (GTDB taxonomy): Bacteria > Actinomycetota > Actinomycetes > Frankiales > Frankiaceae > Pseudofrankia > Pseudofrankia nepalensis. Next base: position 36,674 of record NZ_JADWYU010000226.1, on the reverse strand, counting down.
CGCCGGCGCGGATCCCGCCTGCTCCTGGGCGGGCGCCGCCGGGAACGGCGGGAGGGCGGCGCGGTCCAGCTTGCCGTTCGGCATGAGCGGGAGGGCGTCGAGCGGCACCACCGCCGACGGGACCATCGGCGCCGGCAGGCGGGTGGCGACGGCGGCGAGGATGGCGGCCTGGTCGGGGGCGGCGCCAGAGGCGGGGACGACGTAGCCGACGAGGGCCGGCTCCCCGGCCGGGGACGGGCGGACGGCGGCGGCCGCGGCGGCGACCACGGGCACGGCGGCGAGGGCGGCCTCAATCTCGCCGAGCTCGACGCGGTTGCCGCGGATCTTCACCTGGTCGTCGGCGCGGCCCAGGTAGACGAGGGCGTCATCGGCGCGGCGGCGGACGAGGTCGCCGGTGCGGTACATCCGGGCGCCGGGCGCGCCGGACGGGTCGGCGACGAACCGCTCGGCGGTGAGCGCCGCCCGGCCGTGGTAGCCGCGGGCGAGCTGGACGCCGGTCAGGTACAGCTCGCCGGCGACGCCGACGGGCACCGGCCGCAGGAACGGGTCGAGTACCCGCAGCCCGGTGTTGGCCACCGGCAGCCCGATCGGCACCGACGGGCCGTCGACCTCCTGTTCGCCGTCGGGCGCGGCGGGCCACCAGGTGACGTCGACGGCGGCCTCCGTCGGCCCGTACAGGTTGACCAGCTCGGTCCCGGTCGCCCGGTGCCAGCCGCGGGCCAGGTCGGCGGGCAGCGCCTCGCCGCTGGCGAACACCCGGCGCAGCGACGGCAGCCGGACCACGCCCGGGTCGACGGCCGCGGCGCGCAGGTACGCGGACAGCATCGACGGGACGAAGTGCGCGACCGTGACCCCCTCGGCGCGCACGACCTCGGCCAGATGAGCCGGGTCGCCGTGCCCGTCGGGCCGGGCGAGCACCACCGCGGCGCCCTCGCGGGGCGCCCAGAAGAACTCCCAGACGGAGACGTCGAAGCTCGCCGGGGTCTTCTGCAGCACCCGGTCGGCGGGGCCGAGCGGGAAGGCCGCCTGCATCCAGCGCAGCCGGTTGACGATCGCCCGGTGGCTGACGACGACGCCCTTCGGCCGGCCCGTCGACCCGGAGGTGTAGATCACGTAGGCGGCGTCGCCCGGCGCCGGCCGCGCGGCGGGCAGGCTCGCGGCCGGCGCGTCCGCTGCCCGCGCGGCGGCGTCGACGAGCACCGGCTCCGGACCGCCGGGCACGGCCGGCAGCAGCGCCGCGGCGGCCGGGGTGGTGACCACCAGGCGGGCGCCCGAGTCGGCGAGCAGGTGGGTGACCCGGTCGGCCGGGTGGTCGAGGTCGACCGGCAGGTAGGCCGCGCCGGAACGCAGGACGCCGTAGAGCGCGACCATCAGCTCGGCCGAGCGGGGCACGGCGACCGCGACCACACGGTCCGGCCCGGCGCCGCGGCCACGCAGCGCGGCGGCGAGCGCGTCGGCCCGTTCGGACAGTTCCCGGTAGGTCAGCCGCGCGGGCGCGCCGTCGCCGACGGCGACGACGGCCGGCGCGTCCGGGGTCGCCGCGGCCTGGCGGTCGAACGCGTCGAGCAGGGTCTCGTCGGGCAGCGGCTCGACGGGCAGCGGCTCGACGGCCCCGGCGAGGGCGACGGAGTCGGCGGGCACCAGGTCGACCAGCCCCGCGGGCCGGTCCGGCTGGGCCGCGAGCGTGCGCAGCACGGCGGCGACCGCGTCGAGCAGGCCGCGAGCCGTGGCCTCGGGCAGCCGCGCCGGGTCGAACCGCAGCCGCAGCGTCAGCCCGCCGGAGCCGCCCTGGCCGGCCTGGCCGGTCTGGCCGCCGGGCAGGACCGTGAGTTCGAGCGGGTAGTGGCTGCCGCCGAAGAACCGGACGTCTCCGACGTCGAGCAGCGGGGCGACGCCGCCGCGGTCCCGGTTCACCGGGTAGTTCTCGAAGACGACGAGGGTGTCGAACAGGTCGCCATGCCCGGCGGCGCGCTGGACGTCGGCGAGGCCGACGTGCTGGTGCTCGACGAGGCTCAGCGCCTCCTGCTGCAGGCCGTCGACGACGTCGGCGAGGCCCTGCCCCGGCGACCAGCGCAGCCGGACCGGGATCGTGTTGACGAACAGGCCGACCATCGACTCGATGCCGTCGACGTCGGCCGTCCGGCCGGCGACCGTCGTCCCGAACAGGACGTCGCCGCGGCCGGTGAGCCGGCCGAGCACCAGGCCCCACGCGGCCTGCGCCGCGGTCGCCAGCGTCAGGCCGCGGGCGCGCAGCACGGCGGTCAGCGCCGTCGTCGTCACCCCGTCGACCGGGGCGTCGATCTCCACCGGCTCGGCGGGGGCGGCCAGCGCGGCGCCGTCGGGGCCGGCGAGTCCGGCGGCGGCGAGCAGGGTCGGCTCCGCGCCGTCGAGCGCGGCCCGCCAGGCGGCGACGGAGCCCTCGACGTCCTGCGCGGCCAGCCACTCCGCATAGGCCCGGTAGCGCGGCAGCGGCGGCAGCAGGGCGGCGGCGCCGTGCGGCGCGTAGAGGGCTAGCAGGTCCCGGATCAGCAGGGGCACCGACCAGCCGTCGGCGACCAGGTGGTGCAGGGTGAGCACCAGCTGGTGGCGCTCACCCGCGAGGCGCAGCAGGCTCGCGCGCAGCAGCGGCGGGCGGGCCAGGTCGAACCGGGCGGCCCGGTCCTCGGCGGCCGCCGCTTCGGCGGCGCCGGCCGGGTCGGGATCGGCGGACAGGTCGGCCTCGCGCCACCCGACCGGGGCGTCGGCGGCGACGAGGGCGAGCAGCTCGCCGCCCGCGCGCTGGCGGAAGGCCATGCGCAGCGGCTCGTGGCGGGCCGTCAGCGCGGTCACGGCGCCGCGCAGCGCGGCGGCGTCCATTGGGCCGACCAGCTCGACGACCTGCTGGACGGTGTAGGCGTCGGCCGCGTCCGGGTCGAACATCGCGTGGAAGTACAGGCCGCGCTGCAGTGGCGTCGCCGCCACCACGTCGGTGACCGGGAAGTCGACGAGCCCAGCGTCCGCGGGCAGACCGGCGGCCTCCCGGCCGGGGGCGGGGGCGGCGGCGGGCGCGGCGGCCGGGCTCTCGGCGGGGCCGCGCTCGTCGGCGGCCTCGGCCAGCGCCTCGACCGTGCGGTGACGGAAGACGTCGCGCGGGGTGATCCGCAGGTTGGCGCGGCGGGCCCGGTTGACGAGCTGCATCGCGACGATGCTGTCTCCGCCGAGGTCCAGGAAGCTGTCGCGCGGGCCGACCTGGTCCACGCCGAGCAGCTCGGCGAACAGGTCGGCGAGCAGCCGCTGCGTCGCCGTCACCGGGAGGGCCTCGGCCGGGACCGGTCCGGACAGCTCGGGGGCCGGCAGCGCGTCGACGTCGAGCTTGCCGTTCGGGGTGAGCGGCAGCGGCCCGTCGAGCACGACGACGGCGCTCGGCACCAGGTGCTCCGGCAGCGACGCGGCGAGCGCCGCGCGCAGCCCCTCCCCCGTCGGCGTGCCCTGCGCCGTGGCGGGGACGGCGTAGCCGACGAGCGCGAGCACGCCGCGCCGGTTGCGCCGGGCGACGACGGCCGCCGCCCCGACACCCGGCTGGCGCATCAGCGCGCCCTCGACCTCGCCCGGCTCGATCCGCAGGCCGCGGATCTTCACCTGCCGGTCGGAGCGGCCGAGGAAGTCCAGGTTGCCGTCAAGGCGCCAGCGGGCCCGGTCACCCGTGCGGTACATCCGGGAGCCCGGCGGGCCGTACGGGTCGGCGACGAACCGCTCGGCACTCAGCGCCGCCCGGCCGTGGTAACCGCGGGCGAGCCCGCGGCCGGCGACGTAGAGGTCGCCGGCGGCGCCGACGGGGACCGGCCGCAGCGCCGGGTCGAGGACGTAGGCGCGGGTGTTCGGGTCAGGCCGGCCGATCGGCGGCGGGCCGGCGGCCTCCGTCGCGCCGTCGGCGGCCCGGCCCTCGGCCATCTGGCCGCTGGCGGCCCGGCCCTCGGCGGTCTGGCCGGCACCGGTCCGGCCGCCGGCCTCCCAGCCGGCCAGCCACAGCGTCGAGTTGACCGTCGCCTCCGTGAGGCCGTAGGCGACGACCACCCGCAGCCGGCCCGACCAGCGGGCGACCAGCTCGGCGGGGACCGCCTCGGTGCCGACGACGAGGACCGCGCCGGCGGGCAGCTCGGCCCCGGCAGGCAACGCGGCGACCAGCGACGGTGGAAGGATCATGTGGGTGGCGCCGTGCGCGTGGGCGTAGTCGGTGAGCGCGGCTCCGGCCTCGCGGCGCTCGCTCGGCACCACCACGACCCGCCCGCCGACGCACAGGGCCATGACCAGGTCCCAGACCGCCACGTCGAACCCGATCGAGGCGAACTGCAGGATCCGGCTGTGCTCGTCGACCCCGAGCCGGTCGACGGCGGTGGCGATCAGGCTGCCGATGCCGTCATGGGTGACGACGACGCCCTTCGGCCGCCCCGTCGAGCCGGACGTGTAGATCACGTAGGCGGCGTGGTCGAGTCCCGGCAGCGCCCGGTGGCCCTCGCCGGCGGCGAGCGGCCCGCCGTCCTGTCCGGCCAGCTCGGCGATGACGGCCGGCGCGTCGAGCACGACCACCTCCACGGGCCTCCCGGCGAGACCGGGGAGGTCGGAGAGGTCGGGGAGGTCGGCCGCCAGGTCGGCGACGGTGAGGACGGCGCGGGCGCCGGCGTCCTCGATCATGTAGAGGAGCCGCTCGGCCGGGTGGTCCAGGTCGAGCGGCAGGTAGGCGGCGCCGGCCTTCAGGACGCCGAGCACCGCGGTGACCAGCCCCGCCCGGCGGGGCAGCCCGAGCGCGACGACGTCGCCGGCGCCGATCCCGCGGGCGAGCAGCGCCCGGGCCAGCCGGTTCGCCGCGGCGTCGAGCTCGGCGTAGGTGAGCCGCTCGTCCTCGCACACGACGGCGACGGCGTCCGGGCGGCGGGCGGCCTGGTGCTCGAACGCGCCCGGCCAGGTCACGTCCCCCGCGCCCAGGGCGGCCTCCCGCTCCGGGTCCAGGGTCGCGTCCGAGAAGTCGACGAGCAGTTGGTGCCGCTCCTCGGCGGTGAGCAGGTCGAGGTCGCAGATCCGCCGGTCAGGGTCGGCGGCGAGCGCGTCGAGCGTGGCGGCCAGCCGGCGCCGGTGGCCCTCGAGCTCCTCGGGGGCGCAGGCGGCTGCGTCGACGTCCAGGTCGAAGCGCAGCCCGACGTCGTCGGGCTGATCGTAGATGGCGATCGACAGGTCGTGCACCGGCCCGAACGAGAGCACCACGCCGACCGAGGGGCAGTCGCCGAAGGTGCGGCCCGGGTCGTGCGGCAGGATGTTGACCGTCGGCCCGGCCAGCCCGGCCAGCCCGGTCACCCCGTCACCAAGTCTGAGCTCGCGGGCCAGGTCCTCGCCGCGGTAGCGGGAACGGGGCAGCACCTGGCGCAGCTCCCCGGCGACCGCCCTGACCAGCTCGGCCGCGGTGGTCTCGGGGCGCACGGTCACCCGCAGCGGCAGGACGTTCGACGCCATCCCCGGCATGACCAGCAGCCGCTCGTCGACGCGCGCCGTCACCGGCAGCGCGAGCACGATCTCGGTGGCGCCGGTGACCCGGTGGACGTAGGCGGCCACGGCGGCGACGGCGAGCCGCGACAGCCGCACCCCCATCCGGCCGGCCGCCGCGCGCAGCGCGATCGTGTGCTCGGAGGTGAGGACGGCGCTGCGCCGGTCGATCCGGGTGGGCGGCAGCCCGGTCGGCTCGACGAGGCGGGTGGGTTCCGGGCGGTCGGCGAACCTGGCGAGCCACCACGCGCGGTCGGCGGCATGTGCCTCGGAGGCGCGGTACTCGGCGTCGATCGCGGTGAACGTCGACAGGCTCCACATGCCGCCCGGCTCGTCGGCCGGGGCGGTCGCGCCTGGCAGGCTCGCGTTGTAGAGGTTCGCGACGTGCACGCCCATCACGCCGAAGCCGTAGCCGTCGAGCAGGATGTGGTGGTAGCGGTGATACCAGAGGGTGTGGTCGTCGCTGACCCGCAGGAGCCGCTGGGCGAACAGGCCCGGGCGCGCCAGGTCCATCCGGGCCGTCATGTCGGCCCGGATCCACGCGAGCGCGGCCGCGGTCGGGTCGGGCTCGCCGCGCAGGTCCGTCACCGGCACGGTCCACCGCTCCAGCGGCTCGGTCACCTGGACCGGCTGGCCGTCGACCTCCTCGAACCGGACGTGCAGCACGCGGGCGTCGGCGACGGCTTGTTCGATCGCGGCGGCCAGCCGGTCGAGGTCGACCTGGCCCTGGATGTCCATGTAGCCGGCGATCGTGAAGGCGAGGCTGTCCGGCTCGAACTGCTGCGCGCGCCAGATCCCGGCCTGCGCAGCCGTCAGCGGCAGCCTGGTGCCCGCGGCCTCAGCGGTCATGTCTGCATCTGCTCCCGTTGACCGGGCCGGCGGCGACGACGGTCCGGGTTCTGCGGGCTGGCCTGGGAGGCGAGCCGGCGGTTCGGTCGGCGGACAGCGGGCGGTGGGCCCTGGAGGAAGGCGGTCCTGGCCGCCCGGGCGCGTACGCCCGGGCGCCGTGCCCGGGGCGCTCAGGCGACCAGGCGCGGGACGATCTGGTCGACGGCCCACGGGATGCTCAGCACGGTGCCGAACGAGAGCGCGCCGCCGATCGGGACCGGCCGTCCGTAGGGCAGGAACACGGCGCGGTCCTCCCGGGCGACGGCGAGCCGCTGGTAGACCGGGTCGGCCTTGATCCGTCCCTCGACGGTGTCGTCGCCGACCAGCCAGACGAGCCGGTCGGCGTCGACCAGGTCGAGGCGCTCCGCGCTGATGGGGACGGAGAACTTGCCGTCGGCGAGCGCGCCGATCTCGTCGGGCACCTGGAAGCCGAGGCCGGCCAGGATGATCGACTTGGGGTCGGTCGGCGAGAAGACCGAGTAGGTGCCCGGCGCGGTGCTGTCCGCGACGGCCACCGTCTGGCCGGCGAACTCGGGGTGCGCGGCCCGCGCGTCGGCGAGGTGCTTCTCCACCCCGGCGATCAGCTCCTTGGCCTTCGCGGGCTGACCGAGCGCCTCGCCCACCATCGTGGTCATCACGGTCCAGGGAGCGCCGTAGTCGTCGTAGTCCTTCGGCTGGGCGACGACCGGCGCGATCCGCGACAGCGTCTTGTACTGCTGCTCGCTCATCCCCGTGTACAGCGCGATGATCAGGTCGGGCCGCAGCCTGGCGATCTTCTCGACGTTGAAGTCCTCGCGCTGACCGACGATCTCCGGGCGGGCGTCGCCCCACAGCTTGTCGGTCCACGGCCAGATGCCGTAGGGCCGCTCGCCGTACCAGTCGATCGCGCCCACCGGCCGGACGCCGAACGCGAGCACCGGCTCGTGATCGGACAGGCCGAGGGTGACGACCCGCTGGGGTGCCTCGTCGAGCTCCGTGCCGCCGTACTTGTGCTCGATCGTGACCGGGAACGCGCCGGGCTCGGCCGTGGCCGTCGCGCCCGCCACGCCCGTGCCGCCGCCGGCCGTCGCGCCTCCCCCGCCGCCGCCCCCGCAGGCGGCCAGCAGCAGCGCGCCCACAAGTGCCACCGGCGCCACCAGCCGCGCCACACGGCCGGCGGGCCGGGCGCCTGCCCGCCGTCCAGCTCCCCGACGCCGACGACGCGGCCCGGCGGATGAGACGGCCTCGGTCATCGTAGGCATCGGCTCCTCTTCGGCAATCATGGGCTTCGGCGATCCCGGACCGCGGGAAGCACGGTTCGTGCGAATCAATGCTGGTTAGCCTAAGTTAAGCGACCGATGACGGATCGGTCCTGGCCAGGGCGGATTGTGGAGATCAGTTGAGTGGGCAGGCGGCGGCCGACGCAACGCGCGCCGTTTCGACGGCGTCCGCGACGGCGTTCGCGGCGGCATCAGCGGCGGGCCGTGAGCGGGACGCGCCGGCCACACGCGCCCGCGCGGGCGTCGCCGGCCCCGGACGGTCGCGGACCGCGCGGCTGACGGGGCTGCTGGTGGCCACGGTCCTGGCGCTGGCGTTCCTGTGCCTGCTGTCGATCGCCTACGGGACGCGCTCCATCCCGCTCGGCGACGTCGCGCGGGCGCTCGTCGACCGGGGCGACGGCGAGGTCGACGCGATCGTGTGGGACGTGCGGATCCCGCGTACCGCGCTCGGCCTGCTCGCCGGCGCGGCGCTGGGCCTCGCGGGCGCCGTGATGCAGGGCCTGACGCGCAACCCGCTCGCCGACCCGGGCCTGCTCGGCGTCTCCGCCGGCGCCGGGTTCGCCACCGTCGTCGCCGTCGCGTTCCTCGGCGTCAGCTCGCTCTACGGCTACATCTGGTTCACCTTCGCCGGCGCGCTCGTCGCGAGCGTCGTCGTCTACCTGCTCGGCGGGACCGGCGGCGGCGGGTCGACGCCGGCGAAGCTCGCGCTGGCGGGTGTGGCGCTCACCGCCCTGCTGAACTCGCTGTCCAGTGGCATCGTGCTCGTCGACGCCGAGGCCCTCGACCGCTACCGGTTCTGGGCCGTCGGCTCGCTCGCCGGCCAGGACGCCGACGTCCTGTGGCAGGTGCTGCCGTTCTTCCTCGTCGGCGTGGGGCTCGCGCTCGGGCTCGCGCCGGCGATGAACAGCCTGATGCTCGGCGACGACGTCGCCGCGGCGCTGGGACGCCGCCCCCGGCTGACGCGGGTGACCGGCGCGGTGGCCGTCACCCTGCTGACCGGCGCGGCCGTCGCGGTCGCCGGCCCGATCGTGTTCATCGGCCTGCTCGTCCCGCATGTGGCGCGCCTGCTGGTCGGGCCGGACAACCGCTGGCTGCTGCCGTTCTCGATGACGCTGGCGCCCTGCCTGCTGCTCGGCGCCGACGTGCTCGGCCGGGTGGTCGCCCGTCCCCAGGAGGTGCAGGTCGGGGTGATCGCCGCAGCGCTCGGCGCGCCGTTCTTCATCGTCCTCATCCGGCGCCGCCGGCTCGCGGAGCTGTCGTGAGCGTGGGAGCGAGCACGCGCCGGAACGAACCCGAGGCTCGACGATGACGGCGGCCCAGACCATCCCGCCGGCGTCGGCGGCCGCCACGACGACGACGGCCACGCCGGCCCACCCGGTCGGCCGGCTCGGCGGCCGGACGACGTTCCGGCTACGCCGCCCACCGGTCTCCGGGGTCCTGCGCGGCCGCCTCGTCGCGGTGTGCGCCGCGCTCGCCGCGCTGACGTTCGCGGCGCTGTGCGGGGACGTGATGATCGGCGACTTCGGCCTCGGGGTCGGCGAGGTCCTCGGCGGGATCTTCGGCACCGGGAGCCCGGACGCGGTGTTCATCGTCCAGGACCTGCGGCTGCCCCGGGTGCTCGTCGGCCTGCTCGTCGGGATCGCGTTCGGAATCGGGGGCGCGCTGCTGCAGACCATCACCCGCAACCCGCTGGCCAGCCCCGACACGATCGGCATCACCGCCGGCGGGACGACCGCCGTCGTCGCCGGCATCGTGCTGGGCCTCGAGTCGCCGGCCGGGGCGCTCGGGCTCTCGCTCGCCGGCGCGGTCGCCACCGCGCTCGCGATCTACCTGCTGGCCTGGAAGGGCGGCACCACCGGGTACCGGATCGTGCTCGTCGGCGTCGCCGTGTCATGGATCTGCGCGAGCCTCACCCAGTTCCTGCTGGCCAGGGCGAACGTCTACCAGGCGCAGGAGGCGGTCGGCTGGCTGGTCGGCAACATCAACGGGCGGGGCTGGGAGAACGTCGTCCCGCTCGCCGTGGCGATGGCGGTGCTGGTGCCGCCGGTCCTGGCCCTGCACCGGTGGGCCCAGGCACTGCAGCTCGGCGACGACCTCGCCCGCGGGATCGGCGTCCCGGTGCACGCGGCGCGCCTCGTGCTGCTGCTGGCCGGCGTCTGCCTGGTCGCGTTCGCCGCGGCGGCGGCCGGCCCGGTCGCGTTCGTCTCGCTCGCCGCCCCGCAGATCGCGCAGCGCCTGGCCGGACTCGCCTGGCCTCCGCTGGTGGCCTCGGCGCTCACCGGCGCGCTGATGGTGCTGGCCAGCGACGTCGTCGCGCGCACGATCGTGCCGGACACGGAGCTGCCGGTCGGCGTCGTCACCGGCGTGCTGGGCGCGCCCTTCCTCTTCTGGCTGCTCACCCGCGCCAACCGCATCGGCACCGGAGGCTGACGACCGACCATGGCGACCGAAACGACCGCCGAGACGACCGCCGCCGCCGCGACCGCCCCCAGGACGGCCACCTCCGACGCGGCCACCTCCGACGCGGTCGCCTCCGCCCCGGCGGTGACCGACATGACCGGTCGGGCCGCCGCGGGCACCGACGGCCTGCCAGAGCTCGCGGCCAGCGGGCTGCGGCTCGGATACGACGACCGGGTCGTGGTCGACGGGCTCGACCTGGTGGTCCCGCCGGGCCGGATCAGCGTCATCGTCGGCGCGAACGCCTGCGGCAAGTCGACCCTGCTGCGCGCGCTCGGCCGGCTGCTGAACCCCCGGGCGGGCACGGTCACCCTCGACGGGAAGGCCATCCGGTCGATGCCGACGCGGCAGGTGGCCCGCCGGCTCGGCATCCTGCCGCAGTCGCCCGTCGCCCCCGAGGGGCTCACCGTCATCGACCTGGTCGGCCGGGGCCGCTCACCGCACCAGACCTGGTGGCGGCAGTGGTCGCGGGCCGACGAGGAGGCGGTCACCGACGCGCTGCGGGCCACCAACATGCTGGAGCACGCCGACCGCGCGGTCGACGAGCTGTCCGGCGGGCAGCGCCAGCGGGCCTGGATCTCGATGGCGGTCGCGCAGCGCACCCCGCTGCTGCTGCTCGACGAGCCGACGACGTTCCTCGACCTGGCCCACCAGATCGACGTCCTCGACCTCATCGTCGACCTGAACCGCCGCGAGGCGCTGACCGTCGTCATGGTCCTGCACGACGTCAACCAGGCCTGCCGCTACGCCGACCACCTGATCGCGATGAAGGACGGCCGCATCGTCGCCCAGGGCCCGCCCACCGCGGTCCTCACCGCCGAGTTGGTCGAGCAGGTCTTCGACCTGCGCTGCCAGGTCCACCCGGACCCCGTCACCGCCACCCCCATGGTCATCCCCATCGGCCGCCACCACGCCACCGAGCCGAACCAACAAAATTCATGATCACCAGATACTTGCGGAACCCGTCAGGCGCCCAGCGTCGTACCGCACTGTTTTCGCAGGCACATCGCGATCACCCCCGGCGGCGTCCTCCGTTCCACTGCCGACTCCTCCGGGGCTGAAGGCCGGACCGGCACGCTGGGACCCGGCTCCGTGATGGCCGGTATCGCGCACCGACCAGTCTTATGTCAGGTCTCCGCGCCCTTCCGGGGATGGCGTAGGGGGCGTCGGCTGATGCCGACCGCAGTGGCCTAAACTCCCCGTTTGACGCGAAGCTGACGAGGTCCGGCCGCGATCACCCCAACACTCGGAGAGAAATGGCCGTTCGATCGGACTCCACTCTAAGACGTTTCCTCGAGAAAGTTGCGATATCGGCTCACCGGGAAGCAGTTCCAGCAATTTCAGACGTGCTCGACCATGTCGGCGAGCGGAGTCCGTACCGTGGCGGACGCCAACTTCTTGAACTTCTCAGATTCGCGATCGGGCAGGCAGACGAATGCGGCGACCGCTCAACATCGGAGAGTCTCGTCGACGCGCTCGACTACGCCACCGGGAAGATCTTTGTTGACGACTTCGAGGCGAAGCACGGAACTCTCACGAGGCATCACCGCCGCACGGAACTCATGGCGCTAATACTTTCCGGAGCACAGCAACTCACTCTCACCTGGATAGACGACTTCCTCGATGAGAACCCGTCCGCGACCACAGCGGACCTACGCCGATACTTCGAGATTCTGTCAACGCGCTCCCTCAGGGTTCTCGAGGACAGAGAATCTGGCCGTTACCGCGTCGCGCCGCTCAGCGTGGACTGGGCCATGCACGCCGTTTACGACATGTTCAAGAAGACTGACGGCCTAAGTACGACCGGCCAACTGGACGAGATGGTCACAGACCAGCCACCTGGCTTCTGTTCCCCAGAGCTGCTGCTCCAGGGCGCCATAGTCTCCCTGCGACGGAACAAGATCAGGGAGATCCGCGATCTGGCCGACTCGTCGACTGCCACCGAGACCGACCTGCAGAAGGCGTTACGTGGGAACTGGTGGATCTTCGGTGGAACGTTCGTGGGCGAGGAGAGGCGTCGCCGTCTGCTCCCGCAGATAGAGATCGACCTGCCACTACTTCTCCCAGGAGGCGTTCTCCATATCATTGAACTCAAGGGTCCGGCAACCCCCACGACCAAACGCTACCGTCCCCACGTCACCACCGTCACCGCACCTGTGAATGACGCGGTCAACCAGGTGATCGGATACCTACGGATGCTGGACGAGAACCGCGACGACATACTGAGGAGAGTGGGAATTGACACTCGCCGATGCGGTGGCACAGTGGTCATCGGAGATCCCGCCCCGCGTGACGACAGAGAGCTCACACTAGAGGTGCTGCGCACGTTCAACAGCCACCTAAGTCGCGTTCAGGTTGTCACCTACCACCAGCTCCTGGACTCCGCGGAGCGCTCCCTTGACCTGGAGATGCAGGCAATCTCCGACGAAGCGGGGGGCGATCCTCCACAGCTTTGATCCGCCCGGAAATGATCACTCGTCGACAGAACCGCGCCGACCCCCGCGCCCAGAAAAATCCGAACATCTCGCTTCCCGCCGAAGGTGACCTCGCGGGCGAGACCAGATACCAGCACCGGTGGCCGACGGACCGACTGGCCGACGGAGGGGAAGTTTCGCGGGTAGGCACTCCGGCGTCCTGGCCCGCCGGTCGTGGCACGCTTCTCAGCACGATCCAAAATCTTCAAAGGCTTCATCTTATCCCGTGACCGGGTTCCTGGCAGCTACGGATACAGATCTGTGGACGGGCGACGGTTGTCCACGGCTACATCAATCGCGTTGGCGCGTGGTCGGCGCGGACGCCACAGTCAGGGTGTGGATGGCGCCCACTCAAGATCGACCAGATCCGGCCGCTCGGCACCTGGCCCAGGAGCCCGGGAAGGCACGGCCCCGTCGCGACACGCGGCGGTCTCGGAGGCGACGCATGGGCCGGACGCGTCCCCCATGTCGACATCCCGTGGCCCATCTGGGCACTCAGGGAAAGCTCCAGCGGCTCGCGACGCTCCCGGGCGGGTGTTGAGTGTGCCCGATGGGTACCGCGACGCGGTGCGAATCGCTCGAACCCAGGACGGGATGATCACCGTCGCGCAGACCAAGTCCGTCGGTCTGACACAGAGTAATCTGCGCACGCTGGTCAGGCGCGGCTGGTTCACTCCGGTCGCGCGCGGTTGCTACCTGGTACCCGGCGCGGCGCGGCTGCGGGCGCGTGCGCGCGCCGCGCTCGTAGGCCGGCCGTGGGCCGTCGTCTACGGGATCACCGCCGCGCGACTCCACCGGTTTGCTGGGCTCGACGCTCCGGCCGACGACGAGCCGATCCACCTGTTGATGCCCCGGGATGCCGCCAGGGCACAACCGGTTCGCGGTGTCAGGTTGCACTGGGGAAGCAGCCCGGCTGGGCAGGTCGTGAACCTTGCTGGCCTGCCTGTCACCTCGCCGGCCCGGACGGTCGCGGATCTGGTACTCACGGCGCCCGGCAGAGCCGAAGCGGTTGCCTTGATGGACGCCGCCCTGGGCTCCAGGCGGCTCAGCGATCTCACTGAGGCCAAGGCACTGACCTTCGGCCGCCAGGGGTCTCGTCGGGTCGCCGCCTGGTGGAACCTTGCCGACGGCCGGGCCCAGTCCGTGCTGGAGACCCGAGTACGGCTACTGCTTCTGGACCACGGTGTCACGCCCGGCGAACCCCAGTATGCGGTCATCGACAACGGCACCCTCGTCGCTCACGTCGACTTTGGCTGGCCCGACAAGAAGGTCTACCTCGAGGCCGATGGCGCGCGGTTCCATGGGCGGCCCGACGCCGTGCTGGCCGACCGGTACCGCCAGAACGAGCTCGCCCGGCGCGGCTGGCGCGTCGTTCGGGTCACCTGGTCAGATCTCGAGCGCCGCCCGTCCTGGATCATCGAGACCATCCGGGCCACCTTGGCTGACTTGCCTAACTCGCTCTGATCATCAAGCTTGGTGCTTGCGGAAATGGTCCTCGCGAGTTGGGAATTCCGGGTCGGTTCCACAAGCATTCAGCGATCATGAGCCGCGCCAGCCCGCCAGATCACGACCGGGAGTTTCTCCTCGCTGACGCGGGGTGCCCGAGGCCCCGGTGAGGCGCCGGTCACGTGGGACGAGAGGTCGGGACGCGTCCGAGCTGGGCGTTAAGGTTAGGAAAACCAAAATTTCCGGAGCCGGCCGGTCGACCAGCCGCGTCCCGACATGTGGGCGCGTTCCGGACGCCGGCGGTCCTGACCCACCGGGGCCGGTCGCCGCCGGGCACCGAGGGGTGGAGATGATCACCAACGAGCTCGGGCGGGACGCCGTCGTGGTCGTGACACCTTTCGGGCTGCCTCTCCCCCATCTGGTGGCGGCGGCGCGCCGGGCGGGAGCGCTCGGCGTCCTCGACCTGGGCCGCGACCGCCGCGAGGCGCTGGCCGCCCTCGCGGACGCCGAACGATGGTGCGCCCCGCGCGGCCGGGGCGGGCCCAGCGTCGGCGGGTACGGCGTGCGTGTCGGGTACGGCTGCCCGCTCGGCCCCGAGTCGCTTCCCGACGGCGTCGACACGGTCCTGCTCATTGGTCTCCCGCCGGCCGCCGCCACGACGGGCGCCGGCGACACGGTTGAGGCCGCCATGGTTGAGGCCGACACGGTCAACGTAGACGCCGTCGAGCTGGTGGACGCCCGTTGGACCGTCGAGGCCGCCTCCGGAGGCGGGCGGCGACGCGTACTGGTCGAGGTCACCGGCGTCGCCGAGGCGCGCGTAGCCGTGGTGGCGGGCGCGGACGGGCTGGTCGCCCGCGGCAACGAGGGAGGAGGCCGGGTCGGCGACCTCACCACGTTCAGCCTCCTGCAGCACCTGCTCGCCGACGCCACCGCGCGCCGGCGGCCGATCTGGGCCGCCGGCGGGATCGGGCCGGCCACGGCCGCGGCCGCCATGGCCGGTGGCGCCGCCGGCGTCGTGCTGGACGCCCAGCTCGCCCTCGTCGACGAGGTGGAGCTCGCCCCCGCGGTCGCGGGCGTGCTGCGGGCGATGGACGGCGGTGAGACGGCGCTGCTCGCCGGCCACCGGGTCTTCACCCGCCCCGACCTGCCCGTGGCCAGCCTCGTCGGCACCGCCACCGCCGTCGAGGTCGCGGGACGGCTGGGGGCGCGGGACCTGCGGGAGGAGCTCCTGCCGGTCGGGCAGGACGGGGCGTTCGCCCGGCCGCTCGCGGCGGCCCACCACAACGCCGCCGGGGTCATCCGGGCCGTCCGGGCGGCGATCCGCGACGGCGTCGCGACGGCCGCCGACCTGCGCCCGCTCGCGCCCGGCGCCGCGTTCGCCGCCGACCGGGGGCTGCGTTTCCCGGTCGCGCAGGGGCCGATGACGCGAGTCAGCGACCAGCCGGCGTTCGCGCGCGCGGTCGCCGACGGCGGAGCGCTGCCGTTCCTCGCGCTCGCGCTGATGAGCGGCCCCGAGGTCGAGCGGCTGCTGGCCGAGACGGCCAGGCTGCTCGGCGACGCGCCGTGGGGCGTCGGGCTGCTCGGCTTCGCGCCGCCGGACCTGCGGGCGGCCCAGCTCGCCGCCGTGCGCGCTGCCCGGCCACCGTCCGCGCTGATCGCGGGCGGGCGGCCGGCGCAGGCGGCCGCGCTGGAGGCCGCCGGGATCGACACGTTCCTGCATGTGCCCTCCCCCGGCCTGCTCGAGCGTTTCCTCGCCGAGGGCGCCCGCAAGTTCGTCTTCGAGGGCCGTGAGTGCGGCGGCCACGTCGGGCCCCGGGCGAGCTTCCCGCTCTGGGAGGCGCAGATCGCCGTCCTGCTCGCCGCCGGCGACCGGGGCCTCGATCTTTCCAAGGTGCACCTGCTGTTCGCCGGCGGCGTGCACGACGCCACCTCGGCGGCGATGGTCGCGGCGGCCGCCGCGGGTGTGGCGGCACGCGGCGCGCGGGTGGGGGTGCTCATGGGCTCGGCCTACCTGTTCACCGACGAGGCGGTGACGGCGGGCGCGATCGGCGCCGAGTTCCAGCGTCGGGCCCTCGAGTGCTCGGGGACCGTGCTGCTGGAGACCGCGCCCGGCCATGCCATCCGCTGCGCCGACACGCCGTTCGTCTCCACGTTCCGGGCGGCGAAGGAGCGGCTCGCGGCCGAGGGCCGGCCGCGGCGGGAGGCGTGGGCCGAGCTGGAGGCGCTCAACCTCGGCCGGCTCCGGCTCGCCAGCCGTGGGCTGCGCCGCGACGGCGACGCGCTGGTCACCGTCGACGAGGACGTCCAGCGCCGGGAGGGGATGTTCATGCTCGGCCAGGTCGCGGCCCTGCGGTCCGAGACCACCACGGTCGGCGCGCTGCACACCGAGGTCACCGAGGGCGCCACCGCCCTGCTCGCCGGGCGCGCGGCCGCGCTCACCGGAACCGCCGGGGCTGGTGGCCCCAGCGGGGCTGGTGGCACCGCCGGGGCTGGTGGCACGGCTGGGGTTGGCGGCATGGCCGGGGCCGGAGCCGACGGACCGGTGGATGACGCGCCGACCGGCCGCGCGGCGGGCGGCGACGCCGAGGCCGGCCGGACCGTCCCCGGAACCATCGGCGCGGACGGCGTGCCGGGCGGCCCGGCGGCCCGTCCGCTGGACGTGGCGATCGTGGGCATGGCCTGCGTGTTTCCCGGCGCGCCCGACGTCGACCGGTACTGGGCCAACGTGTGCGCCGGTCGGGACTCGGTGACCGAGGTGCCGCGCGACCGTTGGGACGCCGACCAGTTCTACGCCGAGCCGGCCGCCGACCCGCGCGAGCGAGCCACCCGCGCGGCCGCGGCCGCCATGGCCGGGCGGATCGAGGTGCCGTCGAAGTGGGGCGGCTTCCTGGAGCCGATCCCGTTCGACGCGCTGCGCTACGGGATCCCGCCACGCTCACTGGCCAGCATCGACACCGCGCAGCTGCTCGCCCTGGAGGTCGCCGCCCGCGCGCTCGAGGACGCCGGCTACGACCCGGGCGACGGCGGCGGACCGCCCGCCCGGCCCGCCGGCGCCGCCGTGGGCATGCCCGAGCCGCGGCGGCGCCGGCCGTTCGACCGGGCCCGCGCCTCGGTGATCTTCGGAGCCGAGTCGGGCGCCGACCTGACGACGGCCTACAGCTTCCGGTCGGCCTACGCGTCGCTGTTCGGCGCCACGCCCGCCGGGCTCGACGCCCAGCTGCCGACGCTGACCGAGGACTCGTTCCCGGGGATGCTCGCCAACGTCATCGCCGGCCGGGTCGCCAACCGCCTCGACCTGGGCGGGCTGAACCAGACCGTCGACGCGGCCTGCGGCTCGTCGCTCGCCGCCGTCGACGCCGCCTGCAAGGAGCTGCTCACCGGCGCCGCCGACCTGGTCGTCTGCGGCGGCGTCGACACCCACAACAGCATCCACGACTTCCTGCTGTTCTCGTCCGTGCACGCGCTCTCGCCGTCCGGGCGCTCGCGCGGCTTCGACGCCGCCGCCGACGGCATCGCCCTCGGCGAGGGCGTCGCGGTCGTCATCCTCAAGCGGCTCGCGGACGCGGAACGCGACGGCGACCGGATCCTCGCGGTGATCAAATCGGTTGCCGCGTCCAGCGACGGCCGGGCGCTCGGCATGACCGCGCCGCGCCGCGAGGGCCAGGTCCTGGCGCTGCGGCGCGCGTACGAGCGAGCCGGGATCTCCCCTACCCGCGTCGGCGTGCTGGAGGCGCACGCCACCGGCACGGTCGTCGGCGACCGGACCGAGCTCACCGCGCTCACCGAGGTGTTCACCGCCGCCGGCGCGGCGCCGGGCAGCTGCTCGGTCGGGTCGGTCAAGTCGCAGATCGGGCACACCAAGTGCGCCGCCGGCCTCGCCGGCATGATCAAGGTGGTCCAGGCGCTGCGGACCGGCGTGCGCCCGCCGACCGCTCACCTGACCGCGCCGAACTCCTACTGGGACGCCGAGACCAGTCCGTTCTACTTCGACACCGAGGTCCGGCCGTGGGCGGCGGCGCCCGCCGACCGGTTCGCCGGCGTGTCCGCGTTCGGGTTCGGCGGCACCAACTTCCACGCGGTCCTCGCCGCCTATGACGGGGTCCCCGAGCCGGCGCACGGGCTGGACGAGTGGCCGGCCGAGCTGTTCGTCATCCGCGCCGCCGACCGGGCCGGCGCGCTCGCCGCCCTCGACACGCTCGGCCGGCTCGCCGCGGCGAACGACGCGGCCGCCCGGCCGTGGCGGCTGCGCGACCTCGCCGCGGCCACCACCACCGCCGCCGGGCAGCGCGGCGGCGGCCCGGTGGCACTCGCGTTCGTCGTCGATGACCTCGACGCGTTGCCCGCGGCGCTCACGCGTGCCCGCTCGCTGCGCACCGACCCGCGCGCCGGCCTGTTCGTCGCCGACGCGGCCGCGTCCGGCCCCGACGGTGCAGCGGACGGCTCAGGGGCACCGGACGGCTCAGGGGTACCGGACAGCTCAGGGGTACCGGACAGCTCAGGGGTACCGCCCGTCGCCGGCGGCGGTCCCGAGTCGGTGGCGTTCCTGTTCCCCGGACAGGGCAGCCAGCGGCCAGGGATGCTCGCCGACCTGTTCGTGGCGTTTCCCCGGCTGCGCCGGCTCCTGGACCATGGCGCCGTCGACCCGGCCACACTGTTCGGCCCGGCCGCGCTCGACCCGTCGAGCCGGTCGCGCCAGCGGGCCGCCGTCACCGACACCCGCGTCGCCCAGCCGGCGCTCGGCGTCGCCGGGCTCGCCGTCGCCCAGATCCTCGCCGGGCTCGGGGTGCGCGCCGGGCACACCGCCGGCCACAGCTACGGCGAGCTGGTAGCGCTCGCGGTCGCCGGCGCGTTCGACGAGGCGACGCTGCTCGACCTGTCGGTCCGGCGCGGCGCGGCCGTCGTCCGCGCGGCCGGGCACGCGGCGGGCGCTACGCCACACGACAGGGCGGGCGCGACGCCCGACGACGCGACGCCCGCTGACGCGACGCCCGACGACGCGGTGCCCGCGCGTGACCCTGGCGCGATGGCGGCCGTGGCCGCGTCGGCGGCCCGGGTCGCCGCGGTGCTGGGCGGCCTGCTCGCGGCCGGCAACGCCGGCACCGGTCGCGACGCCCGTCGCGCTGGCGCCGGCGACGACGCCCACGACGGCACCCGCGGGGATGCGCCGGACTGGGGCACGGTCGTGCTCGCCAACGACAACGCGCCGGAGCAGACGGTCGTCTCCGGCCCGACGGCGGCGGTCGAGCGGGCGGAGCGCCTGCTCGCCGACGCGGGCCTGCGCGCCATGCGGCTGCCGGTGGCCTGCGCGTTCCACAGCCCGGTGGTCGCGGGCGCCGCCGGGGAGCTCGCCGAGGCGCTCGCCACCGCCGAGGTGCGCGCGCCGGGTGGGCGGGTCTGGTCGAACACGACCGCCGCGCCCTACCCGGACGGCCCCGACGAGGTGCGCGCGCTGCTGGCGCGACAGGTCGCCGAACCGGTGCGCTTCGTCGCGATGATCGAGGCGATGTACGCCGCCGGCGCTCGGGTCTTCGTGGAGGCCGGCCCGGGACGGGTCCTGTCCGGCCTGGTCGGCAAGATCCTTGCCGATCGCCCGCACTGGGCGGTGGCCTGCGACGTCGCCGGGGAGAACGGCGTGCGCCGGCTGCTGCTCGCGCTCGCCGAGCTCGCCGCGGCCGGCGTCGAGATGGACGTGGCGCCGCTGTTCGCGGGCCGGCGGATCCGGCCGGTCGACCCGGCCGCGACCCCCACCGCGCCCGGCTGGTTCGTCGACGGCGCGTTCGTCCGGGGCGCCGACGGCCGCCCGCTTCCTGGCGGCCTGCGCGCCGGCGACCAGCCCCCGCTCGCCCCGCCGGCGTTCCGGGTCACCCCGGCCGGCACCGACGCCCCGGTGCCCGCGGTGCCGGGCGAGGGCCTGACGGCGGCGAGTGGCGCCTCGACCGCGCCGCGGGGCGCCGAGACCGGCACGACAAGGACCGACACGACAAGGACGATGGGGACGGAGAACGGCATGGCAGCCGGCGTCGGATACGGGCCGGACGGACACCGCGCCGCCGGGTACGGGTATGAGGCGTCGCCGAACGGCCACGGGCAGGCCGTTTCGTCGGTGGGGCTCCCGTCGGTGGGGCTCCCGGTGGCCGGCGGGCAGCCCGGCTCCCCCACGCGGACTCCGCTCGACGAGGTGGTGCTGGGCTACCAGGAGTTCGCGCGCCAGTTGCTGGCCTCCCAGCACGAGCTGGTGATGCGCTACCTGGACGCCGCCGCGCCGCGTGCCCACCACACGCCGGTCACGCCCGCCCCGAACGACTGGGCTCCCGCCGCGCGCGACGCGGCTGGCTGGGCGGCCCCCGTCCCCGCCGCGTACCACGCCACGGCTGGTGGCGAGCGGCCGGCCGGTCCGGAGGCCGGCCTCTGGGCGCCTCCGGCGGCGGCGCTCCAGCCGACGCCCACCGCGCCGCCGACCGGCCCGGACGCGCCCGAGGCGACCGTCGCCGGCGGGGTGCCCGCCGCTGGGCGGGCGGAGCCGGTCGGGCGGACCCAGCCCGCGCCGGCCGGGCCCGTGGCGCCGGGACCGGAGCCGGCCGATGGTCCCGGGCCGGCGGGCGCGACGCTGGAGGCGGACCAGGTGATGGCGTCGGTCCTGGAGCTGATCGCGGAGCGGACCGGCTACCCGGCGCACATGCTGGACCCGGACCTGGACCTCGAGGCCGACCTGAGCATCGACTCGATCAAGCGGGTGGAGATCCTCGCCGCCCTGGGCGACCGGCTCGGGCTCGCGTCCGACGGCGCCGACGGCGGGGGCGATGGTGCCGGCGGGGTCGACGAGTCGGTGGTGGAGGAACTGGCCGAGCTCCGCACCGTCCGCGGCATCGTGACCCAGCTCGTGGAACGCCTGGCGGCCACCGGGCCGGCCGCCGCGGTGCCGGTCCCCCCGGCGCCGGTCCCGCTGGCGCCGGCGGGCGGGCCGAGCCCCACGGCGAACCCGCGGATCGCGCTCGCCGAGCCGGTACCGAGCCCTCCGGTCGCCGGGCCCGTCAGGATCGTCGAGACGGGCGGAGCCACCCCGGACACCGGCCAGGGCCTGTCGCGGTTCACCGTCACCTGGGCCGAGATCGCGCCGGCGGACCCGACCGGTCCCGCGCTGCTCGACGGCGCGCGTGTCCTGGTGTTGCACGACGCTCACGCCGCCGGCCAGCCGGGCGGCCCCGCCGGGCCCGCCGCGCTGCTCGCCGAGCTGGTCGCCGGGCTGGGCCGGCGCGGGGCGACGGTCACCCGGCTGGCGGTGCCCGACCCGGGCCCGGCGGCGGCCGCGGCGGTGGGCGCGGCGCTGGCCACCGGCGCCGGCGCGGACGGGGTCGTCTGGCTGCTGCCGGCGCCGCCGTCGGGCGACCTGCTGCCTCGCGCGTTCGAGCTGGTCCGCGCGATCGCGCTGGCCGGCGGCGTGCGGCTGTTGCTGGTCGGCGCGGCCGGCGCCCCGCTCGGGCTCGCCGGGCTCACCCGAGCCCTCGGCCACGAGCTGGACGCGCTCGTCCGCCTCGTCGACCTCGGCGGCGACGACCACGGCGAGCCGGCGGCCGAGCCGGCGGGCACCATGGCCGCCTGGCTGCTCGCCGAGCTCGCGGACACCGCGGGGCCCAGCACGGTCCGCTACCGCCACGGCCGGCGGCTGACGACCCGGCTGGTCCCCGCCGACCACGCTCCCGGTCTCGCGGATCTCCCGGACGGCCTTGCCCGGCTGGGCCTGGGGCCCGAGTCGGTGGTGCTGCTGACCGGTGGAGCGCGGGGGATCACCGCCCGGGTCGCGCTGGCCCTGGCCGAGGCGACCGGCTGCGCGGTGGAGCTGCTGGGACGCTCGCCCGAGCCGGTCGGGCGACCGGACCCGCTGACCGCGTCCGCGCCCGACGCCCGCTCGCTGCGGCGGCTGCTCGTCGAGTCCGGGCTGCGCCGGCCGTCCGAGGTCGAGGGCCGGGTCGCCCGGGTGCTCGCCGACCGGGAGATCCGCGTGACGTTGGACGCGCTGTCCCGGCGCGCCGCGTCGGTGCGCTACCACCAGGTCGACGTGCGGGACGCGGCGGCGGTGCGGGCCGTCGTCGACGGCGTCTACGCCCGCCATGGCCGCCTCGACGGCGTCGTGCACGGCGCCGGGCTGGTCGAGGACCGGCTGCTGCGCGACAAGACGGCCGAGTCGTTCGCCCGCGTCTACGAGACCAAGGTGGCCGGCGCCCGGGCGCTGGCCGCGGCGGCACGGCCGGGCCTGCGGTTCCTGGCCCTGTTCGGCAGCGTCGCCGGGGTGTTCGGCAACCGCGGCCAGGCCGACTACGCGGCGGCGAACGACGCCCTGGACACGCTCGCGGCGGCCTGGGCCACGCGTTTCCCGGACAGCCGGGTGGTCGCGATCGACTGGGGCCCCTGGCGTTCCGCCCCGCTCGGCGACATCGGTCCCGGAGGGGGCCCGGGCGGCGGCATGGTCTCCCCCGAGCTGGAGCGGGAGTACGCCCGCCGCGGCGTCGGCCTGATAGACCCGACCGCCGGCGTCGCCGCCTGCCTGCGTGAGATCGCCTTCGCCGCGCCAGCGCCGGCGGCCATCCACCCGCCCGCCCCGGCGGCCGGCCTGGCCGCGCCCGCCCAGGTCGTCTACCTGACCGGCGACCCGGAGGCGTTCGGTGCCTGACGGCACCACGCCGCCCGGCGACGGGGCCGCGCCCGGCGGTCCCACCGCCGGGGACGCCGACGGCACCGGGCCGGAGCGGCTGCTGCTGCTGGCGGGCTCGGACCCGGCCGACCTGGGGCGGATGCTCGCCCGGCCCGACGAGGAGCTGCTCGCCCACGACGACGCGGCCGACCCGCCGCTCGGCGGCGCGTGCCGGCTGGCCATCGTCGCGCCGACGCCGCGCCGGCTCGCGCTCGCCCGCCAGGTCGTGGCGACGGGTGTCGGGTGGCGCGGCGCCGACGACGTCTGGTTCTCACCCAGCCCGCTGCTGCTCGGCCCCGCCGGCGCGGGGCCGGCGGGCGGGCCGGGTGGGCGCGGCGGGCTCGCCTTCCTGTTCTGCGGGCTGGAGCACAGCTTCACGCCGCGGGTGGACGATGTCGCTCACCACTTCGGGCTGCCCAGCCCCGAGCTGGGCGGCACCGACGCGCTCGGCGGCTTCGGGCTGGCCGGTCTCGCGGTGAACTGGCTGCTCGACGAGGCGCTGCGCCGCCTCGGCGTCGTCCCGGACGTGGTCGCCGGGCACAGCATCGGCGAGTGGAACGCGATGCTGTCGACCGGCATGGTCCGGGCCGAGGCGTTCGGCGGGCTGCTGCCGCTGTTTCGCCCGGACGTCGTCGAGGTCCCCGGCGTTGTCTTCGCCGCCCTCGGCGCCGCCGCGGCCGACGTCGGCCCGCTGCTGGCGGGGCTTGGCGACGTCGTCGTCTCGCACGACAACTCGCCGGGGCAGTCGGTGGTCTGCGGCCCGCGCGAACAGGTCGAGACGGCCGTACGCCGCGCGCGGGCCGTCGGGCGGCCCGCCACCGAGCTCTCGTTCCGGTCGGGGTTCCACTCCCCGCATCTGGCGCCGCATCTCGCCCCGTTTCGCGGCGCGGTCGACGGACTGCCGCTGCACCCGCCGAGCGTCCCCGTGTGGTCGGCGACGACCGTGGCGCCCTACCCGGCCGACGCGGACGCCGTTCGCGGGCTCGTCCTGCGCCACCTCGTCGAGCCGGTGCGCTTCCGCCCGCTCGTCGAGGCGCTGCACGACGCGGGCGCGCGGGTGTTCGTCCAGGTCGGCGTCGGCAGCGTCGCCCGGTTCGTGACCGAGACGCTGGCGGAGCGCGACCACGCGGTGGTCGTCTCGAACGCCACCGTCCGCCCCGGGCTCGACCAGCTCCGCCGGGTCTGTGCCGCCCTCTGGGCGGAGGGGGCGGCCCCGCGCACCGACCTGCTTCCCCAGCCCGCCAGCCCGCTCACCGCCCCGCCCGCGCCCGGGCCGCGTTCCACGCCGTCGCGGCCCGAGGCCGAGGCCGGCACCGGACGGCCGGCGATCACCGTGTCGTCAGTCGACCCGCCGCCGCCCGCCCCGGCGCCCGCGAGGGCGGAGCACGTCACGCGGCGGACGCTGTCGGCGCGGGAGCTGCCGGAGGTGCTCGACCACTGCTTCTACCGGCAGCCGCCGGGCTGGCCGGACCTGTCGGACCGGTTCCCGGTGGTGCCGATGACGGCCGTCCTCGAGCTCATGCTCGACCAGGCCCGCGAGCTCGTGCCCGGCCAGGTCGTGCGCGCGGTCACCGACGTCCGGATGTACCGCTGGCTGGTGGTCGAGCCGCCGGTCGAGGTGACGCTCACCGGCCGGCTCCTCGGCCCCACGGAGGTGCGCGTCGAGCTGCGCGGCCACGCCCGCTGCACGGTCCATCTCGAGCCGGCCCCGGCCGGTCTGGCCGACGAGCCTGGGCCGGCCGCCAGGGCTCGCCCGGGCGCGGCCGTCGAGCGGCTGCCGGACGAGGAGCTGGTCACGGTCCGGCCCGCCGACCTCTACGGAGGCGGCTGGCTGTTCCACGGGCCCGGCTACCAGGGGCTGGCGGCGCTGTGGGCGATCTCGCCGCGAGGGGCGCGCGGCGAGCTGGTCTGCCCGCCGGCGCGCGGCGGCCTGCTCGACAGCGTCGGCCAGCTGTTCGGCTACTGGGCGATGGAGTACCTGCCCGACGACGGCCTGCTGCTCCCGCTCGCCGTGGGCCGGATCGCCTTCCACGGGCCGGCGCCGGCACCAGGGGAACGGGTGTCCTGCCTCGTGCGGGTCGTCGACGTCGCCCGGCGCACCGTCACCGCCGACATCACCGTGCGCGACCCGGACGGCACGCCACGGATCACGATCGAGGGCTGGGCGGACCGCCGCTTCGGCGGCGACGCCGACCTGCTCGCGCTGATGCTGCAGCCGGAGCGCAAGGCGCTCGGCGCGCCCGGCCCGCGCGGCGTGGTGACGGTCCACGACCGCTGGACGGATCCGGCGTCGCGCGAGCTCGCCGTCCGCCACTATCTGGACGCCGCCGACCGGGCCGCCATGGCCGCCCGCACCCCGCGCGACGGCCAGGCGTTCCTGCTCGCCAGGATGGCCGCCAAGGACGCCGTCCGGCACTGGCTGTGGCGCAACGGCGCCGGCGACGTCTGGGGCATCGAGATCGCGCTGGGCCTGAACGCGGGCGGTACGAACGCGGGCGGGACGGACACGGATTGGACCACCACGGGTTGGACGGGCACGGGCGACGCGGCCCGGGCTGCCGTCGACGCCGAGCCCCGCGGGCCCGAGGTCCGCGAGTCCGAGGTCCGCGAGTCCGAGGTCCGCGAGTCCGGGACGGCCGTCGTGCGCCTCCCGGAGCGCTTCGCCCATCTGGCGGCCCCGACGGTCGCCTACGCCGCGACCCCGGCCCTCGCGGCGGCGACGATCGTCGCCGCCGGCCTGGGCCAGGCCGGCCACGACCGCCGGATGCTCGCCGGCCTGGTGCGCGCCGCGCCTCGAGCCCTGTCCACGAGCGGCTAGAGCCCCACCTCGGACATGATCGCCGTTTCGGCCCTCCGGGGGTCGTGAACAGGGCCTCATCACAACCCCGTCGGGGCACTATCGGCGATCATGCGGAGCGGGCGGACGTTGGCGGTCGCGGCACTGGCCCGCCGGCCTATCGTCAGGGCACGGGGCGGAGCGGGCATGGGCGGGCTCCTGGGGACGGAGCGGGGGGGCCCGGGGCATCCACGGGCGGCGCCCGTCGGGCTGCCCGACGCCGGGCGCGACGGGGCTGGCAGGATGCGAGGAGGGCGGGCACGGGCGCGGGGCGTGAGGAGCTGGCTGGTGGTAGGAAGCGCGCCGCCGCGCCGCGGCTCGGGCGGTGAACCCGCCGAGGCCGATGAGGACGAGACGTCGTCGCTGCTGGGGGACGACGAGCAGCGACGGCGGCGGGCGCGTGGTCTTGCCCGCGCGGTTCTGGCCCGGCTCAGCCATCCGGTGCAGTTGACCGCGCTGGCCTCGGTGGCCACCGTCACCGCCGTGGCCGGGCTGCTGCTCCTGCCGGCCGCCACCGCGCCGGGGCTGCGCACCACCTTCCGCGAGGCGCTGTTCACCGCGACCGGCGCCGCCACCGGCGGGCTGCTCCTCGTCGACATGGAGACCCACTGGACGACGTTCGGCGAGGTCGTCGTCATGACCACCGCCCAGCTCGGCGGGCTCGGTTTCATGACGTCGGCGTCGCTGCTCGGGATGATGATGTCGCGCCGTCTCGGTCTGCGGCTGCGGCTGCTGGCCGCCAACGAGACCGCCTCGGTCGGCCTCGGCGACGCCAAGCGGGTGGTGCTGCGGGTCGCCGCGGTGACCTTCACCATCGAGGCCATCGTGGCGGTGGTGCTGTTCGGAGCGCTGTGGCTCGACTATGAGATGTCACCCGGCCGGGCCGCCTACTACGGGGTGTTCCACTCGATCACCGCGTTCAACAACGCCGGGTTCGCGCTCTACAGCGACAACCTGATGTCGTTCGACCACGACCCGCTGGTCATCCTGCCGATCGCGGCCGCGAGCATCCTCGGCGGCATCGGGTTCCCGGTGCTGTTCGAGCTGCGCCGCGAGCTGCGCAGCCCCGCGCTCTGGTCGATGCACACCAAGGTGACGCTGCTCGGCTACGCGATCCTGCTGGTCGGCGGGGCGGCCGCGGTCACCGCGTTCGAGTGGCGCAACCCGGCGACACTCGGCCCGCTGTCCGCGGCCGACAAGCTGCTCGGTGGCTTCTTCGGCGGCGTCACCGCCCGCACCGCGGGCTTCAACACGTTCGACTACGGCCTGGCCGACCCGGCGACCCGGCTCGTCACCAACGTGCTGATGTTCGTCGGCGGCGGCAGCGCGAGCACCACCGGTGGAATCAAGGTCACCACTTTCATGGTGCTGTTCTTCGCGATCCTGGCGGAGGCCCGGGGCGACGACACCGTCGACGCGTTCGGCCGGCAGGTCTCCCCCGCCGCGCTGCGTCAGGCGCTGGCGGTCGCGCTGCTCGGCGTCGCGATCGTCGTGGCCGGCACCCTGTGCCTCCTGGCCACCACCGAGTTCACCCTCGACCAGGTGCTCTTCGAGGTGACGTCGGCGTTCGGCACCGTCGGGCTGACCACCGGGATCACCGCCCAGCTGCCGGCCTTCGCCCAGTACGTACTGATCGTGCTGATGCTCGTCGGCCGGATAGGTCCCATTACGCTGGCGTCGGCCCTCGCGCTGCGGGAACGGCGCCGGCTGTACCGGCTGCCCGAGGAACGCCCGATCGTCGGCTGACGCACGAGCGAACCGCGCCGGCAGACCAGCCAGGCGGCCGGCCCCGACGCGGGGCTCGAGCCGCGAGACAACCAGGAAGGCGGGCGGCGGTGGGCAGGGACAGACACCCCAACGCGGTGCTGCTCATCGGGCTGGGCCGCTTCGGCGGCACGCTCGCCGAGACGCTGCAGCGGATGGGCCACGACGTCGTCGCCGTCGACGCGAACCGCGTCATCGTCCAGGAGTGGTCGGGAACGCTGACGCACGTGGTCGAGGCGGACGCGACCAGCGAGGCGGCGCTGCGCCAGCTCGGCGCCGAGGGCTTCGACCGGGCGGTCGTCGCGATCGGCACCGGCATCGAGGCGAGCCTGCTCGCCGCCGGCACGCTGCTCGACCTCGGGGTGCCGGAGGTCTGGGCGAAGGCGATCACTCGCCAGCACGGGCGGATCCTGGAGCGCCTGGGCGTGTCGCACGTCGTCTACCCCGAGCGCGACGCCGGGGAGCGGGTCGCGCACCTGCTGTCCGGCCGGCTCCTCGACTTCATCGAGTTCGACAAGGGGTTCGCGATCGCCAAGCTGCGAGCCCCGCGGTCGGTCTGCGGCCAGACGATGGCCGAGGCGCTGCCGCGCCGCCGGTTCGGCGTCACCGTCGTCGGGGTGAAGCGCCCGGACGGCGAGTTCGGCGCCGTCGGGTCCGACACCGTGGTCAACCAGGACGACCTGATCATCGTCACCGGCCCGACCCCGGAGGTCGAACGCTTCGCCGCCGCCACCGCCCGCCCCGCCTGACGCCCCATCCGGCGACGTTTCCGGAGTTTCCGGACAGGCCACAGGGTTCCTGGACGGGTTACGGAGTTCCGGAAGGGGCTACCCGCGGACGCGGGCCTTCTCGCCGGTCTGGGACTCGATGTTGCGGGCCGCGATGTCCAGCAGCTGGTGGGCCAGGGCGGACAGGGCTCGGGAGGCCGCCACCTCGTCGCCGATCGCCGGAATGTCGGTGTCGTCCGGGTGGCACCTGGCGTGCCCGACCGCCCGCGGCCGCTCGCTGGTCCCGCCGCGAGGGCCGCCGTCCGCGCCGGTACCCAGGCGGCCGGTCCCGCCGCCGCGCAGCAGCGCCTCGGCCCGGGTCCTGCCCTCGTGCTCGGTCAGCAGCACGTCCACGGTCCACGTCCTGGTCGTGGTCATCTCACCACCGCCTCGTCGCTTCGTCGCCTCTCACCGAAGCGTTCCCCGTCCGCGGCCCGCCGACCAGCCCAATCCGCCCGTCCGCCGGACGCGGATCCGGCGCCGGCCCGCGCGCGACCCGGAGCGTTCAGGCCGGCCCGATGAGTCATGGCGGGTCGAGGGGTCTGTATCCCCGGGGACGCGGCAGGCGCGGCTCTCGTGATCCCGGAGGCCGAACGCGTGGGTGATGGCGAGGAACAGGTGAGCGGCAGGCCGCCGGCGGCCAGCTCGCCGGCGGCTAGGTCACCGGCGGGGACGCCGCCGGCCGAAGGCCGGGCGCGCGCCGGATCGGGCGCGCGGGCGGACGACGCCCGGCCGGGCGGCCCGGCCGAGCTCAGGTGGAGGCTGGACGCGACGGTGGACCGGGCCGCGATCCCGGCGCTGTGCGCCCGGCTGGGCGGCGCGCTCGCGACCGCGCCGGACGCGACGACGGTGGTCTGCGACGTCAGCGCGGTCGAGGAGCCCACCCTGGTCACGGTGGAGGCGCTCGCCCGGCTGCTGCTGACCGCCCGCCGGCTCGGCCATGGGTTCCGGCTGGCCGGCGCCCGGCCCAACCTTCTGGTCATCTTCCAGCTGGCCGGCCTGACCGAGATCCTTCCCGGCCGGCCGGCCGGCGCCCTGGCGTCAGGCCTCGAGGAAGGGCGGGAGGCCGAACAGCGGGAACAGGCGGTCGGTGTCCAGGAAGTGGTTGACCCCGGTGATCTTCCCGTCTGAGGTCTCCAGGACGATCAGCGACCACGGGACATAGCCGCCCTCGGCCACCTCCTCGGGCAGCGGGTGCACCTCGCCGCCCGTGACGGCCGCGTGCAGCTCGGCCTCGCCTGGCTGGACGACGTGGTAATGGCCGAAGGCCGGCCCGCCGTTCGCGATGGTCGGGACCAGCTTCGAGTTCCGGCAGACGCCGCCGGTGCCGAGCATGAAGGCGACGATGTCCTCCGGGCCGCGCAGCCAGAGGTCCAGCGGCGGCATGGTCATCGTCGCGTCCTCGTGCAGCAGCGCCGTGAGCGCGGTCATGTCGTAGCTCTCGAACGCGGCGACATACCGGGCGAGGAGCTCCCGCTGCTCGTCGTCGCCGGGCCGCACCGGATCGGTCTCCGCGACCTGGGCGGCGGCGAGGGTGGCCCGGGCGCGTTGCAGGGCGCTGTTGACCGAGGCGACGGTCGTGTCGAGCAGTTCCGCGGTCTCCGCCGCCGACCAGCCCAGCACCTCGCGCAGGATCAGCACGGCGCGCTGGCGGGGCGCGAGCCGCTGCAGCGCGACGATCAGTGCCAGGCGCACCGAGTCGCGGGCGGCCACCACGTCCGCCGGGTCCGCCGCCCCACCACCGCCCACCGCGCCACCCGGCGGCGCGGACCCGTCCGGCGACGGGACGACCCAGGTCGCCTCCGGGAGCGGCGGGCGCAGCGTCTCCGCCGGCTCGGACGGACCGGTGAGGTCGATCGGCCGAGCCCGCCGCGCCCGGCCGGCGGCCAGGTCGGAGCAGACGTTGGTCGCGATCCGGTACAGCCAGGTACGCAACGAGGCGCGGCCCTCGAACTTCTCGAGGTTGCGCCAGGCGCGGATCATCGTCTCCTGCACGGCGTCCTCCGCCTCGAACGGAGAGCCGAGCATGCGATAACAGTAACCGGTCAGCTCCGACCGGTAGCCGGCCAGCTGATCCTCGAGATCGGCCCGAGTTACGACCGACGTGCCCTGCGTCATAGCCCGATGATGCAACACGGGTCCGACAGAAAACCCACGCCCGCCCAGACCCGCCGAACACCCCGCCATGACTCTGCGTCCTGCGAACGGGCCGCCGGCGACCCGGATCCGACAATCCTTCGTCGACCACTCAACTGGCCACCGCCGGCTCCGTCACGGCCGGGTCGTAGGGGTAGGCGGCGGCGAGGGCGGCCCAGCCCTGCGGGCTGGCGCCGAGACCCGCGCCGGTCTCCGGGTTCCAGTACTCGGCGAAGCCGGAGACCAGGGCGGCGCGGCGGCCGGCGGCCGCGAGCGCGTCGGCGAGCGCGGTCGCGTCCCAGCGCAGCGCGGCCTGGTACAGCATGTAGTTGAGCTGCGGCCAGGCCGGCCCGCGCCAGTACTGCTCCGGCTGATAGCGGGGATGCCCCGCGGGCACGAACCGCGGGCCGTACGCGGCCGCGTAGCCGGCGGGGTCCTCCGCCTGGGCCAACGCGAGCCGGGCCCGCTCCGGGTCGGGGGTGACGAGCGCGGGCATCAGCCCGTCGAGCGTCGGCAGGGCCGAGCTGGGGCCGCCGCCGATGATCGGCAGGTCCACCCAGTGGTTCTGCTCCGGATCCCACAGGACGTCGTCGATGGCGGCGGCGAGGTCGTCGGCGCGGCGCCGCCAGCGCAGCGTGCCGGTGAGCGCGGCGAGCTCCGCCGCCGCGTGCGCGGCGAACGCGTTGATCGCGGCAGGGGCGACGACGAACTCCCGTGACCAGATGGCCGCGCCCTCGGCGTCGAACTCTGTCTCGTCGACCAACTGGTGGTCGAAGATCGTGAACGCGAGCCGCGACCAGTTGGACCGGCCGATCCAGTCGTCGAACCGCGGCGAGTCGTCCGAACCCGACTCCCACGGGTGGACGATGAACAGCAGACCCTCGGCCGTCATCCGGTGGGTCCACAGGTAGTCGAGGCCGCGTTCGATCCGCTCGAGGGTCTCGGGGGCGACCGGCAGCCCGCGCTCGGCCAGCGCCCGCGCGGCGTGGGCGTAGATCGGCGGCTGGGTGAACGACGACCGGTCGGTCAGCGGGCCCCGGCCCTCCGACGGCGCGGCGTAGCGCATGTGCGGGACGAAGCCGTGCGGCAGCTGGGCGTCCAGGCAGGAGGCCAGCTCGACCGGTGCCCGCGGGTCACCGAGCGCCGCCCACGAGATCGCGTGGAAGCAGGAGTCCCACAGCCACAGGTGCGGGTACACGGTCGGGTTCGGCACGCAGTAGCCGTCCCGCCAGCATTCCGCCAGTACCTCTGCCGCCCCGTCACGCGCCGCGTCACCGAACACCACGGGGCCACGCTAACCGCTCCCACCGGCCTGGCCGGATAGTTACCCATAATTCCGGCGACCGTCATCCTGGGCTCTTGCTCCCGTCCATCGCCCTCAGCCCGCCCAGCCGGTCCGCCCGCCCGGTTCTCAACGGCGAGCGGCGACCTCGGTGACCGCGCCGTCGGGCGCGGGGGTCGGGATCGCGAGGACGGGGATCTCCGGGGGCGGCCCCCACGCGACGGCGACCTTGGAGAACGCGGCGGCGAGGGTGACCGTGGCGGTGAGCTCGACGATCTCCGCCGGGGTGAAGGCCGCGGCCAGCTCCGCCTTGAGCTCGTCGGACAACGCCGCCGGATCGGTGATGAGGACGTCCGTGTAGCGGATCGCGAGCTTGTAGCGGTGGGGCAGGTCGCTGTCCTCGTAGCCATCCTCGATCAGCTCGATGAGGTCCTCGGTGAGGCCGGCCGCGGTCGCGCCTTCGAAGCGCAGGTTCCGGCAGATCTTGCAGTCGACGTACCGGGCGTTGCGTAGCCGACCGGCCTCCTTGACGCCCTGATCGAGCACGCCGTGGCTCCACAGCGTGCCGTACAGCTGGTTGAAGGACCGGAACAGCTCGGGCTGGTGGTCGAACAGCGTGGTCCCGCCCGCGGGCGGCGCGAGGCGCATGGCCGGCTCCTTGAAATCCTCTACGTCGACTGGGGCAGCTGGATTCAAACGAGGCGCGGTCAGACCTCGAGCGCGACCTGGAAACGGGCGATCGCGTCGAACACGGCGATCGCGAGGGTGAGCGCCGCCGCCCGCGGTGGCGTGAAGTACGCGGTGACGTCGGCCGCGAGCTCGTCGGTGACCGCGCCGGGATCGATGACGAACAGTTCGGCGTAGGCGAGCGCGGCCCGCTCGGCGGCGCTGTAGCCGGGCGCCGTCGGCCAGTCCGCGAGCCGACTGATCTTGCTTTCGGTCAGCCCCGCGGCCCGCGCCGCCGGTGTCCTGGCCGCGAGCTCCGGTTCACAGCGGAGCAGCCGCGCTATCCGCAGGCGGCACAGCTCGAGGACGACGGGATCGACCAGCCCTGGCCGCCAGAGTTGCTCGGCCAGTTCCCGGTGCCGCGCGTAGGCCTCGGGAAGCAGCCCGTAGACGGAGTCCAGTGGCGTCCGGCCGCGGGCCGTCCACGCCAGCCAGGTCATGCGGCCCTCGCGGCCGTCGAGCCCCCTGCCATCCCGCCCCTCCCGCCATCCGCCCCTAGAACCCGTTCTATGGATGCGGGCCCTGGAACGCAAGAGGTCCTTCCGCCCCGGAATCCGGGCACCACGGGACCTCGGGTGCCGCCCGGCCGGCTCGGAACAG
This sequence comes from Frankia nepalensis, assembly GCF_016786325.1. Taxonomy (GTDB): domain Bacteria; phylum Actinomycetota; class Actinomycetes; order Frankiales; family Frankiaceae; genus Pseudofrankia; species Pseudofrankia nepalensis. Next base: position 3,836 of record NZ_JADWYU010000226.1, on the reverse strand, counting down.
GGCCAGGGGCGGCTCCGACGGCGGAAACGCGCGGTCCGGCGTCCGCACGGGCCCGCGAGGATCGCGCGAGGACGCTATTCGTGGGCGGCCGTCGGTTCCTCGAATTCCCGACGTTGGGCGAGGTGGACGCGGAGCTGGGCGCGGGTGGTCACCTGGAGCTTGGCGTAGACGTTGCGAAGATGGAACTCGACGGTCTTGACGCTGATGAACAGTTCCTTGGCGATGTCCCGGTTGGTCAGTTCGACGGCGCGCCGGGCGACCGCCATCTCCTGCGGGGTCAGCCGGGTCGCCGCCGGCGTCTCCCTGGCGCGCGGCGCCAGGCCGCAGGCGGCCAGCTCCCGGTCGCAGCGCTCGACGTAGGGCATGGCGCCGAGGCGGTCGAACACGCGGTGCGCCGCGCGCAGTTGCTCGGCTGCCGCGGTCCGCCGGCCGGCCCGGCGCAGGAACGCGCCAAGGCCGAGCCGGGTCAGCGCCTCGTCGAAGGGCAGGCCCAGGCCGTCCAGGTGGGTCAGCGACTCCCGGAACGCCGCCTCGGCGCCGGACCGGTCGTTGCCGGCGGCGGCCAGGGCCGCCCGGGCACGCATGGCGCCGGCGACCGCGGACCGCGGGCCGTGCCTGGCCGCGAGAGCCGCGAGCGGCTCGACGATCGCCGCCGCGCGGTCGAGGTCGTCGAGGCCGCCCAGGCCGTCGAGGGCCTGGTAGGCCCAGTAGAACGCGCCCGGGTCACCCAGGCGCTCGACCCACGCGGGAACCGGCGCGAGCGCGTCGGCGACCGCCGCGGGGTCGGCGCGCGCGTGCGCGAACCCGATGTTCGCCCACGCGCGGTGCACCACGACGGTGAGGGCCTCCCCCGCGGCGACGGCGCGCACGTGCCGCTCGGCGGCGTCCCAGTCGCCGCGCATGGCATACACCCGCGCCACGATCGCGTGCCCGTAGGCCGTCAGAACCGCGTGGTCGGCATCCACGGCCAACGCGATCCCGAGATCGCCGTGCACGATCGCCTCGTCCCAGCGGCCGGTCCTGAAGTCCACCAGGGCCCGCATCAGCGTCGTGTAGATCCGGAACTGCGCGGACCGGTCGGACGCGGCCGGGAGCAGGCCGACGAGGTCGGCGTGGACGCCGGCCAGGTCGTCGGTGCGCATTCGCCGTTCCGCGCGGGCGAGCAGCAGGTCCAGCTCCGCGATGGAGCCGCGCGCCGCGGCCGGCTCGTCAGGGCCGTCGCGCGTGCTTTCCTCGGTGCCCTTCGCGGTGGCGGGGAAGAAACGGAGCATGTCCTGGCCGGTCCAGCCCGGGGCGAGCCGCTGCGCGAGCCGCGCCCACCGCACGGACGGGACGGGGTCGAGCCGCGTCGAGTGGAGCATGGCGAACAGCGCCGCCACCCGGACGCCCAGGTTCGTCGCGCCGTCTCCCGTCGCGCCGTCTTCAGTGCCGTTGGCACCGGCCTCGGGCGGCGCCTGGCACCGTGCCCAGGCGTCCTCCAGCAGTTCCTCGGCCTCGGTGGGGCGGCCGGCGACGAGCGCCAGCCGGGCGAGCAGGTAGCTGCGCCAGCCGCTCGGGCCGAACGAGCTCAGCGTCGCGGCCAGCGCGCCCGGGTCGGGGCTGTCGCCCACCGTGTGCTGGCACTCGATGGCCTCCAGCGTCAGCCGCTCGCGCTCGGCGGCGCTCGCCGCGAGCCGCGCGGCGGCCGTCAGCTGGCCAGCGGCCGCCGTGTAGGCGCCGGCCGCGGCCGCCCGCCGGCCGGCGCTGGCCAACTCGGCGGCGAGCGCCGGGTCCGGCCCGCTCGCCGCCCGGGCCAGGTGCCGCAGCCGCCCGCTCGCGTCGTCGGCGAGCGCCGCGGCGCGGTGGTGCAGCGCGGCGCGGCGGGCCGCGCCAAGCTGCTGGTAGACGGCGGCGTGCGTCAGCGGGTGCGGGAAACCGATCGACCGGCCGCCCGGCAGCTCCATGAGCAGGCCGGCGTGGACGGCGGGTTCGAGCGCGGGCAGCGGGTTTTCGAGGCCGGCGAGCAGGCCCGCCTGGTACAGCGAGCAGTGCCCGCCCAGCACGGCCGCGGCGCTCGTCAGGTCGGCGGTCGGCGGTGGGCAGCCGGCCAGCCGGGCGGCGATCAGCGTCGCGTAGGTCCTGGGCGCGGGCAGCGGGGCGTCGAGGTCGTCGAGAGCCGCCGCGGGCACCTGGCCGAGCAGCGCGCGGACGTGCAGCGGGCTGCCCTCGGTGTGCGCCCGCAGCCGGTCCGCCGCCCGCCGGGAAAGGCGGCCCACGCCGAGGCGCGCGGCCAGCTCGCGCACCTCGTCGGTGCCGAGCCCGCCGAGTCGGAGCCGGACGGCGTCGTCCCCGGTCAGCAGCCGGCGCAGCCCGTCGGGCAGCTGGGCGCTCTCGGCGTCGCGGACCGTCACGACGGTGAGCACCCGGTCGTGGCGCAGGCGGCGCAGCGCGAAGGTCAGCGCGCGCAGCGACGGCCGGTCCGCCCAGTGCGCGTCCTCGACGACGAGGACCAGCAGGCCGGTGCCCCGGGGCCCAGCCCCGGCGGGAGGCCCGGCGCCGCGCCGCGCGCCGGCGTTCTGCGCCTCGCCCAGCAGGTCGACCAGCTCCGCCCCGGCCGCCAGCGGATCCGCCTCCCGGGCCTCACCGGCGTCGCCCGGCCGCGGGGCCGGCGGGTCCGTGTCCGTGGCCGGTCCCAGCTCACGCAGGGCGACGAGGATCTGGTCGAGCACTCCGAAGGCCAGCGAGGCCTCATCCGGGTCGCCGCTGGCCCGCACCACCGTCGGTGTTTCCCCGCCCGCCGCCGGATCGGCCGTGGCCTCGGCGAGGAACCGGGCGACGAGCGCCGTCTTGCCGATTCCCGCGGGGCCCTCGACCAGCGCCGGCACCGCGACGCCGGCCCGCGCGCTTCCCAGCGCGGCGCGCAGCGAGGCCAGCGGCTCCCCCCGGCCGACAAATGCGCCATACGGTCCGCCCGCGGCCATGTCACCACCAGCGCCCGTGGTCGCCGCCCGCCCGCGGCGGGCGGGCGCCGCCCCGCCAAGGCCGATCTGGTCCGCGTTCGTCGATGAATCTAGTGACCGTGGCGCTTCGCGCCGGCCGCTTCGTTGACGGCTTCACGACACCTCCGCCCCGGACGGCTTCACGACACCTCCGGGCCAGGCAGGCCCGTCCGGATCACCGTCCACCCGGCGAGGCGGTCGGGCCGGCGCGCCGGCCGGCCGCGCCTTGGCGGGCCGGGCACGGTAAAGGTAGCCTCACCTCATTGGCGATTGGCCGGCGGTGATACCCGGGAAATCCACCGCCATTTACGTCGACCCGCATTTTCCCGAATATTACGCGCTCGCCTTGACGCCGCCGTCGGCTACTTCTAGGAAGAGCTAGCGGAATGCCTCCGCGATGGTGAAGACATGCGGCGAAAACCGGAGGGAAAATGCAGCTCCCGCTCGTCACGAAGTGCGTTGTCGACGCGTGCGCCTACAACCGCGACAAGGCGTGCCACGCCCCGGCGATCACCGTCGGCGACACCGGCGCCATGGTGGCGCACTGTGACACCTTCCACGTCGCCCCGACGAAGGGCGGCGACCCGTCGGAAACGGGGCGAGTCGGCGCCTGTAAGGTTTCCGACTGTACGCACAACGAAAATCTGACCTGCCAGGCAAAGGGCATCACGGTCGGATTCCAGATGAACGGCGTCGACTGCCTCACCTACCAGTCCCGGCGTTAGCCCGCGGCCGGCGCCACCGGCGCCCGGTCACCGGGCACGCCGGTGGCGCCGTCAGGCCCGAGTTCGGTCATTTCGTTAGTGCCTTGCCTGTGAGGGCGTCGAGGAGGGCTCGGCGTTCGGGGTCGAGTTCGGG
>NZ_JADWYU010000225.1 GCF_016786325.1 Frankia nepalensis | reverse complement strand
GTTGCGAGCAGTCAGAGCGCGCTAAAGAGCCGGTTCAGAATGAGCTTTTCAGTCGACGTAGACAGATGATCGAGCAGGCGAGCCACCGCGGCATCAACCTCGACAACCCGACCCGGCGGCACCGACCGGTGATCCGACCAGGAGGAGATGCCACACCCGGCCACGGCTGCCAGTACCAGCGGCGTAAGAGCTCCCGCCGGGATCGGCGGCCGCTCGGCGGGCGCAAATAAGAATGCCGGGTGATCCCGGCATTCTTATGCGCCGAACCTGGACTCGAACCATAACGCGACGAGACTCGCCCGCAGACGCCGAAGCGGACTGCCAGAAGGAGAACCTCGACACCACCCTGACCGTGGGACGGTGCGGCGTTTTCAGACTACCCCGAGGCCGCCATCGAATCAACCTCGAGCAGAATTTCCATTCCTGGTGACCGTCTGAATGTAGCCGCCGGAGCCCCACGGCGGCATCGCGAAAGAGGGTCCAAAGGCGACGACGGTGCACCTGCCTGTCGACCCGTGGCGATGAGGCGTCAGTTGTCCGGGGGGCCGGGGCGGTTCCCGCGGAACTTGACGAGCGTCTGATAGGGGGCCGTGACGCTCGCCGGCGCCTTCGCGCCGAGAAACAGGTTGTCCTCGACGGCCCACATGCGGTGCGTGCCGGGAGGGGGCGGGAAGTCGGACGGGAGCAGGTTCACCCCCAGACCTTCAGGGAACGACTCGGTCACGTTGTCGCGAACCGTCATGGCCGAGCCGGAAAATCCGAAGACGCGGATGCCGTTCGTCGGGACCGGGCTGAAGTCGGCAGCTATGGCGCAGCTGATGTCGTTGCTGGTGACGCGCAGCCGGTCGGCGCTCCCGACGAAGATCCCGTGCCGGGCTCCGGCTCCTTCCGGCGGCACCACCACATGGATCTTGTTGTCGGTGACCGCCACCCGGCCGGCCTGGACGAGGCTCGTCGCGCGCGGCCCGCTCATGCTCCCGCCGACATGCACGCCCTGTATCGCCGGCTCGATGACGTTCGACGCGATCCGCGCATCGGTGCGGCGCCGAGCGTTCGCGCCGTCGGCACGAGGGGTGACGACGATCCCCTGCGCCATCACCGGGACCTGCCGGGCCAACACCCGCTTCTCGATGTACTCGACGATCGGCTCGGCGCCGGCCACCAGCCGGCCCGCGAACACGCCGCGCAGCACCCTGTCGAGATCCCGCCGGAAGTCACGCATGTGGGAGTAGGAGGGCCGCAGGACCGCGCTCCAGGCCGGCCGGAGCGCGACCACCGTGGCGAACGACATCGGCGTCGCGCCGATCCTGACCGGGTGGCGGACCGGGTTGGCGAACGTGACCTTGCTCAGGTTGTAGACGAGAAGCCGGCGCAGGAGAATCCGCTCCTGCGCGGTCGTCTCCTGGACCCTCGCGCCGCCGCCGGCCCGGCCGCTGACGGTGAGCCGGTTGCCGGTGACCACGGCCTCCTCGACGTCGGTCGCGAGCAGCCCGACCTGGCGGTCGCCGACCTCGAACGTCGAGTCCTCGACCCGCAGCCGCCCGCCACCCGCCACCCGCAGGCAGGCCGCCTCGCGGCCCGGCCGCGGGGCGGTGCCGAGCAGGCAGCGGCTCACGGAGACGTCCCCACAGCCTTGGAAGGTCAGGGCGCCGGCCAGCCCTCGGTCGGCGGGCGAGGTGCCAGTGGAGATCACCGACAGCGACTCCACCCGCACCGACGCGCAGGTGTCGAACACCAACGCGGCCCGGGCCGCCGCGACGACGGCGGCGCCGTGGCCGGCTCCCACCAGGACCAGGTGGCCCCTGCCCGCCACCAGGACCGGGCCGGCGGTCGGGTACTGGCCGACGGGGAAGCCGATGCGCGCGCTGGCCCCGGCGGGCACGGCGTCGAAGACCCGCTCCCAGCCGGGCCCGGGGGTGGCGATCACAGTGCACAGGCCGTGGCCGCCGACGGCCAGCACGTCGAGGGCCTGCTGCACGTTGGTGACGCCCCCCAGGCCTCCGGATCCAGGGGTGGTCGACACGTCGGCCGCGGTGATGGCCGTCAGCGGGGGGAACGCGGCGCGCTGGTCGCGCGTGCCCGCCGCGCCGCCGACGAACCGGCTGGCGTCGGCGTCGACGAACGCGAGCGTGGCGCGGTGGTGGGTGATCCCCAGCGGCGGCTGGGCGAGCGGCGCGCCCGCGTCGTCGGTCGGCCAGCCGATCGTGCCGCCGCGGGCGCCGTGCGCCGCGCGGGCCGGGACGAGCCAGTAGTCTCCCGGCCGCAGCGCCCCAGGCAGGAGCGTGACATGCAGGCCCCGCTCCAGGGTGACCGGCGCGGCCGACGCCGGTGACTCGAGGTCGACGGCGATCCGCCCGTCCCAGCGCCGCGCCCGGGGGCGCCGGCCCGGCTGGGCCAGCGTTGGCGCCGCCGCCAGCGTGACCGTGCGCAGCGTCGGGTCGGCGTCGACCACCTTCAGCAGGTCGCTCGGGCGGCCCTCCAGTTCGAGGGTGTCGTCGGTGACCTCGACATAGGGGGCGGTCGCGAAGCCGCGCTCGTCGTCGCGGCCCAGGTCCGCCAGGCCCAGCACCTTGCCGAGCGACTCGACGCGGGTGACGGTGCTCGCGTTGTCCCGCTGCCATTTCAGGACGAGGTCGGTGGCCGTGGCCGAGTGCACCTCGACGCGGTAGAGCTGGTTCTCCAGTCCACGGTAGCCGGCCTCGTCGGGCAGCACACCGGCCTCGTCGGCCGCGGTCGACCCGACGGTGGAGGCGGCCAGCCGGCCTGGCGGGGTCGCCGGGCCCGGCGGTGGGCTGGCGCCGGCCGGCCCGGCGGCCTCGAGCCGCAGTTGCCAGACGGCCTTCAGCCGGCTCGGCGACTCGGCGTCGCCCAGCGCGGCCTCCTGGATCGACGGGTCCTCGACCGCGGTGACGTGCCGGTGCCAGGCGTCGACCTCGACGCGCCAGGCGCCGGGCGTCAGCCGGTCGGGTGTGGCGGGGTCGAACGGGTCGAACGCGGGGCGGTCGGACTGGTGGCGCAGCGAGGTCACCGGGCGCACCTCGACCCGGCCGCCCTCAACCGGCGCCGCGGGCAGCGGCGGGAACAGCAGCAGCTGACCGTCCTGGACGCCCACCACCTGGCTGCGCGCCGCGGCGCCGCCTCCGGCGGTGACGTCGACCCACTGGCCCGCGGCGAACGGCACGCCGCCGGGGGCCGCGACGTGCGGGCGCAGCACCGTCAGCGACGTCGGCAGCAGCACGGCGATGCCCAGCGGGAGCGTCCCCACGGTCGCGGGCACCGCCGGCGGCTCGTTGACGCACAGGATGCCGTCGACGTAGAGGCGCCCAGGCGAGATGAGCAGGTCGCGCCCGTCCGGCGCCACCGTGACCTCGAAGCCACCGGTTCCCTTGGGGACGCCGGCCGGCCCGATCACGTCGGCCGCCGTCGCGTCGAGCCGGGCGCGGGCGATCTCCTCCTGCTCGTTGAGCGCGCTGTCGAGCAGGACCTGGCCCTGCCCAACGACGACGGCCGCGAAGCGCGCGTCCGGGCGGAACGTGTGGGCGGAGATGTCGGCCTTCATCGGCGGCCTCCAGGGGTCGTCTCGGGAGGAAGCGGCGGGTCGCCGTCGAGGACACCGGCCTCGAGGCCGAAGCGGAGGAACTCCTCGACGCCGCGGCGCAGGTTGTCGTCACGCTGGGTCTGACGCAGCCGCGCCATCGCGCCCATCTCGTAGCCGTCGGCGGCGCCGCGGACGAGCGCGGTGGCGCCGGTCCGGCGCAGCCGGCCGTAGCCGGGCGTGCCGTAACGGCGGGAGACGAACGCCGGCGGCGGGGTGGCGGGCGTCGCGGGCTGGCACTGGTGGCGGCGTGGCGTCGCGTCGCCGGGCCAGACCCACGAGTACTGCGCGCAGCCGACCTGGGCGCGCTGGCAGACCAGGCGTCCGGTGACGATCGAGTCGGCCACCAGGTCGACGGCGCTGGCGCGCACGTCGCCGAAGACGGTGCACCGGGTCAGGGTGAGCACGGCGCCGGGCGCTCCCGCGTCGTCACCGGCGATCGCGGGCCGCGGCGACGCCGCGCCACCACCCAGGCCCCTGCCGGCCGCGCCACCCACGCCGCCAGCGCCCATGCCACCGCCGCTGGTGGCCACACCGCCACCGCCAGCCGTGCCGCCCGCGTCACCGTCCGCCGCGTCAATGTCCGCCGTGTCAACGTCCGCCGTGCCGGTCGGCCCTCCGGTAGCCGTGCCCGTTGGCCCGCCCGCCGTCTCGTCCGCGAGGCCGTCGACGATGCTGTCGACGACGCGCAGCGCCGGGCCGCCGGCGGGGACGCGCAGCGGGCCGGTGACGCAGTTGGTGAGCGTGACCTCGGTCGGCCAGCCCGCGTCGGCGGCGAGGACGAGCGACGGCCCGGCCGGCTCTGCCGGCCGGGCCGCGGCGTCGAGGCGCCAGCCGGGCACCAGCGCGCAGTCGACGAGCTCCACCCGGTCGGGCCGGCCGCGCACCACCAGCGGCCCGCCCGCGACGACCAGGCCGACCAGCGTGAGCACGCTCCCCTCCCCCACCCGCACCACCCATGGCGCGGCCAGGTCAACCAGCGGCAGGGCGCCCGCGGCGCCGGTGACGCGCAGCGCCGTCCCGGCCGGGACGGTCACGTCGAGGGTCTCGGCGTAGGTCCGGCTGTCGCGGACCTCGACCGTGACGCCGGTCTCGGGCCGCGCGGCGGCCTGCGCCAGGGCGGCGACGAGCGCGGCGGACAGGGTCGTGCCCGCCACGCCGACGCCGTCCCGGCGCACCGCGACGACCGGCTGTCCCGCCGGGACCGGCGGCCGCTGGCGCTCCTCGCTGCCCCCGGTGTCGCTCGGCGCGGTGGTGACGAAGCTGACCCGCGGCGGCGCCGGCTGGGGCGCGCCGAAGGCGAGCCGGCCCAGGACCGGGTCGATGCCGACCTGCGCCGGGCGCAGCCGGTCCGCGTTCGACCAGGCCGAGCCGTCGGCCGTGGCGTCGGACAGGTCGCAGGCGACGACGTCGGCCGCGTCGACGGGCGCCGGCTCGCCGGCGCGCCACACGAGGATCGAGCGGCCCGGGCCGTAGTGGTCACCGACGGCGGCGGCGAGCCCGCGCCGGCCGATCGGGCCGGGCACGTTGAGCGGCGACGCCCGGTGCCCCAGCGCGATCTCGGTGGCCGGCCGGGTCGCCAGGCGCGTGTCGACGCCAAGCGGGCTGAACCGGAACCGGCGCGCGCCCGCCGACTGGACGCCCCCGGGGCCACCGACCGGCCGGACGACGCCAGCGCCGCCATCGGGGTGGGCGACGCCAGCGCCGTCGACCGGCTGGGCGACGCCGAGGGCGTCGGCGGGGTGGGCGTCGACCAGGGTGCGGGCCAGCGGCAGGTCCCGCCAGACCAGCACGGCGGCGTTCGCCGGGCCGTGGCGGCCGTGCCCCGAGCCGATCCGGCGCGCGTCCAGGGTGCGGGCCGCCGGGTCGAACGCGCCGCCGAGGCGTTCCAGCCGCGCCGCCGAGCGGGCCGAGAAGGTGGCCGGCCGGGCCGGCGGGGCGAACGCGAGGTGCGGAGTCACCGCCAGGCGCTGGAACATCTCGACGGCCAGCGCCGGCCAGCCGGTGACGTCGCGCGCGACCTGCTCGAGCGCGGGGACCGTCCCCTTGCGGCGGCGCAGCGCGATCGCGTCAGCGACGGCCGCGCGGGTGAGGGCCCCGCCCGCGTCCGTGGGCGCGCCCGGCGCCACCCCGACGAGGTCGCCGAGGTACGGGATCACCCAGGGGGCGCAGGTCTCGACGAACAGGTCGTCGTAGAGGGCATCCAGGTCGTCCTCGACGAGCGCGAACTGCTCGCGGATCACCGTCAGGAGGCTTTCGAGGAAGCCCGGGCGCCCGTCGGGGCGGGCGTCGCGCTCGCGGTAGAAGGCCGGCAGCAGCTCGAGCGCCCGGCGCCGGACGCTGACATCCGTCACAGTTCCTCCCAACCGATCGGCGCGGTGTCGAGGACGAGGATCTCGGCGCCCCGGGCGGTGGCAAGGTCGGCGCCGGGGGTCGGCACCCCGGCCGCGAGCAGTTCCGTCGGCGCGGCCAGCGTGCCGACGGATCCGGAGGTCGCCTCGGGGTTCACGGCCCCACTGGCCCCGGTGCGCTCGGCGGCCCCGGCGCGCTCGGCGCTGGGGAAGGAGAACCCCGTGAGGATGAACCCCACGGTGCCGACCGTCGCGGCAATGGATCCCGGGACCCGCAGGCCGGTGACGGTGGCGGCGACGACGCCGGGTGTGGCCTGGAGCACGGCGACGACCTCGCTGGCCGCGACCGGCTGGCCCAGCTCGCGCGTGTCGAAGGAGAAGGCCGCTGTCAGCCGGGACGACGCCGCGGCCAGCACCGCGGCCCGGTCGCGGTCCGGCGCGGTGCGCGCGGCCACCACCAGCCGGAACGGCACCGGCTCGTGGGGCAGCAGCGCGACGGGCACCGCCGGGTCCCCGTAGGTCCGCAGGGCCGCGAGCAGGTTGGCCCCGGTGCCCTGGCGCGGGTCGAGCCGCTCGCCGTGGCGGCCCGCGACGGTGAGCGCCACCCCGGCGCGCCCACCCGCCCGGGCGCGCACCGCGTGGGCCTTCGCGACGCCGGGGAAGCCCCGGGCGAACAGGGCATAGTCCGCCATCGAGACGACCCGGTCGAGCGCGGCGACCCGAGCCGGCGCGGCGGCGCGGGCCGACGCGAGCGGCTCCGGGTCGTCGCCGCCGACCGCCGGCGCCGGGTTGACGACGGCGGTCACCCCGCCCGCCCGCGCCCGCGGCTGCGAGAGCTGGCCGGCGCGGACCCGGCCGGCCAGGCCCGCGCCCGAGCGGTAGGCGGCGCGCACGTTGGCTGCGCCGGTCGGCAGCCGAGCGCCGGTGATCCCGTCGCCGAACTGGACGACGGGGATGCCGGCCTGCTCCTGGAGCACGTAGACCCGGTCGTCGGGGCCGGCGCCCTGGAAGGAGTCCACCCGGGCCCAGCGGACGTCGCCGACCCAGACCGTCAGGGTGTCGGCCAGGCCGCTCGCCGTGGCGGCGCTCAGGTGGGTCAGCGGCGGCTGGCGCAGCCCGAACCGCTGGAACACCTGCCGGGCGTCGCCGCTGCCCAGCACCTCCCGGCGGGTCTCGCCGTGGCTCGCCGTGGCGACGTTGGCGAGGATCCGGGTGGTGGGCCGGGACATCGCGACCGGCAGTTGGTCGGCCAGCGTCACGGTCGTCGACCGTCTCGGGCCGAAGTCGTGGACGACCCCGGCCAGCGTGGTCGGGTGGGTGACGGTGTGGCCGGCATCGCCGACCGGCTCGCCGGTGACGACGACCCGCCGGCCGGCGCGCAGGCCGAGCGCGAGGCCGTCGAGCTCGACGACCGCGGTGTCGAGCGCCTCGGGCTCGGCCACGTCCGCGAGCGCGAGGCGCTCGGGAGCCGCGTAGGCGGTCGTGCCGTGGATGGAGAAGGCGCCGAGGTGGCCCGGCGAGTCGAGCCGCACGCGGGTCGCCCGCCCGCTGATCGTCAGGACGGTGAGCGACACGGCGTCGGCCGCCAGCACCCGGTAGCCGCCCCAGTGGTTGGCGTCGCGCAGCACGACCAGCGAGTCCGCGGGGACGGGCGCCGCGCCCTCGAGGTAGATCTCGCCGGCGGCCCGCGTTCTGGGGAACGTCTGGGCGCTGGCCGCGTCCCAGGCCGCCGACAGCTGGCTGGCCCAGGCGACGACCTCGGCGGGCGCGCCCGCCGAGCGCCTGACCTCGAGGGCGACCATCTCCGCCAGCGACGCGGTGAGCGGGGCCTGGCCGCCGAACAGGGCGTGACGCTGGCGGAACAGCAGCGCCTCGGCCGGGTGTTCGCCGGCGCCGGCGAACGCCCGCGCGACCTCGTCGAGCGTCGTCCGGTGGGCCAGTGCCTCGGTGTCCAGGTCCGTGGCGCTCACCCGCCGGCCGGCGAGCCAGGCGGCGGATCCAGCCGCGGTGAGGGTGGTCGCCGTCGCGGGCAGCAGGTCGTCAGGCGGGCGATGCTCGACGACGGGCGCGGCCCCGTAGTCGAGCGTCGCGAGATCGACCTCGGTCCGCGCCGGCGCGCCCGGTCGGCCCGGCAGCTCGGGCACCGCGTCGACGGGGCGCACCGCGCGGACCACGCCGAACGCCAGGCCCCTGCCGGCGTCCTCATCGGTCGGGCCCGCGCCCGTCCGGAAGAGCACGCCGTCGCCGACGGTCACGCCGGTGACGGCGCCGGCGAAGGCGAGCGTGTGGCCCGCGCTCTCCGGGTGCGGCCCGCGTGGGCGGGGCCGAAGCGCGTTCCAGGCGGGGCTGGCCTCCAGGTCCGCGAGGGTCTCGTAGACGACCGGCTGCTCGCCGGGCCCGGGGACGCTCTGCACGGCGGTGCCCGTCGCGATCAGCGAGCGAGCCGGCGCGCCGGGCGTCGGGTCGAGGGTGAAGGCCAGGTCGGCGGTGGCGGCCAGGGCGGGGGCGGGCTGGTAGCCGAGCAGACGGGCGAGCTCGGCGACGGAGCGTGCCTCGGTGGCGGTGCGCAGGTAGTGCTCGCCCGCCAGCCGGTCCGTGTAGAAGGTGAGCACGTCGACGACGACGGCCGCGGCGTCGAGCAGCGCGATCGCGAAGTCGTCGTCGGTGCGCGCGCTCAGGTCGCCGGCCCCGGCCAGGGCGGGCCGCGACAGCGCGCGGGTCATCGTCGCCCTCGCCGTGGCGTGGGTGGCCACCCGCCGGCGGATCGCCGGGCGGCCCGGCGGGTTCGTCACCGGCAGCGGGGTCGGCGCCGGGCGCCCTGACTCGGCGGGCGCCTGGCCGTCGGGGCAGCTCATCTGCCTCCCTCCAGGGCGTCGAGGAAGAACCGGCCGCGGTCGGGCCGGTTGGGGTCGTCGTCGAGCCGGGCGATCTCGCGCGGGCCGATGTCGATCCGGCCGCGCGCGCGGGCGTCCGTCGCCGGCTGGCGGTAGCGCGCGAACCGGGTGACGCCCACCCGGGCGACGCCCGGTATGACCTGCGCGGCGGCGACGATCGGGCCGAGGTAGACGTGGGTGCCGAAGGTCAGCCGGTCGGGGTGGAACAGGCCGAGCCGGCCGTCAGGCAGGCGCCGGTTGGACAACAGCTCTCCCAGCTCGGCGCGGACGAGGTCGCGGCGCCGCCCCGGCGCGACGTGGACCGCGAGGCCGATCTCCAGTGGCGCGTACCGGGCGGCGACGACCCGCAGGTCGTGGCCGGCCATCCGGTAGGTGTCCAGGTAGTCGCGGACCTCGGCGAGGAACGCGTCGTCGGCCTGCTCGGCGCCTACCGGGTCGACGGCGACCACGACGGCGTGCCAGCTGCCCGCCCAGCGCACCGTGGCCACGGCCCGCTGGACCCGGGCCGGGCCCGGGTGGCCGAACCGCTCGGCCCGGCGGGCGTAGTCGTCGGCGGTCAGCGCGCGTTCCTGGCGGCGGAAGGCCACCGGCGCGCGCTGGCGGACCTGCTCGATCGTCTCCGGGTCGGTGCCGCCCCGCGCCGGCAGCGGGTTGGCCACCCGCGCGCCGGGTGCCCCCAGCGCCGCGCGCAGCGCCGCCGGGGTGTCGTCGCCGGCGAGCACGGTACGGATCACGCCGGCGCCGACGTTGCCGACCGCCCCGTTGCCGGTGCGGTACCGCGCGCGCAGCACCGCGCCGGCGGGCGGCCGGGCGCCGTCGGCCGGGCGGCCGTCGACCGGCTCGCCGAAGCGGAGCCAGCCGAAGCCGTCGTCGTCGACCTCGACGACGAAATCCCGGGCCGCGCCGCTGCGCAGCAGGTCGCGGCGGATCTCCCAGGGCCGGCCGTCGCCGTCCTCGGCCAGCGAGACGTCCGGCAGTACGAGGTCCGGCGCCGCGTCCACGGCCGAGGCGGCGGATCCGGAGGCCACGAAGGGCACGACGACCTCCCGGGTCCCGGAGCCGTCGCGCAGCGGCTCGTCGACGACCTGGCGCGCCACCTGGGTGAGCGGCCCGCGCGCCAGCCGGAACCGGATCCGGCCGGTGGCGGGCACCGGCCCGAGCTGTTCGGCGGGCTGGGCCTGGCCGTGGTCGGCGAGCACGATGTTGCCGAGGGCCAGCGCGCCGTCGTCGTACTCCCGCTCGCCGCCGGCACCCGTCACGAGGGTCCCGGCGACCAGCAGTGGGAAGGCGAGCGCATCGCCCGCGTGCCAGGCGATCTCGGTGACGGCCTCGCCGGTCAGCCGGTCGCGCAGCGGGCGGCCGCCGGCGTCGGTCGCCCGCGCCGCGGTCAGCCGGACGGCCTGGCGGCGGTCCGGGTCCGCGTCGCGCGGGTCCCTGGCGGGCCCGACCGGGTCGCGGTGCTCGACGAGGACAAGCACCTGCCCGACGGCCAGGTGCGGGAGGTGCCCGGCGAGCGTCGCCGACGTCGCCCCCGCGGCGAGCGCCGGCCGTTCGCCGGACCAGGTGTGGAAACGCATCGCGTTGTGCGCGCCGGCGAGGACGTCGAGCGTGCTCAGGGTCTGGAACTCCAGCGCGCCGGCGGCGACGGCGGCGGCCGCCGCCGGGGAGCCGGCCGCCAGCAGCGCGGGCGCGTCGGACCCGCCGGTCAGCAGCCGAAGGCCCGCCGGCACGACGGGCAGGGTGCCGCCGGAGGTGAGCAGCTCGTCCTCGCTGACCGCGAGCTGGACCCAGGTGCGGGCGTTGGTGCCGTCGCTCATCGCGTAGTCGACGAGCCGGGCGTGCCGGCGGGCCGAGACGCGCCGGCGGGCCGTGGCCAGGTACGCCTCGGTGGCGATGGCGTCCTGCCGGTAGGAAAGCCGGTCACCCAGCTCGGCGAGCAGCTCGACGAGCATGACCCGCTGGTCGGCGGCGTCGCGGCGCGTCCAGGTCGGCTGGAGCACGGACAGCCGGTCGAACAGCACCGCCCGCAGGCTCTCCCAGTCGCGCGCCAGGTAGTCCAGGCGGGGCTCGGCGGCGGCGGCCGGCCCTGGGGCGGGTGGCCCGTCACAGGGCAGGCCGTCGTCGCGGGCCACCTGGAACGAGAAGCAGGCGCTGGCGAGCACCGGGTCTACCCAGTCGGGCGGGTAGGTCTGGCCCGCCCCGGTGACGAGGCGCAGGGTGTAGCGCGACCGGTCGCCGCGGGAGGCGAGCGTGACCAGCGCGGTGCGCGGGTCGGTGGTCGGCTCCACCGCCGTGACGGCGACGGTGGGGATCCGGTCGCCGCCGTCGACGCGCAGCTGTGCCGGGGTGGGCAGGGGGCCAAGCGGGTTGACGAACGTGGCCCGCAGCGCGGGCGCCGCGCTGGGCGCGGCCGCGGCGAGTTCGACGTGGTCCAGGCCGTTGAGCTCCGGGTGCGCCCGCAGGAGCTGACGGCGCCGGTCCTTCGCCGCCGGCCCGCTCACGGGGCACCGCCCGCGACGGTGAACCGCTCGGTCGCGGGCCGCTGGCTGCGCTGGGCGCGGTAGCTCACCTCGACGACGAGCGCCGCGTCGTCGACGCTCACCCGCACCTCGTCGACCTCTATCAGGTCGCCCAGCCACTGCGTCAGGGCGCCGTGCACGAGCAGCTGGGTCGTGGCCGCGACCTCCGGGCCCGTCGGGGCGAACAGCAGCTGGCCGAGGCCGGCGCCGAAGTCCGGCCGGTTCACCCGCTCGCCCGGCGCGGTGAACAGCACCTGCTCGACGAGGCCGCGCAGGTAGCCGGCCTCGTCGGTGCGGGCCGTGGCCCCATGGCCGTCGACGCGCAGCGGGTAGGCCACCGGCCCGGGCCCTGGTCCTCCCGCGCTCATTGCGCCACGACCTTCAGCTGGGTCGTGACGATGGTCGGTGGGCCCTGGGGGGCCTGCTCGGCGCTCAGGCACAGGCCGCTGCCGCCCTGGATCACGACCGGCTGGCCGGCGACCCGCACCCTGGTCGCGACGACGAGCCAGCGCACGGACAGGCAGGGCTGCGGCTTGTTCACGACCATGAACACGCACCCGGCGACCGGGTAGGTGTCGGCCACCGTCACCGCCGGCGCGCCGGCGAGCAGCACCCGGGTGTTCGACGTGACCGCCTGGACCTGGCCGCCGTGCGGGCAGGTCGCGCTGGCCTGCGCGGTGACGACGGGCCCGGCCATCAGGTCACCGCCAGCGCGCCGTTGTTGACGGTCACGGTCGGCCCGGCGAGCTGGATCGTGGCCTGGCCGTTGGTGAGGGTGATCCCGGTCTCGTTGATCGTTATCATCGCGCCAGACCGATGTTTGATCATGATTCCGCCGGCCGGGCCGGCCACGTCGCTGATCAGCAGCAGGTTCTGGCCGGTGGTCTGGATCGCGACCTGCGCGACCGCCGGCGGGGCGGACAGGGCCAGCGGCGGCGGGTCGCCCGCGCTCCCCCACCAGCCGCCGGACCAGATCGGCCGCTGCGGGTCGCCCTGCTCGAACTCGATCCAGACGCCGGCCCCGACCGGCGGCACCGCCCACAGCCCGGCCTGCTGGCCGGCGAACGGCACGCAGGCCATCGCCCAGCTCGACGGCACCGATCCGAGCACGTCGGGAACCGTCGCCTGCAGCCGTCCCTGCTGCATGGGGTCGATGTTGTTGGACACCGTGCCGCGGTACTTGCCGAGATATCTGCCACGCTCGATTGTCATCGCCGTCCTCCGCTCAGACCGGGACCCTGGGGGTGTTGGAGAGCAGGCCGTCACGGGCGAGCGAGAAGCTCTGCGTGTACTCGCCGACCTTGAGGTTGTGCGTCACGCTCTTGACGTAGTACAGGCCGTCGTAGGCGAGGCCCGCGCCGCGCACGCCGACCAGGGCGCGCGAGGCCAGCACCCGGCCGTAGCGCAACACGTTGAGCTGGCCGCTGCCGGTCACCGCGTCGGCGGACTCGGAGACCTTGGCCAGGCCGCGGGCCAGCGCCGCGACCGGGTTCTCCTTCGCCGCGCCCGCCAGCGGCTCGGTCTTCAGCCGCGGCGCCGGCCGCAGCGCCAGCGGCGGCGCGAGCAGGCTGACCGAGGGCAGCGGGACGTCGACCGAGATCTTGCTGGTCGGTTCCAGGACGCGCACGACCACCTGCTTTCCCGACAGCCCGTCGACGGCGAAGCTGAGCGACTCGACGTTGGTCGCCGCGTCCGAGTCGACCGACAGCGCCGGCTGCGGGACCCCGGCGCGGATCTGCGGGCCCCAGTAGGCCCGGCTCGTCCCCGGCACCGGGCCCGGGTCGAGGTAGAAGACGTGACCGTTGTCCTTGGCCAGCTTCTGGATGAACTCGAAGTCGGTGCCGTCCTGGCTCTGGATCCGGTCGGTCGGGACGGGCACGTCGGCGAACAGCTCGGGGATCACGACGGGGATGACGCCGTAGAGCAGGTAGTTCCGCAGGAGCCACGCCACCTGCCCGGAGGCGGGCAGCGGCGGGAACGGCACGCCCTGGCGCTTCTCCAGGTCCATGAGCACGGTCAGGTCCTCGCCGGTCAGCGTGATCGCCGACTGGCCGAGGTCGTTGGAGAACCCGGCCTCCTGGCGGGTGATGACGCCGTCCATGAGGACGTTGGGCAGGCCGTTGACGGTGACGACGATGACCACCCGGATCCCCGGGTCCAGCAGCCCGGCCGGCAGGTAGGTCGTCGTCAGTGGCGAGTTCCGGCTGGTCGCGAGCACCACCTGGAAGCCGCTGCGCTGCCCGGCGGCGACGGTGACCTGCACGCTTCGGACCGCCTGGATGACGGCGGCGGGCACCGGGACGGGCAGGGTCGGCCCGGCGAGCAGGTTGAGCTGGATCCGGCTGATCATCCGAGGCCTCCGGCACCGCCGGTGGCCTCCGGCGCGGGGACGCGCAGGACACGGCCGGGCTCGGCGGTCAGCTCGGCCGGGTCGAGGGCGCCGTTGGCGTCGGCGATCCGCCAGCCGAGCAGCGGGTTGCCGTAGTAGCGCGCGGCGAGCAGGTCGAGGCGCTCGCCCGCGACGACCAGGTGCTCGATGGCCGCGGCCGCGTCGTCGGAGCCGGCGATGAAGCGGCGGCGCAGGTAGCGCCACTCGGTGCCGTCGGCGCCGGTGGTCGTCGCGACCTCGGTGGCGGCGTACCGGCTGTGGGGAGGGAAGCGGTCGCCGGCGGCGGCGCCGGCCGTAAGCGGCACGGACGAGCCGAGCGAGGGGTCAACGGTCATCGGATCCTCCGGGCATCACGTGGGTGAGCGCGGCGCCGCCGGCGCCGGCCGCCGCCGCGACCTCGGTGGCGGCGCACCGGCTGTGGGGAGGGAAGCGGTCGCCGGCGGCGGCTGCCGCTGGGGGCGGGCCGGCCTGTGCTCCCAGGGACGGGCAGACGACGGTCACGGGATCCTCCGGACACCGAGCTGGGTGAGCGCGCCCGGGACCGTGGCGGCGAGCCGTTCGCGGGAACGGTGATAAGCCATGAAGATCCCGGCGCCGCGGTGGCCGAGGCGCAGGTCGTGCACGCCGAGCACCCTCAGCCCGAGGCTGACCCGGGCACGGATCGGGTTGAGCGACGGGTCGAACGCCTCCTCGGTGACGGCGAAGTCGGTGATCCTCACCGGCACGATCCGGTTCTCGCCCCAGACGAACAGCGTCAGCGGTGCCTCGGTGGACACGATCTCCAGCGCGCCCTCGGCCGCGCGGGCCAGGTTGGCCGCCACGTCGTCGGCGCGCGGGTAGATCGCCGTCTCCAGCGCGGCGAGTTCCGGGGTGATGCCGAGCCGGACGGTGCCCGGGTGCGCGTCGGGCAGCTCGAGCTGGTCGGTGGCGTCGATCTCCGCCTCGAGTTTGATCGTCTCGATCGGCGCGGCGCGCAGCCGCAGCGCGTCGAGCCGGTCACCGGCGTCGCCGGTCACGGCCTGCGCCTGCAGGGTGCGGCTGAGCGTGTCCGGCGTGTAGCGCAGCACGACGACCCGCTGCACCTGCCCACCGCGCGGGTCGAGCATCACCAGCCCACCCCGCACCGTCCGCGGCGACCCCGGAAACGTCGTCACTGGTCCTCCCCCGTCGCCGTCGGACCGGAAGAAGCCTTGGCCTGCCCGACCCGGTAGAACTCCCGCAGCCGTTCAAGCAGGTACTTCTTCGCCCCTTCCCTGGTCGCGAAGACCGCCTTCACCGTTTCGCTCTGGACCTTCAGCCACGCCTCGGCTTGTCTGATCTCCCTCTTCGCAAGTTCTTTCCCTTTCTTGCCCACGGCTCTGTCGCGAAGCCCGAGTTTGGCCCGCAGGGCCTGCTCCTTGGGGGATTTCTGCACCTCCTGGAGCTGAAGCGCGCGCGACGCATCCTGGGCGCCCTTCATCGACATCGGCATAAGCTCCAAGACATCGTCCGCTTTCAGATGGTCATTCTTCGCTTTCATGAGGTCGAGAGTGAGCATCGCCTGGGCGGGATGGGCCGGGCTACGCCCTGATTCCCTGCCGAAGATGAGAAGGCTCACCGTCGCCAGTTTCTGCTCTTCGCCGGCCAGCGCCTTCGGCACGCGCCCGGTCTGCAGGAAATGGGTGAGGTGCTCCGCCGTCGCGGCATCGCCGCCGGACTTCGCCCCCAGCTCAGCCAGAATCTTGGAAACCGTCGCGCTGCCCGCGTCTCCCTTCTTATCCGCCAAATAGTCCGTCACCCCCATGACCTCCCAGTTGACGCCTGTCCTCGGCCCAAGACCCGACTTGTTCATCTCGAAGACCTCGGTCCCGGCCTCCCCTACCCGCCATCCCTGGCGTCCGCCCCATGGGACGATCCGACGGTCCCAAGGCAACGACTCGCCGGTCACCTCGAGGGACTCGCGGTTGGTGGACCGACGCATCGCCTCACCGGCGATCAGCCAGTCCTCACCGCTGTGGATATCGGCACCGGACACAAGGCCCTGCTTGGTGAGGTGCTCGTACTCCGCCCGCGTCTCCGGGCGTCCGGATTCCATCTCCGCCAGCCGTGCCTGGCCGCGCTCGCTGGACACGACCTCGTTCACCAACTCCTGGCTGACCTCGCGGATGAGCAGGCGCAGCGGCTCTCCCTCCGGCCGCCAGCCCTTGGCGGCCTCTTGTCCCGGGTTCACCCGGGCCCAGACACGCACCGTCCCCGAGCTTTCCCGCCTGGCGCTGAGCTCCGAGAGCCTGTATCTGAGCCGGTTGGCGGCGAGCGCCAGCCGCAGGGCGATCCCGGGAATGCCGCGGGCGAGCCAGCGGCCTATTTTGGGCCGCAGGATCCCCACGACGCGTTCCAGCTTCTGCGTCGGGGTCTCCTTACGGCGCCGGGCGAAGATCTTCTTCTTGAGGGCGCGGTACCCGGCGCGCGCCTTGGCGAGTGCCTTCGCGCCCAGTTTGAGAACGCGCCCGGGAAGGGCGCGGCGCAGCACCCGGCCGACCGCCTCGGCGCCCCTGCCCACCGCGCGGCCGGCCGCCGCGAGGCCGGCCTTCGCCGCCCGGGCGCCGGCCTTCGCGGCGCCGCCGACGGCGCGGCCGGCCTTCTTGGCGGCGTTCGCGAAGCGGCCGGCCATCGCGCGCAGCGTGCCGCCGACGTTCTTGCTCGCGCCCTTGAGCTTGCTCAGCAGGAAGCTCGCCAGGAACTCGAGAACCGCGACGACGACCGCCGCTACCAACTCGCCGAACTTCGGGCCGGCATTGCCGCCCCTGACCGCCTTGAGGAACTCCATGAACTTCTTGAAGGCGGCCAGGATCCGCTCCGCGGCGGCCCAGGCCGCCTTCAGCCCGTCGATGATCAGCATGATCGCGCCGGCGGCCGGGATCAGCATCGCGACGAGCTTCTCGAGGAGCAGCTGGACCAGCATGCCCGGCAGCGCCGCCTTGACGGCCGCCCAGGCCATCTTGACGATCTTGGCGAAGGTGATACCACCCCGGCGCAGGACGTCGAGGATCGCCTTCCCGACGCCGACGACCTCCTCGGCCTTCGCCTTGAACCAGCCCTTCACCGCTCCCTTCGTCGCGGGCCAGACGTGGTTGCGAGCGCCGTCGGACAGCGCGGCTCCGAGATTGCTCAGCCACCGGCGCGGGCTGGTGGCAATGTGCTTGGCCAGGACAGCGAAGTCGACCAGGGCGTCGACGACGGCCTTGGCCGCCTTGATGGCGCGGTCGACGACGCCGGCGACGGCGTCCACCGCAGCGGTGTAGGCCTTCTCGAGCACGTTGAGCGCGTCGGTAAGCGCCTTCCCGAGCGCGTCGAGCAGCTTCTTCGCGCCCTCCTTCAGCTTGTCCGCGGCCTCGTTGACCTTCTTCGTGGCCGCCGCCACACCGTTCTTGATCTTCTTGCGGAACTTCTCGCGCGCGGCGGGGAAGCCGGCCAGGCAGATGTCCCCGGCGGCGACCAGCGCCTTTCCGCCGAGCTCTATGGCGCCGACGACGGCGCGCCGGCCCACCTCGATCGCGGCGACGGCCAGCTTCTGCGCCGCGCTGATGGCCCGGTTCACCGCCGCGCGGGCCGCGTCGAACGCCTTGCGGATCGCGCCCTTGATCCCGTTGAAGAAGGACTTGAACTTCGAGCCGAGCCAGCTGAAGAAGCCGCCCCCCTCGCTTTCCTTACGGGCCTTCTCCCGCTGGGACCGCGCCTCGCCCTCGGCGTCGCCACGTTCCCGGGCGATGTCGGTGTTGCCGCGCGCCACCTCCTTGGCGGAATCCTTGCGGGCCTTGTCGCGTGCCGCGCCGATGGTCGTGTCGGCCCGCGCCCGGGCGGCGCTGGCGGCGGTGCGCGTCCGGTCGACGAGCGCGTCCTGCTCCCGGGCCCAGTCCGCGCGGTCGGTGGCGACGTCCTTGCGTACCTCGCGGCGGATCTCGGTCTGCTCCTTGCCGCTGGCGGCGACCTCCTCGTCGATCAGGCGGTCGGTCTCCTCCTGGGCCAGCCGCTCGGCCGCGTGGCGGTCCTGGGAGGCCCGCGCCAGGCCGGCGCCCTGGGTCGCTGTCGCGGCCTGGATCTCGCCGCCGCTCTTCTCCTGGGCGATCGCGTCGACCGCGCCGGCGGGCGCCTCGCCCCCACCGCGGCCCGCCGCGCCACCGCCCGGCGCGGCGGCGCCCTCCTTGCCGCCCGGCGCGCCGGCGGCGGCCGGCTGCGCGGCCAGGCCCTCGGCTTCCGGCCCGCCCGCCGGGGCTTCCTCGCCCTCACCCAGGCTCGCGGTCAGCGTCTCCTTGGGCACCTGGGGGAAGACGTCGTTCTCGCCCAGGTCGGCCCGGGCGTCGGCCCGGCCGTCCTCGAGCGTCCCGCCGGCCGTGTCCTGGACGGACTCGGCCGCGTCGGCGACCTGAGCAGGGTCCTCGCCGCCCGCCAGCTCCAGCGTCGGCACGGGGCCCGCGTCGACGTGCAGCGCGGGGTCGGTCGTGGGCAGCGACTCGACCGCCGCCGTTGCCTTGGCCGCGTCGTCGGCTGTGATCTTCGTGTCGCCGCCCGCTATCGGCTCGGGCACCCGGACGGTGACGGGAGCCGGCGCCGGAGGTGGCGCCGCCGGCTCCGGCGCGGGCGCCCCCGGCCCGCCCGCCGGAGGCTCGACAGCCCGCTCGAGGCTGGCCGGCAGCGGCGGCAGCGGCGCGGGCGGAAGCGACGCGTCCCGGTCCTCCGGCACGCCGGACGGCCGTTCCAGCGTCGGCGGGTTCGCGGCGAGGTCCGCCCTGGCCTCCCCGACCACGCGCCGCGCCGACGCCGCGACGCCGCCCAGGGCACCGGCCAGCCTGGTGGCGGGCAGTCCCGCCACGGCCCCGAGCGCGGCGTCCGGCGTCAGGCCCTCGACCTGGGGAGCCGCCGGCTCGGGTGGTTCCGGGATGGGGGTGCCACCCGACCCGCCGCCGGCCGGGTTCGGCGGGTCGGGCAGCTCCGTTTCCGGACCGCCGTCACCGCCCGGCGCCGGCCCCGCCTCCGCGGCTCGCGGCGCTTCGGCGGGCTCCGCCTCGTCCGCGTCGAACTCCTCGACACCGGCCGACGCCTCGCCGTCGGGCACCGCGCCTCCCGCGACGCCCTCGGCGTCCGGTTCGCCGGACGGCCCGGCGGCGCCCGCTCCGACCGGCTCGGCTGCCGGGGCGGCCTCTGTCACCGGGGCGGGCTCCGGCGGCGGGGTCGGCTCCGCGGGCGTGGCCGCCTCTGTCACCGGGGCGGGCTCCGCTGGCGGTGCGGGCTCCGGCGGCGGGGCGTCGGTGTCATCCGGCGCCGCCACGCCCGAAGGGGACGCGTCGACGTGCTCCGGCAGGCCTTCGGGCTCCCGGTCGGCCTCGACGGCGCCAGCCGGGGCGTCCTCACCAGACGAGACTTCCTCTGCGGACGAGGCATCCTCGGCGGCCGGTCCGGGCCTGGCGGCGGCCTCCGCGCGCGCCGAGGGGCCACCCGCCTGCTCGGTGGCGGGTTCGGTGTCGGCCTCTCCAGACGTCGCCAGAGCGGCCGGCGCGTCCAGGCCGGTCGCCTCGTCCGCACCGACGACGGCCTCTGGGTCCGCCGCCTCGCCCGAACCGGCCGCCTCGCGCGGCCCGGCCGCGGTCTGGGCTCCCTCCTCGGGGGCGAGCGGCGCCGGCTCGGCGCCCTCGCCGGCGGCCGGGGCCGCGCCGGCCGCGGGAAGCTCCTTGCCGCCCGTGGCCGCCTCCGCTGGGCCGGCCGACGCCGCGGCCTCCCGCGCCGAGCCCCCGGCCTGGTCCGACTGTTCGTCGAGCGGCACCGTCAGGGCCGCCGGCGCGGGGGCCTGCTCGTCCGGCCGGCGCTCGGTCTCGCCCGTCTGCTCGGTCTCGGCTGCCTGTCCGGTTCCGGTTGTCCGCCGCGCCGCGTCCTCGCCGGTCCCAGCCACCGGCTCCTGGGCCGCCGAACCCTCCGCCGACGTCGCGAAGTCGCCCGCCGCGTCGCCGTCCAGCCGGTCGAGGGGCTGCCTGCCCGGCTCCTCCAGCGGGCCGGATTCGCCAGCACCAGCGTCCTTGCCGGTCGCCTCCTCGGCGGCCGGGTCCTTGCCGGAGGTACCGGGCTCTGGCGCCGGTTCCCTGGCCGGCGCCGTCTGCTCGGGCGGCGTGGTCTCGGTGAGCGCGGCCAGGTCCGTCGCCACATGGCCGCCGCCACGCTGGGCGACCGTCGCCACGACAGCCTCGCGCAGCGAACCGTCGAGACGGCCGAGCACCGCGGTCAGCCCGCCGGTCTGGCCGGCGGGGTCGCGGCCGAGCAGCCGGTCGACCAGCCGCGCGAGCGCCTCGCCGGCCGTGACGGCGTCCGGCGCCGCGGCCCGCTCTCCCCGGTCGTCGAGCGGGCCTTCCCCAAGGCTGTCGCGCCGGGGCCGGATCCGGCTGAGGTCCCGGCCGAAGGGGCGCGCCGGCCCACGCCCGCCAGCCGGTTCGGTCCCGCGGCCGGTCGCGCCGGCGCCCGTGGCCTGGTCGGCGGCCTGGCCAGGTCGGGTGTCGGACGAGCGCGCGCGGCGGGACGCGGCGGCGCGGCGCGCGGGCGGGGCGGGCCTGGGCGACGGCGGCGGGCGCTCAGCCATCCGCCACCTCCGCCAGCAGCCTCGCGTGCAGGGCCGCGGCGATGGCCCGGCCCGCGCCGACCGGATCGCCCACCGGATCCACCGGCAGCTCCGCCGCGACGGGGGCGGGCGGGGCGCCGCGGCTGGCGAGGCGCCGCAACTCGTCGGCGACAGCGCCCGCCAGCAGGTCGGCGGGCACCCCAGGGGCCCCGTCGACGACGAGCCGCTCGACGCGGACCCGCACGCGCGTCGGGGCACCGTCCGAGGCGCCGGCCACGGAACCGGCCGTGGCCGTCACGACGGCCACCCCACGAGCTCGGCCGGCGTCAGGGGCCGTTCGAGCTTGGTGTACTCGGCCCGCGCGCCACGCAGGACGTCGGCCATGGTCACCGGCCCGCCGCGCTCGGCGGCGAGGAACGCGGCGTGCACGGCGACGTTGCGGATGTTGCCGCCGGCCAGGTTGAGCTGCGCCAGCCGCCGCGGGTCGAGCCCGGCCACCGGGACCCGTGGGCCGAAGGCCCGTTCCCACAGGGCTCGGCGCCCGGCGGCGTCCGGAAAGGGGAAGGTGAGGATGAAGCCGAGCCGGCGCACGAAGGCGTCGTCGATGTTCGCGCGCAGGTTCGTCGTCAGGACCGCCAGACCGCGGTAGGTCTCCATCCGCGCCAGCAGGTAGCTGACCTCGAGGTTCGCGTACCGGTCGTGGCTGTCGCGGACCTGGGTGCGCTGCCCGAACACCGCGTCGGCCTCGTCGATCAGCAGCACCGCGCCGCCGCGCTCGGCGGCGTCGAAGACCCGGCGCAGGTTCTTCTCCGTCTCGCCGATGTACTTGCTGACAACCTGGCTCAGGTCGACGCGGTACAGGTCGACGTCGAGCTCGGCCGCGACGACCTCGGCCGCGAGCGACTTGCCGGTGCCGCTCGGGCCGGCGAACAGCGCGGTCACCCCGGCGCCGCGCCTGCCGGGCCCGCCCGCCCCCCAGTCCTCGTACACCCGCGCCCGGTGGCGGCTGTGCCGCAGCAGGTCGCGCAGGCCGGCCAGCTCCCGTTCGGGCAGGACCAGGTCGCCCCACCGGGCGGCCGGCGCGACCCGCTCGGCCAGGCCCTCCAGGTCGGCCCGCGCCCGGACGCGGCAGGCCCGCCACAGCTCACGGCCGAGGGCCACCGGGACGCCGGCGGCCCCGCCGCCGGCCGCGGCTTCCTGGGCGGCCCGCCCGGCGCCGTCCGCCAAGCCGGGACCGCCGGCCACGCCAGGGCCGCCCGCGGCCTGGCCGCCGACGGCCGCCGACTCGTCCGCGACCGGGCCGGAGTCGCCGGCTTGGCCAAGGTCACCATCCAGGTCGGCGGCCAGGCCGAGGCCGGCCGCGACGGCCAGGTCGGTGGCCGCCGCGCGCAGCTGGTCGGCGGGCAGCCGGAACTGGCCGGCGAACCGCTCGACCTGGCCGTCGAGCAGGGCCGCGGCCGGGCCGAGGGCCGCGTTCCACAGGCCGACGTTCTCGGCGAGCGTCACGTCGGGCAGTTCGAGGGCGAACGTGCCCGCGGGCAGCCCGGTGACGGGCTCGGCGCTGGACAGGACGACGCGCCGCGCCGACGCGCCGAGCCTGCGCGCCCACCGGCGGGCGGCGGCCAGCTGGGCCGGGTCGGCGTCGTCGAGGTCGAGCACGACCGGGGAGCCGGTGAGCCGCGCCTCTCGGGCGAACCGGGCCACCAGGCCGGCGGCCTCGGCCGGGTCGGCCGGCAGCGCCGCCGCCTCCAGGCGCCACAGCCGGGGCGCGCCGAGCCGGTGGGCGAGCGCCCGCTCGAAGCAGCGCCGGTCGCCGGCCCTGCCCCACAGCACCAGGGGCGCGGTCTCGTCCGCGGCCCAGCACGCCGCGGCCCGTTCCAGGAGCAGGCCGTGCCGGGCGGGCAGCGCGTCGCCGGCGGGAGCGACGGTCTCGGCCAGCTCGGCCAGCCGCGGGTCCGCGACGTCGAGACCGACCAGCGCCAGCAGCACCCGCTCGTCGACGCCCAGCCGGGCGCCGACGAGCCCGCCCGCGTGGGTGTCGAGCTCCACCAGGGCCAGGGCTCGCAACGGCCCGTCGGGCGCGACGGCGTCCCAGTGCGGGCCGGGCAGCGCGGCGAGCGCCAGGCCGAACGTCGCGAAGGGCCGCGCCGGGTCGCCGTGCGCCCGCGCGCACAGCTCGGCCAGCGACGGGTCGAGCGCGCAGCCCGCGGCCAGGGCCAGCACGTCGCGTTCGAACGGGCTCAGCCCGCACCGGCGGGCCAGCACGGCGAGCCAGTCCGGCTCCGGCGGCGTCCCACCCCGCGGCCTCGCGTCCGCCTCGAAGGCCTCGTGGACATCGGTGATGTCAGACGAGCCAGCGGAGTGGGGGGTGCCGTGAGCGCCAGGAAGATCGGTGCTGTCGGCGCGGTCGGGCCCTGGAACGGCATACATGCGCAGGTGGGCACGCACCGCGCGCAACCGCCCAGGCAGGTCGGCCGGCTCAGGCGGCTCCACCAGCCCGGCCAGCGGCACCGACTCAGCCGGCGCCGCCGCCTCGACCGGCCCCGCCAGCCCGGCCGGCTCCGGGGGCCTGGCCGGGTCGGGACGCGCGGCGGTCGTGGTCATCGCAGGTCGATCTCTGGCTGGTCGTAGACGCCGGCCGTCGCGCCCAGCTCGGTCTCGGCGCCGTCGACGCGGACCCGGGCGGCGTAGCGGGCGCGCGCGACCCGCTCGAGGGCGAACGCGACGGTGTCCGTCGTCTCCGCCTGGTCCTGGTCCCGCGCCGGCGCGGGGATCGTGTAGCCGCGCGGCACCGCGCCGGGCGCGGCGTCCGTCTGGGTCAGCAGCAGCGACACCCGCTGGCGCCGGCCGACCGGGGGCACCAGCCGCGCGGTCACCGTCGCCGAGAGCAGCCCCGCGTCGCCGGGGTCGACGACGCGACCCGAGACGGTGAGGTCTGGCTTGGCTGTGCCGGTGAGCGCGAACGCCGGCCGCAGCAGGAACGGCAGGACGTTGGACTCGGGCCCGGCGCGCAGGTCGCCCTCGAAGCTGGCCGACTGGCGCAGGCGCACGGTGTTCACGCCGGCCCGCAGCGTGCCCGGCAGCGTCACCCGCACCCGCGACGGCGTCGACCCCCCGGCGGGGGTCGCGGTCTCGCCGCCGCCGAACAGGACCGTCGTCGCGCCGCCGAGCAGGCCGGTCCCGACCAGCTCGACCGCCGCCCCGGCCACGGCGGTCACCGGCGTCGGCTCGACGGCCGTGATCGTCGGGTGGAGGGAGACGGACATGGCGAGGCGGGCCCGGCGCACCGGCGGCCCGGGCGGGGCGGCCGGGTCCGTGGCGCGCAGCAGCACGACCCGGGCCTGGAAGGCGATCGACGGCCGGTACTTCTCGCCGAAGACCGACCACAGCCGCGAGAGCTCGTCGGTCGACAGCGACTCCATCGACAGCGACACCACTTCTTCCTGGTTCTCCAGGCCGGCGGTCGCGAGCAGCGCCAGGTCGGTCGGCAGCGGCGGGGCGAAGGTGGCCCGGATCGCGTCGCGAGTCAGCACCCGGGTCTGGTGCAGGACGAGCGCGCCGTAGCCGAGAAGGATCTCGCCGTGCAGGTCCTTGGAGCCGTACGCGCTGAGCAGGTAGCTGAGGTCCAGCGCGAGCGGCGGGTTCGTCAGCCGCCGGCCCGCCCGGTCGTGCGACGGCAGGTCGGTCGTGGACCAGCCGGTGTTCGGCCGGACCTGGTACATGAACAGGTTGAGCCGGCTGGTCTCGGCCGTGACGTCGATGCGGTCCGGCGGCAGCGCGGAGACCTCGATCGCGCTGACGCCGAGCGCGGCCTGCAGGTCGGCCGCGGGGATCGCGTTCACCAGCAGCTGGCGCAGCACGGCCGTCGTGGCCGCGATGCCGAGCGAGGTCGTCATGACGGCTCCCCCCGCCGGCGCAGGTACTCGTCGAGCTCCAGCGCGGGCGCCACCCGGGCGCCGTCCGCCCGCCCGGGCCGGGCCGGCGCGGGCGGGCGCACGCGCACCTCCACCCGGCCGATCGTCACCTCGACCGTCCGCGCGGGGACCACGGGCGGCGCGGCGGGCGCGGCGGACCCCGCGGGCGCGTCGTCGCGGGCCGGGGGGAGCAGCGACCCGACGGGTGGCGGCCGGCGCCGCCGGGCCGGGGCGGCCGGCGGGCGGGCGGGCCGTGGGCCGTCTTCGTCCGGCGCGCGCGAGGGCGCGGCCATGACCGGCGGTGCCACGTCCACCGGTCCGGTCACACCCGCCAGGACCGCCCGGGCCGTCGCCGCGGCCGGGGCCGGCGGGCCGGCGCCGAAGGGCACGGCGAGCGCACCCGGCGGCGCGATGACCGCTGGCATCGGCGTCGGCGGCGCGGTGGGGGGTGCCGGGGCACCTTCCTGCTCGGGCAACGCCGCGGGCCGCGCGCTCCGGTCGACGGGCCCGGCCACCGGCTCGGCCCGGCCAGGCCAGGCCGGCGCGGCCATCGCCTCGATCTCGGCGTCGAGTTCGCCGCCCGGCGCGAGGTCCGGCTCGGCCCACACCGCGACAGCCGCGCCCTCGAGGGCGCGCGCCGCCAGCCGGGAGAACAGGTCGGTCACGTCAGGTCCAGATAGGCGCGCCGGCGCCGCTCGGACAGGCCGAGGATCTCGGCCTGGGACCAGCCGTAGCGGCGGGCGAGCGCGTCGACCTCGGTCAGCAGGCGGCGCGCGCCCGCGCGCACCTGCGCCCAGACCAGCGCCGGGACGTCCAGCGGCGCCGGCCAGCCGTGGCCGCACTCGTCGCACCGGATGTCGAGGCGCACGTCGACCAACGGGTCTGCCCGCTCGAGGTGGCGGCCCACCCGGTCGAGCTCGTCGTCGTCGAGCGGGCGGGCGGAGCCGTCCGGGCGGCTCACCAGCTCGACGCACCGGGCGACGAGCACGTCCCGGGCGCCGTCGGCCGTGCCCGCGGCGGCGGCGGCCACGAGGTCCGCGGTGGCCGGGCAGCGGGCCCGCACCCGGGCGGTGCCCAGGTCCAGGTCGCGCGGCCCCGGGTCGCCGAGCGGCTCCGAGCCGCTGGCCGCCGCCGGGTAGCCGTCGACCAGCTCGGCCACCGCCAGGCGGATCTCGACCGTGGCCGCGCAGCCGGGGCACTCGGCGAGCGCGTCGAGCCAGGGCCCGCGCACGCCGCGGTAGAGGTCGAGCAGCAGGGCGTCGCGCCGGCCGAGCGGGAGCGCCGCGGCGCGCGGCGCTGGCAGCGGCGCGAGCAGCGCGAGCGCGCGGCCGTGTCCCGCGGCGCTGGCCGCGGCCTCCCACGCCGCCAGCAGCGCGTCGGCCGCCAGACCGGCGCTGGTGTCCGGTCCCGGTGGTGGGGGGCCGACGACCCCCGCGGCGGACTGCCCCATTCCGGCCTACCCGGCGAGCGTGGGCTCGGTGGGCTCGACGACCTGGTCGTCGCGCTCGAACCCCTCGTTCTCGATCTTGATTCGCTCGATGGCGACGGCGTTGGCGTTGGCGTCCAGATCGGGCGTCCCAAGCTCGGAGACCCAGCAGCGGTGGACGTTCCAGGCGACGACAAGCTGGCCGGCCTCGTTGTACAGCTCGATGATCAGGTCCTTGCGGAAGTCCTTCAGCGACGTCTCCGCGCCAAGCCCGCTGCCGTAGTTCCACACCTTGTTCGTCCACTGCTGGAACTCAAGGTCGTGGGTGATGCCGCGTTCCAGGGTGATCGCGTCGTACTCGGTGCGGCCGGGCGACTTGCGGCTGCTGCTCGGGTCACCGCCCTCGCGGTGCTTGACGACCTCCGTCGTCCGCTTCATGCCGCTGACCTTGCTGACGCCGGCGACATAGCGGCCGTCCCACTTCACCCGGAACTTGAAGTTCTTGTACGGGTCGAAACGCGTGGCGTTGACGCTGAACTGCGCCATGGCGGCCTACCTCCTGACTCTGGGGCTCTACTCCGGGGGCCTGGTCAGCTGCTGCAGCTGGATGACGACGAACTCGGCGGGCTTGAGCGGCGCGAAGCCGACCAGGATGTTGACGATTCCCCGGTCGATGTCGGCCTGCGTGGTCGTCTGGCTGTCGCACTTGACGAGGTAGGCCTCCCGTGGCGTGCGGCCCTGGAAGGCGCCCTGGCGGAACATCGACTGCAGGAACGCGCCGACGTTGAGCCGGATCTGTGCCCACAGCGGCTCGTCGTTCGGCTCGAAGACCACCCAGCGCAGCCCTTGGACGAGGCTTTCCTCGATGTAGAGGGCGGTGCGCCGGATGGGGACGTACTTCCACTCGCTGGCCTGGGCGTCCGCGCCGAACAGGGTGCGCGCTCCCCAGCTGACCGTCCCGTGCACGGGCAGCGTGCGGATCACGTTCATGCCGAGCGGGTTGAGCGCGGCGCTGTCGGCGTCGTTGAGCGGCTCACCCGCGGGGCGGATCACGCCGCGCAGCTGGCTCGCCGTGCCGGCGGGTGCCTTCCAGATCCCACGCTGGGCGTCGGTGCGGGCGAACAGCCCGGCGAGGGTGCCGCTCGCGGCCACGTCGAGCAGCGCGCCGCCGCGCGCCGGGTCCGGGTCGACGATCTTCAGCCGGGGGAAGTAGACGGCCGTGTTCCGGTCGCGCGGGCTGTTGGCCGCCAGCCACTTCTCGGCCTTGTCGGTGCTGTCGACGGCCTGGGGGATGTCGACGAGGTAGAAGCAGCGGAACGTCTCGCAGAACGCGGCGGCCGCGTCGGCCACGTCCTTCAGGTTCGGCGTCGCCTCGTCCGAGAGGCCGTCAAGGGTCGCCGCGGCCGGGATGCACAGCAGGTTCACCACCGCGGGCTCGATGCGCCCCAGCGCCAGCAGGCCCGCCTTCAGCTCCTGGGCGCCGGGCAGGGACCCGTCGTTCCCGCCGGCGAGGGAAAGGAATCCGGCGGCCGTCGGGTCCGCCAGCGCCGCCGGCGACATTCCGTTCCTGGCTGCCGGAGTGGCCGCGGCGGTCGGATCTGGCGGCGTCGCCGGCACGGTCGGTGTCGGTGGCTGACCCATGCCATGGTCATCCTCGGTCGCCCTGACCAGCGCCGACTCGGCGTTCACGACATCGGCGAAGTAGCGGGGGCCGACGCCCATCGTGAGGTCACGGTGGACCTCCGAGGCGATCACCTGCGTTCGCCCTCCGACCTGGCCCAGCCGGCGGATCGCCAGGGTGAAGCCCGCGTTGGCCGCCGCGGGATTCCAGTCGACGGCCACCTGCAACTGGTCGCCCCACGCGCCGGGGCTGCGCGCCTCGATCACCAGCGTGTCGCTCGGGGTCGAGCCGCCCGGGAGCACCAGCCGGGAGGGCACCGCGCCGGCGGTGGTGACGCGGACGATCCAGGCGGTCTGGCCGCCGTTGACGAAGAACTGCAGCACGCCGTAGCTGGCGGGGCTACGCGGGTCGGGCGGCCCGAAGCGGCGTACGAATTCCTCGAATCCGCTGACCCGGGTCGCGACCCCGATGGGCCCCTGGGGGAAGAAGTCAACGAACGCGGTGTCGGACGTGCTCACCCCGCTGATCGGGTGGACCCCGCTGGGGATCTCCTGGACGTAGAGCCCCGGGTGGAGCGGTGTGACAGGCATGATCTCCCTTACGCGTTCTCGAGCGAGTTCCACAGATCGACATGACGCGCCGCGGTCTGGCTCCACGAGTTCGCGACGCAGTAGTCGCGCGCCGTCGCGACGACGCGCTCGCGCAGGTCGTCGTCGTCCAGCAGCCGGGCCAGGCCCTCGGCGAGGCCTTCCGCGTCGCGCCCCGCGCGGTGGACGGCGTCGCACTGGTCGTCGAACCAGGGCGTGTCGGACACGAGCACCGGGACGCCCGTCGACAGCCCCACCAGCACGGCCGAGCTGGCCGAGAAGTGCTCGAACGCCTCGTAGTGGAAGACGAGCACGTCCGCCTCGGCGGCGAGCCCGGCCACCACCTGCTCCAGCGGCAGCCAGTCCGAGTGGTACCGCACGGGCACGCCCGCCGGCCACCCGGCGAAGTTCTCCCGCCTGCCGGGATTGTGGCTGAACACCACCACGTCGCAGCCGGGGACGGTTCGCAGCGCCTCGGCGAGCCGGCCGTGGCCCTTGTACGGGTCAGGAAAGCCGAAGAGGCCAACCGTGCGCCCTCGGCGGGTCTTGCGCGGGAAGCTCCAGGTCTCGCAGCCGAGCGGGATGTGGCGGACCTCCTTCGTGGGGTGGCGGGCCCGCAGCAGCGCCGCGCCGCCGCTGGTCGCCGCGACGAGCGCCCGGGCGCGTCCCTCCCACGGCTCGGCCGTGCGCAGCACGGCGTGCTCGGTGACCACGAGGGCCGTCCCAGCGGCGTGTGCGCGCGCCGCGAAGCGCTCGAGCGCGTGCGGGTCCATCAGCGACGGCTCGTGCTGGACGTGCACCAGCGACCGGTTGGCGAGCGCCGGCTCGGCCGCCGTCAGGCCGGCCGCCGGCACGTTGCGGGCCAGTCTCGTGGTGAACGCGGCGACGCCGCAGTGCCTGCCCAGCGAGGTCACCCACAGGGTGCGGGGCGCCGGCCGGCGCCCGGCCGGCCAGCCGGCGCTCCCGACGACGTCGAGCAGGCCGGGCCCGAGCGACCAGATGTTGCGGTGGCCCGCCACCCAGGCCGACGCCGCGCGGCCCAGGTCGCGCGCCTCGTCGCGGTGCCCGTCGACCCAGCGCAGGTGGCGGACGACCGCGCCGAGGTCCGGCACCGAGCGGTGGCCGGCCGGGGTTCCGTCCGGCGCGGGGTAGGGCACCCGGCCCGCGGCCGGCACCGGCAGCACGAGACCGCCGGCGTCCCGGCAGACGTCGGCCTGGCCCTCGGCGTCCAGGGCGATCACGGGCAGCCCCGTGCCCATGCCCTCGACCAGCGGCAGTCCGAAGCCCTCGTTGCCGAGCGCCAGCAGCACGTCCGCCTGCTGGTACCAGTGCCCGATGCCGCCGGTGGGTTCCCGCTGGTCGACATAGCTGATACGGGGATCGTCCGGGGCGTAGTTGTGGTAGCCGTACGTCGTCTTGATGATCAGTCGAGCGTCCGGGTCACCGGCGAAGGCCTCCTTCCAGGCGGCGATCGCCAAAGGGGTGTTCTTGCGGTCGGCGACCGGCCCGACGATCAGGCTGACCAGGCCCGCGCGCCTCTCCCGGGGCTGCCAGTGGTACACGTCCGGATCCGCGCCGAGCGGGACGACGTGGACAGGCCGAGTGACACCGCCCGCCCGGCAGATGTCGGCGACGAAGGTGGACGGGACGATCACCGCCCGGACGTCGCGCAGGATGTCGACCCACGCCCGCGGGAACCGGTCCGACTCCCACATGGTCGAGACGAACAGGTTCCGGGAACGCAGGATCTCGCCGGCGTGGGCGCCGAGCCAGGTGTGCAGGATCGTCGGCTGCCCGGCAAAGGGCGCCGGCGCCTTCCGCGTCAGCGCGCGTACCTCGTCGCGCAGCGGCGTGGACCCGACCAGCGGCAGCGCGCGCACCGCCGCCCCCGCCCGGCTCAGCGCCAGAGCGAGGTACTCCGCGGTCGTCTCGTAGCCGCCAACCCCGAACGCGGCGGCGACCGTGACGGCGATCGCCGGTGTCTCAGCCCGCCTCGCCGGCGCGGCGCGGCCCGTGCGCAGCGCGGTGTAGAACGGCCGGTCGGCGCCGAGCAGCCCCGCGACCTCCTCCAGCGACGCCGGCGCCCACTGGCGCGTGCCGAGTTGCAACGACGAGGTGTTGCGCCCGTGCACCACAGCCACCATGAGCGACCGGTCCGCCAGAGCGACCACCCGGTGGCCCGGCAGCCGGGCGACGAAGGCGCTGTCCTCGCCGCTGTTCACCTCGAGAAAGGGCGCGGTGCTCCAGGCGGCGCGGCGGTAGACGAGCGAGCAGCCCGCGACGTGGCCGTTGTGCCCGTTCCCGCCTGCTTGGCCGTTGTGGCCGCCGTCGCCGCGGTAGAGCCAGGCGTCAGCCTGCGGCGCGCGGTAGTGGAGCAGCTCGGACAGCCCGCAGGCATCCGCCTCCGCGGCCAGCAGCGCGCCGACCTGGCGGCGCAGCCGGCGCGGCGACGACCAGTCGTCGTCGTCCCAGTGGGCGATGAGCTCGCCGGTCGCGTGTTGGCAGGCGAGGTTGCGCTTCGCGCCCAGCGGCCGGACCGCGTCAAGGCGCAGGTACCGCACGCGCGGGTCGTCCGGCATCAGGTCGCCGACCGCGTCGTTGCCGTCGTCGACGACGACGAGCTCGGTGTCCGGGTAGTCCTGCCGCAGGAAGTAGCCGACCGCCTGCGCGACGAACGGGCGGCGGTCCCGGGTCGGCATGATGCAGCTGACCCGGGGCAGCCTGTGGCCCGGGTCGCCCGGCTCCGCGGTGCCCGCCGCCGCCCACGTCCGGTCCGTCACGGCCGCCGCCTGGAGACGGCCTCGGAGACGGCGGCCCGCAGGCCGGAGGCGGAGACCTCGGCCAGCGCACGCGCGCTCGGGCGCAGCTCATGTGCCCAGACCTGCCGCGCGTCCGGGGAGATCGCGAACAGGCCGAGGCCCGGGTGCTGGCACAGCAGGCCCTCGGCCGGCGGGTAGCTCCAGGGGGCCTCCACGCCGACCATGACCACGTCCGGGCGCCCGGCCAGGATCCGCCCCGGCGGGCTGCCAGACGGCAGCACGTCGATGACGACGTCGGGTTCACGGGCGAAGGCCTCGACCACGACGTCGACCAGCAGACCGGGCAGGTCGAGCAGCGCGATACGCGTGGTCACACGCCCACGATGACGCGGCCGGGCCGCCGAAAAAATGGAGCGAAAGGTTCAGCGAAGCGCCGGAAAGGACCGGTACCGGTCCCCTTTCGCGGCCACTCACGAAGGGGCGGCCACGGGGCGCTGATCGTCCTGGGCATACACAGGCTGTGAAGGAACCGAGCCGGTCCGCGCCGCCCGGAACACCGCCACGGCCTCGCCACGGCGAGAAACGCCGAGCTTACGGAGAATGTGGTGGACGTGGTTCTTCACGGTGCGTAGTTCAATGCCGAGCCGGTCGGCGATCTGCTGGTTCGAAAGTCCGTACTCCAGCAGCCCGAGGATCTGGTCCTCTCGCTCGGTGAGTACCGGTACCCGCTGCCGCTCGGCAGCCAGGTGGGCAAGGCGCTGCATCAGCGCGGCCGTCACGCGCGGCGAGCAGAAGCTCTCCCCGACGACCACTCGGCGCACCAGTCGCATGAGCTGGCTGAACGGCTCGTGGCGCAGCAGGAAGCCGGAGATCCCGGCCTCCACACACGCGATCATCTCCTCCTCGGAGTCGCCGACGCCGATCCCGATGACCCGCGCGGACGGCGCCGCCCGGCGCAGCCGGGCCATCAGGGCACGGCTTTCCAGGGTGGCCAGGTTCAGCAGGACGACATCCGGCGCGCCGCGGGCGAGGGCGGCGTCGACCGACGGCCCGTCCTCGGCGCAGCGGACGTCGGCGACGTCCGGCTCCCGCCCGACTATGGCGGCGAGCCCGTCACGGTAGAGGCGAGAGTCGTCGACGACGAGGACGGACAAGCCCTTGGCCGCCCCGCCCCCGGTCATTTTTCCATGCCAGGGCTGGTCAGGCATCTTTACCCCCGTGCCAAGCAGCCACGCGTTACCGCCGCGTTGAACCTCCGCGATTTTAGTTCCATTCCCGGAAGGGATCGGCTTGTTTACCGAACTAGTCCAGATCTTTCGCGTCTTGGCCAGGTGTGGGCGCATGCTGGTCTGCCACCCCTGGTGATGTTGAGTTGTGCCGCGTGGTCCGGGTGCGGCCGTGGCGGGTGCCCCACTGGCGCAACCAGCCTTCCCACCGACCCGACCAGCGACCGACGCAAGCCCACCAGCCAGTCCTAGATCCAGAGCACTCGTTTCGGGGGAACGGCTGCGGCGTGGTCAGGGAGATCGCCGATCGGTCATGGTGCGTAGGGTGGTGGGCGCAGCGTGATCCGTGCCGCCTGGCCTGGGGAGTGTGACGATCGATGGCTGGCCGGTTCCAGCCGGCTGGTCCGTGCCGGCCTGGAATCGACTACATGGTCCCGGCGGTGTCACGGTTGCCGGAGGTTCCCGACCTGGTGGAACAGGAAGGGTACTTCGTCGTACACGCCCCGCGGCAGACCGCGAAACGACGACGCTGACCGCGCTCGCCGAGGAACTGACAGCCAAAGGCCGCTACGCAGCGCTGCTGTTCTCCTGCGAGGCGGGGCGCGCCGCCGGCGACAACCACGGCGCCGCGACTCGCGACATTCTCTCCCGGATCCGCGCCGCGGCCAGCACGGCGCTGCCCGCGGACCTGCGCCCGCCGCCGTGGCCGGAGGCGTCGGAAGGCACCCTTCTCGCGGCGGGCCTCGCGGCCTGGGCCCAGGTCTGCCCCCGGCCGCTGGCACTGTTCTTCGACGAGATCGACGCGCTGAGCGGGCAGAGCCTGATCAGCGTCCTCAGCCAACTCCGGGACGGCTACCGGGCCCGCCCGACCAGCTTCCCAGCCTCGATCGCGCTGTGCGGCCTCCGCGACGTCCGAGACTGCCATTCCCCCGAGATCGCTACGCGATCCCGCCCCCACCGGCCGCACCGCCACCGTCCTGCGGGCGTAACCCCTCCCTCATCAAGCTCTCAACACCCAGGCGGGTCCCGCACCAGGTCAGAACTCAGATTCGGACCGTTGACAAGCGACATCCGGCAGCCCGTTCGCATCTGCCCGGTTGCGGCTTCCGGCGGGCGCCAGTACTACTTCAGGGCGGCGGCGAGCCGGCGCCACTGCTCGCGCGGAAACGCTCGGGGATCGGCCGTGAGGACCTGCACCGCGACGTGATTGGCACCGGCCGCGTAGTGCTCTCCGACCCGGCGCCGGATGGCTTCCTCGTCCCCCCAGGCGATGAGGGCGTCGAAGAGGCGGTCGCTCACAGACGCTACCTCTTCGGGGGCGAACCCCATCCGGAGCAGGTTACCGGCGTAGTTGGGGCGTGCGAGATACCCGCGGAGCCAGTCAGTTCCGATCGCCCGTGCCTCTTCCGCGCTCTCACAGAGGATGACCGTCTGCTCGGGCAGGACGAGTGGCCCCTCGCCGAGGAGCTCGCGGGCCCGCTGGGTGTGGTCCGGCGTGACGAGGTAGGGATGGATGCCGCGAGCGCGCTCGCCCGCGAGCTGAAGCATCTTCGGCCCCAGCGCGGCAAGAACCCGCCCCGTGCGTGGGACCGGCCGCGCGGCCGTGTCGAGGGCGTCGAGAAAGCCTCTCATCGCTGCCAGCGGCCGCTGGGGACGGCCGGGCTCCACGGCATCGGCCGCTGGGGCGTGACCGACGCCGACACCCAGCAGGAATCGATCACCGTGGGCGGCGGACAGTGACGCGTGAGAGGCCGCTGTCTCCACGGGGGTGTGCATCCACAGGTTCATCACCCCGGTACCGACGACGATCCGGCGAGTCGCCGCCAACAGGTGGCCAACCGAGTCGAACAGCGGGCCTCCGCCATCGGGAATCCACACCGCGGCGAACCCCAGATCCTCAAGTTCGGCAGCGGCGTCAGCGGCCTCAGCCTGGTCGCCGTAACGCAGATGGACGCTCCATACACCTACACCAGAAAGATCCATAACATCCCTATGCTGAGAGTCGAATGACTACGTCGATGCCTGGTCCCGCGTCGAGACCAGGCGCTGCTGGCATGCCTCTCTCATCTGCCTCTGGACGTGTTTTGCGGCCGTGTCTCATTCGGCACTGACGGCTCCGCTTGGGATCGCGTTCCCGTCAGGCGGGCCGGGTGGTGTCGGCGGAAGCCGTCAACTCACGCGGTATTTCGGTTCCGGTTGGCGCGTGTCGCCCTCCGGGCGAAATTTCCGCGCTCTCGTTCCGCGAGACACGGAGCTTCATCGCGGCAGTCCTCCCCGGGCGACGAGCCGCTCGGCGATGATGGTGCGCTGGATCTCGTTGGTGCCCTCGCCGACAATCATCAAAGGCGCGTCCCGGAAATACCGCTCGACGTCGAACTCGGTCGAGTAGCCGTAGCCGCCGTGAACCCTGACGGCCCCGAGCGCCACCTCCATGGCGACCTCCGAACAGAAGTACTTCGCCATACCGGCCTCAAGATCAGCGCGCCCGCCGGTGTCGTAGCACCGGGCCGCGTGCAGCAGCAGCTGGCGGGCCGCGGTCAGCTTGGTCGCCATGTCCGCCAGATGGTTGCCGACGGACTGGTGCCGCCAGATCGGCCGGCCGAACGACTCGCGCTGCTGCGCGTAACGCGGCGCGTCATCGAACGCGGCGCGCCCGGACCTCCTCGTCGACGAACTCACGGACGAGGTCGACGATGGCCCGTTCATACGGATCGATATCCGCGATCATGCGAACGCACCGCCAAGCAGCCGTCCGGCCAACCAGTTGTTCACCTGCCGCACGCGCGGCCTCCATCCCGGGAAGGATCTACAGGGCGTCCGTTGCGCGCTGACTGCCGACTCCAAGAGTGGAGACTCGGTCCTCGGCGAACGCGAAGCGGGTCTTCGCCCGGTCGAACAGGACCTTCTCGTCCGCGATGACGGCGGCGACCAGTTCGGGGTGCTGGCGCGCGTCCCGCTTCTCGTCGGTGAACGCCGCCAGGTCGTCGTACCAGATCTCCGTGACGACGTCGTACTCCGGCTCCAGGGGGTCCCCACCGGCGACAACATTCCCCATCGGGTGCAGGAAGTGCCGCTCGTACCGCCTGGCCCTGGTCGCGAGCTTCTCGACGAGCGGGACGTGAACGTTCTCGTAGTGCTCGACGAACTCGGCCAGTGACAGCCCTGGCTTGCGCTTCAACAGCATGATCACTTTGATCATGGCGGTTCCGTCCTTCGGGTGGAGTCGGTCACCGGGCGGCGACCTGTGGAGGAGTGGTCAGCCGAACGCCGGCGCGGAGGCGGCGACCATGGTCGACGGCGCGGCAAGGGCGCGCAGCCCAGCGCGAATCCGGTCGAGCCACATGCCGCGAGCGGTGTGGAGACAGTCGACAGCGTCGGCCCGCACCGTGGTGTAGAGGATGTGTGCGAGGTAGTCCGTGTTCTCACCGGGGCGCGCGGCGGCAACCAGCGGAGTGAGCCCGGTCGCCGCCGCGAGGATCACCTTCCGGTCGCGGGCGGCATCGTCCCGTTCCGTCCCGACGGTCACCAGCACGCATCCCGCCCAGTCGCAGGCCCTTCCCGCGGATCGGACCGCCGGTCCGGATCGTAGCACTCTAACCGTACCAGCGGTCCGGTAACGGGGAGCGACGGGCCGCGACGGGCAGTCGGTCCACAGAGGCCCCGCACGACCGGTACCTGTCATCGGCGGCGTCGTGCCGGCCAATGACGCCCGCCTCGACCCGCGGGCGCCCAAGGCCGGGAACGCGCGGCACCCTGCGCGCCCAACCGACTGGCCGACTGCCGTCGGACGTACCGTCGCCTCTGATGTCCGTCGCGAGGGGCAGCATCGCGGCTGGCATACGCCCGAACGATCACGGTCCCGAGGGCCTGGCTGCCGCGCCCATGACCCAATCCGAGAGCACCGCGAGTGCGCCTTCTGGATCGGCGGGCGGCGCGTCAGGGAGTTCGAGTGGGTTGCGCGTGAACCGGGGCGCCGGCGCCGGCTGCCACACGCCGTCGCGCTCGACGAGGGTCCCGCGCGCGGCAAGCTGAGGGTTCGCGCGTGCCTCGTTCCAGGTGAGCACGGGTGACACGCAGGCATCGGTGCCCGCGAACGCCGCTGCCCATTCGTCTCGCGTGCGCTCGGCGAACCGCGTGCTCAGGACTGCGCGCACCTGCGCCATACCCGCGGGATCGTTCGGCGGGGGCAGGGCGGCCGCGTCGATCTCCAGCACCCGCAACAACTCTGCGTAGAACCGCGGCTCGAGCGCCCCGACTGCCATCCAGTGCCCGTCCGCGGTGGCGTAGACGTCGTAGTTCGGCTGACCTGTGTCGAGGCGGTTGCGTCCGCGCCTCTCGTTCCAGAGCCCATGTGCCAGTTGGCCAAGAACGTACGTCGTCAGGTGGGCCGTCCCGTCGACAATTGCCGCGTCGATGACGTCTCCCTGCCCGGAGCTTTCGCGCTCGAGAAGGGCGGCGAGCACGCCGACCACGAGGAACAGTGACCCGCCGGCGAAGTCACCGAGCAGGTTGATCGGCGGCTGCGGCGGGCCGTCGGCGCGGCCGATACCGTGTAGTGCGCCGGTGACGGCGATGTAGGTGATGTCGTGTCCTGCGGCCTGCGCCCACGGACCCTCCTGCCCCCAGCCGGTCATTCGCGCGTAGACGAGCCGCGGATTGCGTTGCCTGCAGATGTCTGGCCCGACGCCGAGTCGCTCGGCCACTCCTGGTCGGTACGGCTCGATGAGAACGTCGGCGCGCTCGCACAGAGCAAGGAACGCATCGCGGTCCGCGGCCACTTTGAGGTCGAGGACGACGCGCCGGCGGCCGCGGAGGATGACGGGCTCGGCGACGTCGCGCGCTTGGCCGGGCCGCTCCACGCGCACGACCTCCGCGCCAAGGTCCGCCAGCAGCATGGCCGCATAGGGGCCGGGACCGATGCCTGCCAGTTCAAGGACGCTTATGCCACGCAACGGCCCTCTGGCCGAATCCGTCATTAGGGCCATCCCTTCACCGTGAGAACGAGGCTCCGAACGTCGCCACCGGAGGTCGGAGCCGACGGGCCTACTCCGGGATGCCACGCGCCGGCTGCCTTCATCCGACGGCGGCCACCTTGCTAGCGGTCTGGGCGGGGCCGCCAGCGCCGGTACTGAAGCAAACGCCTCGACGTCGCTGACTCCCGCGGCCCACGGACCCTGCTCGTATACCGTCGTGTTCTCGGGGGTCGCCTCCGGCGCATCCCCGGTGATGATCGCGACCTTGGTGCCATGGGTGTCACATGCCCGCGGCCGCCCCGGTGTGTGGCGGCCTGAGGTCGGCGTCGAGGTAGCGAAGCGCGATGTGGGCGCGCGCGACGTCGAGGGTTCGCATCACCGATACGGACTCCGCGAGTGGCATGACGTCGCTGTCCAGTTGGCCGGCCCGTAGCCGCTCGTGCACGTGGCGGATCTGGTGGTGCAGACCGCCGCCGGGTCCGCTGCTGCCCAGGTGACCGCGGTGCGCGTTGTCGCTGGCCGCGGGCAGGTGTAGTCGTTGGGTGCCGGGCCGCCCCCGCAGCAGGAGCTCGTCCGGGCAGTGCATGAACGCGGGCAGCTCGATGCTCCCGTCGGTGCCGAAGATCCTGGCGATACAGCCGAGGCTGACGCGCAGCGACGCGCGAGTAAGCGCCATCGCGCCGTGTCGATAGTTCATCAGGACGGCGACATGCTCGTCGGCGCCGGTGGGTCCCTGCTGGCCGAGCGCGCTTACCCGGTCAGGTTCGCCCAGCAGCATGCTGGCCAGCGAGACCGGGTAGACGCCAAGGTCGAGCAGAGCGCCGTCGCCCTGCGCATGATCGAACAGACGGTGGCCCACCAAGGAGG
Organism: Frankia nepalensis; assembly: GCF_016786325.1. Classification (GTDB taxonomy): domain Bacteria; phylum Actinomycetota; class Actinomycetes; order Frankiales; family Frankiaceae; genus Pseudofrankia; species Pseudofrankia nepalensis. Next base: position 10,089 of record NZ_JADWYU010000225.1, on the reverse strand, counting down.
GGAACCGCAGGCCGAGCTCGCCGTCCACTCCGAGCACGGTGCCGATCGAGCCGGCGGCGACCAGTTCCCGAAGATGCACATAGGTGGGCAGGAAGCGGCTCGACATCGCCTCCATCAGGAACCGGCCCTGCGCGCGGGCCGCGGCCACCATCTCGCTGGCCTGGGCCGCGTCGAGGCCGAACGGTTTCTCGCACAACACGCCTCGCCCGGCGCGCAGGAACATCGATGTGTGACGGTGATGGTGGGACGAAGGCGTGGCGACGTACACGATGTCGACGCCGTCGTCGGCCGCGAGTTCGCCGTAGGAGCCGTGCCTTCGCCCTCGCGGTACGCCGCACCACTCACCGAAGTCCTCGGCTGCCGCCGGGTCGTGGGACCCGACGGCCACCAGCTCGGCGTCGGGCAACCGGTTCAGGGCCACGGCGAATCCACGAGCGATCTCACCGGTGCCGGCGATGGCCCACCGGAACGACATGCCAGATCCTCACTAACTATCGAGACGCCGGTGCCGGGTCAGCCGCGTCGAGCTGGCATCTCGAAGCCGGTGAGGATGACGGCGTTGCTGTCGGCGGCAGCCCACCGCAGCGGTTTCGCCTTCTCGTACCCAGCCGACTCGTACCAGGCTCGGGCGGCTTCCACCGACTCGAACTCGACGAGCACGGTCCGGTTTCCGTGCCAGGTCCCCTCGAGAAGCTGAGGCTGTGTGTCGACGGAGAGGACCTTGGCCCCACTCTCGATCATCGATGGCGCGGAGGCCCGGCTGTAGGCTTCCATCCCGGCCGGGTCCTTGATGGCTTCCGTGACGATGACGTATCCCTTGGCCATCCGTGTTCCTCCGGTGTCCTGGTATCTGATGGTTGTGTGGTCTGCCTGTGTGGCAACAAGCGCGGCCCGCTGTCAGGGCAGCGGTTCGGCCACGCGATCGAGCACGGCGTCGGCGCCGTCGATGACGTTCGGCTGATGCCAGATCTCCACACACATCGCGACCATGATCAGCGAGTGCACGAGCTGGAGCAGGTGGTGGGCGTCGTCGGGCAGGCCGTCGAGCGGGAACTTGTCGCAGTACCCGAGCGCCTCCCCAATCCGGGGGAAACCCGCCTGGTAGAAGGCCTCCAGTTCGGCCATGGTGCTCGCCATGCGTCGCGCGTAGCGTTCCGCCTCGGTCGCCAGGCACCACGTGGCGGCGAAGGGCTCCAGATCGGAGAAGTCCGCGGGAAGTACAGCCTCGGTCATCGCGTCACACTCACCGGATGCGCACGCTGGTAGTCGTCGACCCAGGACGCGACCGAGTTGTGGAAGTGGCGTACCAGCAGTTCCTGGTCGTTGAGGGGGAAGTCGTCGCGGACGGCCCGTGATTCCAGGCCCTGCTGGGTTCCGACCAGCATCCCGGCGTCCTGGAGCGCGAACTCCTTGAACATGACGACGGCGCACTCCTGGGCCGCGCGGTCGCTGGCGGTCCTGGCCGGCGGGAAGAACAGCGACCCCTCGAAGCGGTGGGTGTTGTGCGACGTGGGCCAGTAGCGGTAGAGCATGTACCAGCCGGTCTGCCAGATCAGGATCTCCATGTTCGGGAAGATCTGGAAGTTGCTCATCTGCCAGGCCTTGATCCCGCCGGGATTCACTCCGGGCAGGTCGTCACCGAGGTCGGGCTCGTTCCAGGGGCCGAACAGGCCGCTGCGGGTCGCGATCTCGATCGGGTACTGGTAGTCGGTGGGCCACAGCCGGCGCGGCGGTCCCGAGGTGGCGACCATCCGGTGCGGTCCGTCCAGGTTGTAGTACGGCGCCTCGAACCCGGGCATTTTCGGCCGGGCCGCCGGGGTCGCCTCCTGGGAGTGCAGGACCGGCACGTGGTAGTACTCCTGGAAGGCGTCCAGGAAGATCTTCCAGTTGCACCGGATGTCGGCGGTGAAGTCGTACCGTTCGGTGAGCGCGTCGAACGGGTACCCGCCGAGATCAGTGACCATCGCGCCCAGGAAGACCTGGAGCGGTTCGGGACTCTCCGCCAGGTTGATGAAGATGAAGCCGGCCCACACCTCGCAGTGCACCGGAACCAGGCCGTAGTCGGCCTTGTCGAGGTCGAAGAACTCCCCCTCCTGCTGGACGAAGGTGAGCTTCCCGGTCAGGTCGTACCGCCAGCCGTGGTACTTGCAGGTGAACGCCCGGCAGGAGCCCGCCGTCTCCGCACGGGGGTAGTCGTTCCACATCAGCTTGTTACCGCGGTGGCGGCAGATGTTGTGGAACGCCCGCACCTGGCCGGTCAGGTCACGTACCACGACGAGCGAGGTCGCCGCGACCTCGATCTCCTTCGTGAAGTAACTGCCCACGCGGGGCACGTCCTCGACCCGCCCGACATTCAGCCAGGCCCGCTTGAAGATCGCCTCACGCTCTGCCTCGTAGAACTCCGGCGAGATGCAGTCCTCATAGGACAGCACCCCCGTCCCGACTCCGGGGAAGTGTTCGGTCCAGCTCCCCTCGGCGGGCTTGGGATAAAGAGCCATCGCGTACGTCCTCTCCATCTCGGCTTACGACAGACGGTGGTCCCCGCCGGACGCCGGGGACGCGCTTCGCGCGCGTCGGACCCGGCGCCCGGCGCAGATGCGAACGAGCGCGGTCAGACCACCGGCTCGGCTGTGACGGTCAGGTACGCGGCGCCGCTGTCGGGCACCCGCGCCTGCTTCCAGACCTCGACCGGGAAGGACACCATGACCAGCGATTGCATGAGCCGCAGCAGGGTGCGGGCGTCCTCGGGCAGATCGTCGTACGGGTGTTCGTCGCAGTAGACGATGGCCTCCTCGAGACGAGGAAAGGCCGCGTCGTAGAACGTCTGCATCTCCACCAGCGACGAGTCCAGCCGACGCGCGTACCGCTCGGACTCGGTGGGCAGCGCCCAGGCCAGGTACGGCTCGAGGTCGGCGAACTCAGCGGGCAGCGGCATCGGTGTACTCCTTGACGCGGTCGGCGACGACCTTGTGCAGGTGCCGGAGCAGGATTTCCTGGTCATTGAGCGGAAACTCCGAGACGACCCGGGAGGCGAGCATCGACTGGGTCGCCTCCAGGGTGTTTCCGTCCTGGAGCGCGTACTCCTTGAACGTGACGGTCGCAAGTTCCTGGGCCAGCCGCTCACGGGCGCTCCTCGCGGGGACGAAGTACAGGTTCGCCTCGAAGAGATGCCTGTCGACCGCCGTCGGCCAGTAGTTGTAGGTCAGATACCAGCCGGGCGCCCAGAACAGCAGCGTGAAGTTCGGGAAGAACTCGAACGAGTCAGTACCCCACGACGGCGACCGGGACGGGTTGATCGACGGAGGCAACGGGTCCAGGCCCTCGATCGCGGGCCGGTCCCACGGGCCGAACAGGCCGCTGCGCAGTGCCCGCTCGATCGGCTTGACCATGGACGGGTCCTTCGGCGGAGCCATACCGCCCCACGAGGACACCATCGAGTGCGGGCTGCTCAGCTCGTAGTGCAGCGCCTCGAAGCCATAGCCGACGAGCTTCTCCGCCTCGTTCTTCACCGCCTGCTTGTGGTGCAGCACGGGGGCGTGGTAGAACTCCGCGAACGCGTCGATGAACAGTTTCCAGTTGCTGCCCACCTCGGCCCGATAGGTGTAGACCGAGGTCATCTCGTGGAACGGGTACCCCTCGATGCCCTTGGCCAGGTCGCCGAGATACTCGGTCAGACTCTCCGCCGGCTCCAGGTTGATGAAGATGAACCCTTCCCAGACGTCGCAGGCGACCTCCTTGAGGCCGTACTGGTCCTTGTCGACGCCGAAGAACTCCCCCTCCTGCTGGATGAACGTCAGCTTCCCGGTGAGGTCATAGCGCCACGCGTGGTACTTGCAGGTGAACTGCCGGCAGACACCGGCCGACTCCTCACCGGGAAAGTCGTTCCAGACCAGCTTGTTCCCCCGGTGACGACACACGTTGTGGAAGGCGCGGATCTTCCCGTCCGCGCCCTTCACGATGATCAGCGACGTGTCGAGGACGGCCAGTTCCCTGGTGAAGTAGCTGCCGGTGCGCGGGAGCTTCTCGACCCGGCCGACGTTCAGCCACGAGCGACGGAAGATGGCCACCTTCTCCAGCTCGTAGAACGCCGGGTCGACGGAGTCGGTGTAGTCCACGGGGGCCGTGCCCAGCTCGGGGTAGTGCTGGGTCCAGCTCCCCGCCGGGGGCTTGGCGAAATGGGGCACGGGGCTTCTCTCCTCTACGAGGTCGAGGCGGTATTCGCTAACGCGCGAGCGGGACGGGCTGGGCCGGAGCCAGGAACGCTCAGGCCGTCGGCCACAGCGAAGGCCGTGGGCGAACGACACCGGTCCGCGGAGACTCAGGTACGGGACTGACGATCCAGACCTGGCCGAGTCAGACCGCCGGCGTGAGCCGCGCGGGCCGGGCGGCCATGAACGCGGTCAGCTCACGGGCGACATCCGGCCCGGATGGGGTGTAGACGACCTCCGAGAACCCGGCCGATCCGAGACGCGCGAGGGTCTTGGCGACACGCGCGGCGTCACCGATCATCATCCTGGTATCGATGTGGTCGAGCAGCCCGCGGTCGCGGTCCGGCAGGTGGGTGACGTGACCTTCGAACGTGAGCAGATGCCGCTCGCCCTCGGGAGCCAGCGCCTCCAGCGCCTCGCGCCAGACTCGGCCGCCCGGCATCGCGTCGACCGCCTCGGCGCCGCCGCGGGCATAGGCGTTGTGCCAGTCGACGACCCGCCACGGCCCGACCGCCTCCCGGACCCGAGCCGACCCCGGCTCCTCCCCCGGGTCGAGCACCGTGCCGGACATGATCGTCGCCGCCGGGAGAGTCGGATGCGGCGGGCCGATCACGCCGTCGGCCAGGTCGGCGGCCATCGCCGAGCCGCGCGGGCCGAAGACGCTCAGCCACAACGGAACCTCGACCGGACGCGCCGCCGCGAGCCCGTCCGCGTGCAGCATCCGGACTGGCTTCCCGTCGACGACGGTGGTCTGACCCGCGAGCAGGCCGCGCAGCGCGGTGACGTAGGCGGCCAGCGCGTCCAGGGTCATCGGGCGCTGCCCGACTGTCAGCCGGGCGGTGAACCCGGTGCCGAAACAGGCCAGGAACCTGCCCTCGGAGATCCGGGCGAGGGTGGCCACCGCGCTCGCCATCGCCATCACCGACCGCTGCTGAGGGATCAGAACCGCGGTGCCGAGCCCGATCCGGGTCGTCCGCGTCGCCGCCAGCGCCAGGTGGACGAACGGGTCCTCCCACAGCGGCGCCGAGTCATAGATCCACACCCGGGCATAGCCCAACTGCTCGGCCAGCACCGCGAGGTCCGCGAAGTCCGGCCCCGGCGGTAAGCCACAGGACAACGCGATGCCAGGCTTCTCGAAGCCCATTAACTCCACTCCTCCCACACGACAGCGGACAGCGGCACGAGTCACCGCGGCGGCACGCTGACCGGGCCTCGGCGCCAGTAACAATCGGGGTCCGAGGGGTCGCACCACCGGACCGGCGGTCCGCTTACGGGTTACGATACGGACCGACGGTCCGCAGGGCAACCGTCGCGGCCAACCAGTCGCGACTGAGGAGGAGAAGCGCTGATGACCGCCCAGCGGGAACGAGCCGACGCGGCGCGCAACCGGGAGGCGATCCTGGCCGCGGCAGCCGAGCTGTTCGACCGCACCGACGCCGGGACGGTCTCGATGAACGACATCGCCGAGGCCGCCGGAGTCGGCAAGGGCACCCTCTTCCGCAGGTTCAGCGACCGCGGCGCCCTGATCGAGGCCGTCCTCGCCCGCCGCGCCACCGCACTGCTGCGCAGCGAGAAGGACCCGGGGTCGGACGCCGGTCCGACCGAACCCGTCCCCGCGCTGCTGTCCTACCTCGACGATCTGCTCGACTTCGTCTGGGCGAACCGCTCACTCATCCGAGCGCTCGACCACAGCGGCCCGAACGGCTACTACACCAGCCCCGCCAGCCAGCACTGGATCGCCGAGCTCACCCGGCGGATCAGCGCCGCACGCCCCGGCGTGGACGCCGACTACCTCGGCCACATCCTTTACACCGCCGTACGCGCCGACGCGGTCGACTACCTTCACACCGCCCGCGGCATGTCACTCGACCGAATCCGCGCCGGCCTGCACGCCCTCGCCATGCCAGCCCTCGCCGAACACCCGGCCATCGCCTGACCCGGCCCCGAAGGGCTCGCGGCTGATCACAACCACGGCGAGGCGGCGACGTGGCGCTTCGGTGATCAGCAGTCGTCGCGGCACCGGTGACAGCTTGCCCGCGCTAGTAGCGCGATGATAGTTTGCCACCGGACTAACGCGCGCTAGTGACCGGGCGGACCCTGCCACGGAGCGAACGCTGATCCCGGTGTCGGGCCGCTCCTCCTCGCTCCCGTGCTCCGCTCACGACCACGATTCCCGACCGCCTCGCCTCGTTGGTGGCCGGGCTGGACATCGCGAGAGGGAAACGTATGCCCGTCGCCCTGGACCGCCGTACCCGTCTCGACGCCGACCTGCGCAAGGTCACGATGGAGGACTTCCTGGCGAGCGCGTTCCCTGATCTCGCCGCCCGTCACGGCGCGCTCGTCGCGCAGGGGGTCGAGCGGCTCGGCGCGGCGCCGCTGGCGATCGAGATCGGTGACCGTTCCTGGTCCTTCTCGGCCGCCGACGGCGGCCTAGCCGTCTCGCCGGGCGTCGCCGACGGCGCGCTCGTCGTGACGTTCGACGCGGACCAGTTCTCCGACTGGGTGCAGAACCAGCGGTCGTTCAACGCCATGATCACCGTGCGCGAGCTGCGGTACCGGGGCGGCGACGAGCGAGACGTCTCTGTCTGGGACTCGTTATGGCTGACACTGCTCGAAGGCTGGCCGGTCGTGGACGACGGGATCGAGTTCCTCGACCGCCATGGGGCGCCGCTCGACCTCGGCCGCGTTCTCACCCCAGACGACGATCCCGCGGACGTCGCGCACTTCCTGCGCGAGGCCGGCTTCCTCCACCTGCGGGGCTGGGTGGACCCGGTCGCCATGCGGGAGGTCTCGCAGGACATCGACCGCGCGCTCCCGGACTATCACGAGGGCGATGGCCGGTCCTGGTGGGCGACCCTGGCCGACGGAACCCGCCGGTGCGTCCGGCTCCAGGACTTCGTCGCCCGGTCTCCGCGGACCGCGGCCATCGTGGGCAGCGATCTCTGGGACCGACTACGTCAAACCCTGGCCGGAAACGACGATCTCGTTCAGCGCCCCGTCGGGGGCAAGGGTCTGGAAGCGCTCATCAAGCCCAAGGGGGTCGTGAGCGGCGCGTCGGACGTCAGTTTCCACCGCGACTGCCACTTCGGCCGGCACGCGTATCAGTGTTCGGGCACGGTCGTGGGGATCGCGGTCACGGCGAGCGGCGCCGCGAACGGGCAGCTGCGCGTCGTCGCAGGCTCCCACCGGGTTCTCATGCCGGTGGAGATCGCCAAATCCCGGCCCTACCTGCCGGTCGTCGCCGTCCCGACCGAACCGGGCGACCTCACCGTGCACCTGAGCTGCACCCTGCACGAGTCGACTCCGCCGCTCGTCCAGGAACGCCGCGTCATGTACACGGGATTCGGTCTCGCTCCACGCGACGCGGGTGCCACGGGCGGCCAGGCTCTCGCCGAGCTGCGCGAGCGGGTATCCAGGATTCTGCTCGATCAAGGCGCCCGCGCATGAGGACTGGCCGCGAACAAGCCGGTGACAGGTAACCCCCGCGTGCTGGCGCGGCACTCGCCACGCGCGCTGCGCACGTTGTTCGCGCACGCCGGCGACGGTGGGCGGCTACTCGTCGGCGGCTACGCGCTCATCCTCGTCGACGCCGTCGCGCAGAGTCTCACGCCGGCCGTCTTCCGGGTCGCGCTCAACCGCATCCAGCACGACCCGCACCAGTTCGTCCGCTCCGGTTGGCAGGGACCGGTGGTGGCCGCGGCCGCCATGGCGGCGACCTTCCTCACCGCGGCGTACCTCGCGCACACCTGGACGCGCCGCGGCGCGGCGCGCTGGGCCACCAACCTGCGGCGCACCCTGTACGAGCACGTGCAGCGCCTGTCGATGGACTTCTTCCACCGCTCGCGCGTCGGCGACATCGCCGCCCTGATCAACCAGGACATCGAGCGCCTGGAACTCGCGGTCTGGCAGGGCATGGTGCTGTGGTGGGCGGTGGCGCTGCTGGTCATCTCGGTGGGGCTCATCGCGTGGGTGGACCTGTGGATGGCGCTGCTCGCGCTCGGGCTGCTCGCCGTGGCCGTGGTGTGGACGCTGCTGGTCCTCCCGCGGCTTCGCCGCCGCGGCCGCGACATCAGAGACGAGCTCGGCAGGACCTCCGGGACGCTCGCCGAAATGCTCGGCGTGAACGCCCTTCTCAAGGCGTTCAACGCCGAGGACGACGCTCTCGGCCAGGTCCGCCGCGGCACCGAACGGGTCCGGGCCGGCTCCGAGGCCCTCGCGCGGCTCCAGCACCGCTACGCCGACCCCCTCGGCTTCCACCTCGCGTTCGTCGCGCCGTTCCTGCTCCTGTTCATCGGTTCCTGGCGCACGGCGTCAGGAACGCTCAGCATCGGCGACGTCGTCGCCATCTGGGGGTTCTGGCTGCGCGGGTCGAGCGCGCTCACGCAGGTCATCACCACCCTGCCAGAGGTCATCACCGGGCTGGCCGCCAGTGAACGCGCCGCCGAGCTGCTCGAGGAACGGCCCGCCGTGGCCGACGGTCCCCACGCCCCCGCCCTCGCCGTCACCGACGGTCGCGTCGCGTTCGAACACGTCTCGTTCGCCTATCCGGGCCGCGCCTCGCGCCCGGTCCTCGACGGCTTCGACCTGACGATCCGGCCCGGCCAGACGACCGCGCTCGTCGGCCCCTCCGGCGCGGGGAAGTCCACCGTCGCCCAGCTGCTGCTCCGATTCTTCGACCCGGTCGACGGCCGCGTGACGATCGACGGCCACGACCTGCGCGACGTCACACAGGCCTCGGTACGCGCCGCAGTCGGCGTCGTCTTCCAGGACTCCGTCCTGCTCAGCGGCTCACTGGCCCGCAACCTGCGACTCGCCAGACCGACCGCCACCGACGAGGAGATCGAACACGCGCTCCACGAGGCGAACGCCTGGGAGTTCGTGCGAACCTGGGACGACGGGATCCACACCGAGCTCGGCGAACGCGGCGTCACGCTCTCCGGCGGCCAGCGACAACGCCTCGCCATCGCCCGGGTAATGCTGAAGGACCCCGCGATCGTCGTCCTCGACGAGGCGACGAGCGCGCTCGACGCCGCCAGCGAACGCCTCGTGCTCGGCGCCCTCGACCGGCTCCTCGCCGGCAGGACGTCCCTCGTCATCGCCCACCGCGTCACCACCATCCGCGACGCCGACCAGATCGTCGTCGTCGAGCGGGGACGGGTCGGCGACATCGGCACCCACGCCTCGCTGCTCCAGTCGTCGGCGACGTACCGCTCCTACTACCGCGAGCAGGCGGTGGCATGACCTCACCTTCGCGGAGATGCCCGCCGGGCAGATGAAACTCGTCTCCCACCGGCGACGCGCGGTCGGTGGCGCCCCGCACGAGTACGAACCGGATCGGGTCGCTGGCCCCGGCGGTCGGCGGGTCTCACGGATCGTAGCGGCAGAGGGTGCCGGTGCGGATCGCGTGGTGGAACCCGCGGCCGCGCCCGGATTCGACTCCTGGCTGCTGGTAGCCCGCCATCAGGTCGCCGCCGCGCACGAGGCCCGACTACGCGACGCGGCGGCGGCACGGCTGGCCGCCGGACAGGCAGACGACGCCGTCCGGTACGCCGCCTACGCCGTATCGCGCAACCCGTTCATCGAACACAACCACGAACTACTCGCGCGCGCCTTCACGATGGCCGGTGACCACACCGCGGCCCACCGCCAGCTGGCGCTGGCCGACAAGCTGCGACGGCGGGAGCTGACGGCTCCTCGAGCCAGCCATCACGACGCGGCCGTGGATAGGTCCACCGGCGCTGGACCAGCTCGCGATGCCAGCGCGGCAGCTCCGCACGCCCCGGCTCCGCACAACGCACCAGACCCTGGAACGGAAATGAACGTAACTATGGGCGCGCCAGAATGACCCCAGTGGCCCTTGCCCGCTCGGACGTGGGTGTGG
>NZ_JADWYU010000224.1 GCF_016786325.1 Frankia nepalensis | reverse complement strand
GGCCCGGCCGGCGCGCGGCCGGCCGCCGGTGGTGGGTACGACCCCTATGGGTCGGGGCAGCGGACGCCGCCTCGCGCCTACCAGGCACCGGTACCGCCGGCCTCGCCCCCGCCGGCGGCGCGACCGCGCCCGACGCCGCGCGACCCGTACGCCGCGGCGCCGCCGGACCTGGGGGACCCGTACGCGGCCCGGCCGGGCGAGCAGGCGCCGTGGCCCGCGGACCCGTACGCGCGGCCGGGCAGGGCGGACGGGCAGAGCCCCGACCCGTACGACCCCGACCCGTACGACCCGGACCCGTACGGCGACGCGCCGCGTCGCCGCGGCCGCGGCGAGCAGTGAGCCGCCGGCCAGGACCAGGAACACCCGAACCGCGGGCACCCGAACCACGGGCAGGGCGCCGACGGGCAGGCCCCGACCGGCCGCGTGGTCGTCGCGGGGCGGGGCCGCCGCGGGACGCCGCCTGACATCGTGGCGCGCGGCCGGTGGCCGCGGCGCCGTGACCCGGCCCAACAGACCGGGCCCAACAGACGAGCCTCAGTGAGCGAGCAGGGAACGAGGGCACAGGTGGGAACAGGGGAACAGGCCAGACCGGGGCAGCCGGCGGTGCTGGTCCTGGAGGACGGCCGGGCGTTCGCCGGCGAGGCGTTCGGCGCCGTCGGCGAGACGTTCGGCGAGGCGGTGTTCTCCACCGGCATGACCGGGTACCAGGAGACGCTGAGCGACCCGTCGTACCACCGGCAGGTGGTGGTGATGACCGCGCCGCACGTCGGCAACACCGGGGTCAACGACCTCGACTACGAGTCGACCCGGATCCAGGTCGCCGGCTACGTCGTGCGCGACCCGAGCCGGATCGCCTCCAGCTGGCGTGCCCAGCGGGACCTGGGCGGCGAACTGGCGCGCGCCGGCGTCGTCGGCATCAGCGGGGTGGACACCCGGGCGCTCACCCGCCACCTGCGGGAGCGCGGCGCGATGCGCTGCGGTGTCTCGAGCCTCGACGCCGACCCGGCCGCGCTGCTGGCGAAGGTGCTCGCGAGCCCGGCGATGGTCGGCGCCGACCTCGCGCCCGAGGTGAGCACCCGCGAGCCGTACGTCGTCGCCCCGGCCGGCGGCGAGCGCCGGTTCCGGGTCGCCGCCCTTGACCTGGGGATCAAGCGCAACACGCCGCTGTCGATGGCGGCCAGGGGCTGCGAGGTGCACGTCCTGCCGGCGACGGCCACCGCCGACGACCTGCTGGCGCTCGGGCCGGACGGCGTGTTCCTGTCCAACGGCCCCGGTGACCCGGCGACCGCCGACTACGCGGTCGCCGCGGCCACGGGCGTGCTGGCCGCCGGCGTGCCGCTGTTCGGGATCTGCTTCGGCAACCAGGTGCTCGGCCGCGCTCTCGGCTTCGGCACCTACAAGCTGGTCTATGGCCACCGGGGCATCAACCAGCCGGTCCAGGACCTCACGACCGGGCAGATCGCGGTCACCTGCCACAACCACGGCTTCGCCGTCGCGGCGCCCGCCGACGGGACCCACACGGACACCCCGTTCGGCCGGGTGGCGGTCAGTCACGTCGCCCTCAACGACGGCGTCGTCGAGGGCATCGCCTGCCTGGACGTGCCCGCGTTCAGCGTTCAGTACCACCCGGAGGCGGCGGCGGGCCCGCACGACGCCCAGAGCCTGTTCGACCGGTTCTGCGAGCTCATGGCCTCCGGCCGGAAAGGGACCCCCTGATGCCGAAGCGGACGGATCTTCGCAGCGTGCTGGTGATCGGCTCCGGGCCGATCGTGATCGGCCAGGCCTGCGAGTTCGACTACTCCGGCACGCAGGCCTGCCGGGTGCTGCGCGCCGAGGGCCTGCGGGTGGTGCTGGTCAACAGCAACCCCGCGACGATCATGACGGACCCGGAGCTGGCCGACGCGACCTACGTCGAGCCCATCACGCCCGAGATCGTGGCGAAGATCATCGAGAAGGAGCGCCCGGACGCGCTGCTGGCCACCATGGGCGGCCAGACGGCGCTGAACACCGCCGTCGCGCTCTACGACGCCGGGGTGCTGGAGCGGTTCGGCGTCCAGCTCATCGGCGCGAACATCGACGCGATCCGCCGTGGCGAGGACCGCCAGCTGTTCAAGGAGATCGTCGCCACCGTCGGCGGCGAGACCGCGCGCAGCGCGATCTGCGTGACCGTCGAGGAGTGCCTGGCCGCCGCGGACGAGTTCAGCTACCCGGTGGTCGTCCGGCCGAGCTTCACCCTCGGCGGCGCCGGCAGCGGCTTCGCGCACGACCCGGACGAGCTCGCCAGGATGGCCGCCGACGGGCTGGCCGCGTCTCCCGCGACCCAGGTGCTCGTCGAGGAGTCGGTGCTCGGCTGGAAGGAGTTCGAGCTCGAGCTGATGCGTGACCGCGCCGACAACGTGGTCGTCGTCTGCTCGATCGAGAACGTCGACCCGATGGGCGTGCACACCGGCGACTCGATCACGGTCGCGCCGGCGATGACGCTCACCGACCGCGAGTACCAGGCCATGCGCGACCTGGCGCTCGCCGTGATGCGCCAGGTCGGCGTCGACGCCGGCGGCTGCAACATCCAGTTCGCCGTCAGCCCGCGCACCGGCCGGATCGTCGTCATCGAGATGAACCCGCGGGTGTCGCGCTCGTCGGCGCTCGCGTCGAAGGCGACGGGCTTCCCGATCGCGAAGATCTCGGCGAAGCTGGCGCTCGGCTACACCCTCGACGAGATCCCGAACGACATCACCCGCACGACGCCGGCGGCCTTCGAGCCGACGCTGGACTACGTCGTCGTCAAGGTGCCGCGGTTCGCGTTCGAGAAGTTCCCCGGCGCCGACGAGACGCTGACGACCCACATGAAGTCGGTCGGCGAGGCGATGGGCGTGGGGCGCAGCTACGCCGAGGCGCTGCAGAAGGCGCTGCGCTCGCTGGAGCGCCCGGCGGCCGTGTTCTCGTTCCTCCCGCCGGGCCGCCCGGCGGCCGAGCTGGTCGAGGCGTCGGCCGCCCCGCGTGACGGCCGGCTGACGACCATGCAGCAGGCGCTGCTGGCCGGCGCCGAGCCGGCCGAGCTCGTCGCGGCCACGGGCATGGACCCGTGGTTCGTCGACCAGCTGGTGCTGCTGAACGAGGTCGCGGCCGCCACCGCCGCGGCCGGGCCGGCCGACGTGGCGGCGCTGCGGCGGGCCAAGCGGGCCGGCTTCTCCGACGCCCAGCTCGCCGAGCTGTTCGGGACCAGCGAGGAGGACGTCCGCGCGTTCCGGTACGAGCACGGGATCCGGCCGGTCTTCAAGACCGTCGACACCTGCGCCGCCGAGTTCGCCTCGGCCACGCCGTACCACTACTCGGCCTACGACGAGGAGACCGAGGTCGCCCCGGGGGAGAAGCCCCGGGTGATCGTGCTCGGCAGCGGCCCGAACCGGATCGGGCAGGGCATCGAGTTCGACTACGCCTGCTGCCACGCGGTCATGGCGCTGTCCGACGCCGGCTACGAGACCATCATGGTCAACTGCAACCCGGAGACGGTCTCGACGGACTACGACACCGCCGACCGGCTCTACGTCGAGCCGCTCACGGTCGAGGACGTGCTGGAGGTCGTGCACGCCGAGCAGCAGGCGGGGCCGCTGGCCGGGGTGATCGTCCAGCTGGGCGGCCAGACCCCGCTCGGCATCGCCGCGCGGCTGGCGGCGGCCGGGGTGCCGGTCGTCGGCACCTCCCCGGCGGCGATCCACCTCGCCGAGGACCGCGGCCAGTTCGGCGAGGTGCTCGCCGCGGCCGGCCTGCCCTCGCCGCCGCACGGCGTGGCCATCTCCTACGACCAGGCGCACGCGGTCGCGGAACGGATCGGTTACCCGGTGCTGGTCCGCCCGAGCTACGTGCTCGGCGGGCGCGGCATGGAGATCGTCTACGACGACGAGATGCTGCGCGACTACATCGACCGGGCCACCCAGATCTCGCCGGAGCACCCGGTGCTCGTCGACCGGTTCCTCGACGACGCCGTCGAGATCGACGTGGACGCGCTCTACGACGGCGAGGAGCTGTACCTCGCCGGGGTGATGGAGCACATCGAGGAGGCCGGGGTGCACTCGGGCGACTCGGCCTGCGCGCTGCCCCCGATCACGCTGGGCCGCTCCGAGCTCGACCGGATCCGCGCCTCCACGCTGGCGATCGCCAAGGGCGTGGGCGTGCGCGGCCTGCTCAACGTCCAGTACGCGCTGCAGTCCGACGTGCTGTACGTCCTGGAGGCCAACCCGCGGGCGTCCCGCACCGTCCCGTTCGTCTCGAAGGCGACGGCGGTGCCGCTGGCGAAGGCGGCCAGCCGGGTGATGCTCGGCGCGACGGTCGCCGAGCTGCGCGTCGAGGGGCTGCTGCCGGCGGCCGGCGACGGCGCGACGCTGCCGCTGGACTCGCACATCGCCGTCAAGGAGGCCGTGCTGCCCTTCGGCCGGTTCCGCGACGCCGGCGGGCACGGCGTGGACACCGTGCTCGGGCCGGAGATGAAGTCCACCGGCGAGGTGATGGGCATCGACGGCGGGTTCGGCACGGCGTACGCGAAGTCGCAGGCGGCCGCGTACGCGTCGCTGCCGACGTCCGGCCGGGTGTTCGTGTCGGTCGCGAACCGGGACAAGCGGGCGATGATCTTTCCGGTCAAGCGGCTGGCGGACCTGGGCTTCGCCGTCTACGCCACCGAGGGCACGGCCGCGGTGCTGCGCCGCAACGGCGTGAAGGCGGTGGTGCTCGGCAAGCACCGCGCGCCGGCCGACGGCCTGGTCGACTGCGTCGACATGATCAGCTCGCGGCAGATCGACCTGGTGATCAACACTCCGTGGGGGGTGGGGCCGCGCCTCGACGGCTACGAGATCCGCACCGCGTGCGTCACCGCCGGCGTGCCCTGCATCACGACGATCCAGGCCGCGGCGGCCTGCGTGCAGGGCATCGAGGCGCTGGCGCGGGGTGAGCTGGGTGTGCGGCCGTTGCAGTCCTACCACGAGGAGCTGCACGCCACCTGGGCCGCGGCGGTCGGCGCCCCCGGAGCCGGGACGCGGCCGTGAGCGTGCCGGCGGGCGGGGCCCCGGCCGGCACGCCGAACGGGCGCCGGGCGCCGGTGGCGGTCGCGCTGGACGCCCCGGACACCGCGACGGCGCTGCGCTGGGGCCGGGCGGTCGCGCCGCACGTGGCGGTGCTCAAGGTCGGGATGGAGCTGTTCTACCGCGAGGGGCCCGCGGTCGTCGCCGCCCTGCGCGCCGAGGGCCTGCTCGCGGCCCCAGAGGGGCGGACGGGCCCCGCGCCGGCCGCGCCAGGGCTGTTCCTCGACCTGAAGCTGCACGACATCCCGGCGACGGTCGCTGGCGGCGTGCGTTCCGTCGCCGGGCTCGGGCCGCGGTTCCTCACGGTGCACGCGGCGGGCGGCCGGGCGATGATCCGAGCCGCCGTCGAGGAGGCCGCCGCCGCGTCGACCGGCACGCCGATCGCGATCGCCGCTGTGACTGTGCTCACATCGCTCGGCGAGGCGGACCTCGCCGCCGTCGGGCTTGCCGGACCGGCTCTCGACGCGGCCCGCAGGCTCGCCGCACTGGCCGTCGAGGCGGGCGCGACCGCGCTGGTCGCAAGCCCATGGGAGGCCGAGGTGCTCCGAAATGAGGTCGGAAAAAATGTGACTCTCATCACTCCGGGAGTGCGGTCAAAGGGGGGCGAACGGGCCGACCAGACCAGGGTGGCGACCGCCGAGGAGGCCCTCGCGGCCGGCGCGGACCTCGTCGTGATGGGCCGGCCGATCACTGCCGCGGCCGATCCCGCGGCGGTCGCGGCGAGGCTCGCGGCCACCCTGAACGGTGTCTCACGGGTCGCTGACCTGCGGTAATGCGGCGCGGCGCCGACCGGGGCGGCCGGTCGGCCCGACCGGCGACGGTGACGCTCGGCCGTCCCGGCGTGGCTCGCGGAGCGGCCTGCCCGGCCTGGCCGGGCTTGGGTTAGACGGGCCGGTGACGTCCGGTGATTTCACGTTTCGACCGGGTAAACCCACCTCGCGTGGAGTAGCCACCGCTAGACCAGCGCGACAGTACTCGCTAGGTTGCGCGTCGCGATCACCCCATTTGAGGAGGCGTAACCGTGCCCCTGCCGCCCCTGACGCCCGAGCAGCGGGCAGCCGCCCTCGAGAAGGCCGCACTTGCTCGTAAGCAGCGTGCCGATCTCAAGGAACGGCTCAAGAAGGCGGAGACGACCTTGGCCGCGGTGCTGGAACAGGCCGAGGAAGACGAGGTCGTCGGCAAGATGAAGGTCTCGGCGGTGCTGGAGGCACTTCCGGGCGTGGGCCGCGTCAGGGCCCAGCGCATCCGGGAGCGACTCGGCATCAGCCCCACCCGCCGGCTGCGTGGCCTCGGGGCCAAGCAGCGGGCCGCGCTCCTGGAGGAGTTCGGCGCGGCATCCTGACCGGTGGCGTCGGCGCGTCTCCCCGCGCCGCCGCGTATGCCGGGTCCTCGCGTGGCGCCCTCGGCGCGACGCGAGGACGTCGGCGCGGTGTCCGGGGACCCTTACGGGCGCCGGCGGCGCCGGCAAGGTGGGGCACCCGGCCGCGTCGCGGCCGGGGGCCACATGGCGTCGGACCGGCGGGGCGTTGTATGCCCCGCCGGCTCGGCCAGGAGCAACGACGAGGCTCGGCCGGACCGGGTGGGACCTTCCGTCACCGGGATGTCCCCGCTCGCTGGCCGTGCCTGCGTCCGCGAAGCCTCCGCCCGCGAGCGCGCGGGCCGGCGCGCTGTCCGGACGTGGCGCGTGGAGTCCCCGGACCCGGCGACCCGCGCCGGGGAAGCACCGGTGGTCCACCTAAGGTGGGCGGATGGGTCTCACCGTTCTCTCCGGGCCGTCCGGAGTGGGGAAAGGCACGGTCGTCGCCGCGGTGCGCCGGCTGTTCCCGGACGTCTGGGTGTCCGTCAGCGTGACCACCCGGGAGCCGAGGCCGGGGGAGACCGAGGGCGTCGAGTACCACTTCGTCGACCGGGACCAGTTCGAACGCATGGTCAAGGACGACGAGTTCGTCGAGCACGCGGAGTTCGCCGGCAACAGCTACGGCACGCCGCGCGCCCCGCTGGAGCGCCGGCTCGCCGCGGGGCTGCCCGCCCTGCTCGAGATCGAACTGCAGGGAGCCCGCCAGGTGCGCGCGGCGATGCCCGCCAGTCGGTTCGTCTTTCTCGCCCCGCCCAGCTGGGACGAGCTCGTCCGCCGGCTGACCGGCCGGGGCACCGAGGCCCCCGAGGTGGTGGCGCGCCGCCTCGAGCGCGCCCGGGTGGAGCTCGCCGCCGAGAAGGAGTTCGACGCCGTCGTCGTCAACGACGATGTCGAGGTCGCCGCTTCCAGGTTGGTATCGTTGATGACTACTGAGTGACCCCTGGGGGACGACCTCCCTGGCCTTCCGACTCCCAGGACCTCCCGACTGCGCCGAGTGACCCTCCGGTCGCCCTCCGAATGCCACAATTCTGAGGCGTCTCCTGGAGCACGCGAGGCCGGGTTCCCGGGGCTCCGACGAGGAGACCGACCCGGACGCCGTCATCGAACCGCCAGACCCGAGCACCCTAACCACCGGAAGGACCACCTTGTCCGGTACCGCCGCCCACCCCGAGGGCATCACCAACCCGCCGATCGACGAGCTGCTCGAGGCGACCGACTCGAAGTACAGCCTGGTGATCTACGCGGCGAAGCGCGCCCGCCAGATCAACGCGTACTACTCGCAGCTCGGCGAGGGCCTGCTGGAGTACGTCGGCCCGCTGGTCGAGCCCACCAGCGCCCAGGAGAAGCCGCTGTCGATCGCGCTGCGCGAGATCAACGCCGGTCTTCTCACCCACGAGGCCACTCCCGAGCCGCTGCCGCCCGTTTCCTAGCGGTGGTCGCGATCGGGGCGAGCCTGTTCGCTTCCCCTTCGGGGAAGCTCCCCGGCTCCCACGTGATGCTGACCCAGGGGGCGACCCCCTGGAACCCCCGATGGTGATCGGGGCGAGCCGCCGTCCTCGGGTCGTGCTCGGCGTCTCGGGCGGGATCGCCGCCTACAAGGCGCTGGAGGTGCTCCGCCGGCTCACCGAGTCCGGTCATGACGTCCGGGTGGTGCCGACACCGGCGGCGCTGCGCTTCGTCGGCGAGGTGACCTGGGCCGCCCTGTCGGGCAACCCGGTGCACACCGACGTGTGGGCGGACGCGGACGAGGTCGCCCACGTCCGGATCGGCCGGGAGGCCGAACTGGTGCTCGTCGTTCCCGCGACCGCCGACCTGATGAGCCGGGCCGTGGCCGGCCGCGCCGACGACCTGCTCACCGCGACGCTGCTCACCGCGACCTGCCCGGTCGTCTTCGCCCCGGCGATGCACACCGAGATGTGGGAGCACCCGGCGACCAGGGCCAACGTGGCGACCCTGCGGGAACGCGGCGCGATCGTGGTCGAGCCGGCGGTCGGCCGGCTCACCGGTCCGGACTCCGGCCCTGGGCGGCTGCCCGAGCCCGCCGAGATCGCCACGCTCGCCCGCGCGGTGCTGGCGCTCGGCCCGGCCGCCGCCCGCCCCGACCTCGCCGGCCGCCACGTCGTCGTGAGCGCCGGCGGTACCCGCGAGCACCTGGACCCGGTGCGCTTCCTGGGCAACTCGTCCAGCGGCCGGCAGGGCTACGCGCTGGCCCGCGCGGCGCTCGCCCGCGGCGCGCGGGTGACCGTCGTGGCGGCGAACGTCGCCCTGCCCGACCCCGCGGGCGCCACGGTCGTGCGCGTGACCTCCGCCCTCGACCTGGGCGCCGCCGTGCACGCGGCCGCCGCCGAGGCCGACGTGGTCGTGATGGCGGCGGCCGTCGCGGACTTCCGCCCGGCCAAGCGGGCCGACCACAAGATCAAAAAAGCGGGCGGGCCGCCCATCCCGGTGGAGCTGGAGCCGAACCCGGACGTGCTCGCAGAGCTGTGCGCCACCCGCGAGCGCCGCCCGGCCGGGCAGCTCCTGGTCGGCTTCGCCGCCGAGACGGGCGGGCCGGACGGCTCTGTGCTGGAGCTCGGCCGGGCGAAGCTCGCCCGCAAGCGCGCCGACCTGCTGGTCGTCAACGAGGTCGGCGCCGGGCGCGGCTTCGAGGTCGAGCACAACGCCGCGGTGGTGCTCGGGGCCGACGGCTCCGCCACCACGATCGAGCACACCACCAAGGACCTGCTGGCCCACCGGGTTCTCGACCTGGTCGTCGACCGCCTGGCCGGCCCCGGTGGGAACGACGCCCTCGCTGGCAATGTTGCGCGGATGTGAGCGCCACGAGGTACGACGGTGACATCGGCGCCACCGCGCCGGGCACGCTCCGTACCCCCGGGACCTCATCGGTAAACTTCGTCAGAATCTGCCGGATCCTTCAGGGGGTACCACCAAGTGGCGACGCGCCTGTTCACGTCCGAGTCCGTCACCGAGGGACACCCGGACAAGATCGCTGACCAGATCAGCGACTCCATCCTGGACGCGATGCTCAAGGACGACCCGAAGAGCCGGGTCGCCGTCGAGACGCTGATCACCACCGGTCAGGTGCACGTCGCCGGCGAGGTGACCACCAAGACCTACGTCGACATCGCCTCGGTCGTCCGGGAGCGGATCCTGGAGATCGGCTACGACTCGTCCAAGAAGGGCTTCGACGGCCACTCCTGCGGCGTGAGCGTCTCGATCGGCGCGCAGTCGCCGGACATCGCCCAGGGCGTCGACGACGCCCACGAGACGCGCGTCGGCGGCTCCACCGAGGACGACCTCGACAAGCAGGGCGCCGGCGACCAGGGCCTGATGTTCGGCTTCGCCGTCGACGAGACCCCTGAGCTCATGCCGCTGCCGATCGCGCTCGCGCACCGGCTCGCCCGACGGCTGTCCGCGGTCCGCAAGGATGGCCAGGTCGGCTACCTGCGCCCCGACGGCAAGACGCAGGTCACCATCGAGTACGTCGACGGCAAGCCGGTCCGGCTCGACACGGTCGTCGTCTCCACCCAGCACGCGGCCGATATCGACCTCGACACGCTGCTGGCGCCCGACATCAAGGAGTACGTCGTCGACCCCGAGCTGGCGACGCTCGGCATCTCCACCGAGGGCGTCCGGCTGCTGGTGAACCCGACCGGCCGCTTCGAGATCGGCGGCCCGATGGGTGACGCCGGCCTGACCGGCCGTAAGATCATCGTCGACACCTACGGCGGCTACGCCCGCCACGGCGGCGGCGCCTTCTCCGGCAAGGACCCCTCCAAGGTCGACCGGTCCGCCGCCTACGCCACCCGCTGGGTCGCCAAGAACGTCGTCGCCGCCGGACTGGCCACCAAGTGCGAGGTCCAGGTCGCCTACGCGATCGGCAAGGCGCACCCGGTCGGCCTGTTCGTCGAGACCTTTGGCACCGCCACGGTCCCCGAGGAGCAGATCTCCGACGCCATCACCCAGGTCTTCGACCTGCGCCCGGCCGCGATCATCCGCGACCTCGACCTGCTCCGCCCGATCTACGCGCCGACCGCCGCCTACGGCCACTTCGGCCGCCCCGAGCTGGACTTCACCTGGGAGTCCACCAGCCGCGCCGAGGCCCTCGCCAAGGCCGTCAAGGGCTGACCCGGCCCTCCCCAGCGTCCCGGCCCCGTTGGGACCGCCGGCGGAGGTGTCGGTGGGGGCTGGTACGAACGTGGGCATGAAGCCGCTGGACAGCCCGCTGTCCGGGCCCGAGGCCGACCCCGGTGGTGGCGACGAGGCCGAGGAGCCCGCGGCGGCGCGCCGGCCGAAGGCGCCGAAGGCGCGGCCGGTGAGCCGGGATGCCGAGATCGCGGCCGAGTTGCCGGTGGCGCGGGTCGCGGCGATGGTGCCCTTCGCGCACCTGGACCGGCCGTTCGACTATCTGGTGCCCGCGTCGATGGCCGCGGACGCCGTGCCGGGGGCTCGGGTGCGGGTCCGCTTCGCCGGCCGGCTCGTCGACGGCTTCGTCCTCGAACGGCTCGAGCGTTCCGATCACGGTGGCCGGCTCGCGCCGCTGACGAAGGTCGTCTCGCCCGAGCCGGTGCTGTCGCCGGCGGTGGCGCGGCTCGCCCGGGCGGTCGCGGACCGGTACGCCGGCACCCTGGCCGACGTCCTGCGCCTCGCCGTCCCGCCCCGGCACGCGCGCGCCGAGCGGGAGCCGGCGCCGGCGGCCGCCGTGGCCGTGGCCGTCCAGCCCGCCGCGGATCCGGGGGAGTGGCGGCTCTACCAGTCGGGAACCCCCCTGCTGGCGGCGCTCGGCGACGGGCGGGCGCCGCGGGCGGTGTGGTGGGCGCCGCCAGGGCCGGCCTGGCCCGCGATGGTCGCGACGGCGGCCCGGGCCACCGTCGCCGGCGGGCGCGGCGTGCTGGTCGTGGTGCCGGATCACCGGGACGTCGACCGGGTGGCGGCCGCCCTGGAGAGCGGCCTCGGGGCGCTGGCTCGGGACGGCGAGACGGCGCCTGGAGCCGACGCGGATCCAGGGCTGGCGGATCCGCGGCTGGTGGTGACCCTGCGGGCGGACCTGGGACCGGCCGAGCGGTACCGGCGGTTCCTGGAGGTCCGGCGCGGCGCGGCGCGGGTCGTCGTGGGCACCAGGGCGGCCGTGTTCGCGCCGGTCGAGCGCCTCGGCCTCGTGGTGGTCTGGGACGACGGCGACGACCTGCACGCCGAGCGTCTCGCTCCCTACCCGCACACCCGTGACGTCGCGGTCCTGCGTTCCCGCCTGGAGGAGGCGGGGCTCCTCATCGGCGGTCACGCCCCCTCCACCGACGCCGAGGCGCTGACCCGTTCCGGCTGGGCGCATCCGCTCGTGCTGCCCAGGACGCGGACGCGGGAGCTGGCGCCGCTCGTCCGGGCGACCGGATCGGACTGGGAGGCGGCCCGTGACGAGGCGGCCCGCACGGCGCGGCTGCCGTCGCTGGCGGTCCGCGCCGCCCGGGAGGCGCTGGCGGCGGGCCACCCCGTGCTCGTGCAGGTGCCGAGACGCGGTTACCAGCCATCGCTTGCCTGCGCGTCCTGCCGCCGCCCGGCGCGGTGCGCCCACTGCCGCGGCCCGTTGGGGCGGGCGGGCCGCGGCAGCGTGTCGACGTGCAGGTGGTGCGGCCGCCCGGCCGCCGACTGGGCCTGCCCGGGATGTTCCGACCCGCGGACGCGGGTGTCGGTCACCGGCGACCGGCGCACCGCCGAGGAGCTGGGCCGGGCCTTTTCCGGCGTGGCGCTGCGCACTTCCGGGCGAGACGAGGTGTTGGCCACCGTGCCCGCCGGCCCCGCGCTGGTGGTGGCTACCCCGGGCGCCGAGCCGGTCGCCGACGGCGGCTACGGCGCGGTGCTGCTGCTCGACGGCTGGGCGCTGCTCGGCCGTCCTGACCTGCGCGCCGGCGAGGAGACGCTGCGTCGCTGGATGAACGCGGCGGCGCTGGCCCGGCCCGGGCCGGCGGGCGGGCGGGTCGTGGTCGTCGCCGACGAGGGCCTCGCCGGCGTGCAGGCGCTCGTGCGCTGGGACCCGGCGGGGTTCGTGGCCCGCGAGGCCGACGAGCGCGCCGAGCTGGGCTTCCCGCCCGCGACGAGGATGGCGGCCGTCGAGGGCTCCGCGGCCACGCTCGCCGCCTTCCTCGACGCGGCGGCGCTGCCCGCCGCCGCCGACGTGCTCGGCCCGGTCCCGCTGCCCGAGCCGGCCCGCCCGCGAGCCGGCTCCGCCGGCCCGGGCGCCGTCGTCCCCGGCCCCGAGGGTTTTGGCTCAGGGGGCCCGGGGGCCGACGGCCCTGGGGAACGGCTGCTGATCCGGGTGCCCCGCAAGCAGGGCGGCGAGCTCGCCGCCGCCCTGCGGGCCGCCAACGGCGTCCTCGACGCCCGCCGCGCCGCCTCCGGCCTGCGCGTCCACCTGGACCCGCTGGCTCTCGGCTGACCCCTGCCCGGGGCTCAGCCGCGCAGCAGGGCCAGGAACATGGCGTCGGTGCCGTGGCGGTGGGGCCAGAGCTGGACGTAGGGGCCGTCGCCGAGGGCCGGTACGCCGGGAAGCGCCGCGCGGGCGTCGAGCACCCCGACCGCGCCGCCGCGCTGCTCGACGACCGCGCCAACCACCTCGGTGGTCTCCGCCGGGTGCGGTGAGCAGGTGACGTAGGCGACGACGCCACCCGGGCGGACCAGGTCGAGCGCGCTGACCAGCAACTGGCGCTGCAGGCCGGACAGCGCCGTCGCGTCGGCGGCTAGCTTGCGCCAGCGGGCCTCGGGCCGGCGGCGCAGCGCGCCCAGCCCGGTGCACGGCGCGTCGACCAGCACCCGGTCGACCCGGCCCGCTGGCAGCGGCGGGTACCGGCCGTCGGCGCGGACCACGAACGCGCCCGGCCGGCCGCCGAGCGCCGCGGCGACCATCGCCGCCCGCGTCGCCCGCGGCTCGCAGGCCAGCAGCGCCGGCTCCGGCAGGCCGAGACCGTCGCCGACGCCCGCGCCGCCCGTCGTCAGCAGCGCGGCGAGCAGCGCGGCCTTGCCCCCGGGGCCGGCGCACAGGTCGACGGTGACGCCGCTGTCCGCGCCGACCGTCGGGGTGCGGGCGAGCGCGAGCGCCATCAGCTGGCTGCCCTCGTCCTGGACGGCGGCCCGCCCGGCGGCGACCGACGGCAACGCCCCCGGGTCGCCGCCGCCGAGGACGACGGCGAACGGCGAGTGGCGGCCCGGCTCGGCCGAGAACCCCGCTTCGGCCGTCTCGGCGAGCAGGTCGTCGCGGCTCAGCCGGTCGGGCGGCGCGACCAGGTGGACGGCGGGGCGGGCGTCGTCGGCCTCAAGCGCGGCGCGGGTCTCGTCGAGGTCGCCGCCGAGCGCGTCGGCGATCACCTCGACGATCCAGCGCGGATGCGCCGTGACCACCGCGAGGTGACCGAACGGGTCGCGCGCGAACGGCGGCGCGGACAGCAGCGCGGCGACGTCCCCGCCGGTCTCGGCGACCCGGTCGGCGACCCGGCGCAGCACCGCGTTGGCGAACCGGACCGGCCGCTCGCCGCTGGTCGCGCGGACCAGCTCGACGGTGGTGCCGACGGCGGCGCGCGCGGGCACCCGGGTTCGCAGCAGCTGGTAGGTGCCCAGGCGAAGCGCGTCGCGCAGGCCGGCGTCGACGGTGGCCACCGGCCGGCTCGTCACCGTGTCGAGCACGCCGTCGATCAGGCCCTGCGCGCGCAGCGCCCCGTAGGTCAGCTCGGTCGCGAAGCCGCGGTCGAGGCCGGACAGCCGGCGCTGGGACAGCAGGGCGGGCAGCAGCAGGTTGGCGTAGGCACCGCGCTCGTCGACGGCCCGCAGCACCTCCCAGGCCACCATCCTGGCGCCGTCGATTCCCGCTCCCTGACCTGCGGGCCCGCCGGGGCCCCCGGAGCCCCGGGGCCGGTCGCCGCGGTGACCACCCTGGCCGCCGCGGCCGCCATGCGCGGTCACGCGCCGGCCGCCGACGGCCTCGGGCCCGCCGACCCGGCCCGCGCGCGCCACGTGGCGGCGCGCCCGAGGCGGACCGGGGGAACCGTCGCCGTCACTGGAAGGCCTCGCCCTCGGTGGGGCGCAGGCCCCGGGCCCAGGCCACGGCCGGCATCGCGGCCTTGCCCTCGGGGCGGACCTCGCCGAGCGTGACAGCCCCCGTCCCGGTGCCGGCCGCGACGGTGTCCTTCCCGAGCACGGCGAGCTGTCCGGGCGCCAGGTCCCTGGCGAGTGACGAGCGGGCCTCGCTGGCCACGGCCGGGCGGACCGGGCCCAGCTTGACCCGGTGGTCGCGGAAGGTGGTCCAGGCGCCGGGGGCCGGGGTGGCGGCGCGGATGAGCCGGTCGACCGCGTAGTCGGGCAGCGTCCAGTCGATCCGGACGTCGTCGACGGTGAGCTTCGGGGCGAGCGAGACCCCGTCCGCCGGCTGGGGACGCGCCTCGAGGATGCCGTCGTCCAGGCCGTCCATCGTCGCGGCCAGCAGCTCGGCGCCGGCGATGGCGAGCCGGTCGAGCAGGTCGCCGGCGGTGTCGCGGGGGCGGACCCGTTCGGTGAGCGCGCCGAAGACCGGGCCGGAGTCGAGCCCCTCCTCGATCTGGAAGACGCTCGCGCCGGTGACGTCCTCGCCGGCGAGCAGGGCCCGCTGCACGGGGGCGGCGCCCCGGTAGGCCGGCAGCAGCGAGAAGTGCAGGTTCACCCAGCCGCGCCGGGGGATGTCGAGCGCCGCCTTGGGCAGCAGGGCGCCGTAGGCGACCACCGGGGCGCAGTCGGGGGCGATCCCGGCCAGCGTCTCGAGGAACTCGGGGTCGCGTGGCCGCTCGGGCGTGAGCACCCGGATCCCGGCCTCGTCCGCGAGCTCCGCGACCGGGGAACGCGCGATCCTGCGCCCCCGGCCGGCGGGTCGGTCCGGCCTCGTCACGACGGCGACCACCTCGTGGCGCGGGCTGTCGAGCAGCCGGCGCAGGCTGGGGAGGGCCACCGCCGGCGTGCCGGCGAACACAAGACGCATGAGCCGTACCGATCCGCCGGGAACGTGGTCGCTGCCGCCCGGCCGTCCGTAGGTTGCTGAAATCCGGAACCTAACCTACGGCCCGGCCGACTCGGCCAGGACCGGACCGCGCCGTGCGCCAAGAGCGGGTCCGACCGCCAGCGAGGCGCGTTTGCCGAGTCCGTGGCGGTTGTCAGTTGTTAGGGCGCTCGCTGCGGGTCCGGAACGGAGACATGCCAATGAGCGTGTTTGCCAGGATGAGCGGCTCAATTGTGGACTGGAACGGTGCTCAGGTGGCGTGACCGCCGAAGAGCGGGTGCGGAGAGGTCTTGATGACGGGCTTGGCCTCGTTGGCCCACTCGGCCTCACGAATCGCCTTCATCGCGGCCTTCTTGGTCTCGCGGTCGAGCTTGTCGATGAACAGGACGCCGTCGAGGTGGTCCGTCTCGTGCTGCAGGCAGCGGGAGACGATGCCGCTCCCCTCGACCGTCACCGGGTCGCCATACATGTTCTGACCGACGGCGAGCACCCGCTCCGGCCGGCGCAGCTCGAACGCGAGGCCGGGCAGCGACAGGCAGCCCTCCTCGCCGTCCTGCATTTCCTCGCTGAACGGCCCGAGCACCGGGTTGACCAGGTGGTCGATCTCGTCGTCGTCATTGAGGTAGGTGAACACCCGCAGCGATACGCCCAGCTGCGGCGCGGCGAGCCCGGCGCCGCTGGCCTCCCACATGGTGTCGCCGAGGTCGCGGACGAGCTTGCGCAGCTCCTTGTCGAAGGTCGTCACCTCGCCGGCCTTCGTGCGTAGCACCGGATCCCCGAACAGTCGGATCTCACGAACGGACAAGTCTGACTCCTTCGGCACGGGGATGAACCCATGCTACGGCGCGAACGCGCCGGTCCCGTCCCGCGCGCGGCGGCGCGGAGGACCGGTCGGCGCGGCCAGGCGCGCCGGGCTCGGGGTGGCCGAGACGGCGGCGGGGGCGTGGCGCTGTGGCTGTGGCGCGGTGGCCGTGGCGGTGGCCGTGGCGTGGCCCGCTTGGCGGGACGGTGGCGTCCACGCGCTGGATACGCTCGGCGGCGTGGCCATCGCACAGATCTATCCCAGCTTGCTCGCCGCCGACTTCGCCCGGATCGCGGACGCGGCGCTGGTGGTCGAGGGCCGGGCCGACTGGCTGCACGTGGACGTCATGGACTACCACTTCGTGCCGAACCTGGCCTTCTCCGGCGACACGGTCACCGCGCTGCGCTCGGTGACCGACATCCCGCTCGACTGCCACCTGATGATCGAGGACCCGGACCGCTGGGCCCCCGGGTTCGCCGAGCGCGGCGCCGCCAACGTGACCATCCACGCGGAGGCGGTCGACAACCTGCCGGCCACCACGGCGGCGATCAGGGCGGAGGGCGCGCGCACCGGGCTCGCCGTCAAGCCGGCCACTCCGGTCGAGCACTACCTCGACGACCTGCACCGGTTCGACCTGCTGCTGCTGATGACGATCGATCCCGGGTTCGGCGGCCAGAAGTTCATGGACAGCGTGCTGCCCAAGATCGAGGCCGCCCGCCGGCTGCTCGACGAGCGTGACCTGGACCTGTGGCTGCAGATCGACGGCGGGGTGAACGCCGAGACGATCGAGCGGGCCGCCGCCGCCGGGGTCGACGTCTTCGTCGCCGGCACCGCCGTCTACGGCGCGGCCGACCCGGCGGCCGCCGTCGAGGCGCTGCGTGCCCAGGCGCTGCGCGCCGCCCCGCGGCTGCGCCCGCCGGCCCGCGAGGCGGCCGGCTGACCGACGGCCGGCCGACCGACAGACTGGTGGCCATGGACCAGGCGGGAACGGACCAGGCGGGAACGGACGTCGACGGCCGGTGGCTGGCGCGCGCCGTCGAGCTGGCGCGCCGCTGCCCCCCGTCGGCGACGGCGTTCTCGGTCGGCGCGGTGATCGTCGGCCCTGACGGCGAGGCGGTGCTCGCCGAGGGCTGGTCGCGGGCCGCCGACCCCCACGACCACGCCGAGGAGGCCGCGCTGCGCGACTTCGCGCCGCGCGACCCGCGCCTGGCCGGCGCCACGCTGTACAGCTCGCTGGAGCCGTGCAGCGCCCGGGCTTCGCGCCCGCGCACCTGCGCCGAGCTGACGATCGAGGCCGGGATCGGCCGGGTCGTGTTCGCCTGGCGGGAGCCGGCGCTGTTCGTCGACTGCCAGGGCGCCGAGCTGCTCGCCGCCGCCGGTGTCACCGTCGTCGAGCGCCCCGACCTCGCCGGCGGAGTACGCGAGGCCAACGCCCACCTGCTGCCCGGCCGGTGACCTGGCTGCCCGGCCGGTGACCCGTCGAACCGGCGGGTGACGGCGGACCGGCGGGTGACGGGGGATTGGTGACGTCGCCCACGTCGTGCGCGCGCCGGCGCGCAATTGGCGCGTCGGGGACATCTCGGACAGCCGAGCTGCGACGTTGGCCCGGCTTGTGTGCCAGACTCGTCCGTGGGCACCACGGTGCCCGCCAAAAAGCCCGGGCCGGGGAACCGGCCGGGCAACACACAGCAGCACGCGCGCTCCGGGGTCGGTGAAACTCCGAGCCGGCGGTGACAGTCCGCGACCCGTCCCACAACCAGTGGGCGGTGGACCCGGTGGAATTCCGGGACCGACGGTGAAAGTCCGGATGGGAGGCAGCGCGCGGGGACCCCGGGTCACGGGGCGGGCATGCCCGTCGCTCCGTGCGCCCGTCGCGTCGGCGTCCGGCCCTCAGGGCCCGCCATGTCGACGATGGACCCGCGTGGCGTCTCCCGTCGCATCCCGGCCCGTGCGCCGGACGGGAAGGACGCAGGGGCGGATGTTCACCGGCATCGTCGAAGAGCTCGGCACCATCGTCGCGGTCACAGAACACGAATCCGCGGCCGAGCTGACCATCGGCTGTTCGGCCGTACTCGAGGACGTACGTCACGGCGCGTCGATCGCCGTCAACGGTGTGTGTCTCACCGTCACCTCCTTCACCCCACAGGGCGAGGTCGACGAGCGTGTGGGCCTCCGGGTGTTCACCGCCGACGTGATGCTGGAGACGCTGCGCCGCTCGGCGCTCGGCGCTCTCGTCCCGGGTGAGCGGGTCAACCTGGAGCGGCCGGTGCGCCTCGCCGACCGGCTCGGCGGCCACCTGGTCCAGGGGCACGTCGACGGCGTCGGGACGATCGCGCACCGCGCGCCGGACGAACACTGGGAGGTCGTCCGGATCGAGCTGCCCGAGGGACTCGACCGCTACCTCGTCGAGAAGGGCTCGATCACCGTCGACGGGGTGAGCCTCACCGTCGTCGAGGTCACGCCCGCCACGGCGGCCGGCGAACCAGCCAGCTTCACCGTCAGCCTGATCCCGACGACGCTCGCCGAGACCACGCTGGGTGCCCGGCAGATCGGCGCCCCCGTGAACCTCGAGGTGGACGTCGTCGCCAAGTACGTCGAGAAGCTGGTCGCGCCGAGCGCGTCGCTCGGCGTCGGGGCGCTGCCGAGCGTGCTTGGCCGGTTCGACCCGTCACCGCCGTTCCCGGTGCCTCCCACCGGGCCGATCGTCACCACTGGGAAGGGAACGGGCCGATGAGCGTCACGAGCACCCCGACCAGCGCGCCCGGACCGGACATCGACGAGGACCTCGCCGCGGCCCTCGGCACGGTTCCCGAGGCGATCGCCGCGATCGCCGCCGGCCGGCCTGTGGTGGTCGTCGACGACGCCGACCGCGAGAACGAGGGCGATCTGATCTTCGCGGCCGAGATGGCGACCCCGGAGCTGGTCGCCTTCATGGTCCGGCACACCTCCGGGGTCGTGTGCGCCCCGCTGGACCCAGGCGACACCGACCGCCTGGGCCTCGGCCAGATGGTCCCGCTCAACACCGACCGGATGGGCACGGCGTTCACCGTCTCCGTCGACGCCCGCGAGGGCATCACCACCGGCATCTCCGCGGCGGACCGGGCACGCACGCTGCGGCTGCTCGCCGACCCGGCGACCACCGCCGGCGACCTGGCCCGGCCAGGCCACATCTTCCCGCTGCGGGCCCGCGAGGGCGGCGTGCTGCGCCGGCCGGGCCACACCGAGGCGGCGGTCGACCTCGCCCGGCTCGCGGGGCTGCGGCCCGCGGGGGCGATCTGCGAGATCGTGAACGACGACGGCACCATGGCCCGCCTGCCCGAGCTGGTCACGTTCGCGCGCGACCATGGGCTGGTGCTGATCTCGATCGCGGATCTCATCACGCACCGGCGGCGGACCGAGCGGCAGGTCGAGCGGGTCGCCGAGGCGAGCATCCCCACCAGGTACGGCGCGTTCCGCGCGGTCGGCTACCGCGGCACGCTCGACGGCGTCGAGCACGTGGCGCTCATCCGCGGGGACCTCGGCGACGGCGAGAACGTGCTGGTCCGGGTGCACAGCGAGTGCCTCACCGGCGACGTCTTCGGCTCGCTGCGCTGCGACTGCGGCACCCAGCTCGACGCCGCGCTGCGCCTGGTCGCCGCCGAGGGCCGAGGCGTCGTGCTCTACATGCGCGGTCACGAAGGCCGGGGCATCGGGCTGGCGCACAAGCTCGCCGCCTACCAGCTGCAGGACGCCGGGCACGACACGGTCGACGCCAACCTGGCGCTGGGCCTGCCGGCCGACGCGCGCGACTACGGCATCGGCGCCCAGATCCTCGTCGACCTCGGCGTGCGCGGGCTGCGCCTGATGTCGAACAACCCGGCGAAGCGCGCCGGGCTGGAGGGCTACGGCCTGGCCATCGTGGGCCGGGTCGCGCTGCCGGTCAGCCACACGCCGGAGAACCTGCGCTACCTGACCACCAAGCGGGACCGGATGGGTCACGAGATCCCCGGGCTGCCGGAGCTGCCCGAGGTGGTCGCCGAGGCAGTGGCGGACGCGGTCGCGACCGCGGTGCCGGCCGTCCCGGCCGACGTCGTCGCCCAGGTGGTGGCCGGCGCGGTCGCCACCGCCGCCGACGCGCTCGACGCTCGGGAGGCCGACGCTCGGGAGGCCGACGTGCTGGCCGGTGCCCCCGACGCGCTCGACGCGGCGGCCACCGACGGCGACGGCCCGGCCGAGGGCCCCGACGGCTCCGGAGGCACCCGGGGGAACGGGCACGGCGGTAACGGCGCGGCGGGCGGCGGCAACGCGGCGGTCAACGGCAACGGAGCGGTCAACGGACGAGGACACGGCCGGCGCCTGGGCCACCGCAGGGTGGCCGAGGCATGCGGGAAGGGAGACAGCCGGTGAGCGGGACAGGGGCACCCGAGGAGGTGCTGCCAGTGGCCTCCGACGTCCGGCTCGGGATCGTCGCCACCCGGTGGCACAGCGAGATCACCGACGCGCTGCTCGAGGGCGCGCTGCGGGCCGCGCGTGACGTGAAGCTCGCCCACGAGCCGACGGTGGTCCGGGTCTCGGGCGCGGTGGAGCTCCCGGTCGTCGCCGACCGGCTGGCCGCCCACCACGACGCGGTGGTCGCGCTCGGCGTCGTGATCCGCGGCGGCACGCCGCACTTCGACTACGTCTGCAAGTTCGTCACCGAGGGCCTGCTCCGGGTGACGCTTGACAACGGGGTTCCGGTCGGATTCGGCGTGCTCACCTGCGACACGCTCGAGCAGGCCAGGGAACGGGCCGGCCTGGCCGGCTCGGGCGAGGACAAGGGCCGCGAGGCGGCCCTCGCCGCCCTCGAGACCGCCGTCGTCCTCACCGACCTGCAGCCGTTGGCCTGAGAGAGCGATCCAGGACCCGGTCCCGGATCGACAAAGTCGATCCGGTGGGAACCCCGGCCCGTCCGGACTTGTCGGACCGGCATCGGCGAGAGACCGTGTTGTCTCGGTGTATCGGGCTCCTTGCGGTACGACACCCGGCGTGGGTCGGCGGAGATAGTCGACCTGTCGTGGGTGCGAGCAGGGGGAGACGGGACGAGGTGACGGCAGCGTGCGGGTGGCGCCGGTGACGGGCGACGACGAGGACGAGCCCACTCCGGGCGTGCCCAGGGCCGCCCGGTCGGGCGGCGAGGACCTGGCCGACCCGGTGTCGACGGCCGGTGGGGGCGGTGACGCCCGCCCGGTCTCGCTGCTCGGCGTGCGGCTGACCGGCGGGGGCGGCGACCGCGCGGTCGTGCGCCGCCCGTCGTCGCGTGCCCGGGGCGCGGCCGCCGGGTCCCGCCGGGACGGCGACCGGCGGCTGACCGCCATACCCGGCGACGCGGCCGCCGCGGCTCGCCCGGCCGGGGCGGCCGGGCAGGGCGCGGCCGGCGGCGACGTGCCGCCGCCCGGTCGGGCCACCGCGCCGCCACCCAGGCCTGCCGCGTCGCCACCCAGGCCTGCCGCGTCGCCACCCAGGCCTGCCGCGTCGCCATCCGGGCCTGCCGCGCGTGCCGCTCTGCCCGCCGCGCGCACCGCTTTGCCGGCCGCGCCCGCCGCGCCCGCCGCGCCGCCGCCGGTGCGCACCGCGCCGCCGGCCATCCGCCCGGTGCCCGCCGGGCCTCCTCCCCGGCCGGCGGCGGAACCCGACAGCACCGGCCCCGT
Source organism: Frankia nepalensis (assembly GCF_016786325.1). GTDB lineage: Bacteria > Actinomycetota > Actinomycetes > Frankiales > Frankiaceae > Pseudofrankia > Pseudofrankia nepalensis. The sequence goes on along the minus strand of NZ_JADWYU010000224.1, from coordinate 26,159 downwards.
GACCGGGCCCGCCCCTCGCGGCGCCAGCGGCTCGGAAGCTGGTCGCCAGCCCGCGGTCCGGCCGGCCCCGGCCGGCGGTGGCTGGGTTCCCGACGTCGGCCTGGTCCCGGCCCCCGCCGCCCCGCCGCGCGGCGCCTGGTGGGACCCGCTGGGCCTGCCGCTGCCCGCCGGCCAGGCCGGCGCGCCCGGCCCCGCCGCGACCGCCGACCTCGCGACCGCCGACCTCGCGGCCCCGGCGGTCGACCCCGCCGCCGCGGCCACGGATCCGCCGGAGCCACCCGCGCCCGACGACCAGGACGATCTCGTCGACCAGAGCGGCTACGCCGCCTGGCTCGGGCCGCGTCCGGCCGAGCCGTCCGGGCGCCCCATGGCCGGCCAGGGCGCGAAGGACGCCCCGGCCGCCGCCGAGCCGGCCGTGCCCGGGCCGGCCGTGCCCGGGCCGGGCGGTGACGAGTCGGGCGAGGCGGGCCCCGGTTCCACGGCTCGCGCCGACGCGGCCGAGCCGGCCGCGAGCCCGGTCTCGCCGCGTGCCTGGTTCGGGTACGGGGAGCCGCCAAGACCGCCGTTCCCGCCGCCGGGGGAGTCGACCACGCCCGTGGTCTACACCCCGGCGCCGGCGCCACGGCCGGCCGCGGAGCTGGTGCCACCGCGGGGCGGCCTGGAGTCGGCCAGCCGTCCGGCGCCGCTGGAGCCGGCCCGGCCGGAGTCCCCGCGCGCCTACCAGATCCTTCCGGGCGATACCTGGAGCAGCGGACAGGACGACCACCCGGGGGCGGCCGCCGCCCTGCCCGCGAAGACGCGGCAGTCCCCGCCTCTCGCCTGTCCAGGGGCCTTCACGGCGGCATGGTTGCGTGGGCTGGAGCTGGCCGGGAAGGGGATCCTCGCGCCCGTGCCGTCGACGCGGCTCGGCGGGCGCCGGGTGCTCGTCGGCGGGTTCGGCGGCGGCAGCGGGCGGACCACGGTCGCGGCCGGCCTGGGCATGGCGCTGGCCGCGCTGCGGGGCGGGCGCGTGGTGGCCGTCGACGCCTGCCCCGACCAGGGCGGCCCGCTCGCCGACCGGGCCGGGGTGCCCGGCCGCGGCGTCGGACTGCGCGAGCTCGCCGCCGCCGACCCGCGGGTCGCCTCCCTCGCCGAGGTGCGCCGGTTCCTGGCCACCGCGCAACCGTCGGGGCTGGAGGTGCTGCCGGGCCTGCGCGACCTGACCGCGCCCGGGCTGACCCCGGCCGAGGCGGCCTGGGCGGTCGACCTGCTCGGGCGGCTCTTCCCCGTGGTCGTCATCGACGGCCCTCCGGGCTGGACACAGCCGGTGCCGGCGGTCCTGCTGGCCCGGGCCGACACCGTGGTGCTCGCCGCCAAGGCCGGGCTGACGGAGGCCGGCTGCGCCCAGGACGCGCTCACCGCCCTCGCCGCCGCCCGGGCGGACCTGCCCGACGGGGCGGTCGTCGTCCACGTGGAGACGACGCCTTCCGCCAGGAACTGGGCGCGACCGGCCCCGGCCCAGCCACCGGCGCTGGTCGAGCCCGTGCACGCCGTGGTGACCATCCCGTACGACCCGGCGCTCGCCGGTGGCGTCCCGCCGCGCTGGGACCGGCTGCGTTCGCGCACCAGGGCCGCGTTCGACGAGCTGGCCGAGATCGTCGACGCGGCCCCGCTCGATCCACGACCGCCGTCCGCCGAGCACCGCGCGGCGGGCGCCCTGCCCGGCCCTCCGGGTGACCTGTCCGAGGACCCGACGGTGCCCCGGCCGCGCGACCGGTCCCGGTCGTCCGGGTCGGCCTGGTAGCGGCCGGGCCCCTGGGCACCCGGCACGGCCCCGGCGGCCGGGCCGCGGGCCCGAGCGCGGCCCGTAGGGTGAGCCGGTGGCAGTGGACCTGATGACCCCGCCAGGGCAGGGCGACGCCGGCGAGGGGGACCCGCGGCTGCTGGCGGCCCTCAGGTCCGGCGACGAGGGCGCCGTGGCGGCCGCGTTGCCGGGTGCCCGGGTCTTCGTCGGCGTCGAGTCCCGCCTGCTGGAGCTCGCCGACCCGGTCGACCCCGCCGAGCAGCCGGCGGGCGCGTGCGCCGCCCACGAGCGGCCGGCCGGCGGGAAACCCGGGCTCCGGGGTGAGAAGAAGTCGGAAATGGTGCTCGCGACCTTGCGGCTGCCGTCCGGCGCGACCGCCCTTCCGGTGTTCTCCAGCGTCGCCGCGCTGTCCGCCTGGCGCTCGGCGGCCCGGCCGGTGCCGGTGTCGGCGGTGGACGCCTGCGCCGAGGCGTCTCGGCTCGGCCATCCGACCGTCGTCATCGACGTGGCCGGCCCGGTGACCGCCACGCTCGACGTCAGCGCCCTGGCCGGCCCGGTCGCCGCCGGCCCGGCGCGGCGTGACCCGGCGGACGCGGTGCCCGGATCGGCCTCGATGGGGGCGGACGGGCCAGTTCGCGCCGCCGGCGCGCGGGCGGGCGGCGACGCTTCGGGCGCGAACGGCCTGCGCCGGCCCGCGCGGCCGTGGGAGCCCGCCCGCCTGTCCCGGCTGGCCGCCGAGCTGGACGCGCTGGCCGCCGGGCTCCCGCGGGGCACGCGGCTGTGGCCGGCCGAGCTCGTCACGGCGGCCGGCGGGGCGGACGAGGTGCTCGCGTTCGCCGCGCCGGCCGCTCTCCCGGACGACCGGCTCGACGAGGTCGCCCGCCGGCTGCGCGCCGTGGCGGCGCCAGGGGGCGGGGCCGGCGCGGCGCCGCCGGTGGTGTTCGTCGACCCGGTGGACGCCCCGGCGCTGCGCCGCGCGCTCGGCCGCGGGCTCACCCCACGCCGCTGGCGGCCGCGGGTGGCGGCGGGGGCACCCGCCTGAGGGGTGGGAGCGGCGCTCGCTGAGCGTGTTCGGTGGCTCGCCCAGACCTCTGGCGGTCAGTTTGCTACGCTGGGTCGGACCGCCTGCCGACGGTCGGCATAGGGCACCGCTACTGGACGTTCCAGTCCTCGGTCCCGAACGTGAGCCTGAGGCGTTCTCCGCCTGAGGTTGGTAGTTCCGACGTTCGTGGCCCGGCGTTCTGGTCACACCCAGGACAGCGACCCATACATGTCGCGCTCGCGCCCTCACCGGGGCGGCGCTTGGGACAGCCCGCGTGGGTTGGCCCGGCGCTTGGCAGGGCCAAGCGGGGGTTCGCCCTCCACCTGAGTCACCGCCCGGACAACCGCCGGGTTTGACCGATCGGTACGATCGGTCCCTGAAGGTGACCGGGTCGCCGGTCGGCCGAACCGTTCCCTTTGGACGGTATGACGGCCGGGAGCCCGTATTTCGGGCTTGGTGCTCCGCTGCGGTGAGGTCGTGCCCGCGCGTCGAGCCACGGAGGAAACCAGATCAGCACAGAGTCACGCATCAACGACCGCATCCGCGTGCCGGAGGTTCGCCTCGTCGGCGCGGAGGGCGAGCAGATCGGCATCGTCTCCATCCAGGAGGCCATGCGGCTGGCACAGGAGGCCGATCTCGACCTGGTCGAGGTCGCCCCGACCGCCCGGCCGCCCGTCTGCAAGCTGATGGACTATGGGAAGTTCAAGTACGAGTCCGACCAGAAGCGGCGCGAGGCTCGGAAGAACCAGGTCCAGACGGTCATCAAGGAGATGAAGCTCCGACCGAAGATCGACCCGCATGACTACGAGACCAAGAAGGGTCACGTCGTGCGCTTCCTCAAGGCCGGCGACAAGGTGAAGATCACCATCATGTTCCGCGGCCGGGAGCAGTCGCGGCCGGAGCTTGGTATCCGGCTGCTGCAGCGGCTTTCGACCGACGTCGCCGAACTCGGATACGTCGAGGCCCAGCCCAAGCAGGACGGGCGGAACATGACCATGGTCATGGCTCCGCACAAGGGTGCCCGCCAGCTGCGGGGCGAGCCGACCGAGGGGCGTGCCGTGCTGGGGTAACCCCGCTCGCGGACCTTCTGGCCACCTCACCGGGGGCCGGCCCACGAGGCCGCCGAGGACAGCTCCGCCGCGGAGTCCGTGCGCGGGGGCCGGCTGGCCCCGGCCGCCGTCCGCGCCCGGGGAGGCCTCGGCTGGCCTCGCGAGAGGCCGGCAGGGTGCCGGCCCACCGGCGGCTGCGCCGGGCCGCCGGGGCGGGGCCGGCGGTTGGTCGAGACGGTTTTCTGGGGCCCTGACGACTGCCCCTGGGTGCGGCTTCCGGACCCGACGACAAGTTCCCTCCACTCACACAGGACGAGACACGACATGCCCAAGATGAAGCCGCACAGCGGAGCCTCGAAGCGGTTCCGCGTCACCGGGTCAGGCAAGATCATGCGTCGCCGGGCCAACCGCGCGCACCTCTTCGAGCACAAGCCGTCCCGGCGTACCCGGCGGCTCGACCCCGAGGTCGTGCTCGCTCCGGCGGACAACCGCCGCATCTCGCGCCTGCTCGCCCGCTAGTGGGCCGGCGGGTGGGCCGCGGTCGCTGACCTCGGTCGGTCTGCCCACACCACCCGCTCAGGATGTCTGCCCCGGGGGGCGACCCCCGGACCCCCGAACTCGCGTTGCGCGCGACCAGGTCGTAGTCCCCGGGCTCGGCGAACGGACAGGCGAACGGGACGACGGCGGCCGTCCGGCCGCCCGCCCAGGACGGCGTCCCGTCCGGCCCGGTGACGGACCACGAAGAACGTTAAGGAGACAGTGCCCTCATGGCACGCGTGAAGCGGGCGGTCAACGCCCAGAAGAAGCGCCGCACCACGCTCGAGCAGGCGAGCGGCTACCGCGGCCAGCGGTCCCGGCTGTACCGCAAGGCCAAGGAGCAGATGCTCCACTCGATGAACTACGCCTACCGGGACCGTCGTGCCCGCAAGGGCGACTTCCGGCAGCTGTGGATCACCCGTATCAACGCGGCGGCGCGCGCCAACGGCATGACCTACAACCGCTTCATCCAGGGCCTGAAGGTCGCGGGCGTCGAGGTCGACCGCAAGATCCTGGCGGACCTCGCGGTCACCGACCCGGTCGCGTTCACCGCGCTGGTCGAGGTCGCCCGGGCCGCTGTGCCGCCGGTCGCGGCGGAGCCGTCGGCGGCCTGAGCGTCGCGGCCGCGGTGAATCCCCGCGGAGCCGTTGGCGGCGGCCCGCCGGCCGGTCCTCGGCGGCCGGTCACGGCGCCGCTGAGCCCGCGCGCGGCCAGCGTCGCGGCCGCCCGGCAGTTGCGGCGTCCCTCGGCCCGCCGGGCCGAGGGTCGGTTCCTCGCCGAGGGCTTCCAGGCCGTCGAGGCGGCGTTGGCCACGGGCCGGCTCACCGAGCTGTTCGTCGGCGAGTCCGCCGCGGCGCGCCACGGCGGACTCGTCGCCGAGGTGACGGCCGCCGGGCTGCCGGTGCGGCGGGTCACCGATCAGGCCGCGGCGGCGCTGTCCGAGACGGTCACTCCCCAGGGTCTGGTCGGCGTCGCCACCCTGTCCGGCGTCCGGCTCACCGACCTGGGTGTCCCCGGTGGGCAGGGCGTCGCGCGCGGTGTCGTACGGGCCGGGGCGGCCGCGGACGGCGCGGGCCGCCACGGGCGGCCCACGCTGGTCGCCGTCTGCGTCGCCGCGAACGACCCGGGCAACGCCGGCACGGTGATCCGCACCGCGGACGCCGCCGGCGCCGACGTGGTCGTGTTCGCCGGCGAGGGCGTCGACCCGTTCGGCGGCAAGTGCGTCCGCGCCAGCGCGGGCAGTCTCTTCCACCTTCCGGTCATCGTCGAACCGGATCTCGGCGCGGCGCTCGACTGGCTGCGCGCCGTCGGCTGTCAGGTCGTCGCGACCTCGGGCCATGGCGCCCGTGACCTCTACGACGCCGCCGACTCCGGTGAGCTCGACGGGCCGACCGGATGGCTGTTCGGCAACGAGGCGCACGGCCTGTCCACCGATGTACTGGCCGCCGCGGACGCGGTGCTTCGGGTGCCGGTGTACGGTCAGGCCGAGTCGTTGAATCTCGCGGTCGCGACAGCGCTCTGTCTTTACGCGTCCGCGCGGGCGCGCAGAATGGCCAGATCCGGTACTCACGGCACCGGGGGAGGTGGGCGGCGGTGACGCATACGGTCACGTCGGCTACGGTCACCTCGGCGCCCACGCGTGTGGGCACGCAGACCGCGGGCTCGGACGACGTCGCCGGCCAGGCGGACGCGCCGGCCGTCACCATGGGACAGGCCGGCGTGGCGGCCTCTGAGGCCACAGCCGGTCCCGTCGTGCTCGCCGCGGCCTACGACGGCCTGCCGGACGCGGTCGTGGTCACCGACGCGGATGGCGTCGTCCTGGTCTTCAACGCCGCGGCCGCGTCGCTCACGAGCATCGACCAGCGCGCCGTCAGCGGCCGGCACATCTGTGAGGTGCTGCCGCTGGTCGACGAGCGCGGCAACGACTGGTGGGAGGCCTCTGGCCCGGGCCGGCGGCTGCCGCGGGTCACCGGACAGCCCGAGCGGCGGCTCACCTTCGCCGGCCCGGCGCGCGACCACGACTTCAACGTGACGGTGCGCTACACCCGCGAGGCGGGCCAGCTCGTCCAGGTCGCGCTGTGCCTGCGGGACACGGCCAGCCGGGAGCGCATCGAGCGCAACCGATCCGACCTGGTCGCCACCGTCGCGCATGAGCTGCGCTCGCCGCTGACCAGCGTCAAGGGCTTCACCGCGACGCTGCTGGCCAAGTGGGAGCGGTTCACCGACGAGCAGAAGAAGCTCATGCTCAACACGGTCAACACGGACGCCGACCGGGTCACCCGGCTGCTCACCGAGTTGCTGGACGTGTCCCGGATCGACGCCGGCCGGATCCAGATGCGCAAGCAGATCGCGGATCCAAGCGTCATCCTGCACCGGGTGCTCGCGGGCAAGGTCGCGTCCGGCACGGCCGGCCCGGACCGGTTCGTCGTGCACGAGGACGGCGAGCTGCCGGAGATGTGGATCGACCCGGACAAGATCGAGCAGGTGCTGCACAACCTCGTGGACAACGCCCTGCGTCACGGGGCGGGTACCGTGACCGTTGTCCTGAGGGGCCTTTCGACGGGAGCCGAGGTGAGCGTGGCCGACGAGGGCGAAGGCGTGCCGGAGGCCAACACCTCCCGGGTCTTCACCAAGTTCTGGCGGGGAGCGAGCCGGGGCAACGGCACCGGGCTTGGCCTCTACATCGCCAAGGCGCTGATCGAGGCGCACGGCGGCACCATCACGGTGGGCCGTGCCGCCGCCGGCGGCGCCGAGTTCCGATTTTCCCTGCCCGCCGGCGCCCCGGTGTTCGGGTAGACCCGAACACCGCGTGAGCCCGGCGGGCGTGGCGGATGCCCCTGTTCGCTGGCTTCCAGCCAGCTCCCCGAAGCCCGTGACGCTGCCCGGACGAGGTCAGGTCCGCGCCGGGCTGAGGGTCACCGATCTTGGGTCGAACGCGGCGAGCCGTCGCGGGACGGCCTACGGAACGCCGACTCGGCTGTCCGGGTGAGGATGCTGACGAGCGCCCGGGAGACGAGCTCCACCAACTCAAGAGGCTGACACCGGATTTGACGATGACAGAGACGATGACCGATCCGCAGCCCGCCGCGGCGGGCGGGCCGCTCGACCCCAGCAGCCTCGCGGCGGCCGTGGCCGAGGCGCTCGCCACGCTCGCCGCGGCCACCGACCTCACCGAACTCGCGGCCGCCAGGGCCGCGCACGTCGACGGCCGCTCGGCGCCGCTCGTGCTGGCCCGCCAGAAGCTCGGCTCGCTGCCGCGCGAGGACCGCGCCGACGCCGGCCGCCGGCTCAACGACGCGCTGGCCACCGTCCGCGACGCGCACACGGCCCGGCTCGCCGAGCTGACCGCCGAGCGCGACGCCCGCGTGCTGGTCGAGGAACGGGTCGACGTGACCATGCCGACCCGTCGGCGGCCCGTCGGTGCCCGCCACCCGCTCGCGGTGCTCTCCGAACGCCTCGTCGACACGTTCGTCGCGATGGGCTACGAGGTCGCCGAGGGCCCGGAGCTCGAGCACGACTGGTTCAATTTCGAGGCGCTCAACATGCACCCGGACCACCCGGCGCGCAGCGAGCACGACACCCTCTATGTCGAGCCGGAGGGCGCGGGCCGGGTGATGCGCACGCACACCTCGCCGGTGCAGATCCGCGCGCTGCTGTCCCGCCCGCTGCCGGTCTACGTGGTCGCCCCCGGGCGGACGTACCGCAACGACACGGTCGACGCGACCCACTCGCCGGTGTTCGGCCAGCTGGAATGCCTCGCCGTCGACGAGGGCATCACGATGGCGGACCTGCGCGGCACGCTGGCGACGTTCGCGGCCTCGCTGTTCGGCACGGGCCTGGCGACCCGGCTGCGCCCGTCGTTCTTCCCGTTCACCGAGCCGAGCGCCGAACTCGACGTGCAGTGCTTCAACTGCCGCGGCGAGGCGAGCCGCCAGCCCTGCCGGGTCTGCTCCGACGAGGGATGGATCGAGCTGGGTGGCTGCGGCATGGTCGACCCGAACGTGCTGCGCGCGGTCGGGATCGACGCGACCCGGTACAGCGGCTTCGCGTTCGGCATGGGCCTGGAGCGGGCCGCGATGATGCGCCACGGGGTCCGTGAGATCCGCGACTTCGTCGACGGCGACGTCCGTTTCAGCCTCCCCTTCGGAATCGAGGGCTGACGCCGTGCTGATCCTGATGTCGTGGCTGCGCGAGCACGTGCCCGGGCTGCCGCCGGCACGGGCCGTCGCGGATGCCCTCATCCGCGCCGGCTTCGAGGTCGAGGGTGTCGAGGCCGTCGGCGGGCTCGCCGGCGTGGTCGTCGGCGAGGTGACCTCGATCGAGGTCGTCGCCGCCAAGAAGAAGAACGTCCGCTGGTGCCAGGTCCGGGTCGCCGAGCCGGTCACCGGCGAGACCGACCCCGGCAGCCGGGGGGTCATCTGCGGGGCGTTCAACTTCGAGGTGGGTGACCGGGTGGCCGTCGCGCTGCCCGGCGCGGTGCTGCCCGGCGGGTTCGAGATCACCGCGCGCAAGACCTACGGGCACGTGTCCGACGGCATGATCTGCTCGGCGCGCGAGCTGGGCATCGGCGAGGACCACGACGGCATCCTGATCCTGCCGAAGGACGCCCCGCTGGGCGCGCACGTCGCCGAGCTGCTCGACCTGGTCGACGACGTGCTCGACATCGCCGTCACGCCCGACCGGGGCTACGGCCTGTCGATCCGCGGCATCGCCCGGGAGGCGGCCACCGCGTCCGGCCTGCCGTTCACCGACCCGGGGTCGCCCGTCGGGACCGCCGCCCCGGGCGACGGATACCCGGTGACCGTCGAGGACACCGCCGCCTGCGACCGCTACGTCGCCCGGGTGATCACCGGGGTCGACCTGGCGGCCGTCACCCCGCTGCGCTGGGCCCGCCGGCTCACGCTGTCCGGCATGCGGCCGATCTCCGCGGCCGTCGACGTGACGAACGCGGTCATGCTGGGGCTGGGCCAGCCGCTGCACGCGTTCGACAGGGCCAAGCTCACCGGGCCGATCGTGGTCCGCCGGGCGCGCGCCGGCGAGCGGCTGCTGACCCTGGACGGGGTCGACCGGGCGCTCGACCCCGAGGACCTGGTCATCGCCGACGACTCGGGGCCGATCGCTCTCGCCGGCGTCATGGGCGGCGCGAGCACCGAGATCTCCGAGACGACGGCCGACATCGTGCTGGAGGCCGCGCACTTCGACCCGGTCACGGTCGCCCGCGCCGCGCGGCGGCACCGGCTGTTCTCCGAGGCGTCCCGCCGGTTCGAGCGCGGCGTCGACCCCGCGCTCGCGCCCGTCGCCGCCGAGGCGGCGGTCCGGCTGTTCGGGGAGCTCGCCGGCGGGCGCGCCGAGCCCGGCGTCACCGACGTCGACCACCGGGGGGAGCCGGTCACGGTGGCCTTCCCGCTCGCCGAGCCGACCCGGCTCGGCGGCCGGCTCTACCCGGACGAGGTCGTGCGCGCCCGCCTGGCCGAGGTCGGCTGCGCGGTCGAGGACAGCGACGTGCCGGGCGTGGTCACGGTGACGCCGCCCTCCTGGCGGCCCGACCTGACCCGGCCGGCCGACCTCGTCGAGGAGGTCATGCGGCTGGAGGGCTACGACACGATCCCGGTGACGCTGCCGCGGCTGCCCGCCGGGCGGGGGCTCACCCCGGCTCAGCGGATGGTGCGGGCGATCTCCCGGGCGCTTGCCTACGACGGCCTCACCGAGGTCATGACGCTGCCGTTCGTCGGCGCCGGCGTGGCCGACGCGCTCGGTCTGCCGGAGGACGACCGGCGCGCGGCGGCGGTGCGGATCGCCAACCCGATCGCCGAGGACGCGGCCTACCTGCGCACCACCCTGCTGCCGGGGCTGTTCGACGCGGCGGCGCGCAACATCGGCCGTGGCCAGGCCGACGTCGCGCTGTTCGAGATCGGCCAGGTGTTTCGCGAGCTGGCGGCGCCCGCGGCGCCGGTGCCGACGCCGTCGGTGCTCGACCGCCCGTCCGACGGGCAGGTCGCGGCGCTGAACGCGGCGCTGCCCGAGCAGCCGCGTCGGGTCGCGGGCGTGCTCGCCGGCCTGCGCGAGCCGGCCGGAGTCGCCGGCGGCGCGCTGGCCGGGGGCCGCCGGGCGGACTGGGCGGACGCCGTCGAGGCGGCGCGCGTCGCGGCGCGCGCCGTGGGCGTGGAGCTCACCGCGGCCCCCGACGAGCACGCTCCGTGGCATCCCGGCCGGTGCGCGGCGCTGCGCGCCGACGGGGAGCTGGTCGGCCACGCCGGTGAGCTGCATCCCCGGGTCGTGGCCCACCTCGGCCTGCCGGAGCGGTCGGTGGCCTTCGAGCTGGGTCTGGAGGAGCTGATCGAGGCGGCGGCTCGGCGCGGCCCGGTGACCGCCCCGGTGGTCTCGCAGTACCCGCCGGCCGACCGGGACGTCGCGCTCGTCGTCGAGGCCGGCACGCCGGTGGCCCAGGTGACGGCGGCGCTGCGCGACGGCGCCGGCGAGTTGCTCGAGTCGTTGACCCTGTTCGACGTCTTCGAGGGTGCCCAGGTCGGCGCGGGCCGGCGCTCGCTGGCCTTCGGCCTGCGGCTACGGGCCACCGACCGCACCCTCACCGCCGAGGAGGCCAACGGCGTCCGCGACGCCGCCGTCGCCGAGGCCACCCGCCGCACCGGCGCGAGCCTGCGCGCCTGACGGAAGCGGACAGCGAGCGTGCCTCCCGCCGGCTCCCGGCGGGCGGCGCGGCTCGCTCGGTCGTGGTGATTTCTGTCACCGGTGGCTGTCAGCCGCAGCCACCACAGCCGCCGCCGCACCCACTGCCGCAGCTGTGGCCGCCGGAGTCGTTCGAGGTGGCCTGGTCGTGCGCGATGTCGGCCCAGGAGACGCCACCCGCGGCTGGGCGCCACGAGCGGCCGCTTCCGCCACTCGTGGTCCGGGAGGAGCCGTCGGAGCCGTCGGAGCCGTCGGAGGCGGCAGAGGAGGCAGAGGCGGCGGTCCTGCTCCTGGGGACGTAGGCCGTGGCGCCGGGGAAGCCCGTCGTGGTCCTCGAGGAGCTTCTCGGCGGGATCTTCCTGTCCGGCGACCGGTAGCCGAACGACCCGTCCGGCACTCCGAGACGCGGCGCGAGATCGGGATTGGCCTTCCAGAGCTCGGACGTGCCGAGCAACGCGGCGATGACCGCGAGCGGGACCAGCTCACCGGCGTCGTAGGACCGTCGGACCTGCTCGCGGGCGGGCGCGACGAGCGAGGCGGCGCCAAGCCGCGCCGCCCCGTCCTTCGCGCGTGCCGACGGCGGGAGCGCGGCACCGACGCCCCGGGTGAGGCCGATCATCGGGACGATCAGTCCCAGGAGAAGCGGTACATCGGCGGAATCGACCGCGATCGTGACGATGTCCGCGAGCACCGCCAGGCTGGTGAGGAGCCCCAGGCCGCCGGCGCACGCGGCCAGCACCCCGACGAACCGCCGATAGACCGGGCTGGGGAGCAGCGAGGCGTCCAGCGCCTTGCGCGCGGCGTTCCTCGCCGCGAGGACCTGTGCGTGGTCACGGATGGCGGACAACGGCAGCTCGCCGGCCGAGCGGACCGCCTCGTAGCAGCTCGCGGTGACCGGATGCAGGGCGTCCGGCGGCTGCGCGGTCACCGTCAGCTTCCCGGGCGCCGCGGCCGGGCCGATCGTGCCGGCGTCGTACAGGCGCAGGATCCCGACGAGGACCACCGGCTGCCGGTTGAGCAGCGCCAGGTCCTCGATGGGTACCCGGCGCGGGTCCGGCCGTGCTCGCTCCTGGCGGAGCAGCCACGGCCGGACGGCGAGCGCTCCCGCGAACAGCAGCGCGAGCAGCCCGACGTAGCAGACGAAGACCAACGTGATCGTCGACATGGCAGGACGTCCTTGTCACCGTCGTGGGCGAGGGAGCCGTCGTGGTCAGGCGGGGTCGCTGTCGTGTCCTGGAGCGCGCGGGGACGTACGGAGGGACAGACGGAAGGACAGGAGGCGGGTGCCCAGGCCGGGGGCGCGGACCGCGACCAGGGCACGGCCGCCGGGGCGGTCGGCCAGGAGGGCGAACCGGCGCGTGGCGGCGCGCGCGAGCAGCAGCTCGCGGCGGGCGTTCCCGGTGAGCCCGGCGCGGTGCGCCCCCGCGAACGCCAGGCCGTCCTGGTGGGAGCCCAGCGGCGGCCTGGTCGCGGCGAAGGCGGCGAACTTCTCGGCGAAGCCAGGCTCGGCGGCGAGCGCGGGCCACCGGCGGGCGACGCCGGCCAGCCGCTTGTCGAGCAGCGCGCGCCGGGTGACCGCCAGCGCCGCCCGGTCGAAGCCGTCGGGATCCGGGCCACCGGCGACGAGCGCCGCGAGCAGCTCCGCCTGCGCCGCCGCCAGCCGGGTCCGCGCGGCCTCCACGTCCGGCAGGCCGGCCGGCCCGGCCGGGCCGACCGGGCCGACCGGGCAGGGCGGCCCGACCGCGGTCACCAGAGCGCTCCGGGCGGAGGCGGGGCCAGGGGGCGGCGGGCTGGTCGGTCGCCGGCGGCGGTGACGACCTCGTCGAGCTCGTCGTGCAACCGGCTGGGCGGCGGGTAGTGGCCGTCGCGTTCCAGCAGGTAGGCCGCCTGGCCGGGGCCCGAGCGGCCGTGCGCGCGCAGCCGGCGGACGGCCTCCGCCAGCAGCTCCAGCGGGCCCGGGCCGACGCGGTGCAGGTGGGTGTCGTGGTAGTGCTCACCGAGCATGACGCCCCCGGCGACGTGCAGGTAGGCGACGCGTTCCCAGGGGAGCCGGTCGAACGTGGTGGCCGGGTCGAGGCCGTGGTTGACGGTGTCGCCGTAGAGGTTCGAGATGTCGAGGAGCAGCGGGGCGTCCGTCCGTTCGGCCAGCTCGGTGAGGAAGTCCGCGAGGGTGAGCTCGTTGTCCGGCCAGCGCAGCAGCGACGCGGGATTCTCCAGGGCGAGCGGCACCGGCAGCTCGGCCCGCGCGATCCGGACGTTGGCGGTCAGCACGGCCAGCGCGTCCCGGGTGTGGGGGACCGGCAGCAGGTGCCCGGCCTCGTGCCCGCCGGTGCGCACGAAGGCGGCGTGCTCGCTCACGAGCGGCGCGTCCAGGGCCTGGGCCAGGGTCGCGATCCGGCGCAGCCGCGCTGCCTCGGGCGGCTCGGCGCCACCCAGCGACAGGCCGATGCCGTGCGGCACGACCGGCACGCCGAGGCCGAGCAGCGCCGGCGGCAGCGGGCCGCGTCCGGGCATGTTCTCGACGATCACCTCGACGAACCCGAGGTCGGCGCGAGCCGCGAGCATCCCGGCGATCTCCGGCCGCCACCCGACCCCGAACCCGGTCACCGCCGCCCCCGGGGCGGAGCGCGGCTCGGGGTCACCCGGCGTAGCCGGGATGTCGGCCCGGCGTCTCGTGGCGGGAGGAGAGATCATCCGGCTTGTCCTCCTTGCGAGGTGGACGCGCGTCGGCGCGGGTTACCGGAGTGCGCAGGTGTGCCTTCGCCACAGATGGTGCGCAACGGGCCGCCCCGGCGCTGTCCGGAAACCGACGCGGGGCGGAACGCGGCGGTGGCGGTCCTGCCCGGCCTGCCCGCTGGCCGGCTCCCGCCGGGCCGCTCCCACGGGTTCGCGGACCCGGCCGACGGCTCAGCCACAGCCTCCGCATCCGCTTCCGCAGCTCCCGCCTCCACTGTCCTGACGGTCCGCGTCGGACAGTGCCGTCAGGATGGCCATCCAGGCCGCGCCGCGGGCGTCGTCGGAGGAGCCGCTGGCCGCATGGCTCGTCGCTCCGCCGGGAGCACTGTCAGTTGCTCCTGGACGCGGGATCGGCGCTTGGTAGCCATACCGTCCATCGGGCACGCCGAGACGGGGCGCGAGCTCGGGATCGACATCCCAGACGTAGGACGGGCCGAGCAGCGCCGCCACGATCGCGAGCTGGCCGGTGTCGCCTCGGCCGTAGGACTGCCTGGTCTGCTCGCGGGCCGCTTTCAGCAGCGCCCCGGCGGCTGGCGGGCGCTCGTGGAGGTCCCCGAGCGAGATGGGCGCCGCGAACATCAGAAACACCGTGACGGCGAGCAGGCCAAGCAGGACCGGCCAGTCGGGCCGGTCCATGGCGAGCAGGACGAAGTTCGCGACGAGCGCGGTGGTGGCCAGGTACATGACGGCGAAGCCGACGCGGGCCGCGTGCTGGGCCAGCCGGCGCCCGCCCGGCCTCCAGGCCAGCCCGCGGGCGACCAGGCCGTCATGGCTCGCGGCGATCGCCCCGGCGACCTCTGCCGGGGCGCCGCGCACCGACGGCGCCGCCGCGCCGTCGGACGTCGAGAACGACACGTCGCCGCACACGGCTGAGAACGGCAACTCCCCGGCTGACCGGATGGCCTCGACGCAGCACGCCGCGACCGGACGCGGATCGGGGGGTGGCCGGCCGGTCACCATCAGCCGGCCCGGCGTCGGGCCTGGGCCGATGGTCCCGGCCTCGTGCAGGCGCAGGACCGTCGCGACGGTCGGGGACTGCTCGCCGAGCAGCGCCAGGTCCTCGACCGACACCAGCCGCGGGTCCCGCGGCGCCAGTCGCCGCGGGGCGAGGGCGCGACGCCGGGCGGTCAACGCTCCCGCGAACAGCAGCGCGAGGAAGCCGACGGAGCACAACAGGCCCAGCGTGGCGGACGACATGGGCGGTGTCCTTGTCGCGTGTGGAACGGGCGGATCCCGAGGACGAGGGCAGGGAGCTGACGGTCTCGGGCTGGGGAGCATCCTGATGATGAGCAACTGTCGCGCCTGGTGCTGTCCGGTATGCGACATCCAGTGCGGGTGCGGCGGTTGGACCGCCGCACCCGTGCGGAGCGCCGGCGGGAGCGGCGCCGCGGTGGGAGGGGGCTCGGTGGCCTCAGTCCCCGCCTCCGCCTCCGCCGCAGCCGCCCCCGCTGCCACCGGATCCGCCGCTATCACCGGATCCGCTGTCACTGGATCCGCCGTCTCCACCGGTGCCGCAGCCGCCGCCCCCGCCGCAGCCGGCCGCGCTGGCACAGCCGGAGTCCCCTCGATAGCCGTGGCCGCCACCTGAGCCGCCTCGCCGCGGTGCCGCTGGGACGACGCCGAGGCCGGCGGCGAGGCGCGGATCCGCGCTCCAGAGCGCCTCCGGGCCGAACACCGCCACCGCCAGCGCCCGCTGGCCGGGTAGCCCGCCGCCAGCCAGCGCCCAGGCCCGGTGGCGGGCCGCGGCGAGCAGCGCGGCGCCGGACCGGCGGTGCGGCGGGGAGGTCCCCAGCGCGATGAACACGGTCAGCGGGACCAGAAAGCCAAACACCGCGCTCACCGGGCTGTCGACGACGGCGGACACCAGAAAGGCCGCCACACCCAGGACGGCCAGCGCGACGGCGAGCCGACGCAGACCGAGCAGCAGCCGCCGGCTGGCCGGGCTGGGCAGCAGGCCGCTGGCCACCAGGGCGCGGCGGGTGGCGTCCGTCGCGGGGCTGGTCGCGACCGCGCGGCGGACCGCGAGCGGGTCCACGTGGCCCGCCTGGCGGACCAGGTCGTAGCAGCCGGCGGAGATCGGGTGCGTCCCGATCGGTGGCAGCCCGACGGGCGCGAGGAGTCCGGTGGCCTGAGACGGCGCGATCGCGCCGGCCTCATAGAGCCGGACGACGGCGGTGGCGGCGGCGCGGCGCGGCCCGCCGGCGAGCAGGGCGAGCTCCTCGACCGGCACCAGCTGGGGATCCACCGGCGGCCAGTAGCCCGGCCCGCGGATCCGCTGGCGCAGGGCCAACAGCGCGAGGCCGGTCACGCCGACGGCGACCGGATAGCAGACGGCGAACAGGATGGTCAGCGCCATGGTCCGCGCTCGCCAAGGCTGATCAACCCGGTCACACCGCGATCGTGGCAGAGCGGCGCGTGGACCAGACGCTGCTGTCCTTGACCCGACCGGCCGCCGACCAGTCGTGCTGGGAACAGGAAAAGACTGGATGTCCATACGTGCGTGTGCATAGAATTGCGGCCATGGGCATGACGGCGGCGGTCATCGGCGGCAGCGGGTATGGCGGCGGCGAACTCCTGCGCCTGCTGCTCGCGCACCCGGAGATCGAGATCGGGGCGGTGGCGGCGCACAGCAACGCCGGCGAGGACATCGCCGACGTCCACCCACACCTGCCGGACCTGGCCGGGCGGACCTTCGTCGACACGGCGGCGGCCGTCGCGTCCGGGGCCGGCCTGATCTTCCTGGCGCTGCCGCACGGCCGGTCGGCCGAGGTCGCGGCCACCATCCCGGCGGGCGTCAAGGTCGTCGATCTGGGCGCCGACTTCCGGCTCGCGAACGCCGACGAGTGGGCCAGGGCCTACGGCGTGCCGCACGCCGGCACCTGGACCTACGGCATGCCGGAACTGCCCGGCGCGCGGGCCGAGATCGCCGCGGCCGAGCGGGTGGCGGCCCCCGGCTGCTACCCGACCGCGGTCTCGCTGGCCTACGCCCCGCTGCTGGCCGCCGGTGTCATCGAGCCGGCGGACCTGGTGACCGTCGCGGCGAGCGGAACCTCCGGCGCCGGCCGGTCGGCCAAGGTGAACCTGCTCGGCAGCGAGGTGATGGGCGACGTGACCGCCTACAAGGTCGGCCGCCACCAGCACGGCCCGGAGATCGTCCAGAACCTGGGCCGCGTCGCGGGCGCGCCGGTGACGCTCTCGTTCACCACGACACTCGCCCCGATGCCGCGCGGCATCCTCGCGACGTGCACCGCGCGGCCCTCGTCGAAGGCGGGCACCGACGAGCTCGGGGTCGGCCTCGCCTTCGACGACGAGCTGATCACCGGGATCCTGCGGGCCTTCTACGCCGACGAGCCGTTCGTGAAGGTGCTGCCCGCCGGGCGGTGGCCGCGCACGTCGGCCACCCTCGGGAGCAACACCGTCCATCTCCAGGCGACGTTCGACGAGGGCGCGGGCCGGGTGGTCGTCATCTCGGCGATCGACAACCTCACCAAGGGCGCCGCCGGGCAGGCGATCCAGTGCGCCAACCTGATGCTCGGCCTGCCCGAGACCCTGGGCCTGCCCGTCACCGGCCTCGCGCCCTGACACGCCCCGCGCCCCCGGTGCCTCCACGCCGCGGCCCCGGGCCGGCAGGCACGCCCCAGAACAGGACCGGCCTCAGCGGGGCCTGGACCTGAGGCGGGCGTTCCAGCGGTAACCAGAGTCCCAGCGGCAACCAGAAGTGCGACACAACGGTCGACCGAAAACGAATCGAGGAAGCGCGTGAGCGTCACCGCCCCGAAGGGCTTCCGGGCCGCGGGTGTCGCGGCCGGGCTGAAGCCGTCCGGGCGTCCGGATGTCGCGCTCGTCGTCAACGACGGGCCGTCGGACGCCGCGGCCGGCGTGTTCACCACCAACCGGGTGCAGGCCGCGCCCGTCCAGTGGACCCGCCAGGCGCTGGCGGACGGGCGCCTGCGCGCGGTCGTCCTCAACTCCGGCGGCGCCAACGCCTGTACGGGGCCGGACGGGTTCGCCGACACCCACCACACCGCCGAGCACGTCGCCAGGGCGATCGGGATCGGCGCCGGCGACGTCGGAGTCTGCTCGACCGGCCTGATCGGCGTCCGGCTGCCCATGGACCTGCTGCTCAACGGAGTCACCAGGGTCACGAACCTGCTGTCGACGGACGGCGGCCCGGCGGCCGCGGAGGCGATCCGGACCACCGACACCGTCAGCAAGCAGGCGGCGCGGACGTCCGCGGACGGCTCGGTGACGGTGGGTGGCATGGGCAAGGGCGCCGCGATGCTCGCGCCGTCACTCGCGACCATGCTCGTCGTCGTTACGACCGACGCGGTCGCCGACGCGGGGACGCTGCGCCGGGCGGTGACGGAGGCGACCCGGCTGACGTTCCAGCGGATCGACTCCGACGGCTGCCTGTCCACCAACGACACCGTGCTGCTGCTGGCCTCCGGCGCGTCCGGGGTGACCCTGCCCGAGGAGGAGCTCACGGCGCTGGTCACCGACGTCTGCATGGACCTCGGCAAGCAGATGATCGGCGACGCCGAGGGCGCCACCAAGGACATCGCGATCACCGTGACCGGCGCCGCGTCCGAGGACGACGCGCTCGAGGTCGGCCGGTCCATCGCCCGTAACAACCTGCTCAAGTGCGCGCTCTACGGCAAGGACCCCAACTGGGGCCGGGTGCTCGCCGCGATCGGCACCACCAGCGCCGCCTTCGAGCCCGACGAGCTCGACGTGGCGATGAATGGCATCTGGGTGTGCAGGGCCGGCGCGCCGGGCCAGTCCCGTGACCTCGTCGACCTGTCCGGCCGTGAGATCACCATCGTCGCCAACCTGCACGCCGGCGCCGCCGAGGCGACGATCTGGACCAACGATCTGACCGACGGCTACGTCTACGAGAACTCGGCGTACTCGACGTGAGCGCGCCCAGCGTCCGCGGCGCGGGCCGCGCGAGCACGGACAGGCGCGAGACGGCGCGCGAGACGGCGTGGATGCGGGGGATGGGGTCATGACGGTCGCGAACGACGCCGAGGACGCGTCCACCGCTCCGCCGGCCACGGAGGCCGCCGCGCGGATGGCTCGCGCGGTCCCGCCGCGCGAGCCGTCCGCGCTCGCGCGGGGCCACGCGGCGCTGCCGAAGACGCGGGTGCTCGTCGAGGCGCTGCCCTGGCTCGCCCGCTTCCACGGCGCCACCGTGGTGATCAAATACGGCGGCCACGCGATGACCTCACCGGCGCTGCGGGAGGCGTTCGCCGAGGACGTCGTGTTCCTGCGCCTCGCCGGTATCCGGGTCGTCGTCGTGCACGGTGGCGGCCCGCAGATCACCGCGCACCTCGACCGGCTGGGCGTGAAGTCCGAGTTCACCGGCGGCCTGCGGGTCACGACGCCCGAGACGATGCAGATCGTCCGGATGGTGCTCGTCGGCCAGGTGAACCGCGACGTCGTCGGCCTGGTGAACAACCACGGCGCGTTCGCCGTCGGGCTGTCCGGCGAGGACGCGAACATGTTCACCGCGCGGCGCCGCCCCGCGGTCGTCGACGGCGAGGAGGTCGACATCGGCCTCGTCGGCGACGTCGTCGAGGTCGCGCCGGAGACGGTCAACGCGCTGCTGGACTCGGGCAAGGTCCCGGTGATCGCCACGGTCGCCCGCGGCGAGGACGGCGGCGTCTACAACGTCAACGCGGACACGGCCGCCGCCGCGCTCGCGGTCGCGCTCGGCGCCGGGAAGTTCGTCGTGCTCACCGACGTCGAAGGGCTCTACGCCGACTGGCCGAGCTCCGAAGAGGTGATCAGCGAGCTGGACGCCATCGAGCTCGAGGCGATGCTCCCGACCCTGACCGCCGGGATGATCCCGAAGATGGAGGCCTGCCTGCGCGCCGTCCAGGGCGGCGTGCCGCAGGCCCACGTGCTCGACGGCCGCGTCCCGCACGCCGTCCTGCTGGAGATCTTCACCGACGAGGGCGTGGGCACCCTGATCACCCCGGCCCTCAAGACGAAGCCCTCCGGGGGAACCGACCCCCAGCGCCCCGACCAACAGGACGCGGGCGAGCCCGCCGCGCCGACCGCGCCGACCGGAGGCCACGCGTGACCACCAACATCGCCACCTCCACCGGTATCGCCACCTCCACGGCGGCCGGCACCCCCGCGGCCCAGCCGGGCGTCGGGCCCGACCTGTACGACCGGCGGGACGCGGTCGTCATGGGCACCTATGGCCGGCCGGCCGTCGCGTTGGCCCGCGGCGCAGGCAGCCGGGTGTGGGACGTCGACGGCAAGGAGTACCTCGACCTGCTCGCCGGGATCGCCGTCAGCGCCCTCGGCCACGCCCACCCCGCCGTCCGCGACGCCGTCACCGCCCAGCTCTCCCAGCTTGGCCACACGTCCAACCTGTACGTCAACGAGCCGCAGGTGCTGCTCGCCGAGCGGCTGGTCGGCCTGCTGGGCGTCGACGCGCGGATCTTCTTCGCCAACTCGGGCGCCGAGGCGAACGAGTGCGCCATCAAGATCACCCGAAAGACGGGCCGGACGGAGCTCATCGCCACCGAGGGCTCGTTCCACGGCCGGACTCTGGGCGCCCTGTCGATCACCGGCCAGCCCGGCAAGCGGGCGCCGTTCGAACCGCTGCTGCCCGGCGTGACGTTCGTGCCCTACGGCGACGTCTCCGCGCTGAAAGCCGCGATCAGCGAGCGCACCGCCGGGGTGTTCCTGGAGCCCACGCTCGGCGAGGCGGGCATCATCCCGCCACCGCCCGGCTACCTCGCCGCCGCCCGGGCGCTGTGCGACGAGACCGGCGCGCTGCTGGTCCTCGACGAGGTGCAAAGCGGCATCGGCCGCACGGGCGCCTGGTTCGCCCACCAGACCGAGGGCGTGCTGCCCGACGTGCTGACCCTGGCCAAGGGCCTGGGCGGCGGGCTGCCGATCGGCGCCTGCGTCGGCATCGGCGCCGCCGGCCGGCTGCTCGGCCCCGGCGAGCACGGCTCGACCTTCGGCGGTGGCCCCGTCGTCTGCGCCGCCGCGCTCGCGGTGCTCGACACGATCGAGTCCGAGGGGCTGCTCGCCTCGGCGACCCGGGTCGGCGAGCGGCTCGCCGACGGCATCCGCGCCGCCGCGGCGTCCGGCGTGCCCGGCATCGCCGGGGTGCGCGGCGTGGGCCTGTGGCTGGCGATCGAGCTGTCCACCGGGTCCGAGGCCGCCGAGGCGCCCGTGACCGCGGCGGCGTTCGAGACGGCGGCCCGCGCCGCCGGGTTCCTGGTCAACGGGATCGCCCCGGCCACCGTCCGGCTCGCCCCGCCCCTGGTGCTCACCGACGCCGACGCCGACGCGTTCGTGGCCGCCCTCCCGGGCATCGCGGCGGCGGCGGTCGCCGCGGGCGCCGAGGCCGGCGGGCCGGCGACGCCTGGCCGTAGGGTCAGCTCATGACCGTCCGCCACTTCCTCCTCGACACCGATCTGACGCCGGCCGAGCAGGCGGCGCTGCTCGACTCGGCCGACCGGTTCAGGGCCCAGCGGCGCTCGCCCGAAGCCCAGCGCCCGCTGGCCGGCAGGTCGGTCGCGCTGATCTTCGAGAAGCCGTCGACGCGGACCCGGCTGTCCTTCGAGGTCGGGGTCGCCGAGCTCGGCGGGCACCCGGTCGTCATCGACGCCGCGACCACCCAGCTCGGCCGCGGCGAGACGATCGAGGACACGGCCCGGGTGCTCAGCCGGTACGTCGACGCGATCGTGATCCGCACCTTCGGCCAGGACCGGATCGAGCGCCTGGCCGCCGCCGCGACCGTGCCAGTGGTCAACGCGCTCTCCGACCACGCCCATCCCTGCCAGGGACTCGCCGACCTGCAGACCATCCGCGCCGCCACGGGCCGGCTCGCCGGCGTGACGCTGGCCTACGTCGGCGACGGGAACAACGTCGCGCACTCGCTGCTGCTCGCCGGCGCGATGGCCGGCCTGCGGGTGCGGGTCGCGACCCCGCCCGGCTATGAGCCGGACCCGAAGGTCGTCCGCCAGGCCGCCGAGATCGGTGCCCGCACCGGCGGCGCGGTCGAGGTCCGAGACGACGCCCACGCCGCCGCCGAGGGCGCCGACGTGCTCTACACCGACGTCTGGGCGTCGATGGGCCAGGAGGCCGACGCGGTCAGCCGTCTCGCGGCCTTCCAGCCGTTCCGGCTCGACGAGTCCGTGCTCGCCGCGGCCAAGCGGTCGGCGATCGTGATGCACTGCCTGCCTGCGCACCGTGGCGAGGAGATCTCCGCCGGCGTGATGGACGGCCCGGCCTCGGTCGTCTTCGACCAGGCCGAGAACCGGCTGCATGCCCAGAAGGCCCTGCTCACCTTCCTGCTGACCCGCCAGGACGGCGCGAACACGGCCACCCCGACGACCGCCGTGGCGGGCGCCGGCGTCTGACCTCGCCCGACTCCGCCGTCGCCCGCCGCCTAACGGCCGGCCCGGCCGTCAGCGCCGAACGACGCTCACCACCGACCATGACCCCACTCACGGACCCCCACTCACGGACCCTCCACTCGCAGGACACCACCGGGACGGGCATGACATCAGGGACCAGGCCAGCGGCGCCGCTGACCAAACGCGCCCGGCACGCGCGGCTCGCGGCACTGATCTCGGCGCACCCGGTCCGCTCCCAGACGGAACTCGCCAGGCTGCTGGCCGTCGAGGGCGTCCGGGTCACCCAGGCGACCCTGTCGCGGGACCTGGAGGAGCTGGGGGCCACGAAGGTTCGCGGACAGGACGGCACGCTCGTCTACACCGTCGACGCGGGGCTCGCCCCGGCCGAGACGGTGCGCCTGCCGCTGTCCCGGCTGTGTGAGGACCTGCTCGTCTCCGCCGAGGCCAACGGCGACCTCGTCGTGCTGCGCACCCCGCCGGGCGCCGCGCAGCTGTTCGCCTCCGCGCTCGACCGCGCCGCGCTGCCGGAGATCATGGGCACAATCGCCGGCGACGACACCATCCTGGTCGTCTGCCGCGCCCTGCCGCTGTCCGACCAGGAACCCGGCCCGGAAGGCGGGGGCGTCCTCGAGGGGACGGTCCAGCGGGGCCTGGCCCGGGCCGCCGCCCCGAGTGGCCCGCGGCTGGCCGACCGCCTGCTCGGCCTCGCCGAGGGGCGCGACCGGCCGGGCGAGGACCCACCCGTCGCCGGGGTGCCGTCGGTGCCGATGCCCGTGGGAGAACGGGCCCACGCCCAGCGGACGTGAAGCCGAAAGAGGACGACGGCGGGGCCGCGTCCGAGGACGGCGGACAGGACGGTCGAGACCACCACGCGGGCAGGCCCGCGTGGGCACAGGCCCGAGCCCGGCCACGAAGGACCTCGGACACGGATCCTCGTCCGGGTCTGGTCCTCGTCCGGCCGGCCACCAGGGACACCGGCCGCATGTGGCCATCAGCGACATAGGGAGCAACTGAGGTGAACACGACCGGCACCGGCCCGGCCGGGACGGGCGAGACGGCTGGACAGAGCGTGGAGCAGGCCGGGGGAGCGCCGCTGCGGCTGTGGGGCGGGCGGTTCGCCGGCGGCCCGGCCGAGGCGCTCGCCCGGCTTTCCGTGAGCGTCCACTTCGACTGGCGGCTCGCCCCGTACGACCTGCTGGCCTCGAAGGCGCATGCCCGGGTGCTGCACCGCGCGGGCCTGCTCGACGACGCGGAGCTCGCGGCGATGCTCGGCGCCCTCGACGAGGTGGCCGGCGACGTCGCGGCCGGCCGGTTTCTGCCGACCATCGAGGACGAGGACGTGCACACCGCGCTCGAACGGGCGCTGGTGGAACGGCTCGGCGCGCTCGGCGGCAAGCTGCGCGCCGGCCGCAGCCGCAACGACCAGGTCGCCACCGACCTGCGCCTGTACCTGCGCGAGGCCGCCCGCCAGGTCGCCGCGGCGGTGACCGACCTGTCGGAGGCGCTCGTCGACGTCGCCGAGGCGCACGTCGACACCCCGGCCCCCGGGATGACCCACCTGCAGCACGCCCAGCCGATCTCGTTCGGCCACCAGGTGCTCGCCCACGTGCACGCGTTCGTCCGTGACGTGGACCGGCTGCGCGACTGGGACCGGCGGGCCGCGGTCTGCGCGCTCGGCGCCGGCGCGCTCGCCGGGTCGTCGCTGCCGCTCGACCCGGAGGGCGTCGCCGCCGAGCTCGGCTTCTCCCGGGCGTTCGCGAACTCCATCGATGCCGTGTCGGACCGGGACTTCGCCGCGGAGTTCCTCTTCGCCGCGGCCATGATCGGTGTGCACCTGTCCCGGCTCGGCGAGGAGCTCGTGCTCTGGACCAGCCGCGAGTTCGGCTGGGTCGAGCTCGACGACGCGTTCGCCACCGGCAGCTCGATCATGCCGCAGAAGAAGAACCCCGACGTCGGCGAGCTCGCGCGGGGCAAGTCCGGTCGGCTCATCGGCGCGCTCACCGGCCTGCTGACGACGCTCAAGGGCCTGCCGCTGGCCTACGACCGGGACCTGCAGGAGGACAAGGAGCCGGTCTTCGACGCCGTCGACACGCTCCTGGTCGTGCTGCCCGCGGTCACCGGGACCGTGGCGACCATGCGGGTCCGCGCCGAGCGGCTCGCGGCCGCGGCGCCGGACGGCTTCTCGCTGGCCACCGACGTGGCGGAGCACCTGGTCCGCCGGGGGGTGCCGTTCCGGTCGGCGCACGAGGCGGTCGGCGCGCTCGTCGCCTGGTGCGTCGAGCACGACGTCGACCTCCACGAGGTGTCCGACGAGCGGCTCGCGGCCATCGACCCGGTGCTCGGCCCGGACGTGCGCGCCGTGCTGTCGGTCGCCGGTGCCCTCGAGGCGCGGTCCGCGCCCGGTGGCACGGCGCCGTCGCGGGTGCGGGAGCAGATCGCGGCGCTGCGCCCGACGCTCGCCACCGACCGGAAATGGGGCGATCGCTAGAAGGGCGCTGGCGCGCCCCGGACCTCCCAGATCGCTTGCTTGCCGGATCGGCTTCGCCGAGCCAGCGGGAACCGCGGGTGCTCCGCGTGGCCGGGCGCTTCGTGCCCGCCCGGACCCGATCCCGGGCTGATGCGGAAGGTACGGGGTGGCACATGACCGGAGGCGGGGATCATGGCCCGTCCGCGCCGTCGGTCGCGGACGAGTTCTTCGACCGGCCCGTGCTGGCCGTCGCGCGCGACCTGCTCGGCGCGACGGTCCGGCACGGGCCGGTCGCCGTCCGGATCACGGAGGTGGAGGCGTACGCGGGCCTGGACGACCCGGCCTCGCACGCGGCCCGCGGCCCGACGCCGCGGGCGGCCGTGATGTTCGGGCCGCCCGGGCGGGCCTACGTGTACTTCATCTACGGCACGCACTGGTGCCTCAACCTGGTCTGCGAGCCGGCCGGATCGGCCGCCGCCGTCCTGATCCGGGCGGGCGCGGTGATCGACGGGCTGGAGACGGCGCGCGCCCGCGCGCCCCGGCTGGCCGACCGGGACCTCGCTCGCGGCCCAGGCCGCCTCGCGCGTGCCCTGGGCATCGACGGCACCCTGACCGGCTGCCCGGTCACCGGGGACGGCCCGCTCGTGGTCGAACCGGCCGCGGACGGTCCGGCGGGCCCGGTGCTGGTGGGCCCGAGGGTCGGAGTACGCGCCGCCCATGACCGGCCCTGGCGTTTCTGGCTCGCCGACAACCCGACGGTCAGCGCGTGGCGCGGGCCGGGGCGAAGGCCGGCGGTGCCCTGACGGCGGGCGGTGCTTCAGCCGCGGGCGGTGCTTGCGGCCACGCTGAGGAGGCGGGCGGGATCGCGGGCCGTGGAGGCGGGTCTGGACCTGATCGCGTCGGATGCGTCGGCGGGCGCGGAGGCCGCCGGGCCGATGGCCAGGGCTTGCCGGGCCAAGGGGCGCTGCGCAGACGGATGCTGTGCGACGGATGCCGTGCCGACGGACGCCGTGCAGGCGGGCCGCCAGAGGCGGATCCTGTTCAGGGCCCGGCTAACCAGCCTCCCATGTCCCGGGAGGTCGTCCAGCTGGTCGCCTGCGATGTGACGGAGGTCACAGCGATTCGGGCCGTCTGCGTTTGACGCTTGCCGCCGCGCGACCGTAATGTTCTCTCCACAGCGCCGGACACGGCGGACAGCGGAGCCCCTAGGGCTCACCCGAGAAATCTCGGGCTTCGCCCCGGTGCCGGTAGCGCCCCAATCTGGGCGTATGGGACGTGGCGGTCACCGAGCAATCGGAGAGGCCAGACACGATCCTTCCGAATACTTCGGAAAAGCGCGAGTGAACAATCGCGCCGGTGATTCGCCTGGTAGGGTGTGGATCCGGTTCATGCGTCCGCTCCTTGAGAACTCAACAGCGTGCCATAGAAGTCAGTGCCATTTACCCCGTCTGCGGGTGGTGCTGGTGCCGGG
>NZ_JADWYU010000095.1:45260-120462 GCF_016786325.1 Frankia nepalensis | reverse complement strand
GTCACGAACCGCGCCGGTTCGTGACGGGCGCGGTTCGTGACGGGCGCGGGTGACCGGGCCGCCGGTGGCGTGACCAGACTCCGGACCTCACCCGGGCGGGCCGGGCCGTGTGGACAACTGGGCGGGCAGGCGAGCGGACCTCACCGGCGGCCGTACCCGGAGTCGTCCCGTGAGCCGGAATCATCCCTTGGGTAGTCCCTTCGGTCATCCCATGGGTCGGAATCGTCTCGTGGGTCGGAACCGCCGCCCGAGTTCGCGTCGGGCGCGGCCTGGCCGTCCGAGCGCAGGACGGCGGCGGCCAGGTTGAAGCCCCGCGCTTCCGCCGATGTCAGGGTCACGGTCGCGGGGACCGACGCCGGCAGGCCGCCGAGGTTGATGATGATCACGCCGTTCGCGCTCGCGCCGAAGCCGAGCCAGAGCGTGAAGGTCCTGGAGCCGTGGCCGGGCGCGGACACCGTCACCATCATGTTCGTGGTGCCACCCGCGTAGAGGAGGAGTTCGCTGGCGTCACCGCCTCGGCGGACGGACAGCGTCGCCGAGCCGCGGCCGGGCACGACCAGCCGGTCGTCGTCGCGGCTGCCCCTGGACTCGGGTGTCCCGTTGGTCCAGGAGAAGGTGGTGCGGAAACCGCCCCGCGTGTCGCCGACCCTCGCGAGCCGGCTGGCGTCGATCAGCCGGTCGCGGATCGCGGCGCGGGCGTTCACCCGGTCGCGGCCATCCCCGAACAGCACCCAGTCGACCGTCCCGGACCCGGGCAGCTGTACCCGGTCGTCGGGCACCCAGGGCACGGCGCTCGCGGAGAACACCACACCCCCGGCGCCGGGCCGGGGCCCGCCGGTCGGGCCGCTGGTAGGCCCAGCGGTGGGCGGAGCGGACGTCGGGGGCACCGTCGGCGAGGGCGACCCGGTGGGCGTCGGCTCAGCCGTGGGCTCGCCGGGGAACGCGACCGTCTGCCCGCCGGCCGTGACCGACGGGGTGACGACGATCGGGCCGCCGCCAGCCGCCCCGGCGCGCACGAACATCGTCAGCCCGACCCCGGCGGTCACGACGCTGGCCGCGGCCACGGCGACCGCCAGCCGGCGCCGGCCCGACTGGTCCGGGCGCCGGGCGCGTGGGCGCGTGGGCGCGCCGCCAGCCGGCGGCCGGCTCGGGCGCGCGGTGACGTGGCGCCGGGCGTGCCGCCCCTTCGACCGGCCGGCCGGCGTGCGGACAGCGGCCTGCTCGAGCCGCCCGCTCGTCGTCGAGGCCTCGATCCTGGTGAGGATCTTGGAGCGGAGCTGGGCGGCGTTGGGCTCGGGCACGACCGCGGCGGCGAACTGCTCGCGTAGCTGCCGCTCCCAGCGGTCCTCGTCATCCGGACCGGCCGTCTGGCCTATCCCGGCGGCGACGGGGGCGATCGGGCGCCGCTCGCGCGGCTGGCCGTTCACGCCTCGCCTCCTCGTAGTCGCATGAACGCGGTGCGGGTCGGCTCCGAGGGAGCGCTCGCCCGGTTCTGGCGCGCCCGCCCGCCCTGTGCCCGGGAGGCCACGCGCCCGCGGTTCGCGGCGGCCGAGTCGCGGTGCCGGCGCTGGTGCCGCCCACCGCCGGCGGCGCTCGGCGAGCCCGAGCCGCCGGAGGCGAGCAGCCGCTCCAGCTCGGTCACCGCCTTGGACGTCTGGCTCTTCACCGTGCCCACCGAGATTCCCAACCAGTCGGCGGTCTCCGCCTCGGACATGTCGTAGCCGTACCGGAGGACGACGCACTGGCGCTTGCGTGCCGGCAGTTGGTCCAGCGCCCACTGCAGGTCGATGACCGCCGGGACGTCGGGGCCGGTGGTCGCCTGCGACGTCTGCTGCCGGCCCAGTTTCGCGAGCACGCTGCGCTCCAGGACCGAACGGCGTATCCGGTTCGCCGCCAGGTTGGCCACGCTGCGCCGGACGTAGGCGAGGGGATTGTCGGCGGCCTGGACCCGGTCCCAGTGCATCCAGGCGGAGGTCAGCGCGTCGGCGGTGACCTCCTCGGCCGCCTCCCGGTCGCTGAGGAGGAGGAACGCGAGCCGGGCGAGGTCGCGGTGATGGTCCTCGAAGAACCGCTCGAAATCTGCCTGCGCCCGCCGCGCCCCGGTCCGGCCGCCGGCCGGACCGGTCAGGTCGTGGGCGGGCGGCGGCGGGAACGCGCCCGCGGGACCGCCGGCGCTGGTATCCGCCGCCGCGGGCTCCGATCCGTGGTGAGCCGATCCGTGGTGAGCCGACGTGTGGTGAGGGGGCGCCGTGGCCGTCGCCGGGCTGGCGCCGGCCGCGGGCGCCAGCGATCTTGTCGGTCCGGGAGAGGGCATGGCCGCGGGGGACGCCGTGGACGCGGCGGACGGCGACGGGTCGCTCGGGCCGCCGACCTCCTTGAGGTTCACGTCGTTGAGGTACACGGCACGCTCCCCCACCGGTTATCGGGCTGGCGGAACGGTACCCCGGTTGGGCAGGCGCGCAGAAGGCCGGCGGACGGGATATCGCGGACCGCCGCGCGAATTCATCGAATATCGGTGAACCGCTGGGCTTCCGGAGCTTTACTCGGTCGCCTCGGCGTGATCGGGCCGGGCCGGCCCAGAGAACGCCAGCGGTCCCATGGGCCGGCGGATCATTGTCGTCGCGCCGTGGTTCCGTGCCTCGTGGATCCGCCATCAGGCAGTCGGAGAGCGTGGCGACCTGGGCTGGCTGGGGTGCCCGGGATGACCTGGCAATACGCTGGGCAGCGGCAGAACTCGGCAGTTACGGGAGGGTTTGTGGGCAGTCCGACGAGCGGGGAACCGGCCGGCGATACCCACCGTGGCGCCGCCCGGCCAGCCGGCGGGCCGGGCGCGCCCCGGCTCGGCGGGTCAGGAGACCGGCTGTTCGAGGCCGTCCCCCGCTGGCATGCGCGAGCGGTCGCGCGGCTCACCAGGGCGCCGGCCGCCGTCCGTGCCGAGATGTTCTTCGCGGACCAGGGGCGGGTGATCGCCGGGTTGATCCTTCTTTCGGTTACCGGATCGCTGGCCGTGGCGGGGGGACCGTTTATCGTCCGCTCGCTGGTCGATGACGCGCTGCCCACCGGCAAGGTCCGAGACCTGCTCCCGCCGGTCTTGATGCTCTGTGGTCTCCTCATATTCGAGTCCACGGTGCTGACGGCCCGTATGAAGCTGATCTCGCGGCTTGGTGGGCTGCTTACGGTACGCATCAGGCAGGCAGTGAACTCTCATCTGCAGCGGCTGCCGTTCTCCTTCTTCCCCCGCACCCAGCAGGGGGAGGTCATGACCGTGCTGTCGACCGATGTCGTGGAGGCGCAGAACTCGGTCTCCGCGACCACCCAGGCGGTGGTCTGCCGAGCCGCGGACATCGTCGTCGGTCTGGTGGTCATCTTCGTGCTCGACTGGCGCCTCAGCCTCGCGGTACTGCTGTTCGCCCCAGCCACCCTGCTGATCATTCGGGGCGGGCGGCGGCGGCTCATGGCCCTCACCACCCGCCGGCGTGAGCTGGACGGCATGCTGATGGCCCAGGCCGCCGACACGGCCTCGGTCTCCGGCGCGCTGCACGTCCGGCTGTTCGACCGGGCCGGCTACGAGGAGCGACGGTTCGACGCGGCGGCGGCCGAGGTGCTCGCCGCCTCGCGCGAGGAGGCCCGGCTGACCTCGCGGGTCCGTTTCCTGATCAACCTCGGCCTGGTCGCCACGATGATGGTGGTCGTCACCCTCGGCGCCGTGCTGGTCTCCAGCGGCCGGACGTCGCTGGGTACGGTCGCGGCGCTCGGCGGCGCGCTGCTCGTCTCGTTCGGGCCGTTGTCGACCGCCGTCACCCTGCGTTCGGAGCTCGCCAGCGCAGGCGCCTCCTTCACCCGGATCTTCGCGTTGCTGGACACGCCGGCCGAACACCCGGCGCCGCCGAGCCAGCCGGGGCCGGCTCGGGTACGCGAGCCGTCGCCCACCGTCGCCGCGGGGCCGGCCGGCGGGGTCCGGCTCGCGCTGGACGGCGGCGTCGAACTGGCGCTGGACGACGTCTGGTTCTCCTACGACCTCGCCGACCCGGCGGACCGGCGGGGCGGCCCCGCCGGCCAGCCCGGCCGGCCCGGCCGACCCGGCGCCGGGCCCGGTGAGGCGGCACCGGAATGGAGCCTGCGGGGGGTGGCGCTGCGCGTGGCGCCGGGCACGACGGCGGCCGTGGTCGGCGCCAGCGGCGCCGGCAAGACGACGATCACCTACCTGGCCGCGGGCCTGTACCGGCCACAGCGCGGCACCGTGCGCCTGGGCGGCGTGCCCCTGTCCGAGATCACCCCCGCCGAGCTGCATCGCGTCGTCGGCGTCGTCCCACAGGACCCGCACCTGTTCCACGACACGATCGCGGCGAATCTGCGCTATGGCCGGCTGGACGCGACCGACGACGAGCTGCGCGCGGCGCTGGACGCCGCGTGCCTGGGCGCGCTGCTCGACCGGCTGCCCGCCGGCCTGGCGA
Organism: Frankia nepalensis; assembly: GCF_016786325.1. Taxonomy (GTDB): domain Bacteria; phylum Actinomycetota; class Actinomycetes; order Frankiales; family Frankiaceae; genus Pseudofrankia; species Pseudofrankia nepalensis. The sequence continues at coordinate 116,008 of NZ_JADWYU010000095.1, read as the reverse complement.
CGAGGGTCGGTGCCCGCGGCTACCGGCTGTCCGGCGGGGAGCGCCAGCGCCTCGCGATCGCCAGGGTGCTGCTGCAGTCCCCGGAGGTCCTCGTGCTCGACGAGGCCACCTCCGCGCTCGACAGCGTCTCGGAGGCCGCCGTGCGCCAGGCGCTCGACCGGCTCTCCGCCGGGCGGACCACCCTGGTGATCGCGCACAGGCTCTCGACCGTCCGCGACGCCGACCAGATCCACGTCCTCGACCACGGCCAGATCGTCGAGCGCGGTACCCACGAGACGCTGCTCGCCGACGACGGCGCCTACGCCCGCCTCTACCAGCCCGTCGGCTAGACGGGTTCCGGCTCGGTCTCGGGTGTCTCGGGCGCGGGTTCGGTGTAGGGGGACGGCTCGTGCGGCGCGGGCGGCAGGTCGTCCGGGTCGTCCGGCAACAGCGGACCGGGGTCGTCAGGAATCGGCGCGTCGGGATCGAGCGGCGGCGGCGGTCCCGGCCGCCGCGGCCGCACCCCGGCGAGCCGCTGATTTCCCGCGTACGCACACATGGTGATCGCCTTACCCCGTGCCCCGGGCTGGAAACCGCGCCGCCCCGGGGCGGCGCGCCACGGCCGGCCCGCTCGCCGCGGGGCCTGGCCGGCAGCCGGGCGGGCGGTGGCTGGCCGGTCGTCCCGCGGCTCGCCGGGACTATGGTGACCGGGTGTACGCGGTCACCATGAAGGCGCCGGGCGGCCCCGAGGTCCTCGAATGGCGCGAGGTAGATGACCCGGTCGGCCCGGCACCCGGCGAGCTGGCCATCGACGTCGTCGCCACCGCCGTCAACCGGGCCGACCTGCTGCAACGGCAGGGCAACTACGCGCCGCCGCCGGGCGCGTCCGAGATCCTCGGGCTGGAGTGCTCCGGCCGGGTCGCGGCCGTCGGCCCGGGAGTGGACGGCTGGCGGGTCGGCGACGAGGTCTGCGCCCTGCTCGCCGGCGGCGGCTACGCGACCCGCGTCGTCGTTCCCGCCGGGCAGGCGCTGCCGGTGCCGGGCGGCGTCGACCTGGTCACGGCGGGCGGCCTTCCGGAGGTCGCCTCGACGGTCTACTCGACCGTGTTCGGCCGGGCCGCGCTCGCCGACGGGGAGACGTTCCTGGTACACGGCGGCGCCTCCGGGATCGGCACGTTCGCGATCCAGGCCGCGCGGGCGCTGCGGCCGAAGTCCCTGATCGCGACCACCGCCGGCACGCCGGCGAAGCTCGCGCGCTGCCGCGAGCTCGGAGCCGATGTCGCCATCTCCTACCGGGACGACGACTTCGTCGCGCGGGTACGTGAGGCGACGGGTGGGCGCGGCGCCGACGTCATCCTCGACAACATGGGCGCGAAGTACCTCGCCCGCAACGTCGACGCCCTGGCGCCGGACGGCCGGCTGGTGGTGATCGGCCTCCAGGGCGGCATCCGGGCCGAGCTGAACCTCGCGGCGCTGCTGGCCAAGCGGGGCGCGGTGCACGCGATCTCGCTGCGGCACCGGCCGGAGGCGCAGAAGGCGGCGATCGTGGCCGGGGTGCGCGCCGAGCTGTGGCCGGCGTTCGCGTCCGGCGCGATCCGCCCGGTGGTCGACCGGGTGCTCCCGCTGCCCGAGGCCGCCGAGGCGCACCGCGTCGTGGAGTCCCTCGGCCACGTGGGCAAGGTCCTCCTCGCGGTTCCGGGCGCCTGACCGGGAGTGGTGTCGGGACGCGGGCGTAATGGGCAGGATGGTGACATGACAGATCAACCGGAACAGCGGGTGGTGATCGTGGGCCCCGACGGCCGCCTGCACGAGCCGTCGGGCGTCCTGGGCCTTGGCCGTGACGGCCAGGGCGAGGGCGAGGGGGGCGGGAAAGAGGCCGACAACGAGTCGGTGCGCTCCACGATCTCCTCGATGGTGTCGCAGCCGGACAAGGTCATGCGAATCGGCACGATGATCAAACAGTTGTTGGAGGAGGTCCGGGCCGCGCCGCTGGACGACGCGAGCCGCGCGCGGCTGCGCGAGATCCACCGCAGCTCGATCAGCGAACTGTCCGACGGGCTCGCGCCGGAGCTGAGGGAGGAGTTGGACCGGCTCACGCTGCCGTTCGAGGAGTCCCGGACGCCCAGCGACGCCGAGCTGCGGATCGCCCAGGCCCAGCTCGTCGGCTGGCTGGAGGGCCTGTTCCACGGGCTGCAGACGGCCCTGTTCGCCCAGCAGATGGCCGCCCGCGCCCAGCTCGAGGAGATGCGCCGCCGAGCCCTGCCCAGCGGACACACCAACCAGGAGGGCCTCGGCGGCGGTACCTACCTCTAGGTCTCCAGAGGCCCGGTCTCCCAGGCCCTCCGGGGTTCCGCTCCACCAGAAGCCTGGCCGCCGAGGGCTCTGGGCCGCTGGTCCGGGCCCGTCGACCTCTCTGGGCCGCTTCCCGGGAAGCGGCCCAGAGACGCCCTGACGGCTAGCTCGCGGGGCTCACCGAGCTCATGTTGAAGTCCGGCACCCGGATGGCTGGCATGCGGGAGAGCTTGAACCAGTCGGCCCACTCACGGCCCAGGGTGCGGGTGGCGGCGCCGATCTCGGAAATGCGGCCGAGCACGTTCACCGGGGACTCGTTGAACCGGAAGTTGTTCACCACCCCGACCACCTCGCCCTTCTCGACCAGGTAGACCCCGTCACGGGTCAGCCCGGTCAGGAGCAGCACCTCCGGGTCCACCTCGCGGATGTACCAGAGGCAGGTGAGCAACAGGCCGCGGTCGGTGGAGGCGACCATCTCGTCCAGGGTGGCCGTCCCGCCGCCGTCCATCGTCAGGTTGTCGATGAACGGCGTCGGGGCCGCTCCGGCGGCGCGCGCCGACGAGCGGGTGTGCAGCATCGCGGCGAGCTTGCCGTCCTCGAACCAGTTGGTACGGCCGAGCGCGAGCCCGTTGTCGAAGACGCTGGACGTCGCGGACGAGTGGCCGGTGACCACGAACGGCGCGCAGGACAGCTCCGGGTCGGCCGGGTCGCTGGACAGCCGCAGCCCGCTCGGGCCGAACACCTCCCCGAGCCGCGTTCCGCCGCCGGCGCGGCTGTACACCGTGCGGCCCTCGGCGGCGTCGCGGCCGGCCGCGGACCAGTAGGCCTCGAGGATCAGGTCCGAGACGGCGCTCGGCGGCAGCAGCGTCTCGTACCGGCCAGCCGGGAGCTCGACCTGGCGCGCGCCCCAGCTGAGCCGGCGGCGCAGCTCGGCGTCCGTCGCGGCCACGTCGACGTCGGTGAAGTCGTGCGTCGACTGCCCGTGCCACACGGACCCGCCGGGCTGGTCGTTCTTCGCGTTCCACTCGACCGAGCCGGTCGGCTGGCTGTGCCGCAGCCGCAGCCCGCCCGACGTGCCGAGCCAGGTCGTGGTCAGGTCGTGCTCGGCGAACCCGTACAGTGCCCGCCCCTCGGCCCGGGCGGCCCGCAGCGCGTCGCCGAGCTCGGCGGCGAAGCGCGCGAAGACGGCCGTCGACGTCCGGCGCGCCGGTTCGTCGAAGGCCTCACCTTCCACCGGCACCGCCGCGCCCGGCTGGCCCGGACCGAGCAGCTCCCCGTAGTCCTCCGCCTCGTCGGCGTCCCGCGCCGCCGCCTCGGAGGCCCGGACGAGCTCGGTGAGTTTGTCGACGCCGGCCTCGCTGCCGTTGGGCCCGGAGTCGAGCGAGGTTACCGAGCGCACTCCGAACGAGCGCCCGATGACGCTGACCACGGTGACCGACCGGTCCCGGGCGGCGCCGTTGGTCGTCAGCGTGTTGTTCGCCCAGCGCAGGTTCACCGTGCTTGACTCGCTGGCGATGACCACGCAGCCATCGGCCTTCGAGGCGGCGAGCGCCCGCTCGACGATCTCGTGCGACGGCTGGGTCACCGCTGCTCCTCTTCGGTGGGAAAAGTCGAGGTCGGCATCGCTTACCGGCCCGCTTCGCGGCGGGTGTTGAGGATGTTGACGCCGCGGAACAGCGTCGACGGCGCGCCGTGGCTGACGGCCGCGACCTGGCCGGGCTGGCCCTTGCCGCAGTTGAACGCCCCACCGAGCATGTAGGTCTGCTCGCCGCCGACGCCGTCGAGCGCGCCCCAGAAGTCGGTCGTCGTCGCCTGATAGGCGACGTCGCGCAACTGGCCGACGATGCGGCCCTTCCGGATCTCGTAGAACCGCTGGCCGGTGAACTGGAAGTTGTAACGCTGCATGTCGATGGACCAGCTCTTGTCACCGACGACGTAGATGCCCCGGTCGACCCCGCTGATCAGCTCCTCGGTGCCCGGGCCGCCGGGTACCGGGGCCAGCGAGACGTTCGCCATCCGCTGGAGCGGGACGTGCCCGGCGGAGTCCGCGAACGCGCAGCCGTTGGAGCGGGTGACCCCGAGCCGGGCGGCGTTCGCCGCCGCCATCCGCCGGTCGAGCTGGTAGCCCGCGAGGGTGCCGGCGCGGACGATGTCCCAGCGGGTGGTCCGCACGCCCTCGTCGTCGTAGCCGATGGTCGCCAGGCCATGCGGGGCGGTGCGGTCGCCGGTGATGTTCATCAGCGGCGAGCCATAGCGCAGGTTGCCGAGCTTGTCGAGGGTCGCGAACGACGTGCCCGCGTAGGCGGCCTCGTAGCCGAGCGCCCGGTCGAGCTCGGTCGCGTGGCCGACCGACTCGTGGATCGTCAGCCACAGGTTCGACGGGTCGATGACGAGGTCGTAGCGCCCCGGCTCGACCGAGGACGCCTTCGCCTTCTCGGCCAGCAGGCCGGGGATGGTGTCGACCTCGGTGTCCCAGTCCCAGCAGCCGGCGGCCGGGCCCGCGACCAGCCACTCCCAGCCGCGCCCGACCGGGGGCGCGATGGTCCTCATCGTCTCGAAGCCGCCACCCGGGTCGACCCGGGTGGCCTCCAGCTGGCAGATCACCCGCACCCGCTGCTGGGTGGTCGAGGTGCCGGCCAGGTCCGCGTAGTACTTGTTCTCGACCACCGAGTTGAAGTGGCCGTCGACGTGGTCGACGTCGGGCGCGCCGAGCAGCGTCCGGCACAGCCCGCCGACCCGGTCGACCTTCTCCCGGACGTCGATGGCGAACGGGTTCACCGCGTAGGCGGACACCCAGGTGGCGTCGGCGTACACCGGCTCGTCGGCCAGCTCGATCGCCTCGGAGTTGAGCGGCCGGGCGACCCGGGCGATTTCGACCGCCTCCCGCGCGACCCGGACGGCCTCGTCGACGGTCAGGTCGACGCCGGCGGCGAAGCCCCAGGTGCCCTCGTGCACCACGCGGACGGCGAACCCGACGGTGGTGCCGTCGTGGCTGCTCTCCAGGTTGCCGTCCCGGAACGACAGCGCGCCGTCGCGCAGCCGCTCGATCCGGATGTCGGCGTGGTTCGCGCCGAGATCGCGGGCGGTCTGCAGGGCCGCGTCGGTGAGCGCCGCGCGTGGCAGCGCGAGGAACTCGGGGTCGACGTCGTGCGGCGGCGTCGCGGGCGTCCCGCCGCCTGAGGCGTGGGCCCCCATCCCATGGGGAATCGGCATGCCCCCATCCTGGACCGCCCACACCGCGCGGCATGCGTCGGGACGGGCACGGGCCGCGCCGGCTCGCGGGGCCGTCGGGAGCTACCGAATATTCCACTACGCGACTCGCCGGCCTGGAATTCGGCTGCCGGCCTGGTGACCGGACCGCTGGTGGCGGCCCCGGCGTCCGGGTCCGCCACCAGCCCGGTGGCCTCGTCGCCACCGGCTGGCGCCGTTGCCAGGGTCGGCACCCCCGCGGCCAGTCCTGGCGGCGGTGCGCCCCGGCCCGCCCTTACCCCGAATCAGGCAGGCCGGGGCTGTCTGGATCACCTCTGGCGGGTGAGCTCCCGCCCACGGGGGCGGCCGGTGGCCGTGGTCCTGGCCGCGAGCCGGGCGTGGGTGGCCTGCTGCGCGGGAAGGGAACGTCCGCCGGCGGGGCGCGCGAGCCTCAGCATGGGCTCCTCCGGCCGCAGGTCCGCCCTGGCGATGTCCTCGCGGAGCAGTTCCCCGCGCACGGTCCACCAGCGGTCCTCGGCGCGCCGGACCGCCGCGACGACGGTGGACCGGCCCGCCAGGTCCCGCCGGTCGAAGACCCGGCAGGCGTCCAGCAGTCCTTCGGCCACCCAGCGGGCCTGGTCGGAGCGGATGTCCAGCCGGGCCGGCTGGCCGGCTTTCGGGGTCGTGTGCCGGGTGTACTCGCGCACCAGCCACATCAGCCGGATCTCCAGCTGCCGAAGGTTGGTGCCGGTCGCGGTGGCGTAGCGATCCATCAGCGTTGTCATCTGGTCACACCCCCCTGGACGGCGAGGTGTCGTGGCCGGAGCCGGGCGACCCGGCGGAGAGGCGGGCGGAGTCGACCGACGTGGTCACACCCCGCCAGAGTCCTGCGACGGAATCAGTAGTCAGAGCCCCCGAGCGCGGCATGTTTCGACGCACCTCCTACCTTCCAGGCCACCAATCGGTAGGTCGATTGGGCCTGATCTGAAGGTAAGCGACGACGGTCGAAGCGGCAAGGTTCTTGGCGAATATAGTCCAAGATCTTTGAATGTGACCGCCAGTCTGGAATACTGTTGTTGTTGCAGGGGTCATCGTCGGTTCGGCGGCCGTTCGTCGGCCTGACCCGGCGCGGCCGAGGCGCCGAAAGCGCTCCGTGAACGCGCGATGACGGGGCCTGGCGGGTGCGTGTCCAGCCGGAGGCTGGTCATGCCCGTGCGGCGCGGCGGTGCCGAGGCGGGTCAGTCAGGCGCGCCCGTCGAAGGTCGTCGCGGCCGCGGACCGGAAGAGCTCACCGGGGATCTCGACCAGGACCTCACCGGTGGCGGTCGGAACACCCAGCGCCTCCGCATCCAGCAAGGCGCCCTGAACGACAATCGTGTCTCGGTCAGTGACGTAGACCTGAGGACAGCTTGCGGTGCCGCAAATGGCGGTGAGCGGAGTCAGTCGCATCGAGGCATGCCTCTCTGTGTGTGCCCCGCGCCTCCATGTACACGTCGTCGGTCGGAGGACGTCGGCTGGTCGGGGATCGCCCATCGACCGACGGGGCAGTCTTCATCGATTTGAACATGCCAATGTCGGATCTGCCGGAAGATTTCGTGGACCAACGGTGACCGGGCGCCGGCCGATCGTGAGTCATCCACAGGTGGATCGTGTTCCCGGGTAGTCGGGGGTGTGTGGCCTTCGTGGCGTCGAGATGTGACTCGTGGTTCCTGTGGGCATCGGCCGGGCCGGATGGCGCCGGGCTGCGCGGCGCGGCCGCTCCCCGAGTGGCATCCGACGGGCGGCCATCTAGTATTCCCGAGCAAGGGGCGATCAAACCGAACCCGAATGATCCTTATTATCCAGGCTGTCATAGTCCGGCGCCGGGTATATGATGTTGGAGCGTCGGAGAGGAAGTAGGAGCAATGGAGCTCGTGCCGCTCGCGCAGGTCAGCTGTGGGTCTTCCGCCTGTCCTGGGGTGTTCGAGGCGCCCGACGGGTCGGTGGTGGTCCAGGGATACGTCGTGCCGGCGCAGCGCAGCATCGACGGAGTGCCAGAGGGGGAGGCCAGGGTGCAGATTCCGCGTGACCTGCTGATCCGGGCGGCGCGTAGCCTGCCAGACTGGGATGCGCGCTAGTCGACTGGACTGGAGGGCTTCCAGCCCGGCGATGCTCTCTCGAGAGCGGAGGTCTGAGGTCGTGACGGACGAAGCGGGGCTCGGTCCGTCTCTTGGCGTTGAGGCGGGCTCCTCGTCCCTGGCCGAGGAGCTTGGCCGCGCGTTGGCCGGACTTCGCAGAAACAAGGGCATGACGGGCGAGGCCTTGGGCCGGGTCATCGGAGCGAGCCAGGCCAAGATCTCAAAGATCGAGCGTGGCGTGTTGCGGCCCAGTCCGCGTGATGTAGAGAAGATCGTTCTCGCTCTTGGCGGCTCGAAGGACGTGCTGCACTCCTTGGTGGAGCAGGCGACCCAGCTCCAGACCGCCTCGAACACGAAGGTGCGGATCCCGCGTCGTGGCCCGCTCAACCAGCAGGACTATGCGGACGCGGAGGTGCGAGCGACCCACATCCGCAACTTCGAGCCGATCACTGTTCCTGGACTTATGCAGATCAGTGAGTACAGCCGCCGGGTGATCAATGCGTACCACGCGATTGACATCGGCTCGCACCAGTCGCGGTGGGCCGACACCGCGGCGATGGTCACGCAGCGGGCGCAGCGTCAGGAGCGGCTCTACGACCCGGCCAAGTCGTTCGAGTTCGTCCTGATGGAGAACCTGCTTAACAACATGTACGTCACGCCTGGTTACATGCTGGCGCAGGTGGACCGAATTGAGCAGGTTGCGGCGCTACCCAATGTAACAGTACGTGTTGTTCCGACGACGGCTCAGCTCGGACTGCCGCCGATTCACGGGTTTGCGATCTTTGATGACGACCTGGTGATCAGCGAGACGCTCGACGCGACGGTCTACCAGGACCGGCGTAGCGTCGATTTCTACATCCACTTCTTCGAGAGCTACACCGAGATCGCCAACGCAGATCTTGCTGAGGTGCTCCAGAGGTACAAGACCACCTATGCGGACCTGGCGCGTCCGAAGATCCAACCGCCGCGGCTGGAGGTCACCTCGTCGCCTGACCCGGTGGCGGCGGAGCTGGACGAGGATGCCCGGTCCACCGGTTCGGGCGTGGTGCGCTAGCGGTCCCACAGCCAGATCTGAACGCTCGCGCTCGGGCGGGGACGGGGCGTCGAGCCGCGGTCTCCCCGTTTCGCCGGCTCGGGTATCGTCCGGTAGCCCGCGCGACCGGAAGTCCTTTCCCGCGGTCGCGGGCGGTCAGAGGCGGCAGGCCTGGATGCCGGAGACGAGGATGCCGCGGGCGCCAAGCTCCCACAGATCGTCCATCGTGCGGTTGACCTCGTCCTTCGGCACCATCGCCCGAACGGCGACCCAGCCCTCGCGCTGCAGGGGCGAGATCGTCGGCGACTCGTATCCCGGGGTGATCTCGCACGCCTTGTCGAGCACGGCCGTCGGCGCGTCGTAGTCCATCATCACGTACTGGCGGGCGACCAACACGCCCTGCACGCGACGCAGCAGCTTCTCGTGTGGAGCCGAGAGTTCCAGGCCCTGCTTGGCGATCATGATGGCCTGTGACCCCATCACCGGCTCGCCGACGAGCTCGAGACCCGCGGCGCGCAGCGTGCGGCCGGTCTCGACGACGTCGGCCACGGCGTCCGCGACGCCGAGGCGCACGGCCGTCTCGACGGCGCCGTCGAGCGTGACGACCTCGGCGCGCAGGCCGCGGGCGGCGAAGTCGGCGCGTACGAGCCCGGGGAACGAGGTGGCGATCCGCATCCCGTCCAGCTGGGCGACCTCGGTGACGGTGCCCTTCGGCGCGGCGTAGCGGAACGACGAGTGCCCGAAGTCGAGCGCCACCAGTTCCTGCGCGGCGACTCCGCTGTCCTGCAGCAGATCCCGGCCGGTGATCCCGACGTCGAGCCGACCGGAGCCGACGTAGACCGCGATGTCCCGCGGCCGCAGGAAGAAGAACTCGATGTCGTTCTCGACGTCGGCGACGACGAGCTCGGCGCCTTCGCGCTTCGCGCGGTACCCCGCGTCGCAGAGCAGCTGGCTGGAGGCGGCGGAGAGCGCGCCCTTGTTAGGTACCGCGATACGTAGCATGATCATTCCATCGTGGCTGGCCGTGAGGCGGGTCCGGAGCTCACGGCGATTCGGGCTCACAGCGGGTCTTCGAGGCGCGCGACGTCGTCCCACGCCGACGGTCACCCGCGCCGCCGCGGGGCGTATCTCCCCTGGGCGCGGGTCTAGAGATGGGAGTAGACGTCGTCCGGGGTGAGGCCCCGCGAGATCATCATGAGCTGGGTCCAGTAGATCAGCTGAGAGATCTCCTCGGCTGCGCGCTCGCTGCTCTCGTGCTCGGCCGCCATCCAGCTCTCGGCGGCCTCCTCGACCAGCTTCTTGCCGATCTGGTGCACGCCGGCCTCGAGGGCGGCCACCGACCCGGAGCCCGGAGTCTTCTGCTGCCACTTCGTGGAGAGCTCGCCGAACAGCTCCTCAAAGGTCTTCACAGCCGGTCAATCCCCACTGTCAGTCCTCGCGGCGGACGGCTCGCCCCCGAGGTGTGGGCACAACCGGCGGACCCCATGAACCGCATGTTACCTGGCGGCGCTCGGCGCGCCCCACGACGCGATCTCCTTGGGCGTACTGAGACGGTCGCGGGAACGGACCGACCGGGCGGATGACGTAGATCCGACCGAACACGGGCGCTGCCACCATGGTGCGGGCGACCGCGCGCTGGTTGACTGGATCGCTGTGTCCCACCCCGCGATAGTCGCCACGGATCTGGATGGAACGCTCATCCGGTCCGACGGCACGGTGTCCGAGCGCACCCGCCGCGCGCTGCGGCGGGTCCGTGAGCAGGGTGGGACGGTGGTGTTCGTCACCGGCCGCCCGATCCGGGTGATGGCGGAGGTCGTCGCGCTGACCTCGGTCTCGGGCATCGCGGTCTGCGCGAACGGGGCGCTCGTCTACGACCTGGACGCCGGGGCCACGCTGAGGAACTGGGTACTGGACCCCTCGGCCGCGCTGCGGTTGGGGCTGGCGATCCGCGAGATCGTGCCGGACGCGGCGTTCGCGGTCGAGAGCGGACTGAAGTTCGGCCGGGAGCCGCTGTTCCGCACGATGTGGCCGGACCCGCACGAGCTTGTCGCCGACCTGGCTGAACTGGTGACGGTGCTACCACCCGTCAAGCTGCTGGTCCGCAGCGGCGGGGAGTCGCTCGCCGACGTCTACGAGAAGGTCGTCGCGTTGGCCGGCGCGGACGCGGCGGTCACCCGCTCGACCGAGACCCTGATCGAGATCGCCGGCGCCGGTGTCTCCAAGGCGGTGGCGCTCGCCGAGGTGGCCGCCAGCCGCGGTGTCTCCGCCGACGAGGTCGTCGCCTTCGGCGACATGCTCAACGACCTGCCGATGCTGGCCTGGGCTGGGCACTCGGTCGCGGTCGCCAACGCCCACGCCGACGTCCTGGCCGCCGCCGACGAGGTCACCGCCTCCAACGACAACGACGGCGTGGCCGTCGTCCTGGAGCGCCTCTTCCCCTGACGCGCGCTGTGCCCCATCGGCCCGCGACCACGACGAAGGCCCGGGGACTGCGCCCCGGGCCTTCTGTGGTGCTGCGTGCCAGTTGCCGCTGGTCTGCTACCGATGGGACGCCGAGGCGGGGCCGGCAGGGAAACCGACTCCGTCGGGACCGCCGCCTTCAGGTCAACCCGCGCACAGCGCGGGCAGGTGGTAGAAGGCGACGGCCCGCGCGGCCGGTGCCGACTAGCGGTGCGAGCCGACGTGGGGCCGGCAGGGAAACCGACTCCCGTCGGAACCGCCGCCTTCAGGTCAACCTGCGCACAGCGCGGGCAGGTGGTAGAAGGCGACGGCTCACACGGCCGGTGCCGACTAGCGGTGCGAGCCGACGTGGGGCCGGCAGGGAAACCGACTCCGTCGGAACCGCCGCCTTCAGGTCAACCTGCGCACAGCGCGGGCAGGTGGTAGAAGGCGACGGCCCGCGCGGCCGGTGCCGACTAGCGGTGCGAGAGGATAAGTGACATGCCCTCGTTGCGGGTCGCGGGGCTCAGGAACTGGCCGCGGACCGCGGACGTCACCGTGCAGGCGCCCGGCTTGCGCACCCCCCGCATCGACATGCACAGGTGCTCCGCCTCGACGACGACCATCACGCCTCGCGGCTTGAGCACGTCGACGAGGGCGTCGGCGACCTGCGAGGTGAGACGCTCCTGTACCTGCGGGCGACGGGCGAACAGATCGACCAGCCGGGCGAGCTTGGACAGACCGGTGATCTGACCGTTCTCGTTCGGGATGTAGGCGACGTGCGCCTTGCCGGAGAAGACGACCAGGTGATGCTCACACAGCGACGAGAAGTCGATGTCGCGCACCAGGACCATCTCGTCGTGACCCTCGTCGAAGACGGTGGTCAGCACGTCGGCCGGGTCCCGGCCGAGGCCCTCGACCGCCTCCGCGTAGGCGCGGGCGACCCGGTCCGGGGTCTTGCGCAGACCCTCCCGGTCCGGGTCCTCCCCGATGCCGATCAGCAGCTCGCGCACGGCCGCGGCGACGCGGGCGTGATCGAACGGGCGCAGCCGGCCGTTGCCCGGCCGGAAGGCGGCCACGGCGGCGCCGGAACCTGACCCAGCTTCCGTCACTGCCTCGCCATCCTCGCCCGCCAGGCTGGCCGGTGCGCCGAGGTGGGCGAGATCAGTGGGCAGAACTGCCTGGTCGGTTTCGGACGTCAACGGCGTTTCCTTTCGTCATCGTTCGGCCACACCGGGGGCGCCCACGGGTTGGAGATCCGCGGGGCGTCCGGCGGGGGCGTGGCCGGCGGCGCGGATGGCCCGGTCGGGCCGCCAGGCGCGCCGGCGGCCGGCGCGGGACCCGCGCCATGGCCGGTGTCGTGACCCTGCTGGCCAGGCCCGGTCGCCGCCCCGGACGGCTTGGGCAGCCCGGAAGCGCCGTTCCCGGTGCCTCCGTTGCCGTGACCGTTGCCGTTCCCGGTGCCCGGGACCAGGCCGGCCACGTCACTGGGAACCAGGCCCAGCTCGGCGGGGGTCTGCACGGGTGGACGATCCGACGGTACCCGCCGGCCGACGCCGGTGTAGAAGCCGCGGGCCGGCCGCTTCTGGACGGTGGCGAAAATCTCGACCACCTCGTCCTTGCTGAGGGTCTCGATGTCCATCAGGCGCAGCACCAGCGCGTCCAGCTCGTCGCGGTAGGTGTTCAGCACCTCCCACGCCTCGTCGTGCGCGGCCTCGATGAGCTTGCGGACCTCGTTGTCGATCTCGCCGGCGACGGCCTCCGAGTAGTCGCGCTGGTGACCGACCTCACGGCCGAGGAACACCTCGCCCGAGTCGCCGCCGAACTTCAGCGCGCCCAGCTTGTCGCTCATGCCGTACTGGGTGACCATCGCGCGGGCGATCTGCGTCGCCTTCTCGATGTCGTCGCTGGCGCCGGTGGTCGGCTCGTGGAAGACCAGCTCCTCGGCGGTCCGTCCGCCCAGCAGCACGGCCAGCTTGTCGAGCATCTCCGAGCGGGTGGACAGGTACTTGTCCTCCAGCGGGAGCTGCATCGTGTAGCCGAGCGCGCGGCCGCGCGGCAGGATCGTGATCTTGTGGACCGGGTCGGAGTTCGGCAGCGCGTGGGCCACCAGCGCGTGCCCGCCCTCGTGGTAGGCGATCCGCTTCTTCTCCTTGTCGCTCATCGCCCGGGTCTTGCGCTCCGGGCCGGCGAGCACGCGGTCGATCGCCTCCTCGAGGAGCGTCGAGGAGATCATCTTCTGGTCGGCGCGGGCGGCGAGCAGCGCCGCCTCGTTGAGCACGTTGGCCAGGTCGGCGCCGGTGAAGCCCGGGGTGCGCCGGGCGATGGTCAGCAGGTCGACGTCCGGGCCGATCGGCTTGCCCTTGGAGTGCACCTTGAGGATCGCCTCGCGGCCCTGCAGGTCGGGCCGGTCGACGACGATCTGCCGGTCGAAACGGCCGGGGCGCAGCAGCGCGGGGTCGAGGATGTCGGGCCGGTTCGTCGCGGCGATCAGGATCACGCCGCCCTTGACGTCGAAGCCGTCCATCTCGACGAGCAGCTGGTTGAGGGTCTGCTCCCGCTCGTCGTGCCCACCGCCGAGGCCGGCGCCGCGGTGCCGGCCGACCGCGTCGATCTCGTCGACGAAGATGATGGCGGGCGCGTTTGCCTTGGCCTGCTCGAACAGGTCACGCACCCGGCTGGCGCCGACACCGACGAACATCTCGACGAAGTCGGAGCCCGAGATCGAGTAGAACGGAACACCCGCCTCGCCGGCGACGGCACGGGCCAGCAGCGTCTTACCGGTACCCGGCGGGCCGTAGAGGAGCACGCCCTTGGGGATCTTCGCGCCAATCGCCTGGAACTTCCCGGGGTTCTCCAGGAACTCCTTGATCTCCTGGAGCTCCTCGAGAGCCTCGTCGGCGCCCGCGACGTCGGCGAACGTCGTCTTCGGGGTGTCCTTGTTGACCAGTTTGGCCTTGGACTTGCCGAAGTTCATGACGCGGTTGCCGCCGCCCTGCATCTGGTTCATCAGGAACAGGAACAGCGCGACGACGAGCACCAGTGGCAGCAGGTTGAGCAGCAGGGAGACCAGGACGTTGCTGCGCTGGACCTTGACCTCGTACGGGACCTTCTTGTCGTTCAGCGCCCTCGCGAGTTCGACGGCCTGATTCGTGACGTAGGAGGACTCGTACTTCTTCTCATCCTTGGTCGTGATCTGGATGATCTGCTTGGAGTCCTGGATCGTGGCACCGGTGACCTGACCGGTGGTGATCTTGTTCTGGACGAACTGCAGGTTCTCCTTGCTGTACTCCCTGGGACCCGACAGGACGTTGGTGGTCAGGAAGATCACCAGGATTACCAGGAGAGCCAGGAGCACCCAGCCGCGAAAGATTCTTCTTGGAGTCATCTGCCTGGAGCGCTGGACACGTACGCTCCGCCCTCCTGACGTGTGAACTGCCCTCGATCGGGATTCCCTTGTGCCGAGGGTACCGCCGGCACGCGCCTGTCACCGGCGCGTACATGTGAGCAACGGTTCGCCGGTCTGCCGTGTTCCGGACACCCCGCCCAAGCTGCCGTCCGCGGCCCTGACCAGCGGCCGCCCCTGACCAGCGGTAGCTCGATACCAGGCTGGTCGGGGTGCTCGGCGCCCGAAGGCGGAGCGCCCGGGGTCCCTGCCGGATCGCGAAGCGATCTGGGAGGTCTGGGTCGCGCCAGCGACTTTCGCTGGTTCGTGACTGTGCTGTCGGCCTCTGACAGGGCCTGCCACTGGTTCTCGGTCTGGGTCGGTACCAGGTTGGTCGGGGCGCTCGGCGCCCCGACGGCGGAGCGCCCGGGGTCCCTGCCGGATCGCGAAGCGATCTGGGAGGTCTGGGTCGCGCTAGCGACCTTGAGGCGACCGCCTTAGGGGCGTGGCCCGCGGGCGATGGCCTCCGGGGTGAGAGTTCCCACGAACGGAAGTGTCCGGTAGTGCTCGCCGTAGTCGAGGCCGTATCCGACCACAAAGGCACTCGGGATGTCGAAACCGACATAGCGGACATCGACATCGACGGTGATGGCCTCCGGCTTGCGGAACAACGCCAGCACCTCGAGAGAGGCGGGGTTGCGGGACCGCAGGTTCTTCAGCAGCCAGGAGAGCGTCAGCCCCGAGTCGATGATGTCCTCGACGACGAGCACGTCGCGGCCCTCGATCGAGCGGTCGAGGTCCTTGAGGATGCGCACCACCCCGGACGACGACGTGGCCGACCCGTAGGACGACACCGCCATGAACTCCATCGTGAGCGGGGTGCGCAGCGCCCGGGACAGGTCAGCCATCACCATGACCGCGCCCTTGAGGACTCCCACCAGGAGCAGCTCACGCCCGGCGTAGTCGGCGTCCACCTTGGCGGCCAGCGCCGCGATGCGCTCCGCGATCTCGTCGGCGGTGACGAGCACCTCGCCGATGTCCGCCGCCTGTTGCGGCGGCACGCCCGGCGCGGTGTCCTCCTCACCTGGGCGGGCGTCGTCGAAGTCGGGCGCGCTCACTCCAGCGTGGCTCACCTGCATGCCCTCCTCGGTTTCTGGCCGGTCGGCGAGACGACGACGCGGCGACGGGCGCGGGCCGGTGCTGCCCGGTCCGGCCACGGTGATCCTGTCACCCCGGCGGCGGGCGGTGACGCCCGATGGCAGCGGTACCGGCTGTTGCCCTCGCCACCGGGTCACTAGCTCCTCGACCGCCCAGATGTGCTCGGCGCGCAGCGCGGCGGCAGAGGCGCCCAGCTCCAGCGCCACCCGGCGCAGGACCCGGGTGCGCAGCGCGCTCGGTAACTCGCCGAGCGCGTCGACGGCCAGCTCGACCGTGCCGGCTCCGGGCGACGCCGTGGCGGTGAGGCGGGCGTGCGCGTCGCCGGCCAGCGCGTCCAGCGTCGCCGCGTCGGCCCGCAGCAGGTCGGCGCTGCGCGCCAGCGCCTCGGCGATGCCCGGGCCCAGCTGTTCCTCCAGCGCCGGCAACAGGGTGTGCCGGACTCGGGCCCTGGCGAACACCGCGTCGGCGTTCGTCGGGTCGTCCCACGGCTCGAGCCCTTCGGCGAGGCAGGCGTGGCGGGCGAGGTCGCGGCGCAGGCCGAGCAGCGGCCGGCGCAGCAGCCCGTCCCGGGGTGCCATCGCCCCCAGCGTTCGCGCGCCCGAGCCGCGGGCGAGCCGGAGCAGCACGGTCTCGGCCTGGTCGTCGAGGGTGTGGCCGAGCAGCAACGCGGCGGCGCCCAGCCGCTCGGCGGCCGCCAGCAGAGCCGCCCTGCGGGCGTCGCGCGCCGCCCCCTCGGAGCGGGCGGAGTGCGCGACCAGCACCTCGACCGGATCGAGCCGCAGCGCCCGGCCGAGCTCGGCGACGGCCTCGGCGCGGCCGCCCGAGGCCGGGTCCCAGCCGTGGTCGACGGTGAGCAGCCCGGCGCGCAGCGCCCGGCGCGGCGCGACGAACGCGGCCGCGGCGGCGAGCGCCAGCGAGTCCGGGCCGCCGGAGCAGGCGACCAGCACCAGCGCCCCGGGAGGCAGGTCGGCGACGGCGTGCCGCACCGCCAGCCGCGTCGCCGCCACCGCCGGCGCCGGCGACCCCGGCCGGTACCGCCGGCCCTCGATGCCGGTCACCACCGAACGCGGCGTTCCTGGTTCAACCGACTCCACCGATGTCAGGGGTACCTAGGCCGTCAGCGGGGGGCGGCTGCCGAGCACGCGGGCCATCCAGGCGCCGGGATCGGCGATCTCGGCCTGGGTGGGCAGTGTCGCGGGCGACTGCCAGACCAGGTTGAACCCGTCGACGCCGACCTCGGCGACCACCGCGCGGACGAAAGCGCCACCCTGCCGGTACTGGCGCAGCTTCATGTCCAGGCCGAGCAGGCGGCGCACGAACCGGTCGAGCGGGGAGCCGCCCGAGCGGCGGTTGTCGAACTTCCCCCGGATGTCGGCGACCGTCGGCACCACCTTGGGCCCGACGGCGTCCATCACCTGGTCCGCGTGCCCCTCCAGCAGGGTCATCAACGCCTGGAGCCGGTCGAGCACGGCCCGCTGGGCCGGGGTCTGCAGCGCCTCGACGACGCTCGGGGCCTCCGGGCCGCGGTCGCGCACCGCGCCGCGCAGGGCCGCCACGGCCGAGCGCAGCCGGTCCGCGAGCACGTCCGGGTCCAGGTCGGTCGCCTCGATGAACGCGCCGATCTCGGACTCCAGGTGGGCGCGCAGCCAGGGCACGGCGGTGAACTGGGAGCGGTGGGTCTGCTCGTGCAGGCACACCCAGAGCCGGAAGTCGCGGGGGACCACGCCCAGCTGGCGCTCGGCGTGCGCGATGTTGGGGGCCACCAGGCTCAGCCGGCCCACCGGGCCCTGGCCGTCGCCGGCCGCCGGGCCTTCGCCGTTCTTGGTGAAGGCGACCGTCGGGGTGGACCCGTACTCCTCGGGCGGCAGGAACACCTCGTACTGGCCGAGGACCTTGCCGGCGAGGTAGGCGAGGGCCGAGCCGAGCTGGACCCCGGTGACCCGGCGCCCGACCGCCGTGGACACCGATCCGCGGCTCGCGTCGGTGAGCCGGTCCAGCAGAGGTGTGGTGACCATGCGGAGCCCGGCGACGTTGGAGCGGGCCCACTCGGGCCGGTCGACGACCGCGATCGGGGTCACCGCCCCGGCCGCCGGG
Organism: Frankia nepalensis; assembly: GCF_016786325.1. Classification (GTDB taxonomy): domain Bacteria; phylum Actinomycetota; class Actinomycetes; order Frankiales; family Frankiaceae; genus Pseudofrankia; species Pseudofrankia nepalensis. The sequence continues at coordinate 98,322 of NZ_JADWYU010000095.1, read as the reverse complement.
CGCAGGTGGGTGTAGTCCTCGACGTGCCGCTCGGCGTCGACGGCCAGCGTGCGCAGCTGGGTCACGACCTCGTCGGCCTCGGCACGGGTGAGCTGCGGTCCCGGGCGGACCAGCCTGCGCGCCGTCGCCACCGCCAGATCCCAGTCCACTGGCTGCCTGTCCACTGGCTGCGCGTCCACGACCTCCAGGGTACCCGGTAGGCGCCATTTGATCATGGGCTCGCCGTACCGTCCTGGCCGGGTGGCCGCCGCGATCCGATGCCTCCCACGCGGCCCGCCGGCCCGGTCCGAGGCGCGGCGGCGGGGGAGCGCGAACCGGAGGAACCGGGGACCAGCGGGGAGATCCCGAAGTCCCGGCCCGATCCCGGCCTCTGGGCCGGTGTGGCCCGTAGGTGCCTGGCCGCCTATCCGGGTGCTGGTGGGTCGGCCTTCGCGGTCGGCGGCCCGGCGGCCCCGGCGGCGCTCGCGGCGCCCGCCGGCGGGCAGCCGCAGGAGGCGAGCGCCGCGGCGACCCGGTCAAGGCTGGCCTTGGCGGCACCGGTGTCCTCGACCGGCGCGAAGAACCCGAACAACAGCAGACGGCCGTCCGCGTCCACCAACTCGCCGGCCAGGCTGGTCACGATGCGCAGGCTGCCGGTTTTGGCCCGGACGTCCCCCGCGCCCACCGCGGTGTCGGCGTCGCCGTAGCGGTCTCCCAGCGTCCCGGAGAACCCGGCCACCGGCATGCCCGTCAGCAGGGTGCGCAGCTCGGGATGGCTGGCCGACGTCGCGGCCCGCAGAATCGCGATCAGGGTGCGCGGCATGATCAGGTTGGTCGTGGACAGCCCGCTCACGTCCGACAGCGACATCCCGGCGGTGTCGACGCCGAGCTCCGTCAGCGCCTGGCGGACCGCGGTGGTCGCGCCGGCGAACGTCGTTGGCAGGCCGCGGGCCTTCGCGACCAGCCGGCCGAGGCATTCGGCGAGGTCGTTGTCCGAGTCGGTCAGCATCCGCTCCACCAGGACCGGGATGGGCGGGCTGTCGGCCTTGGCGACGGGTTTCGCCGCCGGGTCGGCGGCGCCGGTGGAGACCGATCCGACGTCTACGCCGGCCGCGCGCAGCGCGGTCGCGAACGCGGCCGCGGCCGCGGCGTCCGGCTGGGCGGCGCGGGCCCCCGTCGCCCCCGGCCTGGACCGGCCGCCGTCGACCTCCAGCGCCGAGACCGGAGTGACGTTCCCGTCGGTGACGTAGCTGTCCCGCCAGCCCGGCGCCGTCGCCGGGCCCGAGAACAGCGTTCCGTCGCCCACCACCTGGTCGACGGACGTGATTCCCGCGGCGTGTACCTGTTCCGCGAGGTCAGACAGGCGCGCGCTGGCGCTCGCGGGATAGCCGGTGGGGTCCGTCGCGGCGGTCAGCGTCGGGTCGCCCGCGCCCACCAGCCAGAGGGTGCCGCCCGGGCGGACGGCCTGGGGCGGGCTGGCGGCGCCGCCGGTGGGCGGGAGGTAGACGACGCGGGTGGTCAGCCGCGTGGTGGGGCCGAAGGCGCGCAGCGCGGCCGCGGCGACGGCGGTCTTGAGCGTCGACGCGGGCGGCGTCGGCACGGAGGACCGCGCGTCGAACAGCACCTTGCCGGACAGCGCGTCGACGACGAGCGCCGCCGGGCCGCCCAGCAGCGGGCTGCTCAGCGGCCCCGCGAGCTTCGCGGCCACGGCGGCGGGGTCCGGGACCGGGCTGTCCGGCTGGAGCCCGGGCAGGGCCGCGGCGGTGGCGCGCGGTACCGTCGAAGTGGGCGCGTCACCCTGTCCTGGGCCGGGTGACACCGTCAGGGATCCGGCGAGCAGCGCGCCGACGAGCGCGGTAAGGCCACCGGCCGGGGCACCCGTCACGCGCGAAGCCTACGTTCGCCGGCCAGGCCAGGGCCACCGAGGTCACCCGGTGTTCGCCGGCGGGCGCCCGTTCACGGTGTTCGCCCGCCTTCGGAGGCTTCCGACAGGCCGTTATATTGCCCCCGGCGGCCCGGGACCCCGACGTCGAGCCTCGCTCGAGCGGCGGGACGATGTGCCGCGGAGATTGTGTCGCGGTGTTGTCGTGTCGCGGGGTCGCCGGCAGCTCGCCGGGATTCGGCGCCGGGGGGACATACCCACGCGGCCGAGGTCGGGGGGCGAGGCGGCCGCATGGCGGGCGCGGGTTCGGGGGAGTGGAAGAGGAGCGGCGCGAAGGCCGGAGCCGAGGATCGGCCAACCTGGTTCTCCAGGAGATCCGGCGCGTGCGCGCGGCGCGGCCGCGTGGGCTAGGCCACATCCCTGAAGCTGCGGCCCGGCCGAAGTCCGCCGACACTGGACCAAGGCGCACATCAGGAACGTGAAGCGACCGGACGGGGGCGTCCTGACTGGTCGTGAGACAGACCACGCCGGCCCCGCGGCCGGCGTGGGAAGCCGGTACCGGTCACCCCGGGACTGGTGCCACGGAAGACGAATCCGGCCCAGCCGGGTCGGGCTGACAGCGAAGAAGGAGACAGGAGCGGCGTGGACCTCGAGTTCGACGTGACCATCGAGATCCCCAAGGGGCAGCGCAACAAGTACGAGATGGATCACCACACGGGGCGGATCCGGCTGGACCGAATGCTGTTCACCTCCACCCACTACCCGTCCGACTACGGGTTCATCGAGGGCACGCTCGGTCGTGACGGCGACCCGCTGGACGCGCTGGTGCTGCTCGAGGAGCCCACCTTCCCGGGCTGCCTGGTGCGCTGCCGCACGATCGGGATGTTCCAGATGACCGACGAGAAGGGCCCGGACGACAAGGTCCTGTGCGTGCCGGTGGCCGACGTCCGCCAGGAGCACCTGCGTGACATCCGTCACCTGCCGGAGTTCGACCGGCTGGAGATCCAGCACTTCTTCGAGGTCTACAAGGACCTGGAGCCCGGCAAGTCGGTCGAGGGCGCGAGCTGGGTCGGCCGCGCCGACGCCGAGCGCGAGATCCTCGCCTCGATCAAGCGGATGGAGACGGAGCACGTGGACCCGGTCGTCGACGAGGCCAAGGCCGACGAGGCCAAGTCCGCCTGACGCCACGTCCGCCTGACGCCGCCGCCCGCGTGGGACGCGCGCGGCGCGCGCACGCGGCGCACCAGCGCGAGGCCCCGGCAGTTCGGTCGAACCGCCGGGGCCTTTCCCGCGCTCGGGCTGACCGGGCACCGCCAATCACGGGGCGAGCCGGTCATCGCGTGGCTGGCCGGTCATCGTGTGGCGAGTTCACGGCGCTTGTCGAGCAGCCAGCGCGTGCTCTGGCCGGCCTGCCGCCCGAGGGCGCGTACCGCGGGGACCTGGTGGACCTTGCAGGCCCGGTGGCGCAGCGGCGTCGCGTCGCCCTGCCGGGTGCCCATCGCGAACGCGAACTCGACGGGGTCGGGGTCGCCCGCCGGCCCACCCGGGCTGAGATCGGCGAGGATCTCGTCGACGCGCTCGAACCAGGCCATGCTGGTGCGCGCCGCGTCCTGCGGCGGCTTCAGCGCGGCGCGTCCGGACCGGTCGAACTCCCGCAGCGCGGCGGAGACCTCTCCGTGTTCCTTCAGGAACCAGACGAGCATGACGGCGTCCATGATCGCGAAAGCGGTGCCCGAACCAAGGGTGAAATGAGTGGTGTGCGCGGCGTCCCCGATCAGCACGATGTTCTCGTGTCGCCAGGAGCGGTTGGTGACGTGGGTGAACCGCTGCCAGCGGGCCGGCCGGCCATGGCAGCTGCTGATCAGCCGGTGGCCAGCGAGCTGCTCCGCGAAGATGCTCTCCAGAAGCCGCCGGCCCGCCTCGTCGTCGAGTTTGTCGAGGCCCAGCCCGGCCCACGTCTCGGGCGCGCATTCGACGATGCAGGTGCTGATGTCGGCGGCGGATGGATATGCGTGAAACCAGATCCAGCCGGCAGGCGTCCGCTCGAACGCGAACCTGAAATTCTCGAACCGCATGTCGGTACCCAGCCAGATGAACTGGTTGACGCCGTCGTCCGTGCGGGTGCCGAACGCGTCCGGGCCGGCGAGGCGCCGGACCCGGCTGTGCGCGCCGTCGGACGCCACCACCAGGTCCGCCCGCGCGGAGAGCTCGGCTAGTTCGGCGGCGTCGGCCACCTCCGTCTGGTGGCGCACCTCGATACCGAGCTCGGTCGCCCGCTGGCCGAGCAGGTCGAGCAGCGCGGCGCGCTGGATGCTGTACCCGTAGCCAGGCAGGTAGGCGGTTCGCGGCCCGCCGAGGGTGAGCAACTGCTCCCGCCAGAGCGTCGAGGCCGCCCGCAGGCGGCGGGCGCCGACCGGGTCGTGGCGGAACAGGATGCCCAGCAGCGGTTCCCAGTAGACGACCCCCCAGCCGTGGGTGGCCCCCGGTGGGTCACGCTCGAGCACGGTGATGTCGTGGTCAGGCTCGTGGAGCTTCGCGCAGATCGCGAAATACAGCCCGGCCGGGCCACCGCCTACACAGACGATTCTCATCGCGGCAAAGACCTCGCAGACGTGGGATGACGCAGATATGGGGGTGGCGGTGGCCATTTGGCCACCGCCACAGGGTTTGTCAGATTGACGAGTTGCTAAGAGTGGAAGCGAGGACTACCAGCGTCCCCAGCCGCCTCCCCAACCGCCTCCCCAACCCCATCCCCAACCCCAGCCGCCGCCTCCCCAGCCCCAGCCCCATCCCCAGCCGGTGCTCTCGCGGAAGGACCCTGCATTCTGGAGGGTCGGCGCCTGATACGTAGCCTTCATGCCGGTTCCTCCGTCCGGTTTAGCGTTTTGCCTTTCGGCGGTTCTGGCCGGTCAGGTGGCACGTCTCCGGTGTAGCCACCGGCCTTCGAACAAATTCCGTACTACCTGTAACCGGCCACTCTCAGCGTGCCACTGGCGGGTTCACTTCTGGTTCATCACGGTGAGCATGATCAAAACGGTGGGGGTGGCGGCGAACCAGATGCCCCGAGACGTGGCGGGACGTACCCTCGGACTCGAGGGCGATTTCCGTCACATTCCGGCCGGGTGGGTGGGTTGTCTGCTCCGACCGACCGACCGACCGACCGACCGACTGGTCGGCCGGCCGGCCGACCGACCGGGCGAGGCGGAACCGCGCTCCGCGGCATGGTCGGCCTCGTCGTCCGCCGTCTCCCAGGGGCGCTCCCCGCGAGCCAGGCGGCGCGGATCCGGCGGGAACCGGGAATCCACCGGAACCGCTGATGTCGGATCAGTCCAAGGACGGGGCCGGATGCCCGCGGGCTGAGACATGAACGCAGGGCCGAGACACGGACACAGGAGGCGGCGGGTACCCATGCCGATGATGTGCGCGGTGGCGTTCTCCCCCCGCGGGAAGCTGTACTACGCCGACCCGGGCCGGCTCACGCCGCGCGTCGGCGACCGGGTGCTCGTCCCGACCGAGGACGGCGCCGAGGTGGCCACCTGCATGTGGGCGCCGCGGTGGGTCAGCGAGGACGTCGGCGAGTTGCCGGTGCTCGCCGGGTTCGCGGCCGACGACGACCTGGAGCGCGACCAGGTCTCGCGGCGGCGGCGCGCCCAGGCCAGGGTCGCCGCCAAGCGGCTGGTCCGGGAGCACGGCCTGCCGATGAAGATCGTCGGAGTGGACCACGTCAGTGCCTCGGACACGTTCACGATCTACTTCACCGCCGACGGGCGGGTGGACTTCCGCGCGCTCGTCCGGGACCTGAACCGGGTGCTGGACAGCCGGGTACATCTGCGCCAGCTGTCAGCGAGGGACAGCGCCAAGCTGCAGGGAGGCATCGGGTCCTGCGGCCGTGAGCTGTGCTGCTCGACGTTCCTCACCGACTTCGAGCCGGTGAGCATCCGGATGGCCAAGGACCAGAATCTCGCGCTCAACCCGATGAAGATCAGTGGTGCGTGCGGTCGGCTGATGTGCTGCCTGCGCTATGAGCACCCGCTGTACGAGGAGTTCGCCGCCTCCGTCCCGGCGGTCGGCGCCCGGGCGCGCACTCCGGACGGCCCCGGCCGGGTGGTCGGCCATGACGTGCCCCGCCAACAGGTCGTCGTCGCGCTGGACTCCGGGGGGCGGCGGGCCTGCGACCGCGCGGACGTGTGCGCCTCCCGTCGGGCGCACGAGGCGGCCTATCCGGCCTCCGACCAGCGTCCGGCCGGCTCCGCCGAGCCTGGCCCCAACGGTCCGGAGCAGGCGGCGCCTCAGGCCGGGGTGGGCAGCCAGCTCGGCTGCGCGGCGGCGCCGGACGGGGCGGGCGAGGGCTCACCGGCCGGCGGCGAACACCATCGCATCCGCCGCCGTGGCCGTTCGCGCCCCGCGGAGGGCGGCTGAGGCCTCACGGGTCGAAGCGGTATCCCATCCCGCGCAGGGTGGTGACGAGCCGGCGCTGCGGCGGCCGGCCCTCGACCTTGGTACGGACCCGCCGCACATGCTCGGTCACCGTCGCCGGGTCCTGGAAACGGGTTCCCCACACCTGCTCGAGCAGTTCCTCGCGGCTGAACACCCGGCGCGGGTGACGGGCCAGGAAGGCGAGCAGCTCGTACTCCCGGGCCGTCAGGTCGATCCGCTCACCGGCGACGGCGACCTCTCGTGCGCGCAGGTCGATGGAGACGTCGCCGTAGACGAGCGGCTCGTTGCCGTCCCCGGTGCGCTGCGGCGGAGCCTCGACCGGCCGGCGGCGCAGCCGCGCGCGGACGCGGGCCACCAGCTCGCGCAGCGAGTAGGGCTTCACGACGTAGTCGTCGGCCCCGAGCTCCAGGCCGACGACCCGGTCGACCTCCTCGGCCCGGCCGGTGAGCATGATCACCGGCACTTCGCTCGTCTGGCGCAGCCTGCTGAGCACCGCGAAGCCGTCCATCCGCGGCATCGCGACGTCGAGCACGACCAGGTCGATCTCCGTCGTCTGGAACAGGCGGAGGGCGGTCTCCCCGTCGGCCGCCTCCAGCACGCGGTATCCGAAACGTTCAAGACTGCGCGCTAGTGCGACGCGTGATGCTTCGTCATCCTCCGCGACGAGCAGCGAGGCTCCTCGCGTCGTCGTCGCAGCTGCTTCCCCGGTCATGGCGAAACCCTACGCAACCCCTCCAGCGCCACTGCGAGCGGGGTCGCATTTGGCGAATTTCGGTCGGCGGATGACGTGAAGGTGCTACTTTCGGGTAGCTGACCCAAGACTTTCTGTAGTTCAACCCCAACTGTGCCCTCAAAGTCGCATCGGACCGTCACGACCAGGCTCGTGGCCCCACCGGCGCCGCCTCCGCGTCGGCTCTCCGTCGCCCTGGGTGACCCGTTCACGCCACGTCCCTCGCAAGGCCCCACACGGGCCATGGTCGCTCTGGTCGCCCGGCTCCCGGGCCCATCGACCGGATGACGCGGCTCCGAACTGGACCAGCCAAAGCGCCGCCCGCGTCTTCGGAACTAACCGCTCGACTGGCGGCCGGGGGCTCGCTGCCACGCCCATCTCATCTGGCATACTCGGAACCGCGCCGGCCGTGCCGGTGTCCGCCGAAGTAGCTCAGTGGCAGAGCAATCGCCTCGTAAGCGATAGGTCGCGGGTTCAATCCCCGCCTTCGGCTCTCAGACCCCCTGACCAGCGCGGGCCAAGTCAACGGTGGTCATCCGCGGGTAGCTCATCGGTCACGTCCTATCGACTTTCGCGTGACGACGCTCCCCCGCGCGCGGGGGGGTGGCGTCCGACGCCCGCCGAGCACGGCGCGCCAGCACCGCGCGCAGGCGGTCGCGTGGCGGACGTCGGATCCTGGCCGTGCGTGGCGCGCGCCGGGCACGGCACCAACACGAAGCAAGACAGCTGTAACCAGCAGGCGCGAGGTGGCTCAGGGGCAAGTGCCGGCCGGGCCGGCCACTCGGGTACGGGCTGTTACCAGCCCCAGCCGCCTCCCCAGCCGCCCCAACCCCAGCCCCAGCCCCAGCCCCAACCCCAGCCCCAGCCCCAACCGCGGCCCCAGCCGCCGCCCCAGCGGTTGCCAGTGCGCTCGCGGAATGATCCTGAGTCCTGAAGGGTCGGCGCTTGATACGTGGCCTTCATGCCGATTCCTCCGTCCAGTCTCGGACACATACCTGGTCGGCAACCTTCTCGGCGGTGAACAGCTGCTCCGTTGGACGCGGTGTGGAGACCGGCCCCCGAACGGGCGCCAATCACCTTCCGAAGCCGACCAGTACCAGCCTGCCACCAGAGGGTTCAGGCGTAGTTCAGCACGCTGCGTGCCCATTGCCCGTGGCCCTCATGGCTGGGGCGAGCGTGATCCCTTCGGTGGGCCGGCGGGCTTGACCGATGCTGGAGAGCCAGGCGGAAGTCGGGTCGCTTCCAGGACCTGCCGGCTACCAGCCGTTGAGGTGCAGGGAGCTGGCCAGGGGCTCGCGGGGCGCCGGGCGGAAGTCGGTGCCGAGGGTGTAGGCGACGGGGAGCAGGGCGCCCTGGGTGATGCCGGGCGGGATACCCAGCAGTTCGGCCACCTCGCCGGCGTGGACCAGGTGCAGGGTCGTCCAGGCGGCGCCCAGGCCGCGGGCGCGCAGCGCGAGCATGAAGCTCCAGGCCGCGGGCAGCAGCGAGCCCCAGTAGCCGGCCCGCATGCTCGCCGGATACGTCGCCTCGTCCCCCTCCAGGCAGGGGATCACGTGGACGGGGACCCGGTGCAGGTTGTCGGCCAGGTACTGCGCGGACGCGGAGACCCGGGCCTGGGTGGCCTGGCGTTCCTCGCTCCACACCTGTCCCGGTGCCGGGGTCGTCGTGGACTGGGCGACCTTGTAGGCCTCCCAGGAACGCCGGTAGCGCTCGGCGATGCCGGCGCGCAGGTCCGGGTCGGTGACGACGAGCCAGTGCCAGGTCTGCCGGTTGGACGCGCTCGGCGCCTGCTGGGCGATCCGCAGGCACTCCTCGACGACGTCCAGGTCGACCGGCCGGTCGAGGTCGAGGCGCCGCCGCACGCTGCGGGTCGTCGTCAGGAGCTCGTCCGGTGTCAGGTTCAGCAAGGTCACAGGCACTCCTTCGCGCGTCGCGGCCGGCCGCGACGCCGGAGATCGGCTGTCGGCGGCCGCGATCCTCACCCTGCCCGATCAGACCACGAGATACCACGCCTGCTGACGGCCTCCGTGGCCCGGACCTCGCGCGTACCGGGCCGATGTCGCGCCCGGCCACGGCCGCCGGCGGCGAGGCCGGACGTCCGGATCAGGCGTCGCGCAGCGTCAGGGCCAGGGACTCGACCGCCAGCTGGGCCACCAGGCCGGGATTGCCGGCCAGGGTGTCGCGGGTGGCCAGGACCGCCTCCAGGCGGCGCAGCGTCCGCTCGGGAGTGGCCGCGGCGGCCAGCCGGGCCACCTCCGCGGCGGCGTCGGGGTTGATCGGGTCGACGGTGGCGCCGAGCTGATGGGCCAGCACGTCGCGGTAGAGGCCGGCCAGGTCCAGCAGGGCCCGGTCGAGCGAGTCGAGGACCGTGCGGCGGCCCCGGCTCTTCTGCGACTTCTCCAGATCCTTGAGGGCGCCGGCGGCGCCCCGGACCATCATCGTCTTGCCCTTGGGCGGCGACTTGGTGGCTCGTTTGGTCCTGCCGGTGGTGCCGGAGGAGGTCGTGCCCACGCCGAGGGCGGTGCGCAGCGCCTCGGCCTCCGCCTCGTCGCGTTCGGAGTTCGCCGCCTCGGCGTCCGCGTTCGCCGCGCCGACCAGGTCCGCGGCGGCGGCGAGGCAGTCGGCCACCCGGCCGAGCCGGCCGGGAAGCGCCAGCACCTGGGCGCGCCGGGCCCTGGCCTGCTCGTCGGCGGCGAGCAGCCGGGCCCGGCCGAGGTGGCCCTGCGCGGCGCGGGCCGCGACGTGCGCGGTCCGTTCGTCGACGCCGTCGCGCAGCAGCGCCCCGACGAGGTCGTCGACGGACGGCAGCCGCAGCGCCACGACCCGGCAGCGGGACCTGATCGTCGGCATGACGTCGTCGACCGACGGCGCGCACAGCAGGAACACCGACCGGTCCGCCGGCTCCTCCAGCGCCTTGAGCAGGGCGTTCGCCGCGGAGTCGGTGAGCCGGTCCGCCTCCTCGACGAGCAGGATCCGGTAGCGGCCACTGGTGGGCGCGCTCGCCGCGTCCCGGACGAGCGCCCGGACGTCCTGCACGCCGAGCGAGAGCCCTTCGGCGCGTACCGTGCGCAGGTCGGCCGCGGTGTCGGTGAGGACCGTGTGGCAGCCGACGCACTCGCCGCAGCCCGGCGGGCCGGCGGCGGGGGCGGCGCGCTCGCAGCTCAGCGCGGCGGCGAAGGCCCGGGCGGCGTCCGCGCGGCTGGCGCCGGACGGGCCGGTGAACAGCCACGAATGGGTCATCCCGGCCCTCGCGGCGGCCAGCGCGCCATCCGGGCCGCCGATCAGCGCGGCGGCGCCCGCCGCGGCGGTCAGGGCCTCGACGACGGCGGTCTGGCCCGTGAGGCCGTCCCAGACGCTCATCCCGATCCTCCGGGAGAGGCGTCCCGGGCGCCGCGGCCGACGGGGTCGTCCGCGTCCTCGCGCCGGTCCGGTCCGGCCCCCTCCGAGCCGTCCGGGAGATCTGTGTCGCCCAGGAGATCGGTGCTGTCCGAGAGTTCGGCGTCGTCCGAGAGATCGGTCGGGTCCGCCGGGTACGCCCCGGCGGAGATCCTGCCGGTCACGGCCGCGGGCGGCTCGCCGAGCCGACGGGTGACGGCCTGGCGGATCCGGTCGCGCAGCTCGTCGGCCGGCGTCCCGCCGTCCAGGACGACGTAGCGGTGCGGCTCCTCGTCGGCGAGCTGGAGGTAGGCGGCGCGCACCCGTTCGTCGAACGTGGGGGCGGGCGTGTCCGCGCGGCGGCCCGACCGGCCGGCCGCCTCGCCACCGTTCGGTGAGCTGGCTGGACGGGCGCCGACGAGCCGGGAGTTGGCGGGATGGGAACCGTTGCCGGACGAGCCGGTCAGGAACGTCTGGTCCGTGGCGCCGGAGGTGCCAGGCTCGGCGTCCAGCACGATCGTCACGTCGGGCAGCAGCGACATGGTCGCCCACTGCGACAGCACGGTCAGTTCGTCGAGGCCGACGCTGGCGACGGCGCTCTGGTGGGCGACCGCCGAGTCCACGTAATGGTCGGTGAGTACCACCGCGCCCCGGGTGAGCGCCGGCTCGATCACCCTGGCCACATGCTCGGCCTGCGCGGCCGCCGCGAGCAGCGCCTCGGTGCGCGGGTGCAGCGCCGCCGACGGGTCGGTCTGCAGCTCGCGCAGGGCGGTCCGCAGCGGGGCCGCGACCACCACGTCCGAGGCGACGAGCACCTCCCGCCCGGAGCCGGCGAGCCACGCGCGCAGCGCCTCGAGCTGGCCGGCCCGGGTGGCGGAGCTGGCACCCTCGATGGCGACGAACAGGCCCGGGTAGCGGGGCCGGCGGGTCTGGCGGCCGCGCAGCGCGTTCCACAGCTCCGGCAGCACCGGCACGCCGGAGTGGTCGTCCATCTGCCGGTAGGCGAACAGGCCCACGGTGATGGCGAGCAGGCCGCCCCCGAGGAGCACGATCGTCACGCCGTCGGCCCGGACGTCGACGTCGCCCCACAGGTGGACGCTGTGGGAACCGATCAGCCCGACCAGCGGCGGCGCGGCCGCGAGCACCAGCAGCAGGTCGATCCGGACCAGCGACTGGACCAGGGCGAAGGTGCGTCCGCGCAGCTCGTCGGAGACCTCGGCCTGCAGCAGCGTGTTGCCGGTGACCCAGGCGACCCCGGCGAACATGCCGACCAGGACGACCAGGATGCAGGCGAGCACCAGGTTCGGGATGATCGCGACGAATACCAGCGTGATGCCGGCGCCGGTGACGCAGACGCCGAACAGCCGGGTGCGGCTGTAGTCGCCGAGCAGCTTCGGCCCGGCCGCCATCCCGCCCGCGAGCCCGAGGAACACCGCCGCGAACAGCACGCCGTAGGCCGCGTCGCCGCCGCCGAGGATCTCCACGTAGAGCCGGCCCAGCGCGATCACGCAGCCGGCGCCCGCGAAGCCGCCGAGGATGCCGATGACGAGGCCGCGGACGAGCCGGTCGTGGCCGACGAACTTCCAGCCCTCGACGATCGAGGCGAAGAAGCCCGGTTCGGGACTGCTCTCGGGGCGCTGGGCCTTGCCGATCGATTTCAGGCCCCAGATCACGATCGCCGACAGCAGGAACGTCGCGGCGTTGAAGTAGAGCGCGATGTCCACCGACGAGTCGCGGAAGTACGGGTGGCCCGATTCGAGGCTGCGCGAGAGGGTCGCGAGCAGCGCGAAGATCGCCGCGGCCACCGGCGCGCTGCCGTAGGTGGTGAGCAGGCTCAGGGTGTTCGCCGCGGCCAGCCGTTCCTTGGGCACCAGGTGCGGGACGCTCGCCTCCTTGGCGGGTGCCCACAACAGCGTGACGCACTCGATCAGGAACGACGCGATCAGCAGCCAGGTCAGCGTGCCGACGATCGGGATCGACAGGAACAGCCCGAACCGGAGCAGGTCGGTGACCACCATGGTCAGCCGGCGGTCCAGCCGGTCGGCCACCGCGCCCGCGAGCGGGCCGAAGATCAGCGCCGGGGCCAGCCGGATGATCAGTAGTGAACCGAGAGCGTATGCCTGCCCGGAGAAGCTGTGCTGGAGCTGGGTGACCATCGCCGTGGTCGCCAGCAGGCCCATCCAGTCGCCGAGACTGGACAGCCCAAGCTGGATCCACATCCGGCGGAACTCCGGGATCCGCAGCACGGCGCGCACGTCGCCCTCGTCCGAGGACGAGGGCGCGCGCCGCTCCGGCGGTTCCGGCACGCTGGTGACCGGGTGCTGCCCGACCGACTTGACGGCCCACCCCGCCCGCCTGGCGGGCCGGGTGGCCAGCGCGGCGCCTGGCCCAAGGCCAGCGGGGTCCGCGAACGCGAGGTCGGCCGGGTCCGCGGACTCGTCCACGCTCCCGGGCCGGGCGGCGAGCTCGTCCGGCCCGGCGACCGGCCCGGCCGGAGCGCCAGGACCGTCCGGCCCGGCCGCGGCCACCATCAGCTGGCCTCGCCGGCGCCGTCGGAGCTCGTGCCGGACGCCGATCTCTTCGCGGAGGCGCGGGTGCCGGTGCCCTTGGCCTTGGCCTTGGCCGCGGGCTTCGCCTTCGTCCCGCTCGAGGCCTTCGCCGTGCTCGTGGCCTTCGTCGTCGCCTTGACGCCGGTCTTGGCGGTCGTCCGGCTCGCGCGGCGCGGGGTGGCCGGGCCGCGGGCGCGCCGGTCGGCAAGCAGCTCCGCCGCGCGCTCGAGGGTCAGCGTCGTGATCTCGTCACCCTTGCGCAGGCTGGCGTTGGTCTCGCCGTCGGTCACGTACGGGCCGAAGCGGCCCTCCTTCAGCACGACCGGCTTCCCACTCGCCGGGTCGTTGCCCAGCTCCCGCAGCGGCGGGATCTCGGCCGCGCTGCGCCGGCCCCGCGTCTTCGGCTGCGCCAACAGCGCGAGCGCTTCCTCCAGCGTCACCGTGAACAACTGCTCCTCGGACTGCAGTGAGCGGCTCTCGGTGCCCTTCTTCACGTATGGCCCGTAGCGGCCGTTCTGCGCGGTGATCTCCTCGCCGTCCGCGCCCGCGCCGAGCACCCGGGGCAGGGTGAGCAGCTTGCGGGCGTCGTCGAGGGTCAGCGTCTCCAGCGACATCGTCGACAGCAGGCTCGCGGTCCTCGGCGGGTCGGTGTCGGTGGTCACGTACGGTCCGAAACGGCCCGACTTCGCGGTGATCTTCGCGCCGGTCTCCGGGTCGGTGCCGAGCTCCCGGTCGCCGGACGGCGCTTCGAGCAGTTCGAGCGCCTTCGGGATGGTCAGCTCGTCGGGCGGCAGGTCCTCGGGCACGCTCTTGCTGCGCTCGCCGTGCTGCACGTATGGCCCGTAGCGGCCGACCCGGACCACCACCGGCACCCCGTCATCGGTCTCGCCGATGGGGATCGAGTTCACCTCGCGGGCGTCGATCTCGCCGAGCCGCTCGCTGACCAGGTGCTTGAGGCCGGCGTCCGCGCTGACCTTGCCGTTGCCGTTGCCGTTCGCGACCGCGTCGGGGCCGTCGTCGCCGAAGTAGAACCGGGTCAGCCATTCGGTCGACGCGGCGGTGCCGGCGGCGATGTCGTCGAGGTCGTCCTCCATCGACGCGGTGAACCGGTAGTCGACGAGCCGGCCGAAGTGGTTCTCGAGCAGGCCGACGACGGCGAAGGCGAGGAAGCTGGGCACCAGCGCGGTGCCCTTCTTCCACACGTAGCCGCGGTCCTGGATCGTGCCGATGATCGACGCGTAGGTGGACGGGCGGCCGATGCCCAGCTCCTCCAGCGTCTTGACCAGGCTCGCCTCGGTGAACCGGGGCGGCGGGCTGGTCGAGTGGCCGCGCGGGCTGAGCTCCCGGGTCGTGAGCGGGTCACCCCGGCGGACGTCCGGCAGCCGCGTCTCGCGGTCCTCGAGCTCGGCGTCCGGGTCGTCCGCGCCCTCGACGTAGGCGCGCAGGAAGCCCGGGAACGTGATGACCTTGCCGGTGGCGGCGAACTCGGCGTCCTCGCCCGCGCTGGACGCGCCGCCGAGCCGGACGGTGGCGCTGGTGCCGCGGGCGTCGGCCATCTGGCTCGCCACGGTGCGCCGCCAGATCAGCTCGTAGAGCCGGAAGCCGTCCGTGTCCAGCTCGGCGCGCACCTCGCCGGGGGTGCGGAAGGTGTCGCCGGCGGGGCGGATCGCCTCGTGCGCCTCCTGGGCGTTCTTGACCTTCTTGGTGTAGATCCGGGGCTTGTCCGGCACGTACTCGGGGCCGTAGAGCTGGCGGGCCTGCTCGCGGGCCGCGGCCAGGGCCGTCTCGGACAGGTTCGTCGAGTCGGTCCGCATATAGGTGATGTAGCCGTTCTCGTACAGCTTCTGCGCGATCTGCATGGTGCGCTGGCTGGAGAACCGCAGCTTGCGGCCGGCCTCCTGCTGCAGCGTCGACGTCATGAACGGCGCGTACGGGGAGCGCTTGTACGGCTTCGTCTCGACCGAGCGGACCGCGAACGTCGTCGCGGCGAGCCGGTCGGCGAGTCCCCGCGCGGCGGCCTCGTCGAGCCGGACCACCTCGGCCGAGGTGAGCCGGCCGGTCGCGTCGAAGTCGCGGCCGGTGGCGAGCCGGCGGCCGTCGAGCGCGACCAGGATCGCGGGCAGCGGGGTCTGGTCGGCCGCCTTGCCGTCGTGGCCGACGGTGGCCGCGAACCGGCCCTCGATGTTCCAGTAGTCCGCCGAGCGGAACCGCATCCGGGCCCGCTCCCGCTCGACCAGGATGCGGGTCGCCACGCTCTGCACCCGGCCGGCCGACAGCTTCGGCATGACCTTCTTCCACAGCACGGGGGAGACCTCGTAGCCGTAGAGGCGGTCCAGGATGCGCCTGGTCTCCTGGGCGTTGACCAGGTTCTCGTCGATCTCGCGCGGGCTGTCGACGGCCCGCCGGATCGCCTGCGGGGTGATCTCGTGGAAGACCATCCGCTTGACCGGGACCGTCGGCTTGAGCGTCTGCAGCAGGTGCCAGGCGATCGCCTCGCCCTCGCGGTCCTCGTCCGTCGCGAGGTAGAGCTCGCTCGCGTCCTTGACCAGCGCCTTGAGCTTGGTCACCTGCGGGCGCTTGTCCGGAGTGACGATGTAGAGCGGCTCGAAGCCGTTGTCCACGTCCACCCCGAGGCGCGCCCACGGCTTGCCCTTGTGGGCGGCCGGCACGTCGGCGGCGCTGCGGGGCAGGTCCCGGATGTGGCCGATGCTCGACTCGACCTGCCAGCCGGGCCCGAGGTAGCCCGCGATGGTCTTCGCCTTGGCCGGAGACTCCACGATCACCAGTCGGGTACCCGCGCCGCCGGTGGTCCGTCGGCGGCCGGCGCCGCCACGGGCGGTGCCGGACGACGTCTCGTCCTCGTCGACCCGCTCGTCCAGGGCGTCCTCGTCGACGCCCGGCGGCTCGGCTAGCGGTGTGGACGACCGGGACGGGGTCCGGGCCGTCGTCTTCGCGCGCGGTGGCACTGGTCTCCTCGGGTACTGCGTTTCTCGGGTGTAGCTGTCTGCGGTCTCGCGGCCTTGGCACTGCTGACGGGTACTGCTGACGGGCGCTGCCGGTGGGCATCGGGGCCCATGCCCGCTGGTCCTTGGATTACGACACGCGCCGCGGGCCGGCCCAACCGGTTGTGGCGGGGTCGACCGTGGCGCGCGCGTCCTGGCCATCCTCGGGGAGGGCGGCTCCCGAGGGAACCGCGCCGGCCCTCGGGACCGGGTTGGGCTGACAGACGTGCACCAGCGTCGTCCAGCGTGCCACAGGCGGGACGGCTGGGCGGGACGCGGATGGGACGCAACGGCCGCGACCACCCGTCCTCGCTGGTGGCGAGGGCGGGTGGTCGCGTCGGCCGGCGCTGGCGCCGCCCGGCCAGGTGATGGGAGTCGGCGTCGGCTCCCGGTCAGACGTTCACCTGGTCGGCGGTCGCCGAGTTGGGTGTGACCGCCGAGGACGATCCCCCGACGGTGACGTTGGAGGGTGGCGTCGCGACACCGTCCCCGGCGGGGGCCGCGTCCAGGTCCGAACCGCGCCGCTTGGAGATCACGATCACGGCGGCGATCACCGCGACGGCCGCGAGGGCGATGAGGATCCGCAGCCAGGTGTTCTTGTCCTCGCCTACCGAGAACTTCACGACGGTCGGCGCGATCAGCAGGCTGACCAGGTTCATCACCTTGATCAGCGGGTTGATCGACGGGCCCGCGGTGTCCTTGAACGGGTCACCCACGGTGTCGCCGATCACCGTCGCCGCGTGCACCTCCGAGCCCTTGCCGCCATGCGCGCCGTCCTCGACCAGCTTCTTCGCGTTGTCCCAGGCGCCACCGGAGTTGGACAGGAACACGGCCATCAGCACGCCGCCGGCGATCGCCCCGGCAAGGTAGGCCCCCAGGGGCGGGTAGCCGAGGCCGAACCCGACCGCGATCGGCGCCATGACGGCGAGCGTTCCTGGCGTGATCAGCTCGCGCAGCGAGTCGCGGGTGCAGATGTCCACCACCGCGCCGTAGTTCGGCTTCTCGGTGCCGTCCATGATCCCCGGGTGGTCGCGGAACTGGTTGCGCACCTCCCGCACGACCCGGCCGGCGGCGCGGCCCACGGCGCTGATGGCCAGCCCCGAGAACAGGAACACCACCGCGGCGCCGAGTATCAGGCCGACCAGCGCGTCCGGGTAGGCGACGTTGAGGCCGCCCACCACGCCGCGGCCCGCGTCCGGGAGCACGCCGGCTTCGGCGAGGGCGGTGCTGATCGTGTCGGTGAACGAGCCGAAGAGCGCGGTCGCGGCGAACACCGCCGTCGCGATCGCGATCCCCTTGGTGATCGCCTTGGTGGTGTTGCCGACGGCGTCGAGCGACGTGAGGATGGCGGCGCCCTCCTCGGTCACCTCGCCGGACATCTCGGCGATGCCCTGCGCGTTGTCGCTGACCGGCCCGAAGGTGTCCATCGAGACGATCACGCCGACGGTGGTCAGCAGGCCGGTGCCGGCGAGCGCGACGGCGAACAGCGCGACGACGACGCTGCCGGAGCCGAGCAGGTAGGCGCCGAACACGGCCGCGCCGATCAGCACGGCCGAGTAGACCGCCGACTCCAGGCCGACGCTGATGCCGGCCAGGATGTTCGTGGCCGGCCCGGTGGTGGACGCCTCGACGACACCGCGGACCGGCTTGCGCGCCGTCTCGGTGAAGTAGCCGGTGAGGAGCTGGATCGCGGCGGCGAGCACGATGCCGATCAGCACGGCGCTGATCGCGATCACCCGCGGGTTCCCGTCCGGCACGGCGCCGGCCAGGCCGTCGAAGTCGGCGAAGCTGCTCGGCAGGTAGACGAGCGCGACGATGACGACGCCGATCGCCGAGATGACCGCGGAGATGAAGAAGCCGCGGTTGATCGCGGCCATCCCGTTGCGGTCCTTCGCCCGGGGCGCCACCGCGAAGATGCCGATGACGGCGGTGATCACGCCGACCGCCGGGATCAGGAGCGGGAAGACCAGCCCCTGCTCGCCGAACGCCTTCACGCCCAGGATCAGCGCGGCGACCAGCGTGACCGCGTACGACTCGAACAGGTCGGCGGCCATCCCGGCGCAGTCGCCGACGTTGTCGCCTACGTTGTCCGCGATCGTCGCCGCGTTGCGCGGGTCGTCCTCGGGGATGCCCTTTTCCACCTTGCCGACCAGGTCGGCGCCGACGTCGGCCGCCTTGGTGAAGATGCCGCCGCCGACCCGCATGAACATCGCCAGCAGCGCGGCGCCGAACCCGAAGCCCTCCAGCACCTGCGGCGCGGTGTCCCGGAACAGCAGGACCACGACCGCGGCGCCGAGCAGGCCGAGCCCGACGGTGAACATGCCGACGACGCCACCGGTGCGGAAGGCCAGCCGCAACGCCGCCTTCTCGCCGCGCTCGTTCGCCGCCGCGGCCGTCCTGGTGTTCGCCCTGGTCGCCAGCGACATGCCGACGAAGCCGACGAGGGCGGAGAACAGCGCGCCCACGACGAAGAAGACCGAACGCCCGACGCGGGCGCCGACGTCCTCCGCCGGCAGCGCCAGCAGGACGAACGGGATGACGACGACGAACCCGGCCAGTGTCTTGAACTGACGGCGTAGGTAGGCCGCGGCGCCCTCCTGCACGGCCGCGCCCACCTCGATCATCTTGGGACCGCCCTGGCTCGCCGCGAGGACCTCGCGTACCAGGTAGCCGGCCACAAGCAGGGCAAATGCTGCGATGAACGCCACACCGGCGACCAATCCCAGCTGCCCGCCAGTAAGGTCGATCCCAGTGCCCGCGGCGGACTCCGCGGTATGGATCGGGGACATGGCTCCTCCCGGTCTGCACTTTTTGTCCCCTGCGTCATCAGGCGCTCGTAAGTCGTCATGGCTCGACGAAGTACGCGCGTCCGACGGTCACAGCGAGGCGCCGCATCGGGCGACGCCGCGGGTGGCGATCCGGGGGATGTCTGGACTCGTGGGTCACCCGCGGGTTTGGCGGCGCGCAGGTGGTATCGACCGGCGGCGTGGTGCCCTTGCTCAGGGGACATCACGATCGTCGGCGGGCTCAGCGCCTGCGCGGCCGTCCTAGCGGAAGATCCCTGTCCCCACCTCCACCGCACTCCACCGGGAGCACCAACTCCGGTCACGGACGGTTTGCTTGGACCGTCCGTGAGATGCGGCGGAGTCTATCCACACGTCTGCGGCGTGCGCTCGTTTTTGAGCCGCACGCCCCTCTGCGGGTCTGTAGGGACCCTGTCGTGACGACCGTCCGGCCCGCTCGGGCGGGCCGGTGCGACCAGGCCGTCAGCGCGCCGGATTGGCCGCCGCCAGATCGCCCTCTACCAGCGCCTTCATGTCCCAGGACATCGTGACGACCGTGCCGACGCCCTCCGGCCGGCGCCGGATCTGGACGTCGTCGACGAGCCCTTCGATGAGCGCGAGGCCGATGCCGGGCGGCAGCGCGAAGCCCGCCACCGCCGGGTCCTGCCCGTCGGAGAGGTCGGACGGCTCCGCGTCGGCGAGGTCCGAGCCGCCCAGGCCGAGACCGGGGTCGAGCAGCGCCGGCGCCCCGAGCAGCCCGCCGTCGGCGGCGGGGGTCGCGTCGTCGCTCGGCTCGCCCGAGTCGGTCACGGTGACGGTGAAGACGCCGTCCGAGGTCGTCATCCGTACCTCGACGAGGTCCTCGGGCGCGCGGCGGCGGTTCACGCTGACCGCCCGCAGGCAGGCCTCACCCACCGCGAACCGGATCTCGTCCAGGGCGCCGGCGGGCACCCCCGCGCGCCGCGCGACCGCCATCGCGATCCTCCTGGCGGTGCGGACGTGCCCGGGCAGGGCGGCGAAGCGCAACTCGACGGTGGACATCTGGCCTCCCGGGTCCCTGTCGGATCGGCTAGGCCGGTCCGGCAGGTCTGCGATCTGCTGATTCGACAGCACATGGTCGTTCACGCGAGCCTGGGGCGCAGATCGGTGGTAACCCAGGCCAAGGGCACATTCTCACCGCGTCCGGGTGTCGCTGTCCCGTCCGCGAGCTTTCACCCCGTAGATCCTTTGAATCCGGCGGCTCGACGACAGGCCCGCGTAGCCCTGGTCGCGCCGCCCGTGAGTGCTGGGAAGACCGCGGTTCCGCGCGTCCGGGCGCGGTGACCGGTTCGGCGCCGGTGACGGCGCGGCGAGCCGTTGGCCACGCCAACGCGACGTCACACCCGTGCCAGGTCGCCCGTGCCAGGCCGCCCACTCCAGGCGGACGGCTTCCGAGCCCGATGGCGAGTAGGCCCCGACGGCGGGACCGGGTGCCCATGTCCCGAGGTTGGACGTGCCCTGAGGATGGACGCCGTGCCCGAGGGTCCGCGCCCGCTGACCGTTGGGCATCCGGGTGGACGCCTGACCGGCCGCCCGGCGAAGCCGCCTCCGTCTCCGCGGCCGCTTCGCCGGGGGACGCGGAGACGGTAGGGACATCCCCACGCGAGCAGGGCTGCCCGGCCCGCGGGTCAGTCGTCGGCGGCGAGCGCTTCCTCGATGGAGCCGTGGATCGGGAAGACCTTGGTCAGCCCGGTGATCCGGAAGATCTTGAGGATGCGCTCCTGCGTGCAGACGAGGCGCAGCGAGCCGTCGTGCGCGCGGACCCGCTTGAGCCCACCGACCAGGACGCCGAGGCCGGTGGAGTCGAGGAACTCGACGCCCTCCATGTCGACGATCAGGTGGTAGGAGCCGGCCGAGACCAGGTCGATCAGCTGCTCGCGCAACTTCGGCGCGGTGTAGACGTCGATCTCGCCGCCCACGACGACGACCGTGTGGTCGCCTTCCTGGCGGGTCGTGAGGGACAGATCCACGGAACCTCCTGCGGTGCGGACGGCGGCTCGAAGGCGCGCTGGGCGCGCCGCTCGCCGGCGTCTGTCGGACGCTTCGCGCCCGACTGGACTGGTATGGGCTCGGTGCTCGTAGCCGGGCTCGGTGTTCGTCTGGGCTTGCACTGCTGGCCGGGTATCGCTGTCGTCGGGCGGGGCGCTCCGCTCGCCTGCGTCTGTCGGACGCTTCGTGCCCGATCGGCGCGGCGCGGGGCTCGGAGTTCGTCGCTGGCTCGGTCTTCGTCGCTGGCCTGGTGTTCGTCTAGCTTGGTCCCGCTGTCGTCGGTTGGTGCGGGTCTGGCTGATGGTGCGGGTCAGGCGCGGTCGGAACCAGGCCGGGGCCCGACCGCAAGCGCCCACTACCCCGCCGCGCGGAGGATCAATCCGGTGATCCAGGACACGGCGGGCCGGGCGGCCCACAGGCCGGCGCGACCCCGCGCGCCGGGGATGACCCGGCGCGCCGGACCTGACGCGTACCGACGCCACCGGAAATCTACGCCGGAACGCGCGGTCTCGTGTGCCGCTGTCAGTGACCGGCGCAGACCAGCCGCTCAGAAGACACCGCCGTGGCATCCGGCCGGTCGCTCCAACGGCCGCCCGCCACCGCCCGCGGGCGGCGCCCGCTCGCGGCGCCGCTGGCCAGGGGCGGCCGGCGGGCCGGGCCCAGTCGGCCGCGCCGGGTACCCAGCCATCCTCCAGGGCCAGGCCAGTGCGTCATAGCCCGGCTCGCCTACGCTTCATGACCACAGGGAACCAGGCGCCGGACGGGCGGGGAGCGGGGAGGAACCGGTGGGCGACGACCGCGGCTCCGAGATCCTGTCCCGCCTGCGGGCCGACCGGCGCCGGGACCGCTGCGTCACCCACGTCGAGCGGGTTCCCGCGCGCGCCGGCGCGGCGGTCGACTGGCCCGACTGGGTGGACCCGCTGCTGCTCGGCCGGCTGCGCGCGGCCGGCGTCACCGCCCCGTGGAGCCACCAGGCCGCCGCGGCCCAGGCCGCGCACGAGGGCCGTGGCGTCGTGCTGGCCACCGGGACCGCGTCCGGCAAGTCCCTCGGCTACCTGCTGCCGGTGCTGTCGGGGCTGCTCGCCGACCCGGGCGCGCGGGCGCTCTATCTCGCGCCCACCAAGGCGCTCGCGCACGACCAGCTGCGCGCGGTGCGCGCCCTCGCGCTGACGGCCGTCCGAGCGGCCAGCTACGACGGCGACACGCCCACCACCGAGCGGGACTGGGTGCGCGCGCACGCCACGTTCGTACTGACCAACCCGGACATGCTGCATCGCGGCATCCTGCCGGGACATCGCCGTTTCGCCCCGTTCCTGCGCGGCCTGCGCTACGTCGTCATCGACGAGTGCCACGGCTATCGCGGGGTGTTCGGCGCGCACGTCGCGCAGGTGTTGCGCCGGCTGCGGCGGGTGTGCGCGCGGTACGGCTCACAACCGGTCTTCCTGCTCGCCTCGGCGACCGTCGCCGACCCGGGAGTCTCGGCGCGGCGGCTGACGGGTGTCGACGTCGAGGTGGTCGACGAGGACGGCTCCCCGCGCGGCGCGACCGACTTCGTCCTGTACGAGCCCCCGCTGTTCCTCACCGCGCCCACGCGGGCACCGGCGGACGCCCCGGGCGGACTCCCGGCCGCGGAGGCGGCGGCGTCAGCGGTGGGGGCGTCGGTGAACCGGGTGTCGCCGGCCGGGGTGTCGGCGGCCGGGGTGTCGGCGGCCGGGGGTGCGGCGGTGGGCCGGGCCGTGGCGGCCGGGGCCGCCGTCGTCGCCCGGGAGGGCACGGGTACCCGGGGCGAGACGGATGTCGCGATCGGGACGGGCGCCGGCGTTCGCGCCTGGGCGGGAGAGCCCGGCGAGGGGCCTGGGCCTGGTGCCGGTGAGAACGGGGCGCCGGTGCGGCGCTCCGCCACCGCGGAGGCCGGTGACCTGCTGGCGGACCTGGTCGCGGACGGGGTGCGCACGCTGGTCTTCGTCCGCTCGCGGCGCGCGGCGGAGGTCGTCGCGAGCTCGGCCCGCCGCGCCCTCGGGCTGGTGGCGCCCGAGCTCGGTGACCGGGTCGCCGCCTACCGGGCCGGCTACCTGGCGGAGGAACGGCGCGCGCTGGAGGCCCGGCTGCGTTCGGGCGACCTGCTCGGCGTCGCCACGACGTCGGCGCTCGAGCTCGGCGTCGACGTCAGCGGGCTGGACGCGACCGTGACCGCCGGCTATCCGGGCACGCTCGCCTCCCTGTGGCAGCAGGCGGGCCGTGCCGGCCGCGCGGGGCAGGGGGCGCTCGCGGTGCTGGTCGCCAGGGACGACCCGTTGGACACCTACCTGGTGCACCACCCGGAGGCGGTGTTCGGCCGGCCGGTCGAGGCGACCGTGTTCGATCCGGACAACCCCTACGTGCTCGGCCCGCAGCTCGAGTGCGCGGCGGCCGAGCTGCCGGTGACCGAGGCCGACCTGGAGCTGTTCGGGCCGGCGGCCCGCGCGGTGCTCGACGACCTCGTCCGGCGCGGCCGGCTGCGCCGGCGTCCGAACGGCTGGTTCTGGACCCAGCGCCACCGGCCCGACGTTGACATCCGCGGGGTCGGCGGCGCGCCGGTGCGGATCGTCGAGTCGGCCACCGGGCGGCTGCTCGGGACCGTCGACGCGGCCACCTCGCACTCCACCGTCCACCCCGGCGCCGTCTACCTGCACCAGGGCGTCAGCTTCGTCGTCGACGAGCTGGACCTGGACGAGTCGGTCGCCTTCGTCACCCACGCCGCGCCGGACTGGACGACGACCGCCCGCGACCACACCGACATCCGGATCCTCGAGGCGACCAGGTCGCGGCCCGTCGACGACGGGCTGACCGTGTACTTCGGCGCCGTCGAGGTGACCAGCCAGGTGGTCGGCTACCAGCGGCGACTGATCACGACCGGGGAGGTGCTCGGCGACGTGCCGCTCGACCTGCCGCCGCGCCACCTGCGCACGCGCGGAGTCTGGTACGTCGTCTCGGACCAGCTGCTGGAGCGGGCCGGCGTGGCGCCCGCCGAGGTGCCGGGGGCGGTGCACGCGGCCGAGCACGCGGCGATCGGCCTGCTGCCGCTTTTCGCCACCTGCGACCGCTGGGACATCGGCGGGGTGTCGACCGCGCTGCACCCGGACACGGGGCAGACCACGGTGTTCGTCTACGACGGGCATCCGGGGGGCGCCGGCTTCGCCGAGCGCGGCTTCGGGCGGTTCACGCCGTGGCTGACGGCTACCCGTGACGCGGTCGCCGCCTGCGAATGCCCGAACGGTTGCCCGTCGTGCGTGCAGTCGCCGAAGTGCGGCAACGGCAACGAGCCGCTCGACAAGTCGGCCGCCGTGCGCCTGCTCGATTCCATGCTTGCCAGGCTTGGCCCGGCGTAGCGGCACTCCTTCTAACTCTTACGGGTATATCCGGCCGTCCCACGGGTAAGTGGCCACAGCCGGAGGCGATCACGCCGCCGTCCGACCGGCTCGCGGGCTGGTCGCCATCACGGTTCGATCCTGGAGGACGAGGTGCTCACCGTAGGCGCCTTGCTGCTGGTCATCGCCGGCGTGCTCGCAACGGACATCGCGCTCGAAAGCACCGGAACGTCGCAGGTCACCATCGCGGGTGACGACGTGATGGTCGACAGTTGGCGGTTCTTCCTCTTCGGCATGATCCTCGGGGTGCTGGTCCTGCTGGGCTTGCAGCTCGTGGTCCGCGGGCTCGCGCGGGCCCGCAGGCAGCGGCTCGCCGAGCGCCGTCGCCTCCGCGAGCTTGCCGCCGCCGGCCAGGCCGGCGCCCCGGCGCCCGTTCCCGTGCCCGCCCCGGCTCCGGTGCCCGCCCCGGCTCCGGTGCCCGCCCCGGCTCCGGTGCCCGCCCCGGCTCCGGTGCCCGTTCCGGCACCGGCGCGGGCCGGCCGGGCCGGCGGCCCGGCTCGGGCGCGGGTTGGCCAAGCCAACGCGCCGGCCCCGGGGGCCGGGGGGGGGGGGGCGGGGGCCCGCCCCCCCCGCGCCCCCCGCGGCGGCCCGGGCGCGGGGGGGGGGGGGCCCGGGGCCGGCCCCCACGGGCGCCGACGGCGTCGGCCCGGGTGGCCGCGACGGGCGCGCGGACAGCGCGCCGACCCAGCCCAGCACGCCGGTCCGTCCCACCGCGCCGGTCCGTCCCACCGCGCCGACCCGTCCCACCGCGCCGCCTGTGGTGGAGAAGACGCCCGCCGCCCCTCCGGCGCCGGCGGCCGTTCCGGCTGCCTCGCCCTCGACCTCCTCGACGACACCCATGTGGCGGCGCCGCCGGTCGGCGGCCGCGGCCGGGGCACCCGGTGACACGGACGCGGTGGACCCGGGTGACGGTTCGCCGTCGCGCCAGCCGTCGCCGGTCGGCGTCGCCGGCGGAGGCGCCCCGTCGTCCTCGGGCGGCCACCCCGGCGACCGGGTGATCGCCCGCGTCCGGGACCTCCGTCGCTCCGGAGGCGACTCCCGCGGCTGACCCTCAGGTAGGCGCCGGCCCGTGGATCGGCGTGGCCTCGCCGGCCACGCCGATCCACGGGCCGGCGCGGGCGGTCGCGGCGAGCGGGCCGACGAGGCGCGGCACCGACCGCGCCCGGGCCTCGACGACGACCTCGACCACGCCGTCGCCTGCCCGGCAGGAGACCAGCACGGTGCCGTTGCGCCTGGCGAAGGTCCGAGCCCGCTCGCACGCGACGGCGGGGTCACCGGTGCGGTCCCTCGCCCCCGCGAGAGCGGCCAGGTCCGCGCCGGTGGCCGCGCGCCGGCGCGCCAGGGACACCCCGCTGGCGGCCAGCATGACCCCGGCGGCGGTGGCGACGACGAGAAGCCAGCCGAGGAGCAGCACCGTCGCCGAGCCCCGGTCGGCCCGCCGCCGAGCGCTGGCGTCTCTCGCCGCGCTCACCCGTCGCCCCCTTGGCCGCCGTCACCGCGTGACCTGTCGTCCGATGCGCCGCCCAGGTCGTCGGCGGAGTCGCCGGCACTGGAATCACCGGCGCCAGAATCAGGGGTGGCGGAGTCCTCGGTGGCGGAGTTCTCGCCGGCTGGGCCGCCGTCGTCGGCGCCCCCGCCGACGAGCGGCGGTTCGGCCGGGGCGATCGCGGTCGCCGTCAGGTCCAGCGGAGTGAACGGGAGGTCCGCCGCCGGGAGGCGGTACCGGACGGTCACCGTCACCTGGTCGTCCTGCCTGGCGATGGTGACAGTGGCGCCGGCGGGAGCGGTCCGCAGGACCCAGGCGGCCACCCGCGTGTCGCCGTCGCCCCGGGCGGCGGCCCGGGCGCCGATCCGGGCGGCCTCGGCCGCTCGTGCCTGCGCGCCGGCCGCCGCGAGCAGCCAACAGGCGAGGACGACGAGGACGGCGAGCGTCGGCAGGCCGAGCGCCAGTTCGGCGGTGGCCTGCCCCCGGTCCGGCCGCCGGGGACGGGTCGGCGCGGCCAGCCGGGCCCTTCGAGAGCGGTTCACGGCGGTCAGAACGGCGCGGACAGCGCGCGGCGCACGATCGACATGATCATGTCCTGGGTGGCCGAGCTGCTGACGGCGGCATAGAGGACGCCCGCGAACGCGACCGCGGCGACCGTGCCCACGGCGTACTCGGCGGTCGACATGCCGGCGTCGCGACCCCCGCCGGGCCGGCGCGCCGGGTGGTCCCCGGCAGGGCGCCAACCCGGCCGCCAGGCCGGCAGGGCGCGGTCGATGGCCAGCAGGGCGCGGCCGGCGAGCAGCGCGGGCAGGAAAAGCAGCGCGGGCAGGAGGAGCGGCGCGGGCAGGAGGAGCAAGGACGACAGCGGGTACATCGCTGACACCTCCGGGACGGCGAACGGCGTGGGTGAGGAGCTGGCGGCGCGGGAGCTGGTGGCGGCCGCCACCAGGCCGGCTGGGTGGCGCGCCGGGTGGCGTCGGCCTGAGCAAGCCGATCGTGATCGGGCCACGCCGTCGGCGCCAGGGCCGCGGGCCCGCCTGTGGACAGCGCTGCTCTGTCCCCAGGGGTGGCTCATGGCCACCCCCCTCGGGGCCGCGGCGACAGGATCCCGGCCGCGCTGGCCCGCTCGCCGCGGGCCTGCCCGTCGTGCCCCACGGGGAGCGCGTCAGCCGGTGGGCAGGCTGGGTAGCGAGCCGAGAACGGTCGGCACCACACCCAGCAGGAGGAACGCGGGCAGGAAGCACAGCCCGAGTGGGGCGACGGCGGCGACGCCCGCCCGTCGCGCCGCGCCGATCGCCTCGTCGTGCGCCTGCGCCCTGGCGCGGGCCGCGATCCTGGCCAGCGTCTCGGCGAGCCGGGCGCCGCTGTTCTCGACCCGGCCGAGGGCCAGCGCCGCCGCCACCAGCGGGCGCGCCGGCCCGGAGCGCCGGACGCCGGCCCGCCGCCACAGGGCGTCGAGCCTCCCGGGAGGCGCCGTCCCGGCGGCGAGCAGCCGGGCCGTCGCCTGGGGCACGGACGCGCCGAGCCGCAGCCCGCGGGCGGCCGCGGCGAGCTCCGTGCCCAGCGGGCCACCGATCCCGGCAGCTGTGGCGGCCAGCGCCGCCGGCGTGGTCGCCCCGGCGGCGAGGCAGGCGGCGATCAGGTCCAGTGCCAGGGGCAGGTCCGCGAGCAGTCGGGCGCGCCGCCGCCGGTACGGGTCGGCGGGCAGCGCGGCACCGACCAGCGGCGCGGCCGCGCCGGCGGCCAACGCCACCCCCAGCGCGCGTTGGCCGTGGCTGAGACAGGTGGCCGAGGCGGTGCCCAGCGCGCCCGCCAGCGTGGCCCCGACCAGCGGCCGCGTCCACCGGCGCGCGCCGCCACGTGCCCGCGGCTCGGGCCCCTCCCGCTCGGGTGGCCCCGTCGGGGCACTCGCGTGCCGGGCCACCCGGTCACCGGTCCAGCGCAGCCAGCGCAGGCCCAGCAGGTCGAGCAGGACCCCGGCCGCCAGGCAGAGCGAGCCGGCCGGGGTGTCGAGCAGCACGTGCGCCGGGTTCGCCCCGAGCAGGGCGGCGAAGGCGATGCCCACGACCGGCAGGCCCGCCACCAGCCGCCCGGACGAGCGCGGCCCGGCCAGCGCCGCGGCGAGCTCGCCAGCCCGCCGCGCGTCCGCGCGCGCCTGCTCGGCCAGCGTCCGCGCGACCGGAGCCAGCCGCGCGCCGCCGGCCCGGCAGACCCGCAGCGCCGCGCCCAGCTGCGCGAGCGCCGGCGTCCGGGCGCCGGCGAGCAGTTCGGCTGGGTCCGCGCCTACGGCCAGCCCCGCGCGCAGCGCCGCCAGCTCGCCGCCGCGTCGCGCCGCGGGCCAGGTCGTCTGGCGGGCGGTCGTCTGCCTGGCGGCGGTCCGGCTGGCGGTGGCCGGGCTGCTGGTGGTCTCGCTGGCGGCGCCGTGCTCCGCGGTGAGGCCCGCGGCCGCGTCGCCATCGTCGGCGGCGGCCACCGCGGCCCGCAGCGCCGCGTCCGGGTCCGCGCCGGCGTCCAGCTCGGCGGCGAACGCCGCCAGCAGGTCCTCCGCCGCCGCGCGGGCGTCCGCGTCGGCTCGCCGGGCGGCCGCGCGGCGAGCCGCCCGGACGGCGGTGGCCAGCACGGCCAGGGCCAGCGCTACCGCCGTCACCGCCGGGGCCCGAACGGGGGCGGCAGGGCGATCCCGCGGTCGCGCAGCAGGTCTCTGAGCCAGGGCAGACCTTCCGCCGGCAGCATGCCGCCGCCTGGCCCTGCCGGCGGCCCGGCGGTCGCGGGGCCGGCAGGGGCGCCGGCGATCGGTGTCGCGGCCAGCGCCGGCCGTACGCGCACCAGCCCGTCCGGCTCCTGGCGCAGCACGCCGACCGCCGCGACCACCCGCCGGCCGGCGCCGTCCCGGCGCAGATGGACGGTCGCGTGCACGGCCGCGGCCAGCAGGCTGTGCGCCTCCGGCCGGGAGAGCCCAGCCAGCGCCCCCAGCGCCTCGACCCTGGCCGGCAGTGCCCCGGGCCCGCCCGCGTGCAGGGTCGTCAGCCCACCCTCGTGCCCGGTGTTGAAGGCGACCAGCAGATCAAGCACCTCCGGGCCGCGGACCTCACCCACGACCAGCCGGTCGGGCCGCATCCGCAACGCCTGCCGGACGAGGTCGCGCTGGGTGATGGCGCCCGCGCCCTCGATGTTGGGCGGCCTGCCCTGCAGCCGGACGACGTTGTCCCGGTCCAGCGTGAGCTCGGTGGTGTCCTCCACGACGACCAGCCGCTCGGCCGCGTCCACGCAGCCGAGCAGCGCGGCGAGCAGGGTGGTCTTGCCGGTGCCGGTCCCACCCGTGACGACCACGGCGAGCCGGCCGGCGACCAGCGCGCGCAGCACCCCGACCAGCGACGCGCCCGCCGCGCCGCCGGCCGTGCCACCTCCGACGAACTCGGTGAGCGTGACGGGCACCCGGCGCGGACGGCGCAGCGACAGGCAGGTGCCGCCGACGGCGACCGGCGCCAGCACGGCGTGCAGGCGGGTGCCGTCGGGCAGCCGCGCGTCGGCGAACGGCGCCGCCGCGTCGAGGCGCCGTCCGCCGGCCGCGGCGAGCCGGCTGGCCAGCCGGCGCACCGCCTCCTCGCCGGCGAACCGGATGGCGGCCCGTTCCAGGCCGTGGCCCCGGTCGATCCAGACCTCCGCCGGACCGTTGACCAGGACGTCGGTGACGGCCGGGTCGGCGAGCAGGGCGTCCAGCGGCCCGGCGCCGAGCAGCTCCGCGGCGACGGCCCGGCCGACCGCCTCCCGGTCCGCGGCGGGCAGCGGCCCGGCGACCTCGTCCAGCACCCGGGCCACGTCCGCCGGTGTGGGCGGGTCGGTCGCCAGCGCGAGCCGGTCGCGCACCCGCGCGACGGTCGCGGCCGGCGCCTCGGCCGCGGCGGGCGGCCCGGGCACGACCGGCGTCCCGCTGACGGTGGGTGGCCGGCGCGGCCCTCCTGGCGCGGCGGCGTCGGCGAACCGCGGGGCCTGGGTCGGCGGGGCATGGGTCGGCGGGGCAGGGGTTGGCGGGGCAGGGCGCATGCGTCCAGATCCCTTCGGCGCGGGGACGGGCACGCACCACGGTGAGCCCACGAGCCCCTGTGGAGGACCGTCGTCCACAGACGGGCCCGCGGGGTACGAAGAAGGGCTGGTCGCGGGATCCGGCGCGGATGTGTCGGGTGTACCCGTGCCGCGCCGGCCAGAGTTCCGGAAGATCATGAGGATGCGCGTCGACCGGATCCGGGGTCTGACGCACCACCAGGGGATGACCGCTGGCGCGGACGCGCTCGGCTTCCGGCGATCGTGCGCCCGCCGGGCGCGGGTCAGGCCCGGCCGATGGCCTCGCAGACGGCGAGGGACTCGCGGGCGCCCAGCTCGACGGCGCGGGCACAGTGCAGGAGCCAGCCGCGCAGGCCCTCGGCCCCGCCATGCGCGTAGCCCGCGGCGGCGGCCCGGTAGGCGGTGACCTCGGCACCGGCGGCGCCGTCCCCAGGCCCGGCCTCGAGGTGGCCGACGTCGGTCGCGGTCACCGCCTTGGGGTCCAGCCCGCGCCCGACGAGGACGAGCCGGGCGGCGGCGCGCGCGATCATTCCGTCCAGGGCGCCGAACGGGCGCAGGGCGAGCAGCTCGCCGTGCACGATCGCGCTGACCACGATCGCCGGCGCCGAGGTCCGCTCGACCAGCAGGCCGACCAGGCCGTCGAGCCTGGCCGACAGCTCGGCCGGGCCCGGCGCCGCGCCCAGCTCGAGCGGGTCCGCGGCCGCCATGGCCGCGCGCGGCCGGCCGAGCGCGCCGTCCGGGACGATGCCCCGGCCAAGCAGGGTGTGCATCCTCGCGAGGGCCTGGCGCGGCGCTCGTTCCCAGGCCGTGGTCAGGCTTCCCAGCTCCGCGTACAGCCGGACCGCCCCCAGCGTCGCCGCCAGGTCGCCGTCGGCGGCGGGCGCGGCGTCGCCATCCGCCGCCTCGGTCAGCCGCGTCCGCAGCGTCTCCAGGTCGACGCCGTGGCCCTCGAGCGCGGCGCTGGCGCGGGCGGAGCGAAGCGAGGCCTCGGCCGTGACCTCCGCGCTGCGCCGCCGGAGCACCCGGTGCCGCAGCAGGGCGTCCACGGCGGAGCGGGCGGCCATGACCGCCTCGTCGACGCCGGGCAACGCCGCGACCCGGGCGAACGGGTCGGTTCCGATTCCTGCCTGCGTGCTGGGGGCGCTCGACACGCCGCCGACGCTACCCGCCGGGCGGTGCCGGGGCCGTGGACCGGCCATCCCCGGCGGTGGGCGGGCGGGTCCGCGGGGCTCGGCGCGGGCCCGGCCGGCCCTGGGCGGCGGCTCGGCCAGACGCAATCGAGCCGGAACCAGGACCACCCGACCGCTACGCGCCACGTGGAGGTGTCGCGAGCGGCACACTGGACGGTGGGTAGCGGGGAGTGCCGGGTGGGTAGGCAGGCCAGGATCGTTCAGGTCGGCTGGGTCCACCTCGCCTCAGCGGCCGGGGGATGGGGAGGGACCTGTGATGGCGTTCGGAAACGGGGACCGGCGCGCGGGGCGGGACGCGTCGCTGGGTGAGCTGGTCGCGACCGCGACCAGGGACATGTCGCTGCTCGTGCGCCAGGAGATCGACCTCGCGAAGGCGGAGATGTCCCGTCAGGCGACGGCCGCGGCGCTCAGCGTCGGGCTGATCGGCGCGGCGGCCGGTCTCGGTCTCGGCGCCCTGATCGCACTGACGATCTTCTTTGGTGAGCTGCTCACCTGGGCGGGGCTGGAGCGTTTCTGGTCCTATCTGGTCACCGCGGTCCTGCTGCTGGTGATCGCCGGGCTGCTGGTCGGAGTCGCCGTGCTCCGGCTGCGCAAGCTCCAGCCGCCGGCGCGGACGATCTCCTCGGTCCGGGAGGACGTCGCGATGCTTCGGCATCCCGCCGCCGCTGCCGGCCGCGGCGGCCCGACGCCGGCGCCGGCCGTCGCGTCGATCCCGCCGTCGCGCGCGAACGGGCACTCGGGGCGGCCCGCGCGGCACGAGCACCCTCAAAGCTGACGCACCTCGCGCGACGTGGCCGGCCAGCGTAGGGCATGCTCGGGTACTGACAGCCGGCGGTGGACGAACGCCGTGGGTTCTTGGCGGCCCCATCGGGGAGTTCTCGTGCCCGGCTCCACGCGAGGTCCTGGTGCCAGGGCTGGGCGGGGATCCACCGGCTGCCGGCCGAACCCCACGAGCGGTCGTCGAACGCGGACGCCAACCGGCGGAGCGCGGCCGAGCCTACGGGAGCCAGCTGGGTGGGGAAGGTTGTCGTGTCTGAGCCCGCCAGTGTCCTGATCGACGGGCCTTGGCGGCACCGCGACGTCTCCGCGAACGGCACCCGGCTGCATGTGGCCGAGCTCGGACAGGGCCCTCTGGTGCTCCTGCTGCACGGGTTCCCGCAGTTCTGGTGGGCATGGCGCCACCAGCTGGTGACGCTGGCCGAGGCCGGATACCGGGTGGTGGCTCCGGACCTGCGCGGGTACGGCGCCAGCGACAAGCCGCCGCGGGGCTACGACGCGTTCACGCTCGCTGACGACGTCGCCGGACTGATCCGCGCGCTCGGCGAGCGTGACGCCGTCCTGGTCGGCCAGGACTGGGGTGGGCTCGCCTGCTGGGCGGCGGCGGCCGTGTGGCCACGCCAGGTCCGCCGGATCGCCGTGCTCGGCATGCCGCACCCGCTGCGGATCCGCCATCAGTACGCGGTGAGCCCGCGGGGACAGGGCCTGGCCGGCGCGCACCTGTTCACGTTCCAGCTGCCCTGGCTGCCGGAACGGCAGCTGGTCGCCGCCGACGCGGCCCGGGTCGGCGAGCTGCTGCGCGCCTGGGGCGGCCCCGGCTTTCCCGGTGAGGAGGAGGAGCGGCGCTACCGCGAGGCGATGGGCATCCCCGGGGTCGCGCACAGCTCGCTGGAATATCACCGCTGGGTGTTCCGCTCGCTGTTCCGGCCGGACGGCGCCCGGTTCGCGCAGGCGCTGCGGCGCTCGGTGACCTGCCCGGTGCTGCACCTGCACGGCGGCGCGGACCCGTTCCTGCTGGCGGACACCGCGCAGGGCTCCGGCCGGTACGTCAGCGGCCCCTACAGCTGGCGGCTGTTGCCGGGTGTCGGTCACTTCCTGCCCGAGGAGGCGCCCGACGAGGTCAGCGGCGCGCTCCTGCGCTGGCTCGACACCGCGGCCCCGCCGGGGTCTTCCGGCTGACCTCCTGGCGGTCCGGGGATCCCCGGCCGCCTCTCCCGCGCGCGACCCGCGGGAGGCGTCCTAACGGCAGCCCTGGGTGTTGACCGCTTCGGTGGCGCGCTCTCCGGCCTGCGCCGGGATGCTGACCTCGTCTGCCGTCAGCACGTAGCCCGTCTCCCTGTCCTCCGTCGCCGCCGCGAAGACCACGCCGTAGACGGTGCCACCCGGCGAGAGCAGCGGACCGCCCGAGTTGCCAGGAAGCACCGTGCCGCGGACCGCGAAGATGTCGCGCACGACGCTGCCGCGCGAGTAGATGTCGGGCGCCCGGGCGGTCTGGCGGTTGCGAATCCGCGCCGGCTCGGTCCGGTACGGGCCGTCCTCCGGGAAACCCGCGATCACGGCGTTGTCGTCGGCGTGGCCGTCGGGCTCGGTCTGGAACCGCAGCGGCGGCCGGTTGAGGTCGGGAACGTAGAGCACCGCGACGTCGCGTTCCGGGTCGAAGACCACCACCTGGGCGGCGAGCGTGCGGTCGCCGACCTCCACGGTCGGCTCCCGGACGCCCGCCACGACGTGCGCGTTGGTCATCACCCGCTGCGGCGCGTAGACGAAGCCGCTGCCCTCCACCTGCCGGGAGCAGGAGGGCGCGATACCTCGGATCTTCAGGATGCTCGCCGTCGCCGCGACCACGTCGCCGGCGGTCACCACCGCCGGGTCGGGCGGGTCGGCGGCGACGATCGACTCGCCCCCGATGCCGGCGAACACGGCCGGGAAGCCGTTGGTGTCCGCGAGCCGGCGCAGGCTCGCGAACGTCTCCCGCACGGTCGACGGCATGCTGTCGTCGACGGTGGTCAGCACCGCGGAGCCGCGGACCTCGCGGGCAACGGTGGCGAACGGGGAGCGTTCCACGGCCGTCGCCAGCAGCCAGGCGACCAGCAGCGCGGACAGCCCCGACAGCGCGGCGCCCGCCAGCGCGTCCACCCGCTCGCCGATGCGCCAGGTGAGCCGGTCGCGAAGCGCGACGCCGGCGGCCGAGCCGGCCGCCTGGCCGAGGCAGGCCAGGAGGAGGACGGTCACCAGGGCGATGACCGCCCCGTGGTCGTGCAGGCCGAGCAGCTCGGTGAGCGGGAGCGCGATCTGCGCGCCGATGATCCCGCCACCGATGAAGCCGACGAACGTCAGCGCTCCCAGCACGAAGCCCTGCCGGTAGCCGGACACGGCGAACAGCAGGACGACGACCAGCAGGATCGCGTCGAGGAGGTTGAACATGGCGGTCGCGGGCCGGTTCGCGGGACGTCAGCTGACGCGGAGGACGGCGGACATGTTCGGGTGCAACGTGCAGATCACCGGGTAGTCACCCGGCTCGGTGACCGTGAAGGTCACCGATTGGGATCCGCCCGCGCCGACGATGCCCGTCCGGGTGCCCGGAAGCTTCGGAATGTCGAAGTTGTGGGATGCCCCGCCGTCCTCGACCGAGAAATCGACGCGGATCTTCCCGGGCTTCGCTTCGAGCGTGCCAGCAGAGAACCGCATGTTGCTCATGCCGACGAGCTGGAAGACCTGGACGCCGTCGGAGATCGTCGGCTTCTCGACGGCGGTGGGCCTCGGCGAGTCCGGGTGCTCGGCCGCGCAGCCGGCTCCGGTGACCGCGAGCGCCACGAGCGCGGTGGCGGCCAGCCGTCGGCGCGCGGCGGCGGGTCCCGTCATGTTGCTCAAGCGGCCGATCCCTCGGTCGGGCCGACACCGGTTCCGGTGCCGGCGGCGCGGTCATGGACGCCGGGCGGAGACGCCTGGCGCGGTGGCCCCGAGGTCCGCCCGTCCGGCGCCGACCCATCATCCGGGTGCGCCTCGGGACCATCCGGACCGGACCCGCCGGAACCGGTGGCATCGAGATCGTCTGGGTCGATCTCACCCGCCAGGTCGAGGTCGGCCACGTCCGCCGCCTGGACCTCGGACCGCGCGATGGACGCGTTGACCGCCGCGTCCTGCACCGGCGGGCCGTCGCCCCACGGCCGCTCCAGACCGGCGGCGCGTAGCAGCGCGTCCAGGATGCCCGCGGTGAACCCCCACACCGTCGTCAGGCCGGTGACCCGGAACGCCGGGCCCAGCAGCCCTGTGCGCGGATGCTGCACCCGCACCCGGTTTGCCGGGTCGACGAGGTCCGCGACTGGTACGCGCGCGACCGCCGACGTCTCCGCCGGGTCGACCGGGAAGACCGGGCATGGCACCCGCCACCAGGCAAGGACGGGGGTTACGAGGTAGTTGCTGTGCGGCAGGTAGATCGGCGGTGACGTCGCGAGGATCTCGACGCCGGCCGGGTCGAGACCGACCTCTTCGCGCGCCTCGCGCAGCGCGGTGGCCGTGGCCGAGCCGTCGGTGGCGTCGGCGCCGCCGCCGGGGAACGCGGGCTGGCCGGCGTGCTTGCGCAGGTCGGCGGCGCGTTCGAGCAGCAGCACGTCCGAGCCGTTCCGGCTGGGACCGAACAGGATCAGGACCGCGGCCGGCCGGGCGTCTGCCGGCGTGGTCGGCCAGCCCTCGGGGCGGATCGGCAGCCCGTCGCCGGCGACCTTCGCGGCGAGGGCCGTGAGCCAGCCTGGCGGCCCGGCCCCGTCGGCGCCGGTCGCGCCGGGGGCCGTCGCGCCGGGGGCCGTCGCGTCGCCACCCGCCGCGTCGACGCCGCCCGAGCCGACGCCGACGGGACCGGCGTATCCGTCATGCCCGCTCATCCGGCCGCTTCGGCGTCTCCGCGGACCAGCCGGGCCGCGTCGGCGACCGACGTCGGGCCCTCGCCGAACGACGGGCACAGCTTGGCCACGCCGCAGGCGCCGCAGGCGGGCCTGCGGGCATGGCAGATCCGCCGGCCATGGAAGATCATTCGGTCGGAGGCGATCGTCCAGTTCTTGCGCTCGATCAGCGCCGCCAGGTCCGTCTCGACCCGGACCGGGTCGGTGTTCGTGGTTAGCCCGAACCGCCGGGACAGGCGGCCGACGTGGGTGTCGACCGTGATGCCCGGCGTGTCGAAGGCGTGTCCCAGTACGACGTTCGCGGTCTTGCGGCCGACCCCGGGCAGGGTCACCAGCTTCTCCAGCGAGGCGGGTACCTCGCCGTCGAACCGGTCGACCAGCGCGGCACCGAGGCCGATCACCGAGTTGGCCTTGGCCCGGAAGAAACCGGTCGGGCGCAGCAGCTGCTCCAGCTCCTCACGGTCGGCGCCGGCATAGGCGGCCGCGGTCGGGTACTTCGCGAAGACCGCGGGGGTGACCTCGTTGACCTTCTTGTCGGTGCACTGGGCGGACAGCACGGTCGCGACCAGGAGCTCCAGCGGAGTGCCGAAGTTCAGCGCGATCCGCGCGTCCGGATGCAGCTCGCCCAGGGTCCGCACGATCCGCCGGGCACGCCTGGTCCGCGCCAGCGCGGTTTCGGCGGACGCGTCGACGATGGCCGGCATGTCCCGAGCCTACCGGGCACCTTCTGGTCTCCCACGGCCAGACACAGCCGGCCAGGGAGGCGAACGACGCGGCTCAGCCGAACGGCCGCCACCGAACGACGAAACCCGCCACGGTTCTGGCCCGGGACAGGGCCTGCCCGGGTTTCGGGTTCGGCCCGGTTCCAGGTGGGTTGGGGCGCTCAGCGCCCCAACGGCGGAGCGCCGATGGTCGCGCAAGCAACCTTGAGGCGACCGCCTCAAGCGGCGCGGTGCTTGCCGGGGGGTGGGCGGCGCAGGCGGCGGCGGTAACGCTCCAGCGCCGCGGCCAGGCCCTGGTTGACGAAGGTGTTCACCTCGTCGGGCCGGGCGTTGTCGAGGAAGCCCTCGATGCCCTTACGGGTGTCGGCGGCGTTCAGCGGGCGCTCGACCCGCTCCATCGCCAGCAGGAGCCCGAGCAGCACCACGGGGAACGCGATGGCGGCGAAGACAAACATGGCGGGTCCATGGTGGACGACGCGCCCGGCGTCGTGGAACCGGGGTCAGGTAGGTGACTCAAGGTAACGCGTTCCGACGGCCTGTCCGGCCGGCGCGCGTGAACTGTGGCGGGTGCCGCGCGGCGGGCCAGCCGCGGCAGGAGCACTCGGGGAGCGCCCGGCGCCCGCCTCGGCGGGTCGCCTGCCGGCCAAGTCAATCACTCTGGGTAAGCGATTCTTCGTGAACTGGTCATTTTGGGCGGGCGCGCGCGGGCTCTAGGCGCCCTGGCCGTGCTCGACGCGCGCTGTCCTGGCATGCTCACCCCGTGGACGATCTGCTTGCTCGCGTTCCGCTGTTCGTCGGGTTGTCCGACCTGGACCGCCAGGCGCTCTCCAGCCACCTCGAGCGGAAGGACGTCACCCGTGGTGACGTGCTCTTCCGTGAAGGCGAGGCGGGAGATCGCGTCTTCGTGGTCCTGTCCGGCAAGGTGAAAATTGGACGCCAGTCTGCCGACGGACGCGAGAACCTTCTGTATGTCATGGGTCCCGGGGACATCTTCGGAGAATTGTCGCTCTTCGATCCGGGCCCACGGACCGCTACCGCCACCGCCGTGACCGACGCCTCGCTCGTGTCGCTGGAGCACTCGGCGCTGCGCCCCTGGCTTCGGGCCCGGCCGGACGCCGGCTCCATGCTGCTGCGGGTGCTCGCCGCCCGGCTGCGCCGCACCAACGACGCCATGGCCGACATGGTGTTCACGGACGTGCCCGGCCGGGTCGCCAAGGCGCTGCTCGACCTCGCCGTGCGGTTCGGCGAACCGGCGCAGCCCGGCAACGAGGCGGCCGGGGTCCGGGTGGAGCACGGCCTGACCCAGGAGGAGCTGGCCCAGCTGGTCGGGGCCTCCCGGGAGACGGTCAACAAGGCGCTGGCCGACTTCGCGACCCGCGGCTGGCTTCGGCTGGACTCACGCGCCGTCGTCCTGCTCGACCGCGACCGCCTGGCCCGCCGCGCCCGCTAGGGCGGTCGGCTCAAGGTCGCCCAGGGGCGACCATCCGGACCTGGCCGGGCGGGGGCGGGCGCCCCCGCCCCACCGCCCGGGCCCCCGCCCCCCCCCGGGGGGGGCCCGGCCCGCCCCGCTGCCCGGCCGGGCCCCCCGGCGCCGCGGGGGGGGGGGGGGGCGCCCCGACCAGACCAGGTCCCGAGTCAGACCCGTAGGCCTGGGGCCGGTCCCCGTCCACGGTCAGGATCGAGGCCGGTCTGGCTGACAGGCGCGCCCGTCAGCCAGACCGGGGACCGGCCGAGGCCCGGGCGATCTCAGGCGGTCGGCACGGCGGGGGCGCCGTCGGGGAGTTCGGCGGCGGGCGCGGGGCGCTCGCCATCCGCCTCCTCGGCGCCCGCCTGGCCGTTGCCCGCGGTCACCCGGGAGCCGTTGCTGGTGGCGCCGAACCCGGCACCGCGGCCGTCGGCCGCCCGGCGGTCGCCGTCGTGCCCGGGGTCGGGCAGGGC
Organism: Frankia nepalensis; assembly: GCF_016786325.1. Taxonomy (GTDB): domain Bacteria; phylum Actinomycetota; class Actinomycetes; order Frankiales; family Frankiaceae; genus Pseudofrankia; species Pseudofrankia nepalensis. Next base: position 60,076 of record NZ_JADWYU010000095.1, on the reverse strand, counting down.
GGCGAGCAGCCGGCGGGTCTGCGGCGCCTCGCTGACGGCCTCGGTCGACGTCGCCGCCCGCAGCGCGCGCAGGTAGGCGTCCCGACCGCCCTCCCGGTCCCCGCTGGCGGCCAGCGTCGTGCCGAGCGCCCGCCAGGCGAGCACCTGGGCGCGCACGTCCTCGGCGTCCACGGCGACCGCCCGGCGGGCGACCGCGAGCGCCTCCTCCGGCTGCCCGGCCTCCAGCAGCGTTCCGGCGAGGTGGGCGTAGGCCTGCCTGCGCGGGAACAGCAGCGTCGCGGGTTCGCTCGCCGCCAGGGCCTCCCGCAACAGCCCGATCGACTCGTCGAGGCGCCCGCGTGCCCGGGCGATCTGCGCCGCCAGCACCTTCGCGCCGAGCTGCGCGTGCGGGCGCAGGTCGAGGTCGCCCAGCTCGGCCATCGCGGCCCGCGCCGCCTGCTCGGCCTCGTCGACCCGCCCGGCGTCCAGCAGGGTCAGCCCCAGCATGAGAGACGCGAGCGCGCCTACGAGCACCTGGCCGGCCGCGGCGGCGTCCGCGCACGCCCCGGCGAGGAAGTCGGCGCCGACGTCCGGCTCGCCGGCTCCCCGGGCGGCGAGCCCCTGGGCCACCTTCGTCAGGATCCGGCCCCAGCTGTCCCCCGCGCCCTCGAAGAGGGCCGTCGCGCGCGCCGCGTCGGTGCGTGCCGCGCTGATGTCCCCCAGCTCCGCCGCCGCGATCGCGCCGATCGTCAGGCATACCGCCATGCCCCAGCGCTCACCCATCGACTCGGCGGCGTCGACCAGCCCACGCGCGAGCGCCCGCGACCGGGCGAGCTGGCCGGACAGCAGCAGCACCAGCGCCTCGGTGCCGCTGCACCAGCCGATGCCGCCGGCGTCCTCGAGCCGCTCGAACACCTCGGTCGCCTGCCGCAGGCTGCGTTCGGCCTGCGGGTAGTCACCCCGGGTGGTGGCGCTCCAGGCCAGGTGCTGCAGCGCCCAGCCGACGCCGCGCGGGTCGTCGACCCGCCGGGCGAGCTCGAGGGCCTCGCGGTACAGCTCCTCGGCCACCCGGATCCGGCCGGCGCCGTACTCGAGCGTGCCGAGGCGGCGCAGGGCCGCGGCGGCGGCCCGGTCGTCGCCGGCGGCGCGCGCCGCGTCCAGCGCGGTCCGCAGCGCGCGGGTGGCGAGCTCCGCGCGGCCCTGCTTCTGGCGCAGCTCGCCGAGCACCGCGTAGGCCGCCGCGCGCCGGGCGGGCAGGGTGACCCGCAGCGCCGGGCGCAGGGTGCGCTCGGCCTCCTCCAGCCGGCGCAGCGACACCAGCGCCTCGGCGTGCAGCACCCGGGCGATGTTCTCGTCGTCGGTGTCGATCACGCCGTGGCCGAGCCGGCGGGCGTCGGCGAGCTGGTCGGCGGCGGTGCGATGGTCGTCGCGGGCGAGCGCGGTCCTGGCCAGGCGCAGCAGCGCCCGGAACCCCGGTTCGCGCGCGGACCAGGCGGGGTCCGTCACCGGCAGCGCCATCGACGAGGCCAGGTCGAAGGCCCGCAGCGCGTGCGTGGCGACGAAGTTCGACACCTCGCGCGACGAACCGGTCATGGCGGTCACGCCCCACAGGGCGGCGGTCGAGTGCCGGCGCGCCCGTTCGACCTTCGGCAGCCCGGCGTAGGCGACGTCGCGCGCCATCGGGTGCACGAACCGCCACAGCTGCTCGCCGGCCCGCGGCGCGCGGACCAGCTGTCGCTCGGTGAGCCGCTCCAGCGCCGCCGCCACCTCCGTGGCTGGCCGCTCCTCGACCGACGGCAGGGCCGCGGCGGGGAAGCGGCTGCCGAGCACGGCGGCCGCCCGCAGCACCGCCTTGTCCGTCGGCTCCAGGTCGTCGATCCTGGCCGCGAGCACGGACTGCACGCCCGCCGGCAACGCGGTCTCCGACAGGGTGCCCTCCAGCACCCAGGCGGGCCCGTCCGCGCCCGCCGCCTCGGCGGGGGCCAGCCGGCGCAGCTGGTTCCGGTCGATCAGGAGGTTGAGCAGTTCGGCGAGGAAGAACGGGTTGCCGTGTACCCGGCCGAGCAGCGCCGACCTGGTCTGCGGGCCGAGCGTCGCGCCACCGAGGAACTCGGTGAGCAGGCGGGTGGCGGCCTCCTCGGGCAGCGGCGCCAGCGTGATCTGCCGGACCCCTGGCAGATCCGTCAGGCCGAGGCCCTCCCGGTCGAGCAGCGTCAGCATGACCGGGCCGACGACCCGCTCGGCCAGCCGGTGCAGCGCCCTGGTGAGCGAGCTGGTCGCCCACTCCAGGTCGTCGATCACGACGATCATCGGCTGCTCGGCCGCGAGGGCGGACAGCAGCAGCGTGACGGTGTCGACGGCGATGTCGATGGCGCGCTCGCCGCTGCTCCCCGCGCCGTGGCTCTCCCGGCTGGCCGGGTCGCCCGGCGGCGCCTCCGTGGCCCCGGACGCTCGCCGGTGGTCGATCGGCACGCCGAGCAGGCCGAGCAGCCGGTCGGAGATGCCGGCCGGCAGGCGGGCGCCCGTGAGCGGGTGGTTGAGCCGGCCGACGGTGCGCCGGACCCGGTCGGCGACCCGGTCCAGGCTGTCGCCGTCGACGACCCCACAGGCGCCGCGGATCAGGTCGGCCAGCGGGGCGAGGCTGCGCCCGTCGCCATGGCGGACCGTGCGGCCCCACAGCACCCGCGCGCCGTCCGCCTCGTGAGCCCGGCTCGCCAGCTCGCCGATGAGCCGGGACTTGCCGATGCCGGCCTCGCCGGTGACCACGGCGACGGTCGGTGAACCGGACCGCGTGGTCTCGGTGAACCAGTCGTAGAGCTCCGCGAGCTCGCGGTCGCGGCCGACGAACGTGGCGTCGTCGCCGAGGCCCGGCCGGGCCACGTTCGACGGGCGCAGGCTGACCAGCTCGTAGGCCGGCACCGGCTCCCGCTTGCCCTTCAGATTCAGGTCGGGCAGCTCCCGCCAGGTCGCGACCGAGCGGGTGGCGTGCATGGTCCCCCGGCCGGCGTAGACCGCGCCGACGGCCGCCGCCCCGGACAGCCGGGCGGCGGTGTTCACGGCGTCGCCGACGACGGTGTACGTCATCGAGGCCTGGACGCCGGCGAGCACCTCGCCGGTGTTGACGCCGACCCGCAGGCCGAGCGGGCTGGAGTCGTCGTCGGCGTCGGTGACCAGGCGGCGCACCGTCTCCTGCATCGCGGCGGCCGCGCGCACGGCCCGCTCCGCGTCGTCCTCGTGCGCGGTGGGCGCGCCGAACACGGCCATGATCCCGTCGCCGGCGAGGTTGTCGACCCGGCCGCCGACGTCGTCGACCTCCTTGGCGAGCGCGGCGAGCACCATGTCGGTGACCTCGCCGACCCGCTCCGGGTCGCGGTCCTCGGCCCACGAGGTGAAGTCGGACAGGTCGCCGAACAGCACGGTGACGACGCGGCGCTCGGCGGCCTCCGGCCCGGCGATCGAGGTGAACCGCAGGCCGCAGTGGAAGCAGTAGCGCGCGGACGGCACCGCGGGGGTACCGCACCGCGGGCAGCTCAGCGTCCCGCCATGTGTCGGGACGATCACCATGGCGCGCCGGCCTCCGGCCCGCCGCCGCGAGCACCGCGGGCCCGGGCCCGCGGCCCGAGGGGTGCCCGCCCGGGTGGGCCCAACGGGTGGGCGGGAGCCTGGCCTAAGCGGCTTCCCTCGTGAGCCGGCTCGCGGATCGACGAGGATGCCTGCGGCGAACAGGCCTGCCTGCCTCGGACGTTTCGCACTGGCGGTCCCCCTCCAACCGGAAGTTTAGTGTCCGGTGTCTCGGTCCCCTGAGCGGACGTCGTTCGAGCGTTGTCAGACGGCTGACGTCCCGCCGCCCCGGCGAACGCGCCTCCGGGGCCCGTCAACCCGGGCACCACGGGCCGTGTCTGACGGGTAGAAGGCCCCGCCAGTCGCGGGACGGGGTCTGCCCGCTGTGATGCCGCTCACACCAACGTCGGGTTGGTTCTCTTTATGCCGTCTTTCGCGTGCGTCGTCCACGGCGGTCGGACGCTCCCCGGGGAGACCGGGCCGGCCGCCACGCGGGACGGCGCGGTCTCCCCCGGCCGGTGGCGTCAGCCCTGCTCGCGCAGGTAGTCCAGCTGGGCGCGGACCGAGAGCTCGGCCGCTGGCCAGAGGACCTGGTCGACGTCCGCGTAGACCCGCTCGACGACGGCGCGCGGGGAGGCCTGTTCCGGGCCGACGCCGGCCGCGGCCAGCGCGGCCCGCACCTGGTCCAGCCGCTGGGCGCGGTGGGCCAGGTAGTACGTGGCGGCGCCGCGGGCGTCGGACAGCTCCGGGCCGTGCCCGGGCAGGACGGCCAGGCCCGTCGGCAGCTCGGCGAGCCGCCGCAGGCTCGTCAGGTAGTCGGCGAGCCGGCCGTCCGGATGCGCGACCACCGTCGTGCCGCGCCCGAGGATCGTGTCGCCGGTCAGCACCGCGACCGCCGCGCCGTCGGCGGCGGGCACCGCCGGGACCTCGCCGAACAGCAGGAAGGACAGCGAGTCGGCCGAGTGGCCCGGGGTGGCCAGCACCCGCAGCTCGATCCCGGCGGCCGCCACGACGTCGCCCTCGACCAGTCCTTCCGAGCCGAGCCGATGGGTGGGGTCCAGCGCGCGGACGGGGGCGCCGGTGAGCTCGTGCAGCGCCGCCGCGCCCTCGCTGTGGTCGGGATGGCCATGCGTCAGCAGGATCGTCGCGACCGGGCCGGCGGCGCCCAGCGCGGCGAGGTGCTCCGGTTCGTCGGGCCCCGGGTCCACGACGACGCAGCCGGTGTGGCCGGGAGCGCGCAGCACCCAGCTGTTCGTGCCCTCGAGCGTCATCGGGCCGGGATTGGGCGCGAGCACCACGGCGGCCAGCGGGTTCACCTCCCGCGGCCGGCGCGCCGCCGCGTCGGGACCCAGGCCATCGGCCTGACCCACGGCCTGGCCGGCGCCGCCCGCCCGGCGCCCGGGCCCACCGCGGCTGGGCTGGGTGCCCGCGGTCATGACTGAGCCTCTTCCATCGTCCCCTCCGGGTTGGGCCAGGAGTCTCGACTCTCGGTGCGAGCGAAAGGCTCACCGCTCCCGCGCCACGGCCGTGGCGTCGGCCGCGTCGCGGGGCCAGGTGGCGTGGTCCGCCCCGGCGGTCGCGGCGGCGAAGAGCGCCGCCGCGCTGGCCGGATCAGCGGGCGGCGCGGCGAGGGCGTACTCGGGGTCGTGCGGCAGCAGGAAGTGCACGGCGCCGTCGGCGATGACGACCTTGGGCATGACCGGGGTGATCTCACGGCGGCGCGCCGTCGTCAGCACGTCGGCGACGCTCGCGAGGCCGAGGAGGTCCGCGAGCATCCAGGCGGTCGGCGGCAGCATGCCCATGGCGCCGGCCGCGTGCCGTTCCAGCGCCTCTTCCGGGCGGATCCAGACCATCTGGTCGGCCTCACCGGACAGCTCACCAGGCGTCTGGCCCGGCGGCAGCGCGGCCATGAAGAAGCGGGTGTCGTAGCGGCGGGGCTCGACCTCCGGCGTGATCCAGCGTGCCCAGGGCGCGAGCAGGTCGGCGCGCAGCGCGAGCCCTCGGCGGGTCAGCAGTTCGGCGAGCCCGAGCTCGCGGCGCTCCAGCGCCAGCCGGTCCGCCGCCCAGCCGGGATCGGCCGGGCCGGGCGCCGGTCCGGCCGGCCCGGCCGGCTCCGCGAGCAGCACGCCGCACTCTTCGAAGGTCTCCCTGACGGCGGCGTGGACGAGCGCCTGGGCCAGGCCGGGATCCGCCTCGAGCGGCCGCATGAGCTCGGCGAGCGGCGGGCCGAGCCAGAGCGGGGCGGCCCGGCCGCCGGAAGGGCCGTCCGCCGGGTCCACCCGGCCGCCGGGGAAGGCGTAGACCCCGCCGGCGAAGGCCATCGTGCGGGCCCGCTCGACCAGGTAGGCCTCGACGCCTCCGCCGGGCGCGTCGCGCAGCAGGACCACCGTGGACGCGTGCCGCGGCGGCGCCGGCGGGGTGGGCGCGCTCGCCGCCAGCACCCCGCGCGGCGAGGTGAGCGGCATCGGCCGCCGCAGCCGGGCGATCAGCGCGGCCCGGGGTCCCTGCTGGATCGACGGAGCCCGCGGAGTCGGTCTGGCAGGTCCGCGATCAACCACCTGTCCGATGGTAGGCATCCCGTGCCGCGCGTGCCCGGGTTGGGCGCGTGCCCTGGAGCTGGCGGGCGGCGTCAGCCCAGGTCCGGGTGGGCGAGCGCGATGAGCTCGACCTCCACCGGGGAGCCCAGCGGGAGCGCGGCGGCGCCGACCGCCGAGCGGGCATGCTGACCCGCCTCGCCGAACACCTGCCCGAGCAGGTCCGAGGCGCCGTTGATGACCGCCGGTTGCCCGGTGAATCCCGGCGCGCTCGCGACGAACCCGACGACCTTGACGATCCGCCGGATCCGGTCCAGGCCGCCCGCCACCGCCGCGGCGGCGGCCAGCGCGTTCAACGCGCAGATCCGGGCGAGCGCGGTGGCCCGCTCCGGCGTCACCTCGGCGCCGACCAGGCCGGTCTCCGGCAGCTGGCCGGCCACCAGCGGGATCTGGCCCGCGGTCCAGATCCACTCGCCGTCGCGGACCGCGGGCACGTAGTTGGCCTGAGGAGTCGGCACCGGCGGCAGTTCGAGGCCGAGCGCGCGCAGTCGCTCGCTCGGCGCCGCCTCCGTGCCGGCCCGGTTGGTCACGAGCCGGCCTCGCCCTTCGGCCGCTTGAAGTAGGCGACCAGGCTCTCCGGGTTCGGACCAGTCACGACCTGCACCAGCTCCCACCCATCCTCGCCCCAGTTGTCGAGAATCATCTTCGTCGAGTGGATCAGGACTGGGACGGTCACGTACTCCCACTTCTGCATGGCGGAAACTCTAGTGGTCGACTCCCGCGGCCCTTGCCCGCCCGGGGCCTTCGCGGATCGCGAGCCGACCCGTGTCGGGCGGTCCGGCACGGGTTGGCCGGGGACGCGTCAATGAATGATCGACGGGTGGTGTGGGCGTTCCCGCCAGCCGAGGCCGCCGGGCGCCAGTCGCCGATCGACCCGACGCCTGAAGTGAGGGAGATCGTGATGACCGAGGCATTCCGGATCAGCGGGCGGTCGACGCGGTTTCTCGACGGCCCGCGCTGTCGGAAGGCCGCCGTGTCGGAAATGTGATCAAGATTCTCGGTGAAGGCGGCGTCGACGCGGCGAGCGCGGCACCGGTCCCGGGTACGGTCGTGGCCGTGACCGCCTCGAAACGCGACCGAACCGGCGAGGAGCGAGCTGGGCCCGTGTCACCAGGGGCCAAGAGCGGGCCGGCGTCACCAGGGGCCAAGAGCGGGCCGTGGCGGCGTCGGCTGCACGTGGTCACGGGCAAGGGCGGCACCGGGAAGACCACCGTCGCGAGCGCGCTGGCGCTGGCGCTGGCGACGGGCGGGCGCCGGGTGCTGCTCGCCGAGGTCGAGGGCCGCCAGCAGATCGCGCAGGTCTTCGACACGCCGCCGCTGCCGTACCGGGAGCGGAAGGTGGCCAGCGCCCCCGGCGGCGGCGAGGTCTACGCGCTCGCCGTCGACGCCGAGGAGGCGCTTCTCGAGTACCTCGAGATGTTCTACAACCTCCGCAGCGCCGGAAAGGTGCTCGGCCGGATCGGCGCCATCGACTTCGCGACCACGATCGCGCCCGGTGTCCGCGACGTGCTGCTCACCGGCAAGATCAAGGAGGCGGTGAACCGGCCAGACGGCACCCGGCCGAGCGGGATGGCCTATGACGCCGTCGTCCTGGACGCGCCGCCGACCGGGCGGGTCACCCGGTTCCTCAACGTCGCGAACGAGGTGGTGGGCCTGGCGAAGATGGGGCCGATCCGCTCCCAGGCCGACGGTGTGCTCGCCGTGCTGCACTCCGGGCAGACCGCGGTGCATCTGGTGACCCTCCTGGAGGAGATGCCGGTTCAGGAGACCGTCGACGCGGTCGCGGAGCTGCGCGCCGCGGACCTGCCGGTCGGCGGCGTGGTGGTGAACATGGTCCGCCCGCCGCTGCTCGGCCCCGACGACCTGCTGGCGGCGCGCGCGGGCGCGCTGGACCCCGACGAACTGGCCGCCGGCATCAAGGAGGCCGGGGTGGAGCCCGCCGCCGACCTGGTCGCCGAGCTCGCCAGGGAGGCGGCCCAGCACGCCGAACGGGTGGCGCTGGAGGCGGCCCAGCGAGTCGAGGTGGAGGCGCTCGCCCGACCCGTGTATGAACTGCCACTGGCGGCTGACGGGATGGACATGGGGATGCTGTACCGGTTCGCGGAGATGCTGCGGGCGCAGCGGATGGTCGGGTGACGGCGCCGGCAGGGGGCGCGCGGAGGCGGGCGGCGGACCAGCCGCCGGCCGTGCCGGTTCCCGACGCCCAGGCGGCGTCCACCGCCGAGATCGAACCGGCCGCCGAGGCCGGACCGGGTGCCGAGGCCGAGGCCGAGGCCGAGAGTGCCCCCTCGAAGCCGGCGACCGCGAGGCGGGCCCCGGCCGGCCGGGCGCGCGCGACGACGCCGAAACGGGCCTCGGCGGGCGGCAAGTCCCAGCCGGGGTCGAAGGCGCCGGCGCCCTCGGAACGGGCGCGTCGAGGCCCGGACGCCGGCGGGAAGGCACGCGACGCCGGCCGCGCGCCAAGGCTCGGTGCCCGGGTCCGCCCGCATCCGGCCGGGGTCCCGAAGCTGGACGTCGACGGCATGCTCGCCAGCGAGCGGATCATCGTGTGCTGCGGCTCGGGTGGGGTGGGCAAGACGACGACGGCGGCGGCGCTCGCGCTGCGTGCCGCCGAGCGGGGGCGCTCGGTGGTCGTGCTGACCATCGACCCGGCCCGCCGGCTGGCGCAGTCGATGGGCCTGACCGAGCTGGACAACACGCCGCGCGAGGTGGTCGGGGTCGACAGGTCGGCCGGCGGGCGGCTCGACGCGATGATGCTCGACATGAAGCGGACGTTCGACGAGATCGTCCTCGCGCACACCACCCCGGACCGGGCCGGCCAGCTGTTCGAGAACCCCTTCTACCAGTCGTTGTCGAGTTCCTTCGCCGGGACGCAGGAGTACATGGCGATGGAGAAGCTTTCGCAGCTCGACGCGGCCGGCGACTGGGACCTGATCGTCGTCGACACACCACCGACGCGTTCGGCGCTGGATTTCCTCGACGCGCCGAGCCGCCTGGGAGCGTTCCTGGACGGGCGGCTGCTGCGGATACTGCTGGCCCCGGCGAAGGCTGGCGGCCGGGCGTACGCGAAGGTTCTCGGCGTCGGTTTCGGCGTGTTCACCAAGGTCCTCACCAAGGTGATCGGTACCCAGCTGCTGACCGACGTCAGCCAGTTCGTCGCCGCGATGGAGACCATGTTCGGCGGATTCCGGCAGCGCGCGGAGAAGACCTACCGGCTGCTGAGCGAGCCGGGCACGTCGTTTGTCGTCGTCGCGGCGCCCGAGGCGGCGGCGCTGCGGGAGGCGAGCTATTTCGTCGACCGGCTCGACGCCGACGGAATGCCGCTGGCGGGGCTGGTGGTGAACCGGATGCACCACGGCGACGGCCGCTCGCTGACGGCCGAGCGGAGCCTCGCGGCCGCGGAGAACCTCACCGAGCACGGGCAGCATCCGCTGGCGGCCGCCGTGCTACGGGTGCACGCGGACCGGCTTCGGCTGGCCGAGCGCGAGTCGCGGCTGCGCGAGCGGTTCACGGCGGCTCATCCGGACACCCCGCTGGTCGAGGTCGAGGCGCTGGCCGAGGACGTCCATGATCTGGTCGGTCTTCGCGAGATCGGGGACGCGTTGGCGGGTGATGAACGTCTCACCCGAACGGGGTGAGCGCGGACCATCCGAACGGGTGATTGTCCGCGTGAGTGATTCGTGTGCCGAAACCGAGTCGCCACGGAAGGTGGCTGCTCTCGCCGGCGTTACCCGCCAGGGTCACGCCTGAGGCGGCCGACGGTGGATACTTTCCGTTCCAGAACGGATGCCCGTCGTCACGGGAAGTGGCGGCGGGGTCTGGAACGCGGCGGAACGGGAACGCGCGGCGCGGCCAACGGGGCCAGAGCGGCGGGCGGTTGGTGGGCGCGGGGTCGGCCGGTCGACAGGCGGACCGTCTTCGTTCCGCGGGCCCTCGAACGGGCCGGCCCGGGATCCCGCGCGCGACGCTGCGCCGGGGTCCGATCGGGGAAGGGCTTCGTCAGGGAGGAGCCGCTCAGCCGGTTGAGCTGGCTCGGTGGTCCGCCTGGGCGTCAGCGAGGAGCTTCCTCCAGGAACGGACGTCCGGGCGGCGCCGAAGCAGGGCTCGGCGCTCCCGCTCGGTCATGCCACCCCACACTCCGAACTCGACGTGGTTGTCCAGGGCGTCCGCCAGGCACTGGGTACGCACCAGGCAGCCGAAGCAGCGGGTCTTCACCCGGTTCTGCGCGGCACCCTGAACGAACAGCTCGTCCGGGTCGACGTCCCGGCACGCCGCGAGGGCGGTCCAGTCGCCGTCGGCGATGCTGCTGACGAGACGGGTCGTGCCGCCACGACGAGCCGTGGCGACGGTCGGGGTCGGGCTTCTGGTCATGCCACCTGCCTTTCGAGAGAGACCGTGGTCAAGGGACCCGTGCGGGTGACGTGGCGTCGTTGGCGTCGTGCGAAACCGTACGGAGTGCCGTGGCCACGGCACAGACCCCACTCGGGTGGTTATCTGTATGACTAGTCCGGGCCATTGATGTCGAACCAGACCGTAGATCGATGGATGTCATCCAGGTGTCGTCCGGATGACAAGGCCGTCACGTTCGTATCGCGTCAAGGCCTCCGACATGCACCTCCTTCGCGCCGGCCTTCTCTCGGCCGCGTTTCTGGCGGCCAGGAGGTCACCTGCGCGGACGCGGCGAGCACGACCGTTCGGCGGGCCTCCGGCCGGGTATGGGCCCGGCGCGATCGTACGGCGACCGTTGGGCACATGGTGTTGATCGTTCTGGTGTGGACGGCCGTCGTCGCGACGACGTCTACTCGTGGGCTCGTGCCCAGCACCGGCCGGACCGGTGCGCGAGGTACCCTCAGCCCGCCACCTGGAGGCGATGTGTCGCGCGGGGCCCTCTGCGCGGGGGAGCGACGGCGGGGCCGAGTGCGTTGATGGGTAAGCGGAGTGAATCCGTGGGGATCGTTTCGGGGGGCGGACGGAGGGCCCGACACCAAATGGGCACGCGCGTGAGGACCGCGGCCGGCGCCGGCCGGGCGGGCGGACGCGTCGCGTTTACCGCCAGACGGATGGTTGGCGCCCTATTCGCGAGTGTCGCCGCCGGATTGGTGGTAGCGCTGCTCGCCGCGCCGGTTGTCGGGCTGGCCGGAATCACCGCGAAAGCCGGGGCCGATGACTGGCTCGCCCTGCCGGAGAACCTGAACGTCACCGCGCTGGTCGAGCCGTCCCGGATTCTGGACGCCAAGGGAAACCTCGTCGCCACGCTGGTCGGAGAGCAGTATCGCGAGGTCGTTCCGCTGGCCAAGGTGCCGGTGGTCATGCGGCAGGCGATCATCGACATCGAGGACGCGCGGTTCTACGAGCATTCCGGCGTCGACTACCGGGGAATGATTCGCGCCTATCTGGCCAATCGCGAGAGCGGTGGGGTCACCCAGGGTGCCTCGACAATTACCCAGCAATATGTGAAGAACGTGCTGATCCAGGGGGCGACGACGCCCGAGGAACGCGAGGCCGCGACCGAGCAGACCGTCGACCGCAAGCTCCGCGAGGCCCGGTACGCGCTCTACCTGGAAGAGCACCTCAGCAAGGACGAAATCCTCGAGCGCTACCTGAACATCGCCTACTTCGGTGACGGCGCCTACGGCATCCAGGCCGCCGCCAAGCGGTACTTCAGCGTCGACGTCTCCGAGCTCACGCTGCCGCAGGCCGCGCTGCTCGCCGGGCTGGTGAAGAACCCGACGGCCTACAACCCGGCGCTGCACCCGGAGGCGGCCGTGTCCCGGCGCGGCCTGGTACTCGCGGCCATGCGCGAGCACGGGCACGTCGGCGACGCCGACCTGGCGGCGGCGAAGGCCGCCCCCGTGGGGCTCAGGCAGCCGCCGCGCTCGACCGACTCGTGCGCGGACTCGTCGGCGCCGTTCTTCTGCGACCATGTCCGCCGGCTGCTGCTCGACGACCGGACGCTCGCGCCGGACGAGAACGCGGCCCGCAAGCTGCTCTACGAGGGCGGCCTGACGATCAGGACGACGCTCGACCCGGTGGCGCAGGGCGCGGCGACGTCGTCGGCGCGCGAGATCGTGCCCCCGGGCAACCGGGTCGCGGCCGGCGTCGCCATGGTGCGGCCCGGCACCGGCGAGGTGCTGGCGCTCACCGAGAACCGGGACTTCGGCGAGGTCGCCGACGGGCAGGGCCCGGAGACCACGACCGACTTCGTGCACACGAAGGAGGTCTACCCGGTCAAGGAGACGGCCTTCTCGCCCGGCTCGACGTTCAAGACGTTCGCGCTCGTGGCGGCGCTGGAGAAGGGCCTGCCGCTGTCGACGACGTTCATGGCCCCGGCGTGCTACACGTCCGAGAAGCTCCCGAGAAAGGACGATCGGGGCAAGCCGGCCTGCTACGCGAACTCGGACCCGAACGAGGCCGGGCTCTTCTCCCTGACCACCGCTACCTGGCACTCCGTCAACACTTACTACATCCAGCTCGCCGAGCAGGTCGGCATCCTGAAGATCGCCGAGATGGCCCGCCGCCTGGGCGTCAAGTCCTGCCGAGTGCAGGAACAGACGGCCAACCTGCGGTCCGACTCACCCTGCAAGGGCACCAACGGCGTCAGCGCGGTCGACGGGTCGTTCACCATCGGTTCCAACGAGATCAGCACCCTCGACCTCGCCACCGCGTACGCGACGCTCGCGGCCCACGGCAAGCGCTGCGACCCGCGCTTCATCACGTCCATCACCCAGCGGGTCGGCGGGGCGGACCGGCCGCTCGACTTCGACCAGCCGGACGCGTGCGAGCAGGTGCTCAACCCACGGATCGCCGACACGGCGACCTCGGTGCTGGAAGGGGTCATCAACCAGGGCACCGCGGCCGGGAACGGCCGCATCGGCCGGCCGGCCGCCGGCAAGACCGGCACCGCCGAGGGATACAGCGCCGCCTCGTTCGCCGGCTTCATCCCGCAGCTGTCGACCGCGGTCACCCTCGCCGACCCCCGCGGGCCGACCATGTACCCGCTGCGCGACGTGCTCGGCAAGCGGGTCGTCTACGGCGGCGACTTCCCGACGATGATCTGGGCCAGGACGATGACCCGGACGATCGAGGGCCAGCAGTTGCCGGTCGAGCCGCTGCCGCCGCCCGACAACACCCAGCCGGTGGCGCCGTTGGGCGTCGTCCCCAACGTCGTGGGCAAGTCCGTGCCGGAAGCGGTGACCATCCTGCAGGGGAGCGGCTTCGCCGCGCAGGTCGCCGGAAACCAGAACGGCGTCGTGGTCGCCCAGAACCCGCCCAGCGGAAGCCAGCTGTTCCTCGGCCAGCCAGTCACGCTGTTCGTGGCCGGAGGCGGCCCGTTCCAGGTGGACGACGACGACAACCGTGGCCGGGGCGGGCCAGGCGGCGGTCAACGCGACGCCTGGGACTGGTTCTTCGACTAGCTCCGCATCAGCGAAGGACCGCCCGCGCCGTGGGCCGGTGCCGGTGCCGGTGCCGGTGCCGGTGAAGTGTCCGCGGTAGCGCGGTCCCTGGCTCGCGTTCTGGCGGACAGGTCCGAGGCCCGGCCTGCTGGGGGCGCGCGACCGGTCGCTCTTTGGTCGCTTGTGCCGCATCCCTGGACCTGTCCGTCAAAACGCGGTCCCCGACCCGCGCTACAGCGGATAGGTCCGGAGCCCAGCCCGCTGAGCGCGGGCGACCGGTCGCCTTGGTCATTTGTGTCGTGTCCCTGGACCTGTCCGTCAAAACGCGGTCCCTGGCTCGCGTTCTGGCGGACACTTCGGGGCCGGCACTCACGGGACGGGTGGCCAGCGGCCGGTCGAACGTCGCTGGGTACGGCACTGGCGCCCTTCCAGCGCCAGTCGCGCCGCGCCGCCACCCCCCGTACCGGCGAGGCCAGTTCCGCGCCCGCCGGGGGCCGCGCGCCGGGGGCCGCGTCCCGCGCGCCCGTGCCCGATGTGACGGTCGATCCTGTCAGGCACCGGCGGGCCGACGGGCGTCGTTTCGCGCCGCCGATGCCTGACAGGACGGCCGAGCCACTCTCGTGGGCGGCACCGATGGCCTGGCTCAGCCGGTGAGGCGGGCCTTCACCAGGGCGGCGACCTTGCCCCCGTCGGCACGGCCGGCCACCGCGCCCTGGACGGCCTTCATCGCCGGGCCCATCGCCTTGGGGCCCGAGAAGCCGCCGTCGGCCAGTACCTTGTCGACGATCGCGGCGAGCTCGTCGTCGCCGAGCTGCTTGGGCAGGTAGTCGGCGAGCACGTCGCCCTCCGAGCCCTCCCGGGCCGCCTGCTCGGCGCGGCCGGCCGCCGCGTAGGCGTCGGACGCCTCCCGGCGCTTGCGGACCTCCCGGGCCAGGACCTTCTCCACCTCGCCTTCGGAGAGCTCGTGGGCCGCCTTGCCGGAGACCTCCGCCTCCTTCACCGCCGCGAGCGCGAGCCGCAGCGTCGACGTCCGCAGTTCGTCTCGCGCCTTCATCGCCGTGGTCAGATCGGCGCGCAGTCGCTCCTTCAAGGTACTCATGATCGCCTTAGCCTAGGTCCGTATACGAAGTAAGTCATCTCCATTCTCGGCGCGCCCGCCGTCCGCGCCGCCGCGGCACGGAGGCGTGCCCGCCGTCCGCGCCGCCGCGGCACGGCGGCGCGCCCGGCGGCCGCCCCCCCCGGGGGGCCCGGGGGCGGGCGGGGGGCCCGGGCGGCGGCCCCCCCCCGG
>NZ_JADWYU010000095.1:10580-45250 GCF_016786325.1 Frankia nepalensis | reverse complement strand
TCTTTCGGCGTCTTTTCGGCGCCGAAAGACGCCGGTCGCTCGGGTTCGGCGACGGCGGGGTGAGACTGGACGTATGCGAGGAGAGACGCGGAAGGGACGGCCGGGGGTTCGCCGGGCGGCGGCCGGGATCGGGATCGCCGGCGCCGCCGCCCTGGGATACGGGTTGTACGAGGGAAGCTCGTACACGTTGACCAAGCGGGAGGTTCCGGTGCTCGCGGCCGGGGAGCCCCCACTGCGGATCCTGCACCTGTCCGATCTGCACGTGCTGCCGCGCGAGGCCGGCAAGCTGCGCTTCCTCGGTGAGCTCGCCCGGGTCGTTCCCGATCTCGTCGCTCTGACCGGCGACGTGCTCTCGCATCCGGACGCGTCGGAGCCGCTGCGGCGGGCGCTGGCCCCGCTGTTCGGCTTTCCCGGGGTCTTCATTCCCGGGAACAACGACTACTACGTGCCGACCTTCCACAGCCCGCACCGCTACCTGCGGCGCGGCGCCGAGGCACCCCCCAAGGGCCCCGCGATGGACTGGGCGGTGTTCGCGCGGGACCTGGCGGCCGACTCGGGCTGGCACGAGATGACGCACATCCACGAGGTGCTCATGATCGGCGGGCGGCGCCTCGACGTCCGCGGCGTCGACGACGCCCGGCTGCGCCGGGACCAGGTCTCGCTCGTCGCCGGGCCGCCGGAGCCCGGCGTCGACCTGGTCCTCGGCCTCTCGCACACCCCGGAACCGCGAGTGCTGGACGCCTTCACCGCCGACGGCGTCCAGCTCACCCTGTCCGGCCACACCCACGGCGGGCAGCTCCGGCTGCCGTTCGTCGGTGCCCTGGTCACCAACTGCGGCCTGGACACGGGGCGCGCCCGCGGCCTGTCCCGCTGGCACTTCGCCCCCAGGACCGGCACTCTCCGCTCATCCTGGCTGCACGTCTCCGCCGGCCTCGGCACGTCCCCGTTCGCGCCTGTCCGGCTCCTCTGCCGCCCCGAGGCCACCCTGTTGACCCTCGTCCCCGCCCGGTGACGTCCACCGGCCGGCGGGCTCACCCCGGGCGGCCACGTTCGGGGTGACCGGATCGCCGCGACCCTCATGGCATCAGGTATGCTGACCACCGTTGGTCGACGGGGTGTGGCGCAGCTTGGCAGCGCGCTTCGTTCGGGACGAAGAGGCCGTGGGTTCAAATCCCGCCACCCCGACCAGCGCAGGGGCGTGATCGATGATCACGCCCCTGTTTTCGTTTCTCCTGGTTGTCGTTCCCCCTGCTGTCGTCGCGCAACGCGCTGAACCTTGAGCGAACCGGCCGGTGGCACGCTGAGATTGGTCGGCTTCGGACGGCGACCAGGTGTCGACAACGGCTGGTGCCCAGTACCGGTGTTCGACCGGAGCAGCCGCTCACCGCCGAGAAACCCGACCGGCCAGGTGAATGTCACCAATGGACGGAGGAACCGGCATGAAGGCCACGTACCACACGCCTACGCTTCAGGACTCAGGGTCCTTCCGTGAGCGCACCGGCTACTTCTTTGGCATTGGGTTCGGCGGCTGGGGCGGCGGCTGGGGCTGGGGCTGGGGTGGCGGCTGGGGCTGGGGCGGTGGCTGGGGCTGGGGCTTCTGACAGCCTGTGCCCGAGTGTTGGTCCTTGGCCGGCACCTCCGCACCTGACTCACGCAGCTGACTCGCGGGCCTAACCCGTACCCAGCGACAAACAGAACAGCCATGTTCCAGAAGCATCGGATGGCGCCGCGCGGCGCGCCGCACCTGCCGCGCATAGCAGGGACCCGGCGCGCGCCGCCGGGTCCTTGCCGTTCCCGTCGCCAGGGACGGCCAGGTATCGCGGCCTTCCACAACCGTGGGCGCCCCGTCTCCCGGAACCGTCGGTCAGTCCGGGTGACGGGGCGGGTTCGCGGAGGGGCGGACGATCCCGGTTTCGTAGGCGAAGACGACGGCTTGGACGCGGTCGCGGAGTTCCAGCTTGGCGAGGATGCGGCCCACGTGGGTCTTCACGGTCGCCTCGGAAAGGACCAGGCGAGCCGCGATCTCCGCGTTGGACAGCCCGGCCGCGACCTCGCCGAGGACGTCGCGCTCCCGGTCGGTGAGCCGCGCGAGCCGGTCGGCGCCCGCGGCCTGGGCGGTCCCGTGGCCGTCGGTGCCCCTGCCCGCCGCGTCGCCTTCCGAGGCGTCGGGGTCGGGCAGGCGGTGCGCGAACGCGTCGAGGAGCCGCCGGGTGACGTTCGGGGCGACGACCGCGTCGCCGGCGGCTACGGTGCGGATCGCGGCGAGCAGGTCGGCTGGTGGCACGTCCTTGAGGAGGAAGCCGCTCGCCCCCGCGCGCAGTCCGGCGAGCACATACCGGTCCAGGTCGAACGTCGTCAGGATCAGCACGCGCGACGCGCCGCCGGCGGCGGCGATCCGCCTGGTCGCCTCGATGCCGTCGATCCCGGGCATCCGTACGTCCATCAGCACGACATCGGGCGCGAGTTCCGCGGTGAGCCGGACGGCGTCCGCTCCGTCGCCCGCCTCGCCGATCACCGTGAGGTCCGGCTGCGACTCGAGCACCATCCGAAAACCCATCCGCAGCAGCGGCTGGTCATCGACCAGCAGCACGGACGTCGACGGGCTCATGCCCCCTCCTCCGGCGCTGGCACCTTGGCCGGCGCGCCGTTCGCCGGCGACCCTTCGGCTGGCGTCCCGTTCGCCGGCACCCAGTCCGCCGACCCCTCCCCGACCGGCCTGGCCGTCGCCGCCGGCGGCGACGACGCGGCGTCCGCGCGTGGCCGCGGCGCGGCCGCCGAGGCGGCGCCGATCGAGGCGTTCACCCGCCACCCGCCGAGGCCGGGGTCGGGCCCGGCCGTCAACGTGCCGCCGTGGAGCGCGGCCCGCTCCCGCATCCCGTTGATCCCCCGGCCGTCTCGCGACGCGGTGACCGCGGGCCGGCCGGCGCCGCCGGAGTCGGTGATCCGGACGTCGATCCTCCCGGGCGCGTACCGCAGGGCCACGGCGGCGCGGGCCCCGGAGCCGGCGTGCTTGAGCACGTTCGTCAGCGACTCCTGGACGATCCGGAAGACCGTCAGCTCGACGTCCGCCGTCAGCTCCCGGCGCTCGCCCTCGACCACGAGGGTGACCGGAAGCCCGGCGCGACGCACCTGCTCGACGAGCTGGGCCAGCTCGTCGAGCCGCGGCTGCGGGGCCATGGCCCCGCCCCGCGCCGCGGCGGGCGCCGGAACGGCCCCGGGGGTCCCCGCCGCGGTCGCGGGGGACGCGGCGTCGGGGCGGTCGTCGCGCAGCACGCCGAGCAGGCCGCGCATCTGGGTGAGCGCCTCGCGGCCCGTCGCCGAGATGGACTCGACGGCGCGGGCCGCCAGCGCCACCCGTTCGGCCTGGGCGGCCGGCCCCGCCGAGCCGGTCGGCGGGGACCCCGTCGGCGGGGACCCGGCCGGCGGTGGCTCTCCCGGCGCCGGGTCCCGAAGGGCGAAGGTCGCCCCGTCCGCGAGGGCGATCATCACCGAGAGGTTGTGGGCGACGATGTCGTGCATCTCGCGGGCGATCCGGGCGCGCTCGCCCGCCGCCGCGAGCCTGGCCTGCTGGTCGCGCTCCCGTTCCAGCCGGGCCGCCCGGTCGGCGACCGAGGCGAGGTAGGCCCGCCTGGTGTTGACGTTGACCCCGAGCACGCCGGCGGTGACGACGAACGCCCCCAGAAAGATCGCGACCGCCACCCGGTCGTACAGCCGGGCGCTGGGGACGATGGCGCACAGCCAGCAGATCCAGGCGATCAGGGCGCTGGCCGCGACCGCGGTGACCGGGCGGGGCCGCCACACCGCGACCGTGTAGAAGGCCACCAGCGCGCCGGTCATCCCGAAGGTCGGCACGCGCAGCGCGAGCTGCGTGAAACCGATGGCCGTGACCGCGACGAACGCCGTGACCGGGAACCTGCGGCGCAGGCACAGCGGGGCCAGCGCGGCGAGCGTGAACGGCACGACGACGACCAGCGGCCGTGGAACCGTGAGGCTCGGCGGCAGCACGACCATGGCCAGCGCGCCCGTGAGGGCGGAGTCGACGAGCACCGGCCGGGCCCGCAGCATCCGACCGATGGCTCCGTGCCGCATCCGGCCGAAGATGACGCCGGGAACGTCCGGCGCCTCCACCGGAGCCCGGCCGGCGCGCGCCGCGCGGCGCGCGCCGCCGGCCCAGCGGGCCACGAGCCGGCCGGAACTCACTGCGGCGCGGTCCACGGTCGTCGTCATGCCTCTCATGGTGACCCGAGTGCCTCTCATGGTGACCCGAGCGCGGTGGCCTGCCTGTTCCTGGAGCGAACGGATCAGACGTCGCGCCGGGTGAGCGTCACGGCCGCGGCGGCCAGGAGGACGACGACGTAGCCGGTGAGCACGGCCACCGCCGAGCCGACGGAGAGCAGCTCCTCGCGCGGCTGGATCGTGACCAGGGTCTCGCCGAGCGTCGTGGGCAGGTAGGCGTCGATCCGTTGCAGGCTCGCCGGCAGCATGCCGACGATCATCGGCAGCGCGAGGACCACGCCGAGCAGCGCCGAGACGGCGCCCGCGGTGTGCCGCAGCAGCGCGCCGCCGGCGAGGCCCAGCAGGCCGACGATGGTCAGGTAGAAGGCGCAGCCGACGACCGCGCGCAGCGAGCCGGGGTCGCCGAGGGTGACGTCGAGGTCCTTGCCGGCCAGCAGCCGCTGCCCCACCAGGAAGGCGACGAACGAGGTGGCGAGCATCAGGGTGAAGGTCACGGCGGCGAAGACCATCACCTTGGCCCACAGCATGGGCAGCCGCCGGGGCACCAGGCCCAGCGTCGCCCGGATCATGCCGCTCGCGTACTCGCCGGTGATGGTCAGGACCCCCAGCACCCCGACCGCGACCTGCGCGAGGAAGAGTCCGGCCAGGCTGAAGAAGGTCGAGTCGAACGCGGGTTCGGCGTCGGTCTCGTGGGCCTCCGTCGCGCAGAACATCACCGAGAGGCCCACGATCAGGACGACCGCGCTCGCCAGCGTCCAGACGGTCGACCGCAGGGAGCGCAGCTTGGTCCATTCGGAGTGGACCACTCCGAGAAAGGTCAGCTCGCCCGTGCCGGCGGCTCTGTGAGCGCGGCTGGGCCGGTCGGGCCGGGCGGTTCCGTGAAGGCGCTCGACGCCGTCCACGGGGCCAGCCGGGGTGGTAGCCCGCGTGTTCATCGGTTTCCTCCTGCCAGGGCCGGCGCTGCCGTGAACTCGGCGGCGTCGCGGGTGATGTCCATGAACGCCTCCTCGAGGGAGACGAGGCGCGGGGTGAGCTCATGCAGCGTGATCCCGTGGGCGCTGGCGACCTCGCCGATCCGCGGGCTGGGGAGGCCGACGACCTCGATCACGTCGGGCTCGCCAGCCGGCTCTCCCGCGGACTGGACCGTTCCGGCGTGGACCGTTCCGGCGTGGACCGTTCCGGCGTGGACCGTCGCGCCCGCGTGGACCAGCAGGGCGCCGAGCTCGGAGGCCCGGGGCGCGCGGACGCGCACGTGGGTGCCCGAGGCGGCGCGGACGAACTCGTCGACCGAGGTCTGCGCGATCAGCCGCCCACGCCCGATCACGATCAGCTCGGTCGCGGTGAGCGCCATCTCGCTCATCAGGTGCGACGAGACCATGATCGACCGTCCTTCGGCGGCGAGCCCGCGCAGCAGGTCGCGGATCCAGCGGATGCCCTCCGGGTCGAGCCCGTTGACGGGTTCGTCGAGGACCAGCGTCGAGGGGTCGCCCAGCAGCGCCGAGGCGATGCCGAGGCGCTGGTTCATGCCCAGCGAGAACCCGCGGGCGCGCTTGCGGGCGACGCCGCGCAGGCCGACCAGGTCGATCACCTGGTCGACGCGGCGCCGGGAGATCCCATGCGTCCGGGCCAGCGTGAGCAGGTGGTTCTCGGCGGTCCGCCCCGGGTGGATCGCCCGCGACTCCAGCAGCGCGCCGACGTGCCGCGCCGGCGCGGGAAGGTCGCGGTAGTGGCGGCCGTCGACGAGCACGGTTCCGCTGGTCGGCCGGTCGAGACCGAGGATCATCCGCATCGTCGTCGACTTGCCGGCCCCGTTCGGCCCCAGAAACCCGGTCACCACCCCGGGCCGGACGGTGAAGGAAAGGTCGTCGACGGCGACCTTCCCGCCGTAGCGCTTGGTGAGCCCTCGCGCCTCGATCATGCTTGACCTCGCGTCTGTCGTCATCTTTCCCGGAGGTGGCCTTCGGCTCGCCGACGGCGCGCGCCGACCACCGAAGCGGCCGGGTAGCGGCCGGCCACCGGCTGGACGTTCCAGAACGCTAGAGATCTATGGCGTCGCCGCCGACGCCCGCGCGGCCGATCTTTCGGAGCCCGCGCTCTACGGCTCAGGTAGCGGGCCGTACGCCTCGAGAGGTACGCCACGCCTCGAGAGGTACGCCGCCAGTGGCGCCGGCCGCCGAGCCGGATGCTGGTCGACGGCTCGACGGCTCGACGGCTCGACGGCTCGACGGCTCGACGGCTCGACGGCTCGACAGGCCGCCCGGCGCCCCGAGCGCGCCGGCTGGACCGCCCGAAACGGCGTGGAATATCGGGTGATCGACGTACTGGTAATCTCTGGCCCAACGGCGACGGACAAGGAGGTGAGACCCATCAACGTCACGTCAGGTTGGGTGCTCCCCCCATGGGGCGCGCGGTAGGCCGGTACCGGTCACCGCGAGAGCGCCCACGCGCTCCGAAAGGCTCCTCCATGTCGCACCACCTTGAGCCCTCATCGCGGCTTTCCGACTTCAGATCACTTTCCCCCGTGTGGGCCGCGCGTTCCGCGGCGACGCTCACTGAGACGCTTCGTGCCGCCGGCTGCGTGTTTGCCGAGAACGAGGCGGCCCTGCTGATCGCCGCGGCCGAGGGACCGGCTGCCCTCGCCGAAATGGTCACCCGGCGGGCCGCCGGGGTCCCGATCGAGCACATTCTCGGCTGGGCCGAATTCACCGGCCAGCGGATCGCCGTCGACGACGGCGTGTTCGTCCCTCGCCATCGCACCGAGTTCCTCGTCGACCTGGCGACAGGCCTGGCCTTGAGAGCCGCGGCCCGCCGACCTGCTCGGCTCGTCGTCGTCGACCTCTGCTGTGGCTCCGGCGCGCTCGGCGCCGTGCTCGCCACCCGCCTGGCCGAGCCGGCCGGCATGCGGGCACCCGGTCTGCCGGCACGGCTCCCCGGCGATCTGGATTCCGGGTCGAGCGGCGGCGATGCGGCCTACCCGCCCCGACAGCGCGCGATACCGGCGGAGGAGCGCACGATACCGGCGGAGAAAACAGCGGAGAAAACAGCAGCCGTGAAGGCGCATGCTCCCGGCGAGTGGGCCGTCACTGTGGAACTGCATGCCGCTGACATCGATCCGGTCGCGGTGCGCTGCGCCCGGCGAAACCTCGCCGAGATCGGCGGTCAGGTCCATGAGGGCGATCTCTATGACCCTCTTCCCGCGGAGCTTCGCGGACAAGTGGACATCCTGATCGCCAACGCGCCCTATGTGCCGACCGAGGCGATCGGACTGCTGCCGCCGGAGGCCCGCGACTACGAACCGCTAGCAGCCCTAGACGGCGGCGCGGACGGCCTCGACGTCCTTCGCCGGGTGATCGCGGGCGCCGCCGACTGGCTCGCGCCCACCGGCTGTCTACTCGTCGAGACCACGATCGACCAGGCCCCGGCCCTTGTCGCCGCTGCCTGCCGGCATTTCCTGACCGCCAGCGTCGCCCGGTCCGACGACCATGAAGCGACTGTGCTCCGCGTTGCCCGGTCCAGCCCGGGATCCAGCGTCCCGCGAACGGAGCGCCCGGTGGCATAGGCCACGTACCGGCCCGCGGCAGCCCGGCCGCTCCTGTGTCTGACTCAGGTGTCTGGGCCGCGTGCAACAGGGCGGGCGGCCACCGCGCGGACGTGACTTTGGCCGGGACGGCTTGACCCACGACGCCCGGGCTGGGTTGTATCGGCCACCGTGGCATGGCGCAGGCGGGATGTACCGGTTGTGCCCGGCTCGTTTTCCGAACGGTCGGCGGTCGGCGGCCAGCGGACCGATCACGACGGCGACAGCCCCAGAATCGTCGGCCTCACCAACGACATGGGCCCGGCCCGCGAACCCGCCCAGGAACCCGCCCAGATTCGGCTCGTCGGTGTTAGCCGGCGATTCGGGGACGTCGTGGCTGTTGAGCGGGTCGACCTGACCATTCCCCGGCATCGCCGGCTCGCGGTCGTTGGGCCGAGCGGGTGCGGGAAGTCCACGCTGCTCGGGTTGATCAGCGGGCTGGACGAGCCGGACGCGGGCATCGTCGAGGTGTTCGGAGCGACGGCGCCGGGCGACCGGCTGGGCCGCTGCGCCCTGATGCCGCAGCGCGACCTGCTGCTGCCGTGGCGGTCCGCGCTCGCCAACGCGACCGTGTCCCTCGAGAACCGGGGAATGTCGCGGCGCGCGGCGCGGGCGACGGTCCGTCCCCTGTTCGCTCGCTTCGGGCTGGCCGGGTTCGAGGACCACCGGCCGGCGCAGCTTTCTGGCGGGATGCGCCAACGGGTCGCCTTCCTGCGCACCTTCGTCGCGGGCAAGGACGTCCTGCTGCTGGACGAGCCGTTCGGCGCGCTCGACGCGATCACCCGGGCGGAGGCGCGGGACTGGCTGCGGGCCGCGCTGGACGCCGAACCGCGCACGGTCGTCCTGGTCACCCACGACGTCGAGGAGGCACTGCTGCTCGGCCACGAGGTCGTCGTGCTGACGGGCCGGCCCGGCCGGGTCGCGGCCCGGATACCGGTGGAGCTCCCCGCCGGCGGGTCGCGCCGGGAGCTGCTCGCCTCGGCCGAGTTCGTCCGGCTCCGCGACCGGGTTCTCGCCGCCCTGGAAGGGAGCCAGGCGCCCGCCACGGCCACGGCCACGGCGTCGTCGGCCACGGCGTCGTCGGGCGCGGCGTCGTCGGGTGTGGTGGCTTCGAACGTGGTGGGTTCGGACATGGTGGGTTCGGACATGGTGGCTTCGAACGCGGTGGCTTCGAACGCGGTGGCCTCGGGCGGCCCGCGACCGGCGCTCGTCTCACCGGTCGCCGAGCCGGCGGCGGAGGACTGATCAATGCGGTTGCCATCCCGCTCGTCGGCCCGTCCGACGGCCGACTCCACGCCGCGCGCCGGGGCCGGACGGCCGGCGGCGTCGCGACGGGCGCCGGGCCGTTTGGCGCGTCGGCACGGGCCGGCGGCGGCCGTGTTCGTCGCCCTGCTGGCGGCCTGGCAACTGGCGACCGCGGCGTTCGGCGTCGAGGACTACATCCTGCCGGCGCCGCGCGCGGTCGCCCGGACGATGGTCGACCGGTGGGACGGCACGTTGGCGAGCGCCACCTGGGTGACGCTGACGGAGGTGCTGCTCGGGTTCGCCTGCGCGGTCACCGCCGGGCTGTTGATCGCGTGCGCCCTGCATTTCGTGCCGGTGGCCCGGGCCGCGCTCTATCCGTGGCTGATCGGATCACAGACCGTGCCGGTCGTGGTGATCGCACCGATTCTCGCGATCATCTTCGGCTACTCGCTCACGCCGAAGCTCATCCTGGTCGCGCTGCTCTGTTTCTTTCCGATCGTGGTCGGGGCGCTGGACGGCCTGGCCACCGTCGACGCCGACCTCAAACGGATGATGCGCACCCTGTACGGCACTCGCTGGTCGATCTTCCGGCGGGTGGAGTTTCCGGCGGCGCTGCCGTCGCTGTTCACCGGGCTGCGGCTGTCGGCCGCGTACGCCGCGACGGCGGCCGTGTTCGGCGAGTACTCCGGCTCGTCCGACGGGCTGGGGCACGTGATGCGCCAGGCCGTCCCGCAGTTGCAGAGCGCCCTGGTGTTCGCCGCGGTCGTGCTGCTCTCGGCCATGTCCATAGCCTTGTTTACCCTGGTCGCCGCCCTGGAACGGGTGCTGGTCGGCTGGGCTGTCGAAGGGAAGAACGCACGATGACGGCGCACCGGTCTCGGCTCCGCGTGGGTGCCGGCCTGACCTCGGCCCTGCTGGCGGGAGCGGTCGTGCTGTCCGCCTGCGGCGGTGATGACGACGGGGACGGGTCCTCCGACGGCGGCGCGCGCACGCGGGCGACGACCGTGCTGCTCGACTGGGATCCGAACCCGGATCACGTCGCGCTCTACACGGCCCGCGATGCCGGCTACTTCACGGCCGCTGGCCTCGACGTCACGCTCCAGCCGCCGTCCGACCCCTCGGACCCGACCAAGCTGGTCAGTACGGGCAAGATCGATCTGGGGATCTCCTACGAGCCGGAGACCATCATCGCCGGCTCGATGGGGCTCGACGTCGTCGCGGTTGGCGCTCTCGTCCCGACCGCGCTGACGTCGATCATGGCGACGGAGAAGTCCGGGGTGCGCTCGGTCAACGACCTGGCTGGCAAGAAGCTGGCTACTGCCGGCCTCGCCACCCAGGAAGCGTTCTTCAAGACGATCCTCGCGCAGAACGGCCTGGACGCGTCCTCGGTGGAAAAGATCAACGTTGGGCAGGACCTGCTCGCCGCGATGGTCACCGGCAACGTCGACGCGACCCTCGGCGCATTCCGCAACATCGAGGCCGTCCAGCTCGCCGACCAGGGTCTGAATCCGACGGTCATCCCGGTAACCGAGGCGGGCGTGCCGAACTACGACGAGCTGGTCATCATCGCCCAGGCCAGCCGGTTGAAGTCCGATCCCGCCTACCAGCGGCTGGTGCGCGACTTCCTCGGCGCGCTCGCCCGCGGCAACGCCGTCGTCCTCGACGACCCGGCGACCGCCGCCCAGACGATCGCCAAGGTCGCCGAAGGCTACGACCCGCGGATCCTGCCCAAGATGGTCGACGCCACCGTCCCGTTGCTGCGTAACCCGGCCGGTTTCGGCCACCACGACCTCGACGCCTGGCAGTCCTTCGCCGACTGGATGGCCGCCGAGAACCTCATCGACAAGCCGGTCAGGGCCGCCGACGTGGTCACCAACGCGTACCTGCCCGCCGGCTGACCGGCGGCAGTCCGGCAACCATCCGGCGCCTGCCCGCTGACCGGACCGGTGACGGGCCGTCCGTGTCGGCCGGTCCGCGTCGGCCGGCTGTGCCGGGTTTGGTCCGTGTCGGCCTGTACCGGTCCGGTCCGGTCCGGTCCGGTCGGCCGGTCGGCCGGCCTGCGTCAACCTGCCTGCGTCTACCTGCCTGTGCCGGCCGGTCCGCGTCGGGGCGGCGGCGCTACCCGGTCGTGCCCGCCGGCGCGCAGCGCGGGTCGTTCGGCGCGATCTCGATCGAGCCGTAGGGGCTGTCGCCGTGATAGACGACGTAGACCATGTTCGGCCCGTCGCACTTCGCCGCGACGTTGCTGAAACCATCCGGCATGTTGATGATCCGGGCCGGGCTGTCGTCGTGGGTGCTGATCGGCGCGTCCCGGCCGCGTTCCTTGGCCTTCTCCGAGCAGCCGGTCGTCACGGCGGCGACTCCGACCACGGCGAGCAGTGCCGCGCTGACCATCCGGATCTTCACGGGTTTCCTTCCCTGGCTGCCACCGGGACCAGCGGCGTGGCGGAGCCCCGGCGGGAGTCGGCTCGGCGGTCCGGTGGCTGGCCGTCGCCGCGCGCGACGGTCCTGGAGGACGCGCTCAGATCACCCCGACGGGACGATCCACTCTTCCTGTCTTGATCGTCATTCTGGTCTGGTGGGCGAGCG
Source organism: Frankia nepalensis (assembly GCF_016786325.1). Taxonomy (GTDB): domain Bacteria; phylum Actinomycetota; class Actinomycetes; order Frankiales; family Frankiaceae; genus Pseudofrankia; species Pseudofrankia nepalensis. The sequence continues at coordinate 33,603 of NZ_JADWYU010000095.1, read as the reverse complement.
CCATGCGTCCCATTTTGGGAAGTTCTGAGGTCGTGGACGCGGCTCCGGCCGAGGGCGCGCCCGGGCGCTTCCCGTGGACGTGCTCCGCGGGAAGGGGCTTGGCGCGCCGAGCGGCCCGCCTCAGGGCCCGGCCGGGGTGGGAGTGTCGTAGGGGCCCAGGACGAGGCGGGTGACGTCCTCGAGCTGGCGGACCAGGTCGGGGAAGGTGAGGCGGCCGGCGGTCCAGGAGACCAGGCCGGAGGCCAGGGTCGCGTTGATGGCGGTCATGGCTGGCCTGGCGACCTCGGCGGGAACGTCCTCCATGAGGGCGGCCATGACGGCCTGGTTGTCGTTGGCGAGGCCGGCGAGTTCCTCGCTCGCGAACGGGTCGCTGCAGCTTTCGACGTGGGCGACGAGCCGCGCGAAGTTCGGATGGCGCTGGAACGCGCGTAGCTCCCGGTGCAGGAAGGCGAGTACTCGGGTACAGGCGCCCTGCGTTGGCGCGGCACCCGTGCTGACGCGGGCCTGGTCGCGGGACACCTCACCGCGTACCCGGTCGGTGAGCCGGCGCTGCCAGTCGGCCCAGGCGGCGGCGAGCAGATGGTCCTTGGAGGAGAAGTAGCGGTATGCCGTGCCGAGCGCGACACCGGAGCGTTCGGCGACGTCACGCATCTGCAGCTGCTCGGGCGGTACCTGGTCGATCATCTCGATGACCGCGTCGGTCAGCCGGCGCCGGCGCGCGAGCTGCGCCGACGTCATGGTGCTCACCGGCTGCGGCAGCGTCTCCTCTTTCGCCACCTTCCTAGGCTACCTGGAAGCTGGTTCCAGTTCGAAACCCCGGGAGTGTGTTCGACCAGGCGCCGTGTCGTCCGGGGGGACGTTGAGCCCGGCGTCACAATTGAAACTCTGTTCTAGTGAGTGCCCGGGCGCGCGCCGGCTCGCGCGAGCCCGGCCCACTCAGCCGCGGGGGAGGCCGAGAACCCGCTCGGAGATGACGTTGAGCTGGATCTCCAGGGTGCCGCCGCCGATCAGGTGCGGCGGGAGGCTCAGGTACTGGTGCACGGCGGCCGCGGCCGGGCCCTCGGCGCTGGCCGCGAACGGGCCGAACCAGCGCAGCGCGCGGGCGCCCACGTCCGTGTTCAGGAAGCTCGCCGCCACCTTCGCGACGCTCGCCTCGGCGCCCGGCCGCAGGCCGGACAGCGCGCGCAGCGTCCCCCGCAGGCTCATCGCGGACAGGGCGTACGCGTGCGCGTACAGCGCGCCGACGTCGCGGCGGACATCCGCCGGGTCGGCGACGAGCTGACCGGACGCGGCGAGCCCCGGCAGGTCCAGCCGGAGCTCGCGCATGCCGCCCATCGCGACCCGCTCGTTGCCCAGCGTGGTGCGTGCCAGCGCCCAGCCCTTGTCGACCTCGCCCACCAGCCACCCGTCCGGCACGAAGACGTCGCTGAAGAAGACCTCGTTGAACAGGTAGTGGCCGTTGGCCTCGCGAAGCGGGCGTACCTCGATACCCGGCGACTTCATGTCGATGACGAAGTAGGAGATCCCCCGGTGCTTGGGGACGTCCGGGTTGGTGCGGGCCAGGCAGATGCCGTAGTGGGCCCGGTCCGCCATCGAGTTCCAGACCTTCTGGCCGTTGAGCCGCCAGCCGCCGTCGACCTTCTCCGCCCGGGTCGACAGCGCCGCGAGGTCCGAGCCGGCGCCGGGCTCGCTGAACAGCTGGCACCAGGTGATCTCGCCGCGCAGGGTCGCCGGCACGAGGGCCGCCTTCTGCTCGTCGGTGCCGTGCGCCAGGATCGTCGGCATCGCCCACTCGCCGATGACCGTCTTCGGCTGGGTGACCCCGCTGCGCTCGTACTCCTGCTGGATGACGAGCTGTTCGACGGGCGTCGCCGCGATGCCGTAAGGACGCGGATAGTGCGGCAGCACCAGGCCCTCGTCGGCGAGCCTGCGCTGGCGCGCCGGGCCCTCGGCGGGCAGCGCCGCCACCTCGCCGAGAACGGCCGCGATCCGGTTCCGGAAGGCCGGGTCCTCCTCGGGCACCTCGAGGCTGAAGTCGCGGGCCAGGCCGGAGGAGGCGCGAGAATGCTCCTCCTCCGCGCCTCCGGAGGCGCTCAGCGGCGTCGCGGAGGAGGCGCGAGAATGCTCCTCTTCCGCGCCTCCGGAGGTCCTCAGGGGCGTCGCGCCGACGAGTTCGCCGAGGCGGTGCTCGAACGCGGACACCGGCCCGAGCAGGCTTTCCAGCGTCATCGCGCGCCGCCAGTACAGATGGGTGTCGTGCTCCCACGTGTAGCCGATGCCGCCGAGCAGCGTGACGGTCTCGAGCCCCAGCTCGGTCGCGCCCGCGAGGCACAGGATCGCGGCCTCGGCGGCGGCGAGCGCCAGCTGCTCCTCGCCCTGCTCGACGGCGCGGGCGGCGTCCCACGCGGCGGCGGACATCGTCTCGACGCGCACCAGCATCCGCGCGCAGCGGTGCTTGACGGCCTGGAACGAGCCGACCGGCCGGCCGAACTGCTCGCGCACCTTGACGTACTCCACGCCGGTGGTCAGCAGCCAGCGGACGAGGCCGACCGCCTCCGCGGCGAACAGCACGGCGGCGAGGGCGCGGACGCCCTCGGTGTCGACGGCCACCATCTGCTCGCCGTCGACGGTGACGCCGTCGAGGCGCACCTGGGCGACGCCGCGGGTCAGGTCGACGGCCGCGGCCGGCTCGACCCGGACGCCGGGGGCGTTCGCGTCGACGACGAACCACACCTCGCCGCCGCCCGCCGTGCCGCCCGCCCGGTTGCCGGTTTCGGTGCCACCGAGGCGGGCGCCGAGCAGGAGAAGCTCGGCCCCGGCGGCGCCGAGCACCGGGACGGTCGTGCCGGTGACGGCATAGCGGCCGTCCCCACCGCCGTCCCCGCCGCCGGCCGGCGCCGCGCTCAGCCCGGTGGCGGTGAGGGCGCTGGCCGCCCGGGTTCCGGCGGCCAGCCCCGGCAGCGTCCGCTTGCGCAGGTCCTCGCTCGCGCGCGTGGCCAGCAGCGCGCTGGTCAGGACGGACGGCAGCAGGTGCCCGGGGAGCAGGCCGCGAGCGGTCTCCTCCAGCGCGACGGCGAGCTCGACGTAGCTGGCACCGGCGCCGCCATACTCCTCCGGCAGGTGCAGCGAGGTCAGCCCGAGCTCGACCAGGCCGTCCCAGTAGGGGACCGGCTCGCCGGCGGCGTACCTGTCGAGATCGGCGCGGGTCGCCGTGGACGGGGCATGGCGGGCGACGAAGCCCCGAACGGATGAGGCAAGAGCGGAGTGCTCCTCCGTCAGGCCAATCGACACGGCGACTCCTCGGGATCTCGTGGCATCTCGGGGCGAGACCACCCGGCGCGCGGCGCCGGTACGCGGATCTGAACGGGCTTGGTCACCAGCTCGGCGCGCCTCAGGCGTCGAGCTTGAGGACCTTGCGGGCGTTCTCGTGCAGGAACTTCGGCCAGACGTGGTCGCGGAACGGCACGTTCGGCATGTCGGCCATGATCCGGTCGAGCGAGAGCCCCATCGGGTAGTAGCCGGCGTAGATGATCTTGTCGGCACCCCGGGAGTTGGCGAAGTCGATGATCGCCTTTGGGTAGTGCTTGGGCGCGAACGCGGACGTCGAGTAGTAAAGGTTCGGCCACTTGAGCAGCAGCTTCACGGCCAGGTCGGTCCAGGGTTCGCAGCCGTGCCGGGTGACGAAGACCAGGTCGGGGAAGTCGAACATCACCTGGTCGATCAGCTCGACCCGCTGCGGCTCGAACCTCAGCCGCGGGCCGGGCACGCCGGCACAGCAGAAGATCGGGATGCCCAGCTCGACGCACTTCGCGTAGACCGGGTACATCTTCTCGTCGTTGATCGCGACCTGCGGGAACATGCCGGAGGGGAAGGCGCCCACCGCGCGGATCCCGAACTCCTCGTACTCGCGGACCATCTTGCGGACGGTGCCCATCACGTCGTTCGGATCGTCGATGTTGCCGCTGGGGACGAACCGGTCCGGGAACCTCTTCAAGGCCAGCTGAGCGGGCTCGCCGGCGACGCCGATCATGCCCTTCTCGATGCCGTACTCGTCCATCTTGCGCAGCGTCACGCTGATCGGGTCGTCGCCGGGCAGGTCTTCCGGGACCTGCTTGAACATGTACTGCGCCGGGAACGCGAACGCCTTGGACTCTTCGTCCTTGAGCTGGCGACGGATGAAGTCGTACTGCGAGGTGTCCGGATGCGGGAACCCGATCATCGTGTCGATGATCGGGACTCCGGTCGGTAGGGCCATCTCACATCCTCGTCAACGGTGTCAGGAGCCGGCGCGGGCCACCTGCCCCTGCTCGCGACTGGTCACCCTGGCTGGCTTGCTCTCAGTCTGAAATCCGGTTTCATGAGAGTCAAGGGCTGTTGACGATCATGAAGTGCGAGGCTCAACTGCCCTGGTGGTGCCAGGCTGGTCGAGGGCCGCGCCGCGCTCGGGCGCTCCTCGGCGCACCCCTGTCCGATACCGAAACCATGTTCTAGCATCGCAGCCGCCGACGTTGATCTGTTGTGCATGATCGCTGACGGTGCCCTGGGGAGGTCGCGGGCAAGGCCAGGTCACGACCTTCCCAGGGCAGAAACGGCGATCATGTCCGGCGTCCAGGCAGGGCGAAGCCTGGCGAGGCCGGCGCTGGAGCGGGTCGGCGCCGCGCTCACCGCGTCGTGTCAGCTCGTGTCCGTGCCCACTCGTGTTCGTGCCGGTCATGCCACAAGCCCTGCCTCTCGATCGAGAGGCAGGGCTTGTCGGCGGTCGAACGTTCGGGCACCCGAGGGGCCCGGCGAGTATGGGTCGGCGTGATGGGTCAGTAGGAGCGGGCGACCAGGCAGACGAGGTCGTCGGTGTCGTCCGTGCCGTCGGGCAGGGTGCCGTCGGGGTTCTGGATGCAGCGGACGGTGAGGGACTCGGAGGCCAGCCGCGCCTCGCCCTCGTCGCCGACCAGGCGCCACGGCAGCCGGGCGAAGCCGGTGGCGGCCGCCTCGACCGCCTCCGCCAGCGTGGTCACGTCGGCGGTCCGGGAGTCGCGCAGCGCCAGTGCCTGGTCGTACAGGTTCTGCTGCACGGCGTCGAGCAGCCCGGGCACGCGGGTCGCCGCCTCGGAGAGCGGCGCGGTGACCTTCTCCCCGGTGTCGCGGCGGGCGAGGGTGATGTTGCCCACCGCCAGGTCGCGCGGGCCGACCTCGACCCGCACCGGCACGCCCTTGAGCTCCCAGTCGGTGACCCGCCGGCCGAACGACAGCCCGGGCCGGGCGTCCAGCGACACCCGCACCCCGGCGGCCTTCAACTCGTCGGTGATCTGGGAGGCCGCCGCGACGACCTTCTCGTCGTCACGCACCGGCAGCACCACCACCTGGGTCGCCGCGAGCCTGGGCGGGACGCGCAGGCCGGAGTCGTCCCCGTGCGCCATGATCAGCCCGCCGACCATCCGGGTGGACGAACCCCAGGAGGTCGTCCAGGCCAGGTGACGGCCGCCGTCGGCGCCGAGGTAGGTAATGTCGAACGCCTTGGCGAAGTTCTGGCCGAGCTCGTGGCTGGTGGCCATCTGCAGCGCCTTGCCGTCGCCCATCATGCCCTCACAGGTGAGGGTGTTGATCGCGCCGGCGAACCGCTCCTTGCGGGTCTTGCGGCCGACGAACACCGGCAGCGCGAGCACCGACACCATGAAGTCCTGGTAGACCTCCAGCGCGATCCGGCGGGCGTAGGCGGCGGCGTCCGCCTGGTCGGCGTGCGCGGTGTGCCCCTCCTGCCAGAGGAACTCGCTGGTGCGCAGGAACAGCCGCGGCCGCAGCTCCCAGCGGACCACGTTGGCCCACTGGTTGAGCAGCAGTGGCAGGTCGCGGTAGCTCTGGGTCCACTTGGCCATGTACTCGCCGATGACCGTCTCGCTGGTGGGCCGGACGACGACCGGTTCCTCCAGCTCCTTGCCGCCGCCGTGCGTGACGACGGCGAGCTCGGGGCTGAACCCCTCGACGTGCTCGGCCTCCCGTCGCAGGTAGCTCTCGGGGATGAACAGCGGGAAGTAGGCGTTCACCGCGCCCGCGGCCTTGATCCGCAGGTCGACGTCGGCCTGCATCCGCTCCCAGAGCGCGTAGCCATACGGTCGGATGACCATGGACCCCCGGACCGGGCCGTTGTCGGCCAGCTCGGCCTTGGCGATCACGTCCTGATACCAGCGGGGGAAGTCCTCGGAACGAGGCGTCAGCACTGCCACCCGTCCACGATATTGCGCTGCGCGGCCGTTTCCGCGTCTGCCCTCGGTGCGGCGGTCGGCGATAAGGACGCTGGCGCGTCCATCGCCGCTCCGCCGTCGGGGCGCCGGGGCGCCCCGACTGGTCTGGTGCCGGATTGGACCTGTAGGGCGAGGGCTGGTCTGGTCTGGGGTCAGTACCCCGGTTGGGTTCGTCCGACTCCGGTTGGGTTCGTCCAAGCAGGCAAGGCGGAGTGTCGACCGGACCACGTTCTCCAGATCCCGGATCGCGTCCTCAGGAGCTGTCGTCCTCGGCGCGGCCCGCGCCGGCGCCGGCCGGCAGGCCGGCCGCGTCGGACGACGGGCGGGCCGGCTCCCGGAATACCAGCGACACGCCGGCGTCGCCGTGGTCGCCGACCAGGGCCGCGGCCGGCGGCATGAGGATCATCGCGGCCGTGATCTCGGCCGCCGTGGCGCCGGGGGACAGGCGTAGCCGGTGCTGGACCAGGTTCCCGTCGTGGGCGGTGACCACTTCGGCAAGTGAACGGGGCAGCTCGGCGAGCTGCCCCGGCTCGGGCGCAAGCGCACCGACGTCGGTGGCGGTGTCTTCCATGCAGGTCTCCTTCGGCCCAGGTGGCGCCGTCAAGGTGGCGGGACGCCGTCGTCCCATAACCCCTGGCTACCAATCACATGCTGTCAGCTACCGCGCTGCCGCCGACCGGCGCTCGGTTCTGGTGGCCAATCGGTGAAGGGTGATCTCGGGGCAGATGGGGCGCCGAGTAGCGCTCAGCTCACAATGTGTTGCGTTACGTAGCCATTCGGCCATTGTGTGCTGGGTTTTCTCTGGGGGTGTGGTGAGGATGGCCGGCGGTGGCCTGATGGCGGGTCGTCGAGAGGGTTCGCCGGCGCGGCCGCATGTCCCGGCGGGTGGGTGGCCTGAAGGTGGCCCGAAGGTGGCTGAAGGGGTGGCTGGCGTGGTCCTGGCCAAGCTCGTCCGTGGGAAAAACCACGGCTGTCGCCCCCGGTTGTAACTGATTGTGGAGATGACCGTCGCCATCGGTAGGAGATGGACCCAAACGGCTAGCTGTTCCAGTGTGTGTCCGGTTTGCGTTCGCCTGGATTCACTGTTCGTTCATCTGTCCTCGCTTCGATGCTGCACCGACACCCCTTCGCTGGGGGGGAACACGACTGCGCGCCGGAAGGCGTGACGAAGAGGGGCTCGCTAGTGAAGCTGAAGAAGACCCAGACCGCGATGCTCAGCATCGCGCTCACCGCTACGCTCGCGCTCGCGGCCTGCGGCGGCGACGATGAGGACACCCCGGAGCCGGCCGGTAGCGCCAGCGCGCCCGCCGCCGCCGAGGTCAGCGGGACCATCGCCGGTGCCGGCTCCTCTGCCCAGGGCTCCGCGATGGAGGCCTGGATCGCTGGGTTCACCGAGGCCAACCCGGACGCGACGGTCACCTACGACCCGGCGGGCTCTGGCGCCGGTCGCACGCAGTTCACCGAGGGCGGCGTGCAGTTCGCCGGCTCGGACGCGTACCTCAAGCCCGAAGAAGTCACCAAGGCGCAGGAGCAGTGCGGCGGGGACTTCGTCGAGTTCCCGGGCTACATCAGCCCGATCGCGGTGGCCTACAACCTCCCCGGTGTCGAGGACCTGAAGCTCTCGGCCTCGGTGATCGCGAAGATCTTCGACGGTAAGATCACCAAGTGGAACGACCCGGCGATCGCCGGCCTCAACTCTGGCACGACGCTGCCGGACTCGAACATCACCCCGGTGCACCGGTCGGACGAGTCGGGCACCACCCAGAACTTCACCGACTACCTGCACAAGGCGGCGCCGGCCGACTGGACCTATGACGCCGCGCAGGAGTGGCCGGTCTCGGGTGGCGAGGGCGCCAACGGGACCTCGGGTGTGGCCGAGACGCTGAAGGGTGGCGAGGGCACGATCGGCTACCTCGACGCCTCGCGGGCCACCGACCTGGGTGTCGCCCACATTCAGGTCGGCAGCGAGTTCGTCGAGTACACGCCCGAGGCCGCGGCCGCGGTCGTGGATGCCGGCAAGACCGTCTCGGGCCGGCCGCAGTACAGCTTCGCGATCGACATCCCGCGGGACACCACCGAGGCGGGCGTGTACCCGATCGTGCTGGTCTCCTACACCCTGGCCTGCACCAAGTACGACGACCAGGCCACCGCTGACACGGTGAAGGCGTACCTCACCTACGTCGTCAGCGAGGAGGGCCAGGCGGCCGCCGCGGAGAACGCCGGCTCGGCGCCGATCTCCGACACCCAGCGCACGAACGCCCTGAAGGGCATCGCCGCCATCGGTGTCGCCTGAGCGGTTCCCGGGCTGACCTGGGTATCCGCAGCTAACTGAATGTCTGGCCCACGGGTCCGGGCGGTCGTTTGGCCGCCCGGACTCGCGGTGTCTCCCGTACCACGTCACGACAGGCCTGAGGAGCGAGATCCGTGACGCAGCCAGCCGCGAACAGCGGTTCCCCATCGAGCGGCTCGCCGCCTGGCGCGTCGCAAGGCGGCTCGTCGGTGACGGAGCCACCGAACAAGTACGTGCGGAAAAAGCGGTCGCCGGTCCGCCTAGGTGACCGCATCTTCTCCGGCGCCGCGGTCGGCGCCGGCATCCTGATCCTGGTCGCCCTCGCCGCCGTCGCGGTCTTCCTGTTGATCGAGGGCCTTCCGGCGTTCACCGCTGACCCGTCGGACCTGCCCGGCGATCAGAACTTCTGGTCGTTCGTCGGCCCGCTGCTGTTCGGCACGGTGTTCGCGGCGGTGATCGCCCTGCTGATCGCCACTCCGCTGTCGATCGGCATCGCGCTGTTCATCTCGCACTACGCCCCGCGCCGGCTCGCTCAGGGGCTCGGTTACCTGATCGACCTGCTCGCCGCGATCCCCAGCGTCGTCTATGGCCTGTGGGGCATCTTCTTCCTGGCTCCGCACGCGGTGCCGGTGTTCCGCTGGCTGGAGAAGTACCTCGGCTGGCTGCCCTTCTTCGACGGCCCCACCTCGGCCACCGGGCGGACGATGCTCACCGCCGGGCTGGTCCTCGCGGTGATGATTCTTCCGATCATGACGGCGGTCAACCGGGAGGTCTTCCTGCAGACGCCCCGGCTCCAGGAGGAGGCGTCGCTGGCGCTCGGGGCCACCCGCTACGAGATGATCCGGATGACGGTCCTGCCGTTCGCGCAGTCCGGAATCGTCAGCTCCAGCATGCTGGGTCTTGGCCGGGCGCTCGGGGAGACGCTCGCGGTCGCGATGGTGCTCTCCGCCACCGACGTCGTCAGCTTCGACGTGATCAGCTCGACGAACAGCAGCACGATCGCCGCGAACATCGCCCTCGACTTCCCCGAATCCAGCGGGATCCGGCTGAACGCGCTGATCGCGTCTGGTCTGGTCCTGTTCGCGGTGACCTTCTTCGTCAACTACGTCGCCCGGGCCATCGTCAACCGCCGCCGCGAGTTCTCCGGAGCGAACGCATGACCACCATCTCGCCGCCGCCGGCCGAGGTCCTCGAGGCCCGCAAGTCGCTCACCCAGGGCCAGCTCCCCCCGTGGGCGCAGTGGTCGATGGTCAGCGCCTGCCTGGTAGTCGGCCTGCTGATCGGGCTCACCACCGGTTTCAGCACGGCCCTGGCGCTCGTGCTGGGCGCGGTGGCGGCCCTGGTGGTCGTGCCGGCCGTCTCCTGGGGCGTGGAGGGCGTCCGCCGGGCGAAGGACCGGCTCGCCACGCTCCTGGTGACGCTCGCCTTCGTCCTCGCGCTGCTGCCCCTGCTGTCCCTGCTGTCCACGGTCGTCGACCGGGGCCGGCACCGGTTCGACTGGAAGTTCCTCACCGATGACATGAACCGGGTCGTCGGCGAGGGCGGCGGCGCCTACCACGCCATCATCGGCACCCTCGAGATCACCGCGGCCGCCACGATCATCTCGGTGCCGATCGGTGTGATGTGCGCCGTCTACCTGGTCGAGTACGGCCGCGGCTGGCTCGCCCGGTCGATCACCCTGCTGGTCGACGTCATGACGGGTATCCCGTCGATCGTCGCCGGCCTGTTCGCGTTCGCCTTCTTCTCGATCTTCTTCGGCTCGGGTATCCGGTTCGGCATCGGCGGCGCCGTCGCGTTGTCCCTGCTGATGATCCCGGTCGTGGTCCGGTCGGTCGAGGAGATGCTGAAGCTGGTGCCGAACGAGCTGCGTGAGGCCTCCTACGCACTCGGCGTCGCGAAGTGGCTCACGGTGATCCGGGTCGTGCTGCGCACCGCGGCGGCCGGCATCGCGACCGGCGTGACGATCGCCATCGCCCGAGTGATCGGCGAGACCGCGCCGCTGCTGGTCATCGCCGGCATGGCGACGCGGACGAACTACGACCTCTTCGACGGCCGGATGACGACCCTGCCGGTCTACATCTTCAACTCCAACGCAAACCCCGGGGCGCGCGCGGAGTTCGGCCTGGAGCGCGCCTGGGCGGCGGCGCTGACCCTGGTCCTCATCGTGCTGCTTCTGAACCTGATCGCCCGCGTCATCTCCAGGGTCTTCGCCCTGCCGACCCGCTGAGCGCGGAAAGGACCGAGACAAGTGTCCAAGCGAATCGAAGCGTCCGACCTCGACATCTACTACGGCAAGTTCCGGGCCGTCGAGCAGGTCAACATGACCATCGAGCCGCGCACGGTGACGGCCCTCATCGGCCCGTCCGGCTGCGGCAAGTCGACCTACCTCCGCTCGCTCAACCGGATGCATGAGGTCATTCCCGGCGCCTACGTCGAGGGCAAGGTCGTCATGGACGGCGAGGACCTCTACGGCCCCGGCGTCGACCCGGTCGTCGTCCGGCGGCACATCGGCATGGTGTTCCAGCGCCCCAACCCGTTCCCCACGATGTCGATCTACGACAACGTGATCGCGGGTGTGAAGCTGAACGGCGGCCGGCTGCGCAAGGCGGCGCTCGACGAAATGGTCGAGAACACCCTGCGCGGCGCCAACCTGTGGGAGGAGGTCAAGGACCGCCTGGGCCGGCCCGGTTCCAGCCTCTCCGGTGGCCAGCAGCAGCGGCTCTGCATCGCGCGCGCGATCGCGACCAAGCCGGCCGTGCTGCTGATGGACGAGCCCTGCTCGGCGCTCGACCCGATCTCCACCCTGGCGATCGAGGACCTCATGCAGCAGCTGAAGAACGATTTCACAATCGTCATCGTCACGCACAACATGCAGCAGGCCGCCCGGGTCAGCGACAAGACCGGCTTCTTCAACATCGCCGGCACCGGTAAGCCCGGAAAGCTGATCGAGTTCGACGACACCAGCATCATCTTCGGCAACCCCAAGGAGAAGGCGACCGAAGACTACGTCTCGGGTCGTTTCGGCTGATCGTGTCGGTTACGTTGGAGCCAGGCGACGCTCGGCGCCTCCCGGCCGCGGCCGGCTCATCCGGCGCGCTCGCGCGAGCCCGTCCCGAGCGGTCGCCGGAGCCCGACCGACCGGCGGGCCTGAGCGTCCCTGGGCCTTCGCGGGCTCCCGTGACCGGGGCGACGCCGGTGGTCTCGACCGCGGTGGTGCTGATCGCCGACGCGGAGGTGGATGACGGGCTCGTTAACGCGTTCACCTCCCGCGGGGTCGAGGTACGGGTGGTCGGTGACGGCGCGCTTGCGTTGCTCGAGGCCGGACGCCTCGCGCCGGCCACCGTCCTGGTCGACGCGGCCCTGCCGGTGCTCGACGGCGTCGGGGTGGTCCGGGCGCTGCGGGCGACGCGGGACCGCGGCGAGGTGACGATCCTGCTCGGTGTCGGCCCGCATGACCGGTCCCTGGCCGCCGCCGGCCTGGAGGCCGGCGCGAGCGCCTGCGTGGCCAAGCCGTACCTGGTCGGCGAGGTCCTCGCGCTGGCCGGTCTCGGGCCGGACGGCGTCGGCGTCGCCGGCGGCGCGAACGCCGCCGGCCGCGGCGGCCCGGAGCTGACCGTTCCCGCCGTCCACGGGCTGCCGGCCGGCGGGGCCGACCCGGAGGTGCTGCGAGTCGGCGCCGTCACCCTGGACGTCGGCGCGCACCAGGTGTCGGTCGACGGGGTGCCGGTCGCGGTGCCGCCGCGAGAGTTCCGCCTTTTGCGGGTGCTGCTCGAACGGGCCGGCCGGGTCGTGCCGCGCGAGAGCCTGCTCGAGCTGGTCTGGGGTGCCTCGACGATGGACTCGAACACGCTCGCCGTGCACGTCCGCCGGCTGCGCCGCCGCCTCGGTGACACGGCGGAGACCCCCTGGTCGATCGAGAGCGTCCGCGGCGTCGGCTACCGCTACCGCCTCCCGGCCGGCTGACGGCCGGCGCCGATACCGTTCCTGGCCCGACCTGACCCGGATCGTCCCGATAAGAACTGTCGGACCCGCGCGATAGAACAGCGGGCAGACGGGCTGATCGGGCGATGGACCGGGCGGCGATGGACCGGGCGATGGAGGTCGGTGCGTGGTGTCCACGGGCGGCGGGGAACGGCGCGGCATCGGGCGGGTGGCTGCCCCGGTGCCGCCGCGGGCGCTGGCGAAGGTGCCCTTCGCCGAGCTGGCTGACGGGCGGCTGCAGGGGGTCGTGTCGAGCGGTTCGGAGATCGAGCGGGTCTACGTCTCGTCGATCACCGCCGGGACGCACGCCTACTACTGCAGCACCAACAACAACCGGCCCTGCGGCGGGCTCAACGCCTGGGCGATGTGCAAGCACCTCCAGGCGCTCGTCGACGCCGCGGCGCTCCAGTACGGCGTCGACCGGGTCGCCCGCTACCTGCGCGCCGACCTCGGCGACGGCCCGGCGTCGGCCGCCGACCTGATGGACGCCCTGCGCGGGCAGCAGGAGAAGCAGCCCGCGGCGACCGTGTTCAGCGGCTTCCTGCGCCACCTCGGCTACCTGGAGTTGCCCGACGTCGCCGGCCCCGTCCCCGAGCTGGACTGGTTCCCGACGGAACGGGTGGTGCTGTAGGTGCTCGCGACCCAGCTGAACGAGCTCGCCGGCGCCCCGCCGGTAGGCGTCGACGCGGCGCTGGCCGTGGTGGACGGTTTCGACGACGCCCTGGCGGCGGGGCTTGGCCGCCTCGGCGCCGGCGGCGCGGAGGCGCTCGCCGCGCTGGCGTCCGCCGTGGGTGCGACGCCGCTCGGCGCCCGTGCTCGGGAGGCGGCGGACAAGGCCGCCGCCGGGTCCGTGAGCGACGAGGTACTGGTGACGTTGGCCGGCGCGCGCGCCGCGCTGCTCGGGGCGGCGCACGACGCCCTGCTCGCTGGCTTCGACGCCGCGGCGGGCCGGGCGAGGCCGGCCGTCGAGGCGGCGCCGGCGGCGGTGAACGCGTCCCCACCGGGGTGGGCGGCCGCGCTCGCGGGGTGCCGGTCCTGGCTGCGCGAGCTGGCGATCGCCGGCTGGCGCGGCGTCGACGACGAGCTGGTGTCGGCCTCCGCCCAGGCCCGCCAGGCCGCGCGGGCCGAGCCGGGACTGCGCCGGTTGGCGGTGCTCCTCGACGGCCTGGCCGCCGAGCTGCGTGCCTCCTGCCCGGTCGGTGCCGCGGCCCGGCTGCCGGCGCGGCGCTGGGCCGACCTGTGGGCCCGCGCGCAGCTGCTCGCCTGGAAGGGAGCGTGGCCGCCCGGCCCGTCCGAGCCGGCGAAGCGGGTGTCCGGACGGCTGCTGATCCTCGGAGCCGAGGTCGCCGAGCACGACACCGCGGTCCGGGTCCAGGTCCACGGCGTCCTCGAGCCCGCCGGCGGGGCGGACGAAGGCCCGGCACTGGTGCGCGCCGGCGTGACCGCCGCGAAGGTGGACACGATCGTGGGCCCGGCGCTGTGGCGGCTTCTCGACGCGTACCCCGTGCTGCTGGGCGCGCTCGCCGAGCGGCGCGCGGTGGAGGTCACCGACCTGGCGCTGCTCCCGGGCGGCGACCTGGTGTGGCGGGAGGACGGCGTCCGCCTCGGTGAGGCGGCGGACCCGTTCGTGACCGCCCGGGTCCTGCTCGCCGGCGCGGCCGCGCCGGCGGCGGTGCCGCTGGACCGCCACCCCGTCCGGATCGCCGAGCCGGTGCTGCTGGAGGGTTACGCGACCTCCGTGGACGAGGGGCACGCGCTCGCGTTCGACCTCGGCGGCATCCCACTCGGCGTCGACGTCGGCCCGGCCGACAACCCGGCGGCGAGCCACGGCCCGCTGACCGCCGAGCTGCTCGCCGCCTCGTCCGCCTGCCTTGGGCTGCTGCGCTGGGACGACGGCGCCTGGCGGCTGCGCCCGCTCGCGGCCCAGGCCGTGGTCAGGCGCAAGGCGGTCACGGCGCACGCCGGCGACTGGGCGCTCGGGGTGACCGATCCCAAGATCGCGAAGGTGCTGGCCAAGCAGGGCGACTCCGTCGCCGTGCTGCGCGAGCGGGCCGGAAGGCTGCTGCGGAAATGACCGAGAACATGACCCGGCCGGTGGCCGGCGACGTCGACCCGGCCGCGTACGAGAACCGTCGCCAGGTGCTGTACTGGCGGCTGCTGTCGAGGATCTTCGCCGCGGACGAGCAGGCCGCGCTGGAGTCGGCCAGCCTGGCGATCGTGGACGATCTCGGCCTGCCCGCCGCGCTGCTGGATCCCACGGTGTCCGTGGACAACATCGTGCAGCGCTTCCCCTCGCTCGGCGAGGAGCTGCCTGGCCTGCTGGCCGGTGGGGAGGCGGCTGGCGACGGGCCCGCGCCGGCGGCCGCGGGCAACGAGACCGGGCCCGACGAGATCGAGCCCGACGCGGCCGGGCCTGGCGCCGGCACGCGGCCCGACGCCGCGGTGGGCCGGGCCGAGGCGCGCAACGCGGCGTTGGTCTCCAAACTGCTGCTCAACGTGTTCGCGACGGGGTCTGGCGGCGTCAGCGCCACCCAGCTCGCCGGCTGGCAGTCCGACGCGGCCTGGCTGAAGGCGGCGCTCGGGCCGGGGGCCGGCGACGCGGGCGGCCTTTCCGGCACGCTCGCCGACCTCGAGGCCGACCTCGTGCGCCGGATGCACCTGCGCGAGGTGCTGGCGAACAACGCACTGGCCAGCAAGCTCACCCCGAGCATGTCGCTGATCGAGCAGCTGCTGCGTGACAAGCACAATCTCTCCGGCGTCGCGCTGGCCAACGCGAAGGCGCTGATCCGCAGGTTCGTCGACGAGGTCGCCGAGGTGCTGCGCACCCAGGTGGAGAAGGCGAGCGCGGGCACGATCGACCGCTCGGTGCCGCCCAAGCGGGTGTTCCGCAACCTCGACCTCGACCGGACGATCTGGAAGAACCTGCCGAACTGGAACGACAAGGACCAGCGCCTCTACGTCGACCGGCTCTACTACCGGCAGACCGCGCGGCGTACCAGCCCCGCGCGGATGATCGTGGTGGTCGACCAGTCCGGGTCGATGACCGACTCGATGGTCAACTGCACCATCCTGGCGTCGATCTTCGCGGGCCTGCCGAAGGTCGACGTACATCTGATCGCCTACGACACCAAGGCCCTCGACCTCACCCCCTGGGTGCACGACCCGTTCGAGGTGCTGCTGCGGACGAAGCTCGGCGGCGGCAACGACGGCCCGGTCGCGATGGCGATGGCCCGGCCGAAGATCACCGATCCACGTAACACCGTCATGGTGTGGATCTCGGACTTCTATGAGTTCGACCGCTCCCAACCGCTGTTCGACGGCATCGAGGCTGTTCACCGGTCGGGCGTGAAGTTCATCCCGGTCGGTTCCGTGAACAGTTCCGGCCACCAGAGCGTGAACCCGTGGTTCCGGCAGCGCTTCAAGGACCTGGGCACGCCGGTCATCTCCGGACACATTCGCAAGCTCGTCCTCGAACTGAAGAACTTCGTTGCCTGACGCCTCGGCACCCGAGATTTCCGCCTTCCCGACGTTCCCGAGCTTCCCCCGCGCTGAGGAGAACCGCGCATGACCGCCGAGCAGCTGCGTGCACCCGCCGAGGCCAAGTACGCCGAAGAGCTGGACTGGCTGGAGTCCGTCGACGACGGGCCGAAGCCGTTCTCCTGGCGGCTGAGCCCTCGGATGGTCCGCCTGTTCGTCCTCGGGTCCCAGAGGTCCGACGGGCTGGACCGCCAGATCGACCAGAAGTGGTTCGGCGACACCAGCCTGGTCGAGCGCGCCATCGTCACCCTGGCCTCGGACCGGGGCCTGCTGCTGATCGGCGACCCCGGCACGGGCAAGAGCTGGCTCGCCGAGCTGCTCGCCGCCGCGATCAGCCGCGACTCGACACTGGTCGTCCAGGGCACCGCGGGCACGACCGAGGACCACATCAAGTACTCGTGGAACGTCTCGATGGTGATCGCCAAGGGGCAGTCCCGCGAGTCGATGATCCCCTCGCCGATCATGACGGCGATGGAGCGCGGCGTCATCGGCCGGTTCGAGGAGCTGACCCGCTCGACCAGCGACGTCCAGGACGCGCTGATCTCGATCCTCTCCGAGAAGTACGTGTCGATCCCGGAGCTCGACAGCGACAACGTCGTGTTCGCCAGGCCCGGCTTCTCGATCATCGCGACGGCCAACAGCCGGGACCGGGGCGTCAACGACCTGTCCTCGGCCCTCAAGCGGCGGTTCAACTTCGTCCGGATCCCGGTGGTGACGAACAAGCGCAGCGAGGCCGACATCGTCCGGTTCCGCACCGCCGAGCTGCTGCGCCGCCACCAGATCGAGCTGGACGTCCCACCGACGCTGCTCGACATCCTGCTGCAGAGCTTCGCCGACCTGCGCGGCGCCGCCGCGTCCGCGACCAGCGACGACGAGAAGCTCGAGTCGGCGCTGTCGACCGCCGAGCAGATCGGCGTCCTGGAGGACGCGATCCTGCACAGCCAGTTCTTCGGCGAGCGCGTGCTGCGGGCCGGCACGTTGGCGGGCTCGCTGGTCGGCTCGCTCGCCCGCCGCAGCCCAGAGGACCTCGCGATCCTCAACAAGTACCTGCACACCGTCGTCGAGCCGCGCGGCAAGTCCGACGGCGGCCTGTGGCCCGACTTCCTCGAGGGCGGCCGCCAGGCCATCGCGGCCCTGTCGTGAGCCCCGTGGTGAACGTGGTGAACGAGCCCGCTGTGAACGCGGTGAACGCTGTGAACGGCGCGGTGAACGCGGGGGACGCCCGGCTCGCCGACCCGCGAGCCGCGGCCGTGGAGGGCCACAACTCGTTCGGACAGCTGCGGGGGCGGCTGGTGGACGCCGCGGCGGCCTTCGCCGCGGACTCCGCCACGCTGGCGGAGATCCTCGCCGGCCTGGTCGACGACGTCGCCTGGGCGCTGGACGAACGGCTGGAGATCTTCCCGGTCTGCCATCACTCGCCGGCCTCCGCGCTGGCGATGGCCCGGCGGCTGCGGGAGAAGCGGCCCAAGGTCATCTACCTGGAGCTGTGCGAGGACCTGCGCCCGCTGCTCGGGGAGCTGCGCAACTGCTCGCTGCCCGTGGCCCTGCAGGCGTTCGCCCACGAGCTGACGGGCTTCCCGGCCGGGTCCGGGCCGCTGAGCGTCATCGCCCCGATCACCGAGGCGTCCGCGGAGTACCAGGCCATCGCCTACGCGCTGGAGACCCCGGGCGTCGAGCTGGTGCTCGTCGACTGGTCGGCCGACCACCTCTTCCAGTGGGAGAACCGCCGGCGCCCGGCGGCGGGGCCCTCGACCGACGACGGCGCGGGGCCGGCGCCGGCGGACGCCGCCGACCCGGAGCGCGACGGCGACCAGCCGGCGCTGCACGGCGACGCGGTCGGCGTCGAGATCGGCGACCTGCGGCCCCGGTTCGCGGAACTGGAGGAGTTCCTGCTGCGTCACGGCAGGGTCCGGCACTGGTCGGAATGGTGGGACCAGTACGTCGAGCAGCCGCTCGCCGGCGCCGACCATGACACCTATCGCCAGGCCATGGCGCTCGTCGGCAGCCTGTTCCGCCGGCTGCGGCCTTCCGACGACGACGGCCGGCATGCCCGGGACGAGGCCCGCGAGCGGCACATGTGGACCCGGATCCGGGAGCACCTGGCCAGCTCCGGCGTCGACCCGGCGGACTGCCTGCACGTGTGCGGCGCCTTCCACGCGGTCAGCCGCGTTCCCGAGTTCGGCGCACCCGCGCCGGCCGCGGACGCCGCCAGCACCGCCGTGGATCCGGTTCCCGCCCCCGAGCCCGCCCTCCCGGCCGCGTCCGCCGCCGTCCAACCGGCCGCGCCCGGCCCGCCGGCGCCCGGCGCGGCGGAGGCCGGCCACGAGATCCCGCCCGTGACGGGAACCCGCTGGCTGTACGGGCTCATCCCGTCGAGCCACTCCGCGATCGAGGCGCAGTTCGGCCTGGCTGGCGGCTCCGTGTCGATCGCGGCGGCCACCTGGGCGAAGGCGGTGGCCCGCACCGGCGTCGCCCCCTTCCGCCTGTCCGGCCAGCGTGGCGCCGCCAAGGGCGCGCGGCCCGCGAAGTCCCGCGCGGCGACCCGGTCAGGCGCAGGGCCGGTTGGTGGCACGAGCCGGCCGGCCGAGGGCGCCGAGCGGCTGTCCGGCTTCCTGGAGAGCCCGCCCGCGCTGGACGGGATCGACGAGGACGAACTGCTCGGCTGGAGCGTCGACATCGTCCGGCTGGCGCGCCGCAACGGCTACCTCGCCAGCACGGCGGACGCCATCGCGGTGTTCGAGTCGTCGATCCTGCTGGCCGGCATGCGCAACCGCGCCCGCCCGACGCCCTACGACTTCCAGGACGCCGCGGTCACCTGCATCGAGAAGGACGTGGTGCCCGGCCGGCGCGACGTGCGCCGGCTGTGCGAGATCCTGCTCGGCGGCGACCGGGTCGGCCAGGTCGGCTACGACGCGCTCCCGCCGCTGGCCCGCGACGTCCACGACCGGCTGGCGCCGCTGGGGCTCGACCTCTCCAAGCGCACGGTGCAGCGGGCGCTGCTCGACCTGACCGCGAACCCCGAGCTGGCGCCCTGCTCACACCTGCTGTGGATGCTGCGCTACCTGCTGCCGGACGGCGCGGTCCGCCCGATCCTCGGCGTACGGCGGCTGGGGGAGCGGTCACCCCAGGAAAGCTGGGACCTGGCGATCGGCCGGCATCAGCGCGTGCTCATCGAGCTGGGCTACGAGGCGGTCACCGTCGAGCAGGCCCTGGAGCAGCGACTGCGCCGCGCCGCCTGGGCGCCGGACGCGACGGCGGCCGGCGCGCTCGCCGCCGTCGAGGACGCCGTCACCTTCCTCGACAGCCGGCGCCTGGCGGACGAGCTCGGAGCCCGCGCCGTCGAGCTGCTGACCAGCGAGCGGACCGTGGACGACGCGCCCGAGGTGCTGCGCCGGATCCGGCGGCTGCTCGACCACTACCGCGTCAGTGAGCCCACGCTGCCGGCCTGGTGCGAGCAGTTCGTCACGCGTGGTTACGCGCACTACTGCACGCTGCTGCCGATCGCCTTCGCGGCCGAGGACACCACGGTGCGCCAGGTCGCCTCCATGCTCGGCTTCCTGCTGACGCTGGAGAACCTGGCGCTCGCCCTCGGCTGCGACCGCGCGCAGCTGGAGCTGGCGGTGCGCCAGTCCCATCCGGAGGAGCCGGCGCGGACGGCGCTGCTGTGGGCCGCGCAGACTCGGCTCGGCCAGCTGTCGATGGCCGAGCTGCGGGCGCGCTGCGACGGGCTGCTCGCCAACCCGCTGGTCATCCCCGCGTTCCCGCGCTACCTCGCCGGCTTCGTGCAGGCCCTGGAGCCCGTGCCGACGCTCGCGCCGTTCGTCGTCGAGGTGATCTCCAAGGCGTTCGCCCGGCTGCCCGACCACGTCCTGCTCCCGTGGCTGCCCACGCTGATCCGGACCCTGCGGGACCACGCCGCCGAGCACGTGCCCACGCTGGTCCGGGAGGCGGGGCGCACGTTCCCCGCCGGCCTCGCCGACCTGGACGCCTGGACCGCGCCGTGGTCGGCCCCGGCCGCGCCGCCGGGCCAGGCGGCGACTGGACCTGGCGGCGCGTGGGCCGCCGCGCGCCCGGTGGTCGCGGGGCCGCTGACGGATCTGCTCGTCGGCCATCCGGCCACCACCGACGCCTTGGCGGCCCTGCTAGATCTGGAGACCGAGTGGCCTTCGTCGACCGGCGCGGGCCGGGCGGATCAGGCGGACCCGGTAGCCGGGTCCGACAACGTCGCCGGGCCCGACAGCGAGGCCACGGCTCTGCTGGACCGCTTCCCGACGACGGCCGCCGCCGTCGCGGCCCTGATCGGCCGCTGACGGCCGGGTCGCGTGGCTACCGGCCGACGACCTCGACCGGCACGTGCGCGAAGCCCCGCACGTTCGCCATGCGTACCCGCTGGAGGCCGGAAAGGTCGACGCGGTACGTCGGCATCCGGCGGAGCATCTCCGTGAGCGCCAGCCGGCTCTCTATCCGGGCGAGGGCGGCGCCGAGGCAGTTGTGCACCCCGTAACCGAAGCCGAGGTTGTGCCGGACCGGCCGGGTGATGTCGAACCGGTCCGGGTCGGCGTACGCGGCCTCGTCACGGGTTGCGGCGCCGATGGCCAGCAGGACCGCGCCGCCACGCGGAATGGTCCTTCCGTGCAGGGTGACGTCCCGCGTCGCGTATCGGCCGACATAGCTGACCGGGGGGTCGAAACGCAGGATCTCCTCCACCGCCCGGGGGATCAGCGCGGGATTTTCCTGGAGCAGCCGCCACTGGTCGGGGTTCTGGAAGAACAGCACGAAGGCGTTCGCGACCAGCTTGGTGACCGTCTCCGACCCGGCATTCCCGAGCAGGGAGACGAAGCTGGCGATCTCCACGTCCGTGAGGCCCAGGCGGGTACCGTCGTCGCGCTCCACCTCGGCGGCGATCAGTCGACTGATCATGTCGTCGCCGAGGTTGTCGCGACGTTCGACGCACAGTGTGTAGTAGTAGGCGCCGAGCTCGATGGCCACGGCCAGCTGGTCGTCGCTCATCGCCAGGGAGTCCCGGCGCGCGAGCATCCGGTCGACCGAGCGCCGGACGAAGGCGTGCCGCTCAGGCGGGATCCCGAGCATGCGAGAAATGATCTCTATCGGGAAGAGGGCTGAGAAGTCCTCGACCGCGTCGAACGTGTCCCCAAGCGCGTCGAGGCGCCGGTCGATCACCTCCTTGACCATGGGCTCGAGTCCGAGGATGGCCCGGGGGGTGAACGCGCGGCTGACCAGGACGCGTAAGCGGGTCTGGTCGGGCGGATCGAGCGCGATGATTCCGGCGGGGGCGACCGCGCCCTTCTTGATGGATTCCAGGTCGACGCCGCGCGCCGAGGAGAACGTCTCCCAGTCCTTGAGGGCCGTCGACACGTCGTCGTAGCGGGTGAGCGCGTGGAAGTCGTGCCGCTCGCTGTAGTAGACCGGCTGCCGCTCGCGCATCAAACGGTAGACGGGATGCGGGTCGGCGAAGAACGCCTCCGAGAAGGGGTCGAACTCCAGCCCGACCGGACCGGGGGCCGCCAGCCCCGCCGCATGGTCGCCGCCCACGGATCCTCCTCGACGCCGGGTGCCGCCGCACGGCTCCGGTCCGTCACCCGCGTGGCGCCGCCTGGATCACGATGAACGCCCACACGGCCTCGACCGGCTTATTTTTACGTCGCTCAAATCGAGCCTGTCAACCACGGCCGAGCCGGCGGCCCCGCGGTGAATCAGGTGCTCGATCCCGTCGTGATCGCGGTTTGTGCCCTCCCGGGGTCGTCGGCGGGGCTGAATCACGACCCCCGGAGGGCACAAACGGCGATCAAGCGGCGCCGGCGCCGGCGCCGGCGGCGCGCCAAGGGAGGCGCGAGGCCGGCGCGCTGGTCGGACCGGGCGCGGTCGGTGGCGCCTCGGCGGCCGGCGGCCCGGCGGCGGATCAGCGGATGGTGGTGCCGGCGCTGGCGGATGTGGTGGTGCCGACGTCGGTGGAAATGCCGACGTCGGTGGGAGTGCCCGCGCCGGTGGGAGTGCCCGCGCCGGCGTTGGTGGGAGTGGCGGCGGGAGTGGGAGTGCCCGCGCTGGCGCCGGCGGACGCGCCGGTGGCGGACGTGGCGGTGGCTGATGTGGCGGTGGCGGAAGTGGCGGTGGCGGCCGGCTGGGTGGTGGGGATGCCGGTCGCGGAGGTCCCGGGGTTGGTGGTACCCGGCTGTCGCCGTCGGGCGCCCTCGATGAGCAGGTCGAGGCCGAAGGTGAAGCCCTGGGCGGTGCCGGGAAGGGGCGGCCCTCCGCCCCACCTGGGCGTCTGGGTGGCGTCGGGATCGGCGGGGCGGTTCTCGTAGCTCACCCAGCCGTACAGGTAGACGACGAACGCCTCGGCGAGCGCCCCGGCCTCGGTACCGAACCCGGCCCCGCGTAGCAGGTCCTGGAGCTCGTTCTCCAGTCGGACCGTGTTGGGCGTGTGGGTGGTCCGGTGGAGCAGCAGTTCGGCGAGGCCGGGATAGCGGCTGAGCTCCGCGCGAGCGGAGACGAACAGCTTCCGCAGCTTGGCGTCCCATGGTTCGTCTGAGCGCGAGATCTCGATCCGTTCGAGCACCGCGTCGGCGATCAACTCGAACAGGGCCGATTTGCTCGGCACCCAGTAATAGCTGGCCATTGAGGACAGACCGAGCTCGGCGGCCACGGCCCGCATGGTGAGGCCATCGATCCCGACACGGGCGACGACCCGGGTCGCGGCGTCGACGATCTGCCGCTCGTCGAGATCAGTCCGGCGACGGCGACGCGCGCGGGTCTCACGGGGCCCAGTGGTCATGGCGACATCCACCGTAGGCCACGCCACCCTTGAACAGGACGCTGCCGTCGGTCCGCCGCGGCCCGGGCCAAGTCCACAAAACCGCCGAGGGCGCCTCGGCGCCCGAGGCGTTCCGCGGAACGTGATGATCGTTGGTTCCGCGGAACGTGATGATCGTTGGTTCCGCGGAACGTGATGATCGTTGGT